>JBBDIY010000041.1:0-24721 GCA_040880185.1 Paenibacillaceae bacterium
CTGTAATTTCGATATTTATCTTCATTTTCATAATTGAATCCCTCCCACCCCAACATATCAAATGGAAGGAGTATTGTTCAGTTAAACTATTAGCTTACCGTCGCTTTAGTTAATTGAATTGCACAGGTCGAAAGATTTAGAAAGTTTTATTGTTTTTTTTACTTCATTGTCTCAATACTCCGATGATGTTTTGACCGAACAAATTAATGGCAGTTGGTCAATTCAGGACGTAATCAGCCACATTATGGGTTGGGACACAAACTTCACGAAAACAACAGTGAGTCAAATCTTAAATAGTGAACCAGTAATACTCGAAGAACACCCTGATGTGCAGGTGATTAACGATGCCTCCGTTTCATACGGTAGAGCTATGAAACCTCATGATCTCTTAAACGAAGCAATTTACCACCGTAGGCAATTGATATCCCAACTTAATTTGATTCCTGAATCAGCTTTTTCGAAGCACTTCCATAATAATGATTCTTATACGTTAAAGAGTTTTCTTCAAGAAATGTTTATTTCCCATGACTTACATCATAAAGAACAAATTATGCGATACCTATCAAAAAGTGTCAATTGAACAGCCCTAAGATTTAAATTCGAACCACTTTTGTTTAACTATCGGAGCACGAGTTGAATAATCATAAACAAAGGCTACCGAGGAAATTTAACCGGTAGCCTTTGTTTATCTCACAGGCAGGAAGTTTGTTTCTTATGGAATAAATTGGCATAGCGTGGGTTTTACGTCATTTGGTTGGCGGGACCCCGAACATCAATATTGAATCGAGCGTACATCGCTTCCGGTGTTTGAACAAGCAACTTACTGCGATCTTCGATAGACCCACCAATATAATAAGGAAGCCCACAATTGGCAAAAGATATATATGGATCTCTTTCAAACATGATGATTTGAGCTTCCTCATCCAATCTGCGTAATCGCGCGGCAGCAGATGCCCCACCAGCGACTCCTCCGATAATAAGCACTTTCTTCTTCACGATAAAATCATCCCCCGAAATTTTATTAGTTGTATCGTGATCTTTAGAATAAGAAGCGAATAATATCCTTTACCTTCTTGTTAGATACGGAGTATATAACTTCTAACCCATTGCGATCGGTCTCCACAATACCAAGACTACGAAGCTTCTGAAGATGTTGGGATACGGTGGATTGCGGTAACTCAAGACAATCCTGCATGTAAGTAACGTTACAACTACCCGCATCCAGCAATCCTTTCACAATACATAATCTGACTGGGTGCGCTAGGGCCTTCAATATATTAGCTGCTTCGTTATAGGCTTTAAAATTGTTATCCATAATTTTTGATCCGCTCCTTTACAAAATATGTATATATCGCGATATTATGATATTACGATATATATAGCAACAATTATTTTAGGAAGCGGAGATGGTTGTATGTACGAAACATTATGGTTTGCCATAGCGGAGGGAGAAGCGCAAAAGCTTGTGAGTATTTGTCCGCTGAAGGCTTTCAAGTGGTTAATATGATGGGCGGTATGTCACAATGGTTCGGCAAAACAGTCTAATTATTAAATGATAGATGACGAACTAAATATGGCCTGGAGAGGGCCAGTCGCGAAGTAGCCGCCTATGTCAGATTAAGATGGAATAAAGCTGGTTTTTTATAAGAGGCTGTTTGTGAGTAGTTAATGCTACTTGCAATCAGCCTCTTTTGGTATTGAAGAAGAATGTGATGTAGAACACATCATCATTGATAACTAAACAGTAGTATGGAGAAGTTAATGGTTAAATTAGAATTCTGGAGGTTAATAGCATTGAACATCCCACAAATGCAAATTGCACACATGAAGCCTAGGGTTCCAATTATACAAGGTGGTATGGGGGTTAGAATCTCAATGAGTGGTCTGGCTGCTGCGGTGGCCAATGCAGGAGGAATTGGGATTATTTCTGGTACGGCAATCTCTATTGAGGAACTGCAGAAACATATTCGTAAAGCAAGAGAACTCACTGAGGGATTAGGTTATATAGGTGTTAATGTATTGTTTGCAATGAACCATTTTGCCGAGACGATTAAAGCGGCTATGGAAGAAAAGGTGGATTTTATTATTTCTGGCGCTGGATTCTCCAGAGATATGTATAGCTGGGGAAGGGAGTATGGGGTTCCGGTCATATCTATCGTTTCCTCAGGAAAGCTTGCCAAGTTAGCAGAGAAATTAGGCGCTGCCGCAGTCGTAGTAGAAGGGTTTGAAGCCGGTGGTCATCTAGGAACGGACAGACCATTATTCGATATTCTTCCTGAAGTAGTGGAAGCTGTGAATATTCCTGTTGTCGCCGCTGGTGGGATTCTGCATGGAGTTGACATAGCTAAAGCTATTAGAATGGGTGCTGTCGGCGTTCAGATGGGTACACGGTTTGTTGCAAGTGTAGAATGTGACGCCCCCCAGTCATTCAAGATGAAGTATGTGGATTCTAAAGAGGGAGATACCGTACTTGTGAAAACTACAGTAGGATTGCAAGGTCGGGCGATTAGAAATCGCTTTACTGAGAAGATCAGTGGGGATCAGAAGTTAAAAATCGATCATTGTTATGATTGTCTCAAGCATTGCTCTTATCGATTCTGTACGTTGGATTCTCTGATTAAGTCTGTTGATGGGGATGTTGAGAATGGTTTAGTGTTTGCTGGAGCAAGAGTTCATGAAATAAATGATATTGTTCCTGTACAAGTGATTATGGATAGGCTAGTGGAAGAATATGAACTGTGCTGAGGCTGAGATGCCGGTTGCGATTCGTGCTCTAATGATGGGGCAGGACGTTGTGTTTATGGTTACAGGTGGTAGGGCTCATATTGGTGCGTCAGCAACAGCGTATATAACAGAAGATCGGACCGTTCATACGGATGTTCTATCAATATCTGGTCACCGAGAAGGGGAATTGGCTATTGAACTCGCGATGACGGCTGCTCTAACGCTTGGACGTACAGTCGCGGTATTGGTAGGCATTCATCTGGATCAACCGTCCAAGCTGGATATTGAACAAATCGTTGCGGAAGCAAGAAGAAAAATGAGACTGGTTCTCGATCAATGGATGGATCCGAATGAAATTATAGATACTGGTAGTTTCTTCAATCCTAATGTAAAATCATAGGAACAACTCAGTGTAAAATTGTTGCGAGTTTAAAGGAGGAGTATTATGGGGATAGTTGGTTACGAAAGAAGCGTGCTGCCTATATGAGAAGAAGAATACAATTGCCACTGCAATCAGTTAGTTTGACTGCAGCTTTCATGGTCTGGGTCCTGATTTCATCTTTATTACCTTACATTAAGTCAGATATTCCCTTATCATCCGGCCAATTGGCATGGGTAACAGCAATTCCGGTTATTCTTGGTTCTCTATTACGTATCCCTGTCGGATTTTTGACGAATCGCTATGGGGCTAGAAGTATGTTTATCGTTGGATATTTACTGTTGTTGATCCCAGTGCTATATCTAAGTTATTCTCAATCATTTTTTGACCTGATGGTCAGCGGATTTCTTCTAGGCATTGGCGGCGCAACTTTCTCTATTGGTGTGACAGCATTACCTAAGTATTATCCGAAGGAAAAACAAGGTACGGTGAACGGTGTTTATGGCATTGGTAATTTAGGAACAGCGATTACAACCTTCTCAGCTCCCCTACTAGCAAATATTTATGGATGGCAGACGACTGTCCGATTCTATTTGATCCTGTTAGGGTTTTTTGTTGTTCTTGTTTTCATATTAGGGGATCGGAAAGAAGAGAAAGTTAGAGTGTCGTTTGTTGGACAAATAAGCAGCATATATCGGAATCCAACCATTTTGTTTTTAAGCTTCTTTTACTTCATCACCTTCGGATCATTTGTTGCGTTCACGTTGTATTTACCTAACTTTTTTGTCAATCAATTTGAACTAGATAAAGTAGATGCAGGAATGAGAACCGCTGGGTTTATCGTTCTGGCGACAATGATTCGTCCTCTTGGTGGGTTCCTCTCCGATCGCTTTAATCCATATAAAGTTCTCATTGGTGTGTTTAGCGGATTGACCATCTCGGGGATTATTCTATCTTTCAGCTTGACTATGCCTCTCTTCACGATTGGTTGTTTAACTGTGGCTGCCTGTGGAGGGATCGGGAATGGGGCAGTGTTCAAATTGGTGCCGCAACTGTTCACTAAGCAGATGGGGATCGCCAATGGGATTGTCTCAGCAGCGGGAGGGATCGGCGGGTTTTTCCCACCACTTATTCTCACTGCTGTTTTCGGATTGACAGGTCATTATGCGATCGGGTTTATGGCTTTATCAGAGGCAGCCCTTGCTAGTTTGATTCTGGTAATTTGGCTGATCTTCATGGAACGTTTGAAGCTTGCTAATCAAATATAGATAGGAAGTGTTCGTAGATGTCAGGACCAGCACTTAAGCATTGGGATAGCCATTCATCCATCCATGAAGCTGCATTGAATGAGGCAACGGAATTGACTGAGCTGTTGCGGCAATGTATCGACAAACAAGATTACGAGAAGGCTATGGAGGTAGCGTACATCACCATTGAACATTGGGAAACACGTACGTTGTGTCATGCAGAAGCGGAAGAAGAAGGTCTATACGTAGAATTAGTGGGAAAGCAGCCTGAAGTGAAAGAGTTTGTGATGGCGCTTACACGCGACCACTCGCTAATGCGCTACTTGGCAATTGAAATTAAACAAATTTTGCAGGACCATGATAGCTTTGACAAAGTGATGAAACGATTCGATGCCATGATTCTCATTGATCTCTTACATAATCGAGATGAAGAAAAGTTAGTCAAAGGGGAGTTGTTCAGTGGTGAGTCCGACAAATAATGGATCGTCTATGTCTGAGGAACAGCCATTAAGACTTACCCACCCGAATTGTTATGAGCATTTATTAGAACAATTTTATTTGTTGGCTGTGTTCAGGAAAATTGTTGCTTACACACTCATAAAGTGGGCTTGAAATATAGAATTAGTGCATTCCTACTACACTAATCACCCTTCGACTCCCGAACAGGATGAATTAGCATAACGAGGATTCACTAATCATGTAATATGTGCCTGTTTGGAGTGTGAATCAGAGAATTAACGAAACCACAGTACCCTATTATCAGTTGTTGTGGCGATTGTTTACGTTTAATGAAACCACGTTTCGCTAATTAGAGTGTAAGCCACAATCATCTGGAACACAGCCTATTTGTTACATTTACATCCCTATGATGTGAAGGCAAGTGTAATCGCGGGTGAGGGTGGATTCCTCATCGTACTGCGATATGGTGAAGGATTGGCCCAGTCGAAACAACAATTTTTCGACGATGAAGCACTTGCCCAATTATCTGAACAAATCACTCTTTTCTATAAAGAAGCAGCTGAATTATGTAAGAAAATGTTGATTGCCGATTATTACAAGTTGATTAAACCATAGATGAGAAGGAGGGACTTGACCATGGCATCGCTAGACGAGAAGGATATGCTTGCTCAAGATCAAGAGGATGTATTAGAAATTCTAAGAATGCGGTTCGAGGTCATTCCTGAAGAAGTTGTAGTGAAAATTACTAGCATTCAGAAGCTCGACGAGCTACAACGCCTTATTCTTGTAGCTGCCAATGCGACAGACTGGTCGATCTTTCTAGAGGAACTGCAGGAAGGTGAAGATTCATTCCGGTTGCTAGGACAACGCTTCGATCCGATTGACCATAACGCGAAGAAAGGGTGATTAAGGATGGCGAGGAAAGTTAGCAAATTACTGAGATCCTTCAAGCATCTGCAACGCGGAGAACATATTAATGATGGTTGGACTGAGGAGAATGTAAGATCTAGAGACTGGGAAGGTTTGTACCGTGGGCGATGGCAGCATGATAAAGTTGTTCGTTCCACGCATGGCGTCAATTGTACAGGCTCCTGCAGCTGGAAAATCCATGTGAAAGACGGCATAATTACTTGGGAAACTCAGCAAACTGATTATCCATCAACGGGACCCAATTTTCCTGAATATGAACCACGGGGATGTCCAAGAGGTGCAAGCTTCTCATGGTATACATATAGCCCCATCCGGGTGAAATATCCTTACATGCGCGGTGATTTGTACGAGATGTGGAAAGATGAACGTGCACAAGGTCATGATGCCGTGCAAGCCTGGACGAATATTGTGAGTGATCCTCATAAACGTGCACGATATGTGAAGCAACGTGGAAGGGGAGGCTTCGTTCGGGCTGAATGGCAGGATGCATGCGAGATTATCGCAGCAGCCTCGATTTACACGAATGAAACTCCCCGCAGCAAGCTGCGGGAGTTTCATTCTGGTCACAGTCATAAAGAACATCATAAATAGGGAGCACTGCCCCCCCAGGGTATCCAAAAATCGTATCCACATTCTCTAGCACTAAGGCCTGAATAAGCATATTTGCACCTGATATACTCTTGCCATTGCTACTTCGGTTCGCATCCATACTCAAGATATTACACCTTTTCTTTACGCTAATTATTTTGATTTTACATGATTGCTGTTATTGGAAAAGTGATGTGTATCACGCTTCTGATAATTGGTATGTGATAAGATGTTCCAAGAACCAATACCTATTCGAATAAAAAGGCTGTGGTTTAGAGTGCAGAGAAAATGGAAGGTTTCTCGATTTAGTCGCAATGTTGGACTCGAAGGACAAGTGGGAAGAGTACTATATAACAGCTTTACGGGAGCAATCGCTGCAATCAATCACGAAGAGGCGATTGAATTAGGGGTTTTATTGGAGAAAGGTGAAGTTAGAGGAGAACTGACTGGATTAGCCTCCGCATTGGGTGATATTGGTTTTCTAGTTCCAGAACATACAGATGAGTTATTAGAGGCGCAAAAACTACACGAATCCATGAAGGATAACACATTCATGCATCTCATTGTTATGCCCACTGAAGCATGCAATTTTCGCTGTACATATTGCTATCAATCATTTCCACACGGCAGTATGTCGGAGGAAACGATACAAGGTTTGAAGAATGCTGTTCGCGATTTAACAGAGCGGATTAGTCATTTATCGTTAAGTTGGTTTGGTGGAGAACCCCTGCTTGCACCTGAGATTATTGCTGATTTATCTGCGTCTTTTATAGAAAGCTGTCATGCACACAATGTTGAGTACGTTGCTGACATGTCTACCAATGGATATCATCTAACCAAAGAACGTTTTCAGGAAATGTTGAGGTGGCAAGTAAGAAGGTTCATGATTACGCTCGATGGTATAGGGGAATCCCATGATCGAAGAAGGAAGCTTATTGGTGGACAACATACATATGAGCGGATTGTCGGTAATCTCTTAGCAATTCGTGATGTAGAAGGATCATTCGAGATTGATATTCGCGTCAATTTTGACAAACAGAATTTAATGGATGTGCCGGAGCTATTGAAGGAATTATCTGCGTTATTCAAAGGAGATCCGCGATTTCAAATATTGATTCGACCTGTCGGTCGCTGGGGTGGGCCTGAGGATGATCATATCCTTGTCTGTGATCGCACTGCGGCGGATGTCCATCTCTGGGAGCTGACTAACTACGGAATAGATCAGGGTATTCCATTAAGTGTAACGATTGGGGATTCTCTTCAACCATCAGGCTCTGTCTGTTACGCAGCAAAACCGGGCTCATTGGTAGTTAGCTCTAGTGGTTCGCTTCACAAATGCTCGATTGCACTTGATGAGGAAATCAATAAAGTCGGTCAATTGCATAGTGATGGTAGTATGGATCTTGATGTGGAGAAAATTTCAGTGTGGACAGGTTCAGGGGAAGAGATGGATACGGTATGCCAATCTTGTTACTATCGTCCGGCCTGTCAAGGGAATCATTGTCCATTATATCGCATGAGAACAGGCAAACGTCCTTGCCCACACGAGAAGAGAAAGATCAAGCAGGTGCTGAATTTGCTGTGGAAAGACGCCAACATCACTAAAGGCACTAGATAACTCTAGGCTGCAATTCAAACTCATCGTTAGGCACACAGTTATGAATTACGAGGGAGGTGACCTATCAAATGAAACTAATCCGTCCAGCAGTATCTCCAACTCAATCAGGGAAAGCAGGTAAAATCCTGAAGTCAGTACCAGGGAATTTGAAATAATTTTGTTCTCAAAGAAGTGTAAGGTAGTTCCCCGAACAGGAACTGCCTTTTTGCCAACAAATCAAGTTTTCTTCTTGAAGCTATCATTCTCATCGTCAGCGGGGGTGGTACATGTGCTTTGGCACGACTTATTCAAGGAGCAAGCCGCACATTTTCCTTGCCGACTCTTCTGATAAAACCGATATAACGTCCACACCGCATATCCGAATATAGCTATCCCCAACAGCCAACTGACTAACATGACACAACCCCCTCGAATTATTCTAGCAGCAAGCTACCGATTTGATAGATCAACAATGAGATTATATAAGCGACGATGAGCGCATAAACGATGGAAAATATAGTCCATATCCGCGATTTCGTCTCTTTCTGAATAATCGCTACGGTCGCTAGACATGGGATGTATAGCAGAATAAAAGCCATAAAGCTATATGCGGATAAGGGCGTAAAATGCTCCGTGAGCGCCCCTTGTAGCGAATTCGTATCCGGTACGAAATAAATGATGTTCATTGTAGAAACAACGACTTCCTTGGCTAGAAATCCAGTAATAAGCGCCGCACCTGCTTGCCATGAGGCAAATCCCAGTGGCGCGAACACAGTGGAGATAACCCCGCCAAGCTTAGCCATGAAGCTATGATCGATTGGAACATCAAGGCCGCCGGGTCCAGCATAAGTCAACAGCCAGATGATAGCGGTGCCGCTTAGAATAATCGTTCCCGCTTTTTTGACGAATCCTTTTCCTTTGTCCCATGTGCTTCTGAATAATGTCTTCGCTTGCGGCACACGATAGGGAGGAAGTTCGATGACAAACATGGAGCGTTCATCTTTCATAAACAATGAAGAGAATAGTTTTGCAAGCAGCAATGCTACGACAATACCCAGCACATAGAGCGAGAGGACAATAAGAGCCTGTCCTGATTTAAAGAATGCGCCGACGAACAGACTGTATACGGCAAGGCGTGCTGAACACGACATAAGCGGTGTTAGAATGATCGTCAATAGCCGTTCCTTCGGTTGCTCGATTGTGCGAGCAGCCATGATGCCGGGAACGTTGCAGCCAAAGCCGATAATCATCGGGATGAAAGCCTTCCCGTTCAGGCCGATTTTCTCCATTAGTCGATCCATGACCAATGCTACCCGTGCCATATATCCGGAATCCTCGATCAGCGAAATAAAGAAAAATAAAATAAAAATTTGTGGTACGAAGACGAGGACACCACCGACTCCAGCGACGATGCCATGAAGGATCAGCTTCTCGATAAACCCATTTGCACCGATATGAGTTAACACGAACGAGAACATGTCCATTAATGGCCCAGAAAAAAAATGAATCCAGCAAATCCGAAGCCGGTGTACCCAGCCAATCGAAGGTTAGCTTGAAAATTAACAGCATAAGTAGCAGAAAAATAGGGATTCCCAAAAAACGATTGGTCACGACTTTATCGATCATCTCGGTTAAAGCGTCATCTCGGTTTTCGTTATGCAAGAAAGCAGTTTCCAGTGTTTCCTGAATAAATTTCTGTCTGGTCCGGTAAATATGGTTGCCGATCGAATTAGAATTTCCGGAAGTTATCAGCAACTTTTTCGTATCATCAAGCAAAGCTTGTAATGCGTCTTCCTCTATGTTGGTCGCGAGTATTTGTCGAATAACATGATTTCCTTCAAAAAATTGCAGCGCGAGTGAGCGCTTGTGATGTTCCTGTATATCCATCGGCATTTGCTTGGCAACGGCCTCAATAGCCTCTTCCAGAACGGCACCGTAATCGAGTTTTAAAGGCAACGGTTGTCTTACGGGTTGGGACAAAGCAGCCAGCAAATCTTGGCAGCCTTGTCCTGTCCTCGCGACGACCTGTATAACATCGACGCCGAGCTTTTGGGAGAGCTCAGCACAATCGATTACTGTACCTCGTTTTCCTGCAACGTCAATCATATTCAAGCCAACCAGCAAGGGTTTTCCCATTTCACGAAGCTGAACGGTTAAATGTAGATTTCGCTCGAGCTGCGATGCATCAACGATATTAAGAATAGACGAATAAGCTTCGTTCCATAGAAAATCAGAAACGACGCCCTCATCTTTGGAAATGGGTGTTAATCCGTATACACCGGGGAGGTCTATGAGCTCGCCCAATCGATTCCGCAGAATACCGATCTTACGTTCAACCGTAACCCCGCTCCAATTTCCGATATATTCATAGGATCCAGTCAACTGATTAAATAGCGAAGTTTTCCCCGTATTAGGATTTCCCACTAAGGCAACCTTATTCATCAGCATTCGACCTCAATGTAAGCGGCTTCTTTTCTTCTTAGTCCGATTCTCTGACCGTTACATTCGAACATAAAAGGTCCACCAAACGGCATACTGCCCTTAAAGCGAAGCAGGCACTCTTCAATAACTCCCATATCGCATAACCGTCTCCGTACGAGAGGGTCAACGGAGGATAGATCTTTGACGTAGAACGTGTTTCCAGGCTGTAGTTTCAATTCAGATAGTAATGTCATGATGATGAACACCCCGATTGATAATGATTTTCAATTGTGAATTTATTATACATAAAAAAAACAATTTTCAAAGTGATTTATATCACTACTGATTTGTGATACGGCTCACAAAAGAATAGCTGATGTTCATTTATAGTGTTATTAATTTCACAAGAACTAAGGGAGGGATTTCCTTGCAACAATCAGCGTGGTATATTTCACTTTTATTTATGGCATTAATCATTTTTGTGTTTGTTGTTGTATTTTTTCAATCTGGACGAAGAACGGATTATGCTCCTATCCAGAAGAAGGGGTACCGGATAAGACGATTTTATTTGGCAACACTGCTATTCATACTCATATATGCTGGCGTTATATCATTAAAGCAATTACCTTACGATCAACCCGTGTTCGCAGCAGGTGATCCTATCGTCATTGAGGTTAATGCGATTCAATTTAATTGGGAAATGAGCTCGAATCAAGTTAAGGTAGGTGAGCCTGTGGAATTCGCAGTAACGAGTTCAGATGTTAATCACGGCTTTGGTATCTATGATGAGAATATGATCGTTATGACCCAAACTCAAGCCATGCCTGGTTACACCAACAAGCTGTATTATACGTTCACCAAACCGGGGAAATATCAAATTCTATGTTTGGAATACTGTGGCTTAGCCCACCATTACATGGTAGCAGATTTTGAAGTTTTACCTAACGAGGAGGCTTGACTATGGGGAATTCAGATACAGCACTCCATACGTCAAGCCGTGCTGCGCAACGAACGATTCGAATCTATATGGTAATAAGCGGCATTGTTCTGTTCTCGATGATGATACTCGGTTTTCTGATGTTACTCTCCCAAGGAGAAATCTACATCATCGATGATTTGGTACTCTACGAGATCATGACCATTCACGGTACAGGTATGATCGGCATTGGCGCATTGGCAGCAGCAGCGATTATGTGGCATTTTTTGAGCCAATATGTACAACTCAGCACTGGTATTCTGATAGCTAATCTTGTATTTTTCTTAATCGGCGTTCTCTTAGTTCTCATTGGTGTTCTTAAATATAACTTCGCAGGTGCATGGACATTCCTTTATCCACTTCCAGCTATGTCAGGTGGCGCGTGGAATGTGACGGCTTCCGTTTTGTATTTGTCAGGTATGTTATTGATTGGTATCGGTTTTATTCTCTTCTATCTAGATGTCGCAAGGGCGTTGATTGTCAAATATGGTAGTTTGGGCAAAACGCTTGGCTGGCCAATAATTTTTGGAAAAAGTAAAGAAAAGTATGGACCGCCGCCAACTGTTGTGGCAAGCACCATGGTTACAATTGTCAATCTTACAGCCATGGTGGCAGGTGCGACCGTTCTCGTAATCAACTTGATCAATGTGATAGCACCTGAATTTACTTTTGACGCCTTAATCGCCAAAAACTTAACGTATGCTTTCGGTCACATTTTTGCCAATTCGATTATTTATATGGGTGTCATCGCCGTATACGAAATATTACCAAGGTATACAAACCGTCCATGGAAATCGAACAAAATATTCCTGATTGCTTGGAACATGTCCACCTTATTCACGATTATTATTTATCCTCATCATCTGTTCATGGATTTCGCTATGCCACAATGGGTACTAATATTAGCCCAAATTTTATCATATATGAATGGTATACCCGCGCTAGTGGTTACCGCTTTCGGTGCAATTATGATTGTTTATCGATCAGGAATTCGCTGGGATATGGCATCTGGATTTATCTTTTTCGCGATGTTAGGTTGGATAACCGGTGTCGTTCCAGCTATAGTGGATGCAACGATTACCGTTAATAGTGTGATGCATAATACCAAATGGGTCCCAGGGCACTTCCATATGTATATGGGTATCGGTGCGGTGTCGATGATTTTTGGCTTTATGTATTATTTGATCAGAACGGAGGCGGCTTACAAAGACCAGCCCGTGGATCGAGTAAGTATGTGGACCTACGTACTGTTCTTCTTCGGGCTATGCGGCTCCTTCTTATTCTCGGGTGTAGTCGGAGCACCGCGTCGCTGGGCTGTACATGCGCCGGAATGGGTGCCGTACGATAAGTTAGGTGCATTATGTGCGTTATTCGTCATCCTGGCGACGGCCACTTTTGTTATTCGCTTCTTGAGCAGAGTGGGTAGCATGGGGGTGAGGGTGGAAGATGTTCCATTACTCGAAGGTGATGCGTAATCTCCTTCTAATCATAATGCTGACGCTGGTGGGTTCGCTTGTACTGTGGGCAGGGACAGATGGTTTCCAAGCGTATACCACTGAAGGAGCACGTCGTTATGCCATTGAAAAGCAACCACGGGAATTACCAGAGGTGACGTTTCAGGATCAGGCAGGGAATAGCTTCCTCTTATCAAGTCTGAAAGAAAAGTATATATTATTCACATTTTTCTATACCCGATGTGGTGATGTGTGCCCAGTTCTAGAGGCGCAATTTGAAAAAGTGGTTTCATCCATTCCCGAATCGATGAAGGAGAAAGATATCACCTTTCTAAGTATTAGCTTTGATCCTGAGCATGATGATCCGTTGGCTTTGGAACATTATGCGCAAGCTTTGAATGTGGATGGGATACATTGGAAAATTGTAACAATACCAGACAAAGATCAGCTGCAAATGATGATGGATGCTTGCGGAGTAGTGGCTATACCCAATCAATGGGGTGGGTACGAACATAATGCGGCAATCTATACCGCTGACCGGGCTATGCGATTAATTCGCATCTTCGATTTCTATAATACGAATGTAGTAACCGACAAAGTGATGTCGCTTCTTGAAGCATGAATAGAGTTGGCTATGGGGGACACTATCTCAAGCATGGAGGAATTTAGATGCAGATACGTACATGGAAGGGCCCTATCTTACTTATCCTTCTCATGCTGCCTCCAGTGGTTACGCGGCTTGAATCAACAATGACAGGACATATGTTAATTCAAATTCCATTTCTTATAATCGCTGGATACTGGATAGGGAGTGTGCTGAAACTAAGAATACCGTCAATTGATCTCTATGTGGGCGGCATTCCTAGTCTAATATTGATAATCTTCACGCTATTGTTCTGGATGATACCACGATCGTTGGATCACGCGCTAACTTCGGATTTGATGGAGATCGCAAAATTTACAACATTGACACTTTTTGTTGGTGTTCCACTTGGGATTGGGTGGTTTAAGCTCGGTTTTGTTGCTAAAGGTTTTGTTTGGATTCATCTGATATCCATGGTTTTTCTAATGGGATGGCTATATGCCACTTCCCCGATAAGGGTATGCAATCAGTATTTAATCGATCAACAGCGTTTGGCTGGGTGGATATTATTGGGCGCAGGTGTGGCAATTGTTGTATATCACTTGGTAATGATGGTATTCAGGGCGTTAAAAGAAGAAGATACTCGAGTAAATAGAGAAGGGATTGATTTCAATGGGTAATAGATTTAACGGTTCTAATAGCATAGGTGAAATTGTGTCAAACTTTCCGGGTGCAAGCAACCTATTTAAGCGGAATCGTATAGACTTTTGCTGCGGTGGAGACAGATTATTGGAAACGGTATTGAGACAACAGAAGTTGGATGAGACTACTTTTATTGATAAACTTAATCAACTATATATAGAAGCAAATAAAGAAACGGATCCCCATACGAATTGGTTAGAAGTATCCAACAGTGATCTAATTGATCATGTAGTGAATACTCATCATACCTATCTCGTAACAGAACTTCCCTTGTTGAGCGAATTTGTTACCAAAATCTTAAAAGTACACGGACAAAACCATGGTGAACTCTCTAAATTACATCGGCTTTTTCACATGTTAAAGATAGAGTTTGAACAGCATTTGATCGCAGAGGAGCAGACAGTATTTCCATTGATAAGGGAATATGATGTAAATCCTAATCCAGCTCTAAAAGATCAAATTGCAAAGACAATTATGATCCTTGAAGCTGAACACAGCAGTGTTGGTGAGTTACTGAAAGAGATACGAACAATAACCGATGATTATACCCTGCCACCTGAAGCATGCAGAACATACACTTTGACTTTTCAAAAGCTTGAAGGCTTGGAATCGGACACGTTCCAACATATTCATTTGGAGAACAATATATTGTTTCCCCGGTTTCTATAATATTATATATTTCGCACGCGTGCGTTGCGACGCTGCATGGTGGCGAGTCGGCCACATGCACACAAATTAAGCTGAGCACATATAAATTCCTGCGATTATACAGTTTTTTTACCGCAGAAATCGATAGTCTGTGGAAAGCCTGCAAATATACATGAAATTTCCTTGATGACTATTGATTTTATGATATCGGGCAGTAAAAGATGTATATTCGCAGCAATTTGATATATTTGGATAAATAATGAGCCGAAAAGATGTAGGATTGCAGGAATTTCCGCTTTTCAGCCCCCACACCATTCCCGCCCAGAACATAATAGTATAGGTTAGCATAATAAAGTACCGCGGATGGTTTTTCCGCGGTTTTTCTGTGATATAGATCACAGGTCATTTGTGATGGTGCTCACAAATCTGAAGATCATATTCAACTATAGTGTTAATGAAGATGAAGGGATTTATTGTGCTATCCAGAGGAGGTCGTACATGTCAATCATAATAAAGGATAGAGATTACAACGAAACTCCGTTTATCGTCATCTGGGAAGTTACCCGGGCCTGTGCCTTGAAATGCTTGCATTGCAGGGCTGAAGCCCAATATAAAGCCGACCCTCAGCAGCTTACATTCGAAGAGGGGAAGAAGCTCATTGACGACATAGCAGACATGGACAACCCACTATTCGTATTTACTGGTGGAGATCCGTTAATGCGACCTGATTTGTTTGAACTTGCTCGATATGCGATCGATCAGAAATCATTGTCTGTCTCCATGACACCTAGCGCAACCCCGAAGGTAACACGCGAGGCAATCCAGAAGGCCAAGGAAGTTGGGCTGTCACGGTGGGCTTTTAGTCTTGATGGTTCATGTGCAAATATTCACGATCATTTTCGGGGAACGAAAGGATCGTACGATTTAACAATGCGGGGCATCGAGTATTTGAAGGAATTTCAAATTCCTATCCAAGTCAACACGACGGTATCGAATTATAATCTGAATGACCTAGAAGCGATTGCAAATAAGGTTAAGGATATGGGAGCAGTGCTCTGGAGCGTTTTTTTCATGGTGCCTACAGGTAGAGGTTTGGAGAAGGATATGATTACTCCGGACCAACACGAAGACGTTATGAGATGGCTATGCCAAGTTCAGCAAAGTATGCCTTATGGGGTAAAAGCGACGGAAGCACCTCACTATCGGAGGGTATTCCTTCAAGAGAAACGTAAGTTGGGAAGCGACTCGATAGCAACGGGAATGAAGCGTTCAGATTTGCTTGGTCGCGCTCACAAGGGTGTCAATGACGGAGATGGATTCGTATTTATTAGCCATACCGGAGAAGTGTATCCAAGCGGATTTCTCCCAGTGAGCTGCGGGAATGTTAGAGAACAGCCGTTGATGGATATATACCGCAATTCTCCTATCTTGAAGCAACTACGTGACAAGTCGTTGTTAAGAGGCAAGTGCGGAGTATGCGAATTTAAGGAGCTGTGCGGGGGTTCTAGGGCTAGAGCCTATGCTATTACAGGTGATTATCTGGAGAGCGACCCCTATTGCTCTTATGTGCCGAAAGCGTGGAACAATCAAGCATAATCATCACGAGTCAACCGCGAGGAAGGCTGTGAGAAATGTCACACGAATTTTTATGAAATAATGTTTAAGTAGAGAAGCATTAAATATTAGTCATGGGGGTAAAGTCATGGATCGTGTGTTCGCATCCAGATTTGCAAAAATGTACTTCACCACTATAGTCATCTTAATCATTGCCATGTATATGGGCTCCCGATTTTTCACCCATATTGATTTGGCATTGTACGGATATATGGTGGGTACAGTTGTCTTTATTGGGGGTTTCTTCTATCGCTTTATCGCGTGGGCGGAACGACCACCTACTAAATTGATTATTAAAAAAGGAATTCGTTTGTTATTTCGTAGAAGCACACCCAAAACGTCGATGGAGCATTTGGCCACCTATCGCTTTATCTGGAACCGTGGTGTCTATCGCTGGACGCAGCATGTGCTGCTCGGCTGGGGCTGTATACTGTCGGCTTTCGTGACATTCCCGCTTGTATTCGGATGGATGTACTTTACGATGGAGAACAATCAAACCTATACGGTCGTTGGCTTTGGAATTGATTTAATGAGGATTGATGCGGAAGGATGGATCGCTTTTCTATTCTTCAATGCTTTGAATATTACTGCTTTTATGGTTATTGCTGGTGCATGTATGGCCATTTACCGCCGGATCGGGAAGATGCAGGCACGGGCGGAGCAATCGATTATTTATGACTTCATGCCACTTTATCTTCTCTTATTTGTAAGCATTACAGGGTTGATGTTAACAGGGGCCAACATTTTCCTTCACGGTTGGGGGCATCCAATCATTACGTTAATTCATCAATGGTCGGTAATCATCACCTTGATTTACTTGCCGTTCGGCAAGCTTGCTCACATTCCATTCCGTCCCATGAGCGTATTAGCTAAGAATTATCGGGAGCATTACGCGGAGAAGCAAATGAAGGCATGCAAAGTGTGTGGAACAGGCTTCGTTTCGTTGGAACAATCCAATGACGTTATCCAAGTGCTACAAGCCAATGATATGACCTTTAATATGAGTGAAGGCTTTAATCTGGCAGAGCTTTGCTTGCCCTGCAGGCGCAAATATCGGATGTCTCGATTTACTGGCGTCCTAACTCATGAAATTCGAGTGAAGGAGGCCAACCAGAATGCTAAAGGATAAATTTTATCGAGACATTCCGAACAAGAAGCACCCCAATGAGAAATTAGTGAAAACACATTGTTCCTATTGTGGGATGCAGTGTGGAATGAATTTGCGGGTGGATACGACTAGCAACAAAATCATCGGAGTAGAGCCGAGATACGACTGGCCGGTTACGCTTGGGAAGATGTGTCCCAAGGGAGTGACTGCTTATCAACAAACGAATCACGACGATCGCTTGTTAAGGCCGCTCATTCGTGATGATGCTTCGAAGAAGGGTACGAAGGAAGGGTTTCGCGAAGCTTCCTGGGATGAGGCCTATGATCTTATTGTGAGTAAATTCAAGCAATTGCAAGCTGATTATGGCAAGGATTCGGTATCCGTGTTTAGCGGTGTCTCGATGACGAATGAGAAGTGCTATTTGACCGGCAAATTTGCTAGAGTTGCCTTACAAACGCGCTATATCGATTACAATGGCAGGTTCTGTATGTCTAGCGCAGCCGCTGGCTTTCTCCGAAGCTTCGGCGTGGATCGTGGGTCAACCCTGCCGTGGACAGATCTTCATCAAACGGATTGCTTGTTCATCGCTGGTAGTAATACAGCAGAATGCCACCCCACGTCGATGTTCCGTGTGTGGGAAGTGCAGAATCGCGGTGGGTACCTAATTGTTGTCGACCCAAGGGAAACTCCGATTGCAAGAAGGGCAGATGTCCATCTTGATTTAAAGCCCGGTACAGATTTAGCGCTAGCGAATTGTATGGTGCATCTGCTCATTAAGAATGGCTATACGGATCAGAGATTTATTGAAGAACATACGAATGGTATCGAAGAAACGATGGAGGTTGTCAAACAGTTCACTCCAGAATATACGAGTGAAATTACGGGAATTGCTCCAGAGAAATTAATCCGAGCAGCGGAAATCTACGGCAAGGCACCGAATGCGATTGTAGCTTTCGCTCGAGGTATCGAACAGCAAATTAAGGGAGCGGACAATGTATCAGCATATACGAATATGTGCTTGGTCACAGGAAAAATTGGGCGTCCGAAATCAGGAGTAGCAACCTTCACTGGTCAAGGGAATGGACAAGGTGGACGTGAGCACGGACAGAAATCGGATTTATTACCAGGCTATCGCAAGATAACGAATCCTCAACATGTTCGAGAAGTGTGCGATGTCTGGGGAATAGAACCAGAAGAAATGCCTTTACCTGGTGTATCCGCTTATGAGATGTTTGGACTTATGGAGGAGAAAACGATTAGAGGGTTGTATCTGCTCTGTTCTAATCCCGCTGTTTCCGCACCGAATCAGAATTATGTGCGATCCGTGTTTAAAGACTTGGACTTTATGGTTTGCTCCGACATGTACTTATCGGAATCTTGCGAATTTGCCGATGTGATTCTACCATCAGTGACTTGGTCGGAGGATGAAGGCACAGTGACGAATCTTGAAGGTCGGATCATTAAGATTAACAAAGCACAGGAGCCCCTTGGCGAATCGAAACCAGATTGGTTAATTCAGGTCGAGCTCGCAGAGCGGCTCGGACGGGGTAACTACTTCCGCTACCTCACATCAGCCGAGAAGGTTGCTGACGAGTTCAGATTAGCTTCTAAGGGCGGGTATGCCGATTATTATGGAGCGACGTGGGATAAGATCGATAAGCAAGATGGTGTGTTCTGGCCTTGTAAGGACGAAGCGGACCCAGGCACACCCTACATGTTCTTGGATAACAAGTATTATCATGCCGACGGAAAGGCGAAAATTTGTGCACTTCCTTATCGTTCTTCAGCAGAAGAGCCTTGTGGGGAATATCCGCTATATTTGACAACAGGTCGGGTAGTTTATCACTATTTATCAGGAAATCAAACGAGACGCATTCCATTTCTAAATGATATGTGTCCAGAGCCTTATGTTGAGGTTCACCCCGAGACCGCTGCGAAGTACGGTATTGCTCATGATGAGATGGTGCGCTTACATACACGCCGTGGAGAAGCATTGTATAAAGTCAAAGTTATTGAAGCGATCCGCAAGGATACCGTATTCGTTCCCTATCATTTCGGGCATGAGAAGTCCATTAATTTGCTGACCATTCCAGCATTGGATCCGATGTCCCGCATGCCTGAATTCAAGGTTTGTGCGGCTCAGATTGATAAGATTGCCGTGAATACGGGGGTACTTTAATGAAACAATTACTCTATATTGAGATGGACAATTGTATTGGCTGCCGCAGCTGTCTAGCGGCCTGTACCCAATGTGGCGGACACGAACAACGGAATCGCAATTATGTATACGATGTGAATCCATTAGTAGATAGACAAACAATACCACTCATGTGCTTGCACTGTGTAAATCCTGCTTGTGCTAGGAGTTGTCCGGCACAAGCGATTCAAATTACACCTGAAGGAGCAGTGTTATCTGCTCTCGTGGAGAAATGTATTGGCTGTCAGAATTGTACGATTGCCTGTCCTTATGGCATTCCAAAATTCGATGAAGAACAGAATCTCATGTACAAATGTGATCTTTGCTATGATCGGACCAAAGAAGGTATTCCGCCGATGTGTGCCTCAGTATGCCCAACAAATACATTACAGTGGATCACAGAGGACGAATTGGCAGATAAGAGGGGACAGCATAAGCTTGGAAAGTGGCTTTCGAGTCATCTACCGGCCTGTGAACCATTGGAAGGCGAAACGAATGTGAAGATGAGTCTACCCGGCATCTTACAAGGGATTAAGAAATTATATTAATGTGGGAGGTGAATGAGGATGGAACAGGATAACAATCAATCAACGACGAACAATAAAATCCCCTTCGATGAAGACAATTATACGCATAATATCCACAAAGATAATGAGCGTAGCTTGGATCGTAGAGGGTTTATGAAAACAATGGTCGGTGCAGCAGGATTGTTCGCCATATCGACATTGCCTTGGGGTGCATTAGCTGGTAAGGAATTGCTTGGATTAAAAAGTAAAGTATACGAAAAGAAGAAAATCGTAGACGTTAGTCTATTGAAGGTGGGAGATGCAGCAGAATTCTCCTACCCCAGTGAGCATGAGTCAGCTCTGTTAATCCGATTGAGTGAGCATGAATATAAA
Source organism: Paenibacillaceae bacterium (assembly GCA_040880185.1). GTDB lineage: Bacteria > Bacillota > Bacilli > Paenibacillales > UBA4045 > UBA4045. The sequence continues at coordinate 20,527 of JBBDIY010000041.1, forward strand.
GCGTATCAGAATGCATGCACCCACTTGAAATGCCCCGTATTCTGGAGCCGTGATGATGAGCAGATGGTCTGTCCTTGCCATCATGGTTTCTTCGACCCGAAGACAGGTGCACCGACAGCAGGTCCACCTCAAAGGCCTTTACCGGAAATCGTGATCACCATTGAGGGGAATGTCATCTATGCGACAGGAGTGAAGCGTTATGAAGCGTAGCTATAGAGGCGTAATGCTGCTCAGTTTGATACTGTTCTTGAATATTATATGTACACAATATACGGTCAATTTTTACTTTTACGAGAAATATACATTGACCATCATCTTCGCTGCCATTAATGTCATTCTATTCCCATGTGCAGTCTATATTTACAGAAGGGAAGTGAAGGTAAATGGACGTTAGAAAACGGCAGCTTCCTCTGCAAACGATGAGTTTAGTTTTGGGTTTTATGATCTGGGTCATATTATCATCCTTGATGCCGTTCATTAAAGAAGATATAAGCCTAACTTCATTACAATTGGCTTGGGTTACCGCTACGCCCATATTATTCGGATCGATTATGCGTATTCCTGTAGGTTATTGGACGAATCGATACGGCGCGCGAAAGTTGTTCTTCATCAGCTTTCTTCTATTGATTGCTCCGATTTATTGGATTAGCTATGCGGATAGCTTCATCGAGTTAATTATTGGAGGTTTATGTCTTGGGATCGGTGGAGGCGTGTTCTCCATTGGTGTAACTTCCTTACCGAAGTACTATCCGAAGGAACGACATGGATTTGTTAATGGGATATATGGAATTGGTAACTTAGGAACGGCGCTAACTGCCTTTGGTGCACCCGCTGTGGCGAATTACTATGGTTGGGAAACTGCAATCCGCTTATATATGATACTACTAGTGATATTCGTTATTCTAAACTTCTCCTTAGGCGATCGAGCGGAGCCGAAAGTAAGAACGTCATTATTAGCACAAATCAAAGGTGTTTATAAGAACGAAAAGTTATGGATTATCTGTCTGTTTTATTTTATCACTTTTGGATCGTTTGTCGCATTTTCCGTTTATTTACCTAACTTTCTAGTATCCCATTTCGATTTGCAGAAGGTGGATGCTGGACTTCGCACAGCAGGCTTTATCGTGTTAGCAACAGCGATGAGACCCATTGGCGGATGGCTGGCAGATCGATGGAATCCATTTCGCATTCTCATGTTTGTATTCAGCGGGTTAACCATTGCTGCGATCCTATTATCATTCGCCCCATCGATCGGATTGTACACGGTAGGCTGTTTATTAATTGCTCTATGTGCTGGAACAGGTAATGGGACCATATTTAAACTTGTTCCTCTCTACTTTACCAAGCAAGCAGGTATTGCTAATGGATTAATCTCAGCAGTAGGTGGGATTGGTGGATTCTTCCCGCCATTAATTCTAACACTCTTATTTAACCTGACTGGGCACTATGCGATTGGTTTCATGGCACTGTCTCAGGTAGCCTTAGTAAGTTTGATTATTGTAATTTGGATGTTCTATCACGAGAAATTAAGCCTTTCACTCAATGTTGTGGAGCAGATGTCGCAAGGAATTATGATTACCAACCTCAAAGGTGTTATTCAATCCGTGAATCATTCGTTTACAGAGATTACGGGATATACAGCTGACGAGGCAGTCGGGAGAACACCACGGATATTGAAATCAGGTGTTCAAGCTCCATTATTCTATAAGAACATGTGGACTGCATTAAAGAGGATGTGGGATAGATGAAAAATGAATTTTTTCTCGACTTAATCTTCGTCCAAGATCAGTTCATACCAGAAGATTTCTTGGATGCTGTTAAGACGCAATTAGTAGCACTCTTCACACATAAGGGTCACTGGCATTTGGAAGCGAAGCAAGAAGGTCTTGTCAGCATCATTGTAGTTGAAGTAACGGGAATGTGGCGTTGGGACAATGAAGAGCAGATTCTTGATTATCTAGAGAAAGCAGCGTCATCCGAATTCTGGGAGTGGTTGTATGGCTACCAAATTCAATTAGATGTAAAGCAACATGCAGAGTGTAGTCATTGTGGTAAGCAATCGACAGCAGTTTGAATACGTGGACTCACACTAGATAACTCTAGGCTGCAAATCAATGTCTCGTTAGTCACCAACATCTGATTTACGAATAGGAGGTGTGAGTGTGGATTGGGAGAAGCAATTGTCTAAATATGAAGGCAGTCCAATCCGAATATGGATAGAGGATCGATCGGGTGAGGAACAAACTCAGCCTAAACCGTTTACTTTATACAAAGTTCAGCAATCAGTTAGTCAGGACTATATTCAATTTTTTCTCAATCCGACGCAATTTCTATCTGTACCGATATTCGAGGGAGAACAAACGATTATTGATTATTCCGACTCAGAGCGATGGTTCGTATCTCATGATATTGAAGCAAAGCTATTATACTGGGTTTATCTCGATAAGCAGATTTAGAGCAACAACTGTGATACGTATCACACTGCCTCTGATATCAAAGTCTTAAAATGAAATTGTGATCAAATGATATGGTGAGGTGAGCAGCTATGCTACAGGAGATCCGAATAACGAAGAATAATGACTGGTCGATGAATTGAGAATATGGTTGTGAAAGATGTCCGTTATATCGACGAATGCGGTTGCGGAGGGCACGTCACTAGAGTGTATCGGTGAAGCATCTGAATCGAGGCAGATATATTCAATTAGTTCGGATTTGCTTAATTAAATCGAAGTGATTGCCTACGAACAGCACATTAGTTCGGATTAACGCAATTAAACTAAGTGACGAATGAATCTCGACGACTAAACCCCTGTTTAGTTTCGCAAATTGAAACAAAAACAGACATTCTTCACTATAGGGGAAATTTAGTTTCACGAATTAAAACTAAATACAATGATTTGATAGCTACCGCAGATGATTTCTCCGCGGGTTTTCTTATCTAATAATTGATATAGACCAAGTAATAACATTTGGAATTACCGTACAATACAAGTAAGTTAATCGAAGGAGGATAACCTTATGCTAGAGGTAACTTACAATGGGAATATCGCAAGTATAGATTTGCGAGAACGAATATTGAATGGTGAGCATCCAAGAGCTGAAATCGTTGATTTCGTCAAGCATGCGAACCGGGGAACGATAGTTGAAGTCCATCTGCCTTATGCAGCACCACCGCTCGTTTCCGCATTAGAATCGGTTGGATTCAATGCAATTGTAAACGAACTCGCCCCCGATCATTACCGGTTAATGTGTGTTGTTATATAACCATCAGCCGGCAGGATAGCATTGGCCTAAAAGGATACGGAATTCTTTTCTCTCAAAACAGAAAAGTTCCATATCCTTTTATTTATCCTAAGTCAGAGATTTTCATTATTTTTTCATAAAAGATATAGTAGAATCAACATCAGATGAATAAAATCTACTTCACACACTAAGGAGCAAATAGATGTTCACAGAAATTACTACTCATCTTCACCCCATTATCGTGCACTTTCCGATTGCGTTGATTGTTGTTGCATTATGCTACGATCTTGTGATTGCGATCATGAAACGTTCATTGTCTCCATTTCAAGGATTGTGGATTTGGTTTGTCTCCGCACTAGGAGCCTGGCTTTCTGTAGCTACAGGACCTGAAGGTGAGGCTAGAGGAAATACAACATTTATTGAAATGCATTCCACGCTTGCTGATATTACTGCTTGGGCAGTCACCTTGTTGGTCGCATGGAGATTGTTCATGATCTGGAAAGGGAAGCGATCGTTTGTAAAGGCGACTCTGATCTTATATCTGAGCCTTTCCATTATCACCTGTGGACTCGTCCTTGGAACTGGATATTATGGTGGCAAAATGGTATACACAGATGGAGTTGGCGTAAAGACAGACGGAATCCAAGTCAACCCGCCCAAGCATAGAGTTCATTAATAGCTGGACAGAAGAGCAAGACACTAACCACAATGGTTAGTGTCTTTTGCACTGACATGCTGAAGTCGTCTTATAGATAGATGACCGTTTCTTTTGTTCGATACCGGCATATGATAATTCAATACTTCTTGTAAATGGAGTGAAGATATGTCTGCCATGATTAACGGTCTATCAAACAGGACTAAGATAGATATTCTGATACCTGCAATCGAAAAAGATCTAGTGCAGGACTCGGGAGATTACTATTTTCCAACGAAATAGGTGGCTGAAAACCCT
>JBBDIY010000042.1:0-24652 GCA_040880185.1 Paenibacillaceae bacterium
AGAATTCGTTCTCTTGGTGAAATAAAAAAAATATTGGCCGCTACTAAAAAAGGTTGAAATTCGCTATAATTTTCTGCAAAAGATAAAAACCGCAAATCCTTATATAGTAAAAGACTTGTGGCTGTTTTTTAGTAATATTTGCTGCAGAAGAAAAGATTTCATCCTTTCAAATAAGTCGATTTCGTGAAATCAACTATACATGCTCTTGTAAAACGACTCAAAAAACACGATAATATGTAAAGAAAAGGAGGAGCTAAACAAAATGCATAAATGGACGATGTTTGGTGTTTTCTGCGCTGCTTGTCTTCTAGGTTTATCCATTCTCTTCACTACTATCCCTGATGAAGAACCTCAAGAAGATGCAGCACCAGCCGTAGAGGCGCCATTGAATGTTGAAGCTGCAACAGCTGTATATGAAAAATCCTGTCTAATGTGTCATGGTGACCAATTGCAAGGTGGCGCCGGTCCAGAGTTAACTAAAGTTGGATCTAAGTTAGATGAGCAACAAATTGCCAAGCAAATCAAGAACGGTAGCGGCGGAATGCCCGGTTTTAGTACACAATTAACTGCTGCGGAAATTAGCAATTTATCCAAATGGCTTATTGAAAAGAAATAATCAAAACCATGAAAGTCGACATATACTTATTATGCCGACTTTTTTCTTTGTATAGCATATTGTAAGCGCTGTCATAATCGATTATTATAGTTAATAAGAAAGCATCCACACATATATAGATCCCAACAGAGGGAGTGAACAACATGATAAAAACAGCAATATCTTGTGTGCTCGTGTTTGCACTTATAACAGCCTTCAGTACAGCTTCAACTGTAGATGCATTAAGAACGTTGGATATGATCACTGCCCATCGTGGCAGCTCATCAACAGCTCCTGAGAACACCAAGAGTTCGATTCTTAGAGCAATCCAAGATGGTGCGGGATTTGCAGAAATTGATGTTCAAATGAGCGCTGATGGTGTTGTTGTTGTCTATCATGATCAAACTCTTAAGAAACTAGGTAATCCTACTGCCATCGACAAATTAGATTACAGTGAAATTACTAATTCAGATGCTGGACAATGGTTTGACCTCATCTTCGCTGGTGAACGAATTCCTAGGCTTGAAGATATTATTGAAATTGCCAAGAATCATATTAAATTGAATATAGAACTTAAGATGTATAATCCGAAAAGCCCATTACCTGAAGTAGTCGCCCGATTATTAGAAAGCAATAGTTTTATTCATTCATGCATTGTCACTTCCTTCGATCAGAAGGCAATCAAGAAAATAAAACAACTAAATCCGAATATTAAAACCGGTTTAATCGTAAAATCACAAAAACAAATTGATCTTACTTTTCTGAATAGTGATATCAATATTATTAGTGTTAAGAGCAGTGCGGTTAACACAAAGTTGATGAAACAATCAGAGAAATATAATAAAGAGGTTCATGTTTGGACCGTGAATGACGAGAAGGAAATGAGCCGGATGATCCAAGCCGGGGTTAATAGTATCATTACGGACTATCCCGAAAAGTTAATAAAACTCATGATGCTGAACAAATAGAATATCCCTAATAACCGTAATCCTCCTTCAGTAAAAGTAACTGCTCCCTCGCCTTCTTGGACCATTCATCATCCTTCTCAGCTAATTCCTGCAATTGACGTTGTAACGCATAAGCTAGGGAGGATTGATAATCCACAACTTCATCTGTGTAGATTTCAATCATATTCATAGGCAATAGAACATGCTCTAAGTATGCGGATGCTTTACGCTGGTGGAACAAGGGAACATCCACTTGATAGGGATGGTGCAAGTCACCTTGCTGTGGGTGATCAACTACAGATAATATCTTAACAACGGCTTTCGTACGATTGTTCTGGGACCTTTCAACAAATTCAGCGATGTATCGCCCCGATTTGTAATCGATCAAACACAAAGCGCCTGTCTTCATTTTTTCACTCATTCCTGTTCCTCCACTCTATTTGTTATCGCTTCTTACATTCGTTGAGTTCGTTTGCCAACTTCGGTATACTTGGATAGCACATTCAACTATGTCGGAGGTATCTTAATGAACTGGATTATGCGGATTTCAAGTTTTATCATTATTGCCTATATTATTTTCTTTGCATTCTCTAAGCATGTATTACTCGGTATATTAGCTATTCTGATCCTCCTAGCTTACCTCATGTATAAGAAGCGTAACAACCTTTTTGCCACACTGGCCAATTCAGCTCATCTTAAGGGTAATAACGAGCTCTCCCTACAATGGCTTGATAAAGCATACAAGGTAGATCCTAAGCATCACCAAATCGCAATTACTTATGGTTATAATTTATTGAAATACGGTCATGTCGATCATGCTGAGAAGGTATTAGAACAGCTCATTACTCCCCATTCAACTGTATCACAACGATCATCGATTAACATGAATTTAGCTTTAGTTCGTTGGAAGCAGATTCGTCTAGAGGAAGCAATAAGTATGCTCGAAGAGATTAATGAACGAATGAAAACTTCCGTATTATACGGAAGCTTAGGGTACCTCTATGTAGAACAAGGAGATTTAGACCGTGCCCTTGCGTATAATTTGGAAGCATATGATTACAATGAATCGAATACTGTTATTCTTGATAATCTAGGTCTTACTTACATTCAATTAAATGAATGGAACAAAGCCGAGGAAATCTACAATAAGCTAATTCCTCTATCTCCTAAATTCCCAGAAGCCTATTATCATCAAGGACTTGTACAATTTAATAAGGGTGAGTTCGCGCTAGCCTATGACAATTATGTTAAGGCACTTGAACAACCATTCACCTATATGAGTACAGAACCCAAAGAGCTCATCGAATCGAAGAAAGATGAACTCCAAGAGAAATTAGAAATTATAGCGTAACGTTCTTCTTAGTTGCTGCAGCTTCCAAACAAGCAATAATAACTTGCAATGACTTTAAGCCTTCTTCACCAGTAATCGTAACAGCAGTTTCAGTTACGATTGAGTTGATAAAGGCTCCAATAATCCCACTGCCAACCTGTGCATCATTCGTAGCAATAGCACCCACATTATAACGATCAACTTGTCCATCACGCTTCTCTACGATGACTTGATCATTAGGGTCCGTTCCAATCTTAATAACGCCATTCTCACAATATAGAATGGTTGAGTTATCTTCACCCTTATAATAAGTCCAAGATGCAGTCATCGTTCCGATAGCACCCTTTTTCGTCCTAAGTAAGCATACGGCGTTATCATCTACCGTGGATCCTGCTTTATCTAGATTTTCTACAAAGGCTGATACTTCAACAACTTCATCATCAAGCATCCAACGGATGAGATCAGCCTTGTGAACGCCTAGATCCCCCATTGCTCCTACATAGGCATCTTCTTTGTGGAAAAACCAACTTCCTGCGCCATCAATGCTCCAGTTTTCTGGACCGCCATGACCGAATGCAGTACGGAATGAAATCACTCTGCCCATTTCACCAGTGAGTAAAACTTCTTTGGCTTTAACATGGGGTGGCATCATCCTCTGATTATGACCAATCATCAAGAGCACATGATTGTCTTTGGCTGCTTTGATCATATCTAATGCTTCTTGCGTATTCGTTGCCATTGGTTTTTCGCAAAGCACATGACAACCCGCTTTAGCGGCATCAATTGAAACTGGAGCATGTAAGGCATTAGGTAAGCAAACACTGACCGCATCAATTTCTAACTCTTGTAGCATCTTCTTGTAATCGGTATACGCAACCCCACCATGTGCTGCCGTAAACTTCTCAGCTCTTTCAATCTTCAAATCGCAGAAGGCAACCAATTCAACGGAATCATTATCTACATATTCAGGTACATGACGATGAATCGCTATCGACCCACAACCAATTATGGCAACTTTTACTTTCTTCATGGACAATTCCCCTTAATAATTATTGATGAACATCATCTTATAATAACCTTCTATAAAGCCTTGTTCAACAATTTCCGCGAAATATGTCGGATGTGATGGAGGTTAAATATAACGTGATGCAACGATTTCTTAAGAATATTGTCTATATTAGCAAAGGTGGTGATAACTAGATGTTCGAGAAAGAAATTATGAACAAAAGCATTGTTGAGCTTTATGACAATCAACTGCATTTGTTAACAAGTGGGATTATTACGGGATTCAGAGATAAACCTGGGTATATTGTTATCGATTACTGTATATTTTTCCCCATTCGTCATGTTGCCAAAATCACAGTACATTCCAATACCAAGATTGATCAGGATAGATCTGCACACCTGTAGTTCATTAAGTTGTTATACGTATTTCGGTTGTAACAATTCTAAGTACATCGCCAAATCTAAATGGATATGTCTTATAAGGTATTAGAAATTCTCCATTCAGGTAACTGCCATTCAAGGATCCTAAGTCCTTTATTTCTAATTGATCCTTAAACTTTACGAATTCACAATGTACACGTGAAATTCCCTCTGTTGTATCCGTATAATGTACCCCAGCTTGATTTCTTCCCACAATAAAACGATCTTCATGAAAATGTATGACTTCCTCTACTCCATGCTTATTAACGATAATCTTTATTTCCTCATGCATCGTATCCTGTTTATTAACGAGCACCGAAGTTACACCCGTGATTGGTGGTTTAGAGTTGATCGAGATAGTATCGAGTTTAGTTGGATGAGACTCTCGCTTCCTTGGCTTGTTCCATAAGTTTTTAATTTTAAACCAAATATGATGCTTATCATTGGACTGATTCGTTGGATTGGTTATTAAGTTCTGCACATGAACAATTGGTTTATCCGTACTTATTACTTGCTTCATCCAAGCATCTTTAAGAACATCCTTCAGATCAGGAATGAGGTAATCTTCATCTTGTAATACGTTCATTAATTTGATTATTCCATCAGTCTCCCCATTCAGCCCATCAACAGAAGCCAGCATTCGGAGAAGTAATAGCCGTAATTGGTGTTCCATACTTACGGAATATACAGAGGGTATTGGTAAATAACAAACATATAAATCAGCAACGTCCCTTCCACAGTAAATGAAATCACCATGCAGAACATACTGTTCCTCATTCAGCATATACATGGTGCTATTGGCAATCGTCTGTACAAGTCGAAAAGCCATCTCATAGAACATTTGAATCGTGGGTGGACATGTTTGAAGTACCTGAAACAGCCTCTTCTTCGAGGTTAGATCATATTGAAGTTGATACGTATCATTGTTATTGTCCAACTCGACTTTGAGTAGCTGTGGAATTTGATTATTCAGTAGCATTTGAAGTTGATGAGGAACGAGTTGCTTGCTCTGTATGGGATCGAGTATGATGACCAAATAGGTTCCATTGCGTTGATCATAATCAAAATGCACGCCATAGCGCTCCTGTGGAATATGAATCACCCCTCTAAAAGTTTAGTAAACAAGTAATAAAAGCAGGCATAACTGCGATCATGAATGGGAACGAATGTACACGATGAGTTGCAATCAGCTGAAGATGCTCGCTCTTTCTCGTTATACAATAACAGAGGATACTAATCCACCAGTGACGGACCAATTGACCGATTTTACCTCGAATGACAATGAACAATAAACCAACGATTCCTGCATAGATTAATGCTATAACAAGAACATATACTGTGAACTGGACACCCATGATGGCACCAAGAGCCGCTATTCCTTTCACATCGCCTGCCCCAACACCTTTAATCAAATACAATCCAAGTGTGATTACAAAAGCAACACTTAATCCTACAATGGAAGTGATAAGTCCACTCAACTGATAAGCAACCGTTTGGAACACGGTCCCCAATACAGCAGCACTTAAAGTTAAACTGTTCGGTATGATCATCCATCGAATGTCTGTATAGAATGCAATAGATACATAGATGCAAGCAATAATTCCAATGATAAAAGTCATCCAAATCCCTCCTTCTGGAAATTAAACTGTCGTGACTAACAAGGGAGTTTAAATGGAAGTCGATCCGTATCGAGTAACAAGGGAGTTTAATTGGAAGTCGATCCGCATCGAGTGTCCCTAGGCACCAAACCATACTCTCTCATAAGCTCTCTTACGAATCAGAATCGTTTTCTGATAGAAAGGTAAAGATAATCTGAATTCGTAACGAACTTCTATACCAAACATACCCTCTTCATTGTTGATGAAGGGGATAGATACACGCTCTATGTCTAATTGATCATATCGAATTAACTTGTCCTTATAGGCCGTATTAACATAATGCCAATAGATTGGCTTAAACAGACGATTCGTGGCAGGCTGTGTTAACTTCTCATCCAACTGATCGTTCAATAACACCTCTATGGTTGGTTTCATTGAATCAGGTACCCAGGATAGGAAGGAATTAAACCATTCATCCTTAGAAGATACTGCTTGATGTATCGACGACTCCAACGGATAAAGAATCGCCGCGAATTGTTTAACTGCTTCATCTGCTGCATTCTGTAAGGCAATCTGAACAAATGCAATTCGTATTAAGATCAATAATCCAATGATAAGAGTAAGGAAGAATGGAATAACGATTGTAGCTTCTAGTGAGATAACCCCACGATTATTATTCAATAGGACATCGCCGCCGTTTTCTTGATCTGATATTGTTTCCCCCGAATAAACCATAATCTAATGGTCATTATCGATTTAAGCTCGATATAGGCTGGTCTTTGCAGCAGGTCAATCTGTGTATTGAGTTGTATCAAAGCTTGTATACGAGATAATTTTCTATCATCCTTACTATGAACAGAAAGGAACATTCTAAGGTAATCCGCATAATTCATGGTCAACGTCCCCCACTTCGCAAATACCGGTACCTCTTCACCATTTGTAATTCGTATCATGTCACCATAAGCTCTAATTCCACCCTCGGCAGCCGCAATCAGCACAGTCAATAAGGGAGACCCCACTGTTGCTTTACGAACATCCATTAGTGACTCTAGCATGCGAATGGCAAACCTCAACATATAGATTTCTGTATAAGCGGCCATTCGATTTGCTGTACAGCTTGATAAACCATATAGAATATACTCAACTTCTTGACCTTGCAGAGCATGCTCGTTCAACTTATCTTGAAGCGGACTTGCAAACCTCTGCATAGAAGTTGTTCGATAATTGAAATAATACATCGCATACTCGTTCACATATGCTTCGTCGCGGATGCTCTCCATCATATTCGTGAGATGGGATAAGTACGAAATCGAGTTTGTTTGATATTGATCAGATGACTGATCTAAAGATGCACCAGGATCATATTCCTGTTGATTCATGCTGTTGTTTAAATTCAAGTAATTATGGTAATACGTTTTCAAATGATCATATTGTTCAGCATTCACATTCGAACATACCTGAGCATTAACGGCTTGTTTGGTTTGATCCATTTGATTTTTTATGATCTTCTTCTGCTCTTTTTTCTTCTGCTCTAAATTCTCGTATGCAGCAACTCGTCTATTCTCTTCATTTGAACGTAATGCAAACCAGGATTGGAAGGAATCATAGAATGGTTGTGTGTCTGCCGGATGGAAACCATCTTCCTGATCTGCAGCAAGCTGATTAATAAAAGCACCAAACGTAGAAATCGGTGTGGTCGCACCGATTGTGTAATTCAAATAAAATTCATGACCTAAAATATAAGCATCATTAAGTTTGCCTTTCTTTTCTTGATCCCACTGTTGCAACATACTTTGTTCAATCTGTTCAGCATCTTGAACATATCCACTCATTGTCTGATATTGTTGCTGTAAATCGAGAAAATCATTACGCGCGGTATTGAGTAAATTTTCTGAATCAACATCAACTTCACCATCCGTATAATCGTCTGAAAGTTTCGAATTATACGATACATACACATCTTCAACAAGATTGATCATCTGTTTTATATGATCAAAGGCACTTTCTAGTCGATTTTCTCTTTGCTGCAATAGTGCATCTATTCCCTCTGCTTGATTTACTTCTTCTTCTGTCTTATCAACCATCTCCTTCTTCCCTTTCCATTTGTCGTACAGGTTCCTCGTAAATTCAATGGGTGCTTTATATTTCATATCATCTAAAATTTGTTGATTGATTAGACGGTGGTCGCCAAGCGTATACATCGGAACTACACTTGTTTGGTCCACTAGTGTGTTTAATACTAACCAACGAAATGTGTCGGACTGGGTTCCATCTGTTCCATACTTGGATAACACACGATTCGCAATCGTCTTTCGCTCCTCAGCATTCGCTTTAAGCCCGAATAACCCATAATCTAGCAACCGCTTGTCATAGGCAGACAAAACTGATCTTGTAGCCGCTCGAATAGCTTGTTCCGCTTCCATCGAAGCTACTTTGATTCGTACGAAATCAATAAGTACAGCTTGAAAGATGAATATAGGTACAATAATAAGGATCGTATAAATCGTGACAGATCCATGCTCACCTCGAATGAAGGAACTACCCCTAGCTTGATATTTCTTACTCATGTACCACAATAACGATCCCCCTCGCCTCTAACTGTGATCTCAGTTTATTGTTCAACCCTATTGAATGATCACTTTCCCTCCTGAAAAAATGCCAAACGACACCGCTGACCTGCCCCTTACTAAGGATTTCAGCGTCCTTCAAAAGCTGAAATTCAAGATCATTATCCCAATCTTTAAAACCATAATAAGCTTGATGAGCAACACCATTCCCATCGAGTGCATCTATCAGTCTCCAATCTCCTACATCCGCAGTATCTCGTCTATCCAGATGGCCATGTACAATCTGCTGAAGATAAGCTCTCGCTTCATTATGTGAACGAAACACCATTTTTTCCTGATCAGAATGACCAGACCTCTTTCGAAAATCTTCAATAACCGAGTCCGCTTGATCGGTTGAGTATACCTTGCGGATCATAGGCCAATAGGTTCTTGCAAGCTCAACCTGACGAATCAATTCCACTGGCTCACTCACTGCTGAATGCCCACTTCCTATCAGTTCACGAGATCCGTATAACTTAGTCATGAATTCAGGAACCAGGAAGGGAACCTTTACACCGACGAGAATATCCCGTTGCAGCAAGCTATTCTTAAATTGTCCATCCTTCTCTAATCCCCCAGGCATTAATGAAAGAGAGCTTGTCACTTTCTTAACTGCTAGGGGCGACCCGCTTCGATCGTCAGAAATTCGCCAATACAAATCATCATAGCTTCCTGGGTAGTAAGCGCCTGTTAACGGATTTTTGCTGCTATTCGTCCAAGAGAATGATGCCCTGCCTGCTGCAGATGTAGCATCAATGGATAAACCAACATGGCGAGTAGCACCAATTGTGATGAATAGACAGCTTATCGTAATAATGAAGATCAAGGGAAAGATCAACGTACTTTCCAGAGTGAATCGACCTGATTCATCACGGATCATGATGGACCGGGTACAATAATCGTATCTTGATTCGTTCGCTCTAATTCACTATTGGATGTATCGAATAGCTTCTGCACCCACGATATGATCCATTTGCGGAATGCTACAGCGATAATAACGATAACGGCAACAATTAGAATAACTTCTAATGTGCCAATTCCATCTTCCTCTGACCACCATTGTTTAGCCTGTTGCTTCCATTGCTTCATCCAAATTTCTCTCCTCTCGTTAACCCATTAACATAATTGCTGGAGCACCCACAATAATCATCACGACAAGGAAAATAACAAGTAATGGGAACACCATCTTACCAGACGCTTCTTCACCAAGTACCTTAACCGTTACTTTACGCTTCTCCCACAATTCGTGTGAAAGCTGTCGTAGCGACGCGACAAACTCCTCACCTCCTCTCTTATGATTCATGGATACAGCAGAGGCGAAAACCGATACCTCTTGAACCCCACATCTGCGACTGAATTCATCTAAAATTTGGGCTAGCGGATATAAGTTGGAAAGTTGTTTGGTCATCAGATTCATTTCTCGGGCAAAAGGATGATCCTTTACATCTTCATACTTGACTGCACATCGAATCATTGCTTTCTGTATCGTTTCTCCCGCGTTGACGAGCAATGTTAATTTGTTCAGAAACACTGGAAGTTCCATAATAATTTGTCGTTTCATGAGCTTAATCTGGTGATCGAGCTGCTTCAGCTTTAAGAACGGAATCATAATGGGGAGTAATATACTAATGATGATCAGAATGGCGCTAGCTTGACCCATAATGAAAATCAATGCGAACATTCCAATCAGTATGATCATCGAGAACATACTACTCATCATGAAACTTCGAATGGATTGTTCAGTTTCGATTTGATGATAAGCATGAAGATATAGCATTCTCGACCTAACCGCGCTATATAATGATGGGAGCATGAGCTCTATTCGTTTCATCATAGTCTTATGCTCGTAATCTTAGATATCCAGTAGTAGCATAGGTAGAATAGAACAAGTGATAATGTCATAATCGCTCTCCCTATACCTGCATATAAGGGTTCCATGTAATCTGGGGAACTAAAAGCTAATAACGCTACAATAGCGACTGGAACGATAGCCATGGCTTTTGCTTCGAATTTCTTCTGTGCAGTAATTACTTTAATTTCTTGTTCGATTTCCATTTTCTCTGCAATCATATTCACCGTTTTACGAACAACTTCAATTAAATCACCACCGGATCGTTTACAAATGCTGAACACTTCCGCGAAATTCTTAATATCACCCTGATTTGTTCGCACACCAAATTCGAATAATGCCTTTTCTATGGTCTCTCCATTGCTGACTTTCCCATTGACTCTAACTAGCTCAGGCATGACGACCAAACTGCTTGAAGAATATAAGGTGCGAAGATCATTTTCTGCCAATTGAAAGGCATTCTCTACCGATCTTCCAGCTGCTAATAACGATGATAATGAATATAATACATACCTGAATTGTTCAGACATCAATCGATCTCTTCTCTCCCTCATGAATGTGCGGTAAGCAGGAATGGCAAAGTAGCTGAACCCAGAGCAAACAATCGCAATTACAATATTCTTATAGAACAAGTATCCAACTCCAAACAACAATATTGCAGAGATCAGGACAACCAAGCCTTTCATACGCATGTCCACCAAGCCCCCCTTTCTCTCGTATTATGCCAAACCTGATCTTATCCATTTCTCCATCTTAATAATTGGATTTCCACTATTACTTAACGACCCTTGCAGCTCATCCCCCGAATGGTGTACATATACATATAAGGGGTTCAGTCTTATTTCACCATTGCTCATTTCTGTGATCTCACTAATCTCTGTAACTCGCCTTGACCCATCTCGAAATCTGGATAGATGAACCATAATATCGATTGCCGAGCAAATCTGTCTGCGGATCGCCTCCAAGGGGAGTTGCACACCGCTTAATACCATCGTTTCAAGCCGATGTAACATATCAATGACAGAATTCGCGTGCCCTGTTGAGAGTGAACCATCATGCCCTGTATTCATTGCCTGTAGCATATCGTAAGCTTCTGCGCCACGAACCTCACCGACAATAATTCGATTTGGTCGCATTCTTAAGGAAGTACGAATCAAGTCACTTATCGCAATCTTCCCTTTTCCTTCCGTATTCGCATTCCTGGTCTCCATACTGACTAGATTCTTCACACCTCGAATTTTTAATTCTGCTGAATCCTCTATAGTGATCACTCGCTCATTGGTAGGTATGCATTGGGAAAGGGCATTGAGTAGCGTTGTCTTACCAGAACCCGTGCCTCCACCTATGAAAATATTATATTTCGCCTTCACCAAGTTTTCGAGCATGATGCTGGCTTCACTACTGATCGTCCCCTTGATCACTAATTCTGATAGTGTGTACGGGTTATCAGGGAATTTACGTATCGTTACCGTCGGTCCATTCAGCGCAATGGGCGGTAGCACAACATTGACCCGTGACCCATTCTGTAACCTCGCATCGACGATTGGCTGTGCATCGTTAACTGCGCGATTTACTTTACCAACCATAATCTGAATCAGGTCCTCCAATTTCTCCGTACTCTCAAAGCTTAATGATATTCGTTCAGTGATTCCTCCCTTCTCGATAAAGATCTGATTTGGACCATTAATCATAATCTCAGTCACACGAGGATCATCTATTAAAGGTTGGAGGATATCCAACCCACGGAATGAATGGAATAATCGGGATGCGATCTTCAGCTTCTGTTCTGTATGTAAGTCATAGCATATTGGGGAATCAAATATACACTGATCAATAAAGTCCTTCAATTGCTCGTCCGTCAGGAAAGGCGCAAGCTCCAGCTCCTGACACACGCGATCACGCAAGTCGGTGTAAGGAATCTCCAGTAGTTGCTCCAATCTGGTTCATCTCCTCTTCAGTGGCCATCCCAATTAGTCGAAGTAATCCATGGCGATAAGATGACGGCGGCGCTCCAGCTGAACTGTGCTGCCATTCGGAAATGAAAGGTAGTAGGGTATTAATATCAATACTCGGATTTGGCATCATAACGACTGATGCGCTATATAGCTGTATTACATACTTACTTCGGTTACGAATAGAATCATGCAGCTGAGAGGACAATCGACTGAGCTCATCTCTCACATATTCAGCTTTGGCTATAGAACCTGGGCGATCTGGAATAACCCAGAATATCTCATCGCTATATTCTAAAGCTCCAATAGTGTGGCTGAATAAACTACTTCCTACATCTATAATGATGACATCGTATCGACCGGTGTGCTTTAATGCGTGCAATAGGAGTTGAATATCTTCACGTTCATATTCTAACCACTCACGTGAATATCGTGTTGGATGGAACAAGTCATAATGACCTGCATGATCGGATTGTAGCAGTTGATGAAGCTTACCTAGCAGTGGTTGACCACTCTTAATCATGTACAATACTTGAGTGAACCGAGTCATGGTTGCATCCTTGGAAGATGATAACATGCCATGTATGGTCTCTAAGTTCAGATAGAATACTCTCTTACCTAGACTTGCAATAAATTCAGATAGTTGAACAGAGAGCGTCGTGACACCACTACCCCCAGATGCAGAGTAAACAGCAATTACCCTAGGTTTAGCTTCTGAAACCGATGTGTTCAGTCGTACATCCCCCTTACGCTCGTAATATATATTCAATACCTGATCTAACAGTTGATTTAATGGTCTATATTTATATACTTGATTAGGATGATCTGCGATCTCCTGACTTTGGGCTTCACTTAGAAGGATAACCGTTGAATGAATGAGTTCCGAACATAACGGTATGAATAACGCTGAGACCAGAACAATCGCTTCACTGTGAATATGCTCTAACGTATGTTTGAAGCATTCATAGTCCGTATAAGCAGCTATGCTCAATCTATTCTTGTAATTGGATGTGCGAATATATCGTTTCAATAATTCCACATAGTGTTCATTCTCATCAGCAAGCCAGATCGTTATCCTATCCACATACATTCATCCTCTCGAGAATACAAATAGCACCGCAAACAAAGGAGTTGATCCTCTATTCGCGGTGCTTCCGCATTACGTATTTTATTACATTTATGGGATTTAATATATCATAGGTTTAAGAATTCAGCAATCGTTTAAACACATTCTTGAATAATTTATTTTCCCCTCGTTTTTTCCGCTCATAAAACTTCCAATCCAATTCAGGGAGGATAGATTTCAATATTTGGTCATACATCAAGCTGTATTCTTCTTTGTACAGATAGGTTTCCCAACCATTCGCTCCACCTTTCCATTCATAATTTAACACTTGGTTTACATCGAATTCGGGTAGTCTAAATAGGTTTAAAGGTTTTAACATGTCTAACCAATAAGCTCCATAAGAGAAGCTTGTCCAGCGGTTGGCAATGACGGAAACCTTCTTCCCATAGTCAAACCAGCTTTTTATCATCTCTATTCGTTCAACGATTCTTGATGATTCTAGACGAGTTCGATTCGGCCCGGCAACGACAAGGACCTCATCAGCTTGTCTAATCATGTCTTGAACCATCAGATCGTCCCAATGATGAGATAGATCAACGAGAATAATAGACTCAGGAATCTCGAATAATAATCGTAACTGCTTCTCCGTATTCCACTCCTCAACGCTAATCATGGGGTTTAATGGATACCACGTTGTAGATCCTGAACACCAAGCCTGATCCCGCTGTAATTTATGAGCAAGTGATGTTTGTTCAAGCGGGAATATATACGGATCCGGTGCTTCAATATATCCATTACATCTTTGGAACAGTTCAGGCTCATTCGCTGGATGCTCCATTAGAGCATGATCAATCTGATATCTTCTAAGCTGACTTGCTAGACCCATACTAGTAAAGGTACTGCCAGCACCGGGATATAAGCTTAAGAGTACGATTAACTTTTTGTCGATCTTATTCGAGGAATTATGGTTGTGAATAGGTTTCAGTTGATCATTCATCATGGATTGCTTTACACGTTGAAGCTCTAGCTGCACTTCGATTGCCGACGCATACCTATCCTCTGGTTGATGACAAAGTAGCTTCTCTATTATCGCCAACAAATGTATAGGAAGCTGCTGTAATTTGGTTTTCTCTGCGAGTGGAATGCCCATCAAGTAATAATATTGACCATCACTTAGCAGATAATATAGGATCGCACCAAGCGAATATAAATCTGTTCTACAATCGGTTTGTGTCTGGTCGAATTGCTCCGGTGCCGCGAATCCAATCGTACCAATCTGCACCGTGTCATTCGTCAAGCCCATCTTGTATGTGCGCGCTGTACCAAAGTCGATTAGAATAACTCGCTCATGCTCGTCAATCATTAGATTAGCAGGTTTCAGATCGCGATGAATAATAGGATCAGGCTGCTCATGTAAATAATGAAGCACCTCGCATAATTGGATCATATAAGAAATGATTGATTCCAACGGTAGCCGATTTCCACTCCGCATGAAGCGATCTAACAACGTCTCACCCTCCACATAATCCATAACCAGATAACCACTCTGACTATGGTCTGAAGCGATGTAGTCCACTATATTTGGTAGATTCGGATGTCGCAATCCTATTAAAGTTTCTGCTTCGGAAGCGATCCCCCACTTCATCCAAGGTGTGGCCATCATTTCTTTAATAACCCACCGCTTGTTAAGCAACTTCGTATCTTCCGCAACATAGACTGCACCCATACTACCTCGACTGAGCACATCCGTTATTTTGTACCTTCCACCTAATAAGTGATTGACCTCAACAAGCTGTTTGGACAAATAAAAACCTCCCGACTCAAGACCGTCAACAGGAGGATACGATTCATGCGTGTAGCTCTAGCATACCGAGGAACACGAACGACAGATCATCCTGTCCGTTCTGTTATCAGGCATGCTTTGCCATGTAAAGACATTATAATAGTTGATTATGGAAAAATCCACACCATATTTTAGCCAAGAGTAACTCGAATCCAAGGGCGATCTTGATGCCAATCCACAATAACTGGTATTTGATATACACGCTGTAACATGTCCGCAGTGAGCACATCATGCTTCGGACCCGCAGCGGCAAGTCGTCCTTGATCGAGTAATGCCACATGAGTGAATATTGGAATAATCTCTTCTATGTGATGAGTGACATAAACCATCTGTACACCATACCCAGCAAAATTAGTGATCCCCTGCAACAACTTCTCCCGCTCATACAAGTCCAATCCCGCACAGGCCTCGTCCAAGATCAACAGCTTAGGATTCATCATCATTGCACGCGCCAGTAATACCTTCTTACGCTCACCTTGTGACAATAGCCCTAATGGCTGGTTACTCAAGTGTGAAATTTGCAGTTCCTCTAGCATTCTCTGAGCCTTATCGATTACTTCATTCGGTATTGTCTGATAGAATCGCAAAAAAGCATACTCACCCGTCGCTACAACTTCCCACACTGGATCAGCAAAATTCAATTTTTCTAGTAAAGATTGTCCCATATATCCTATTTCCTTACGTACCTCACGTAAATCTACCGTTCCATAGCGGTATCCGAGAACATCGACTGTCCCCTGGCTCGGAAACATATAACCATTAATCATCTCCAATAAAGTAGTCTTACCTGAACCATTCTTACCAAGAATAACCCATTGTTCGCCGCGTTTCATATGAATGTTAATGTCGCTAAGTATTTGTTTCTCTTCTCTTCGTAAACTTACTTCCTCTAGTCGTATCATCTGTCTCTCCTATTCTTGGAACGAGCGAATAATATCTTGCTATTGTTCCTGTATGTATTCGTGTTAACTGTTCGCAAGCTCTATGACATAGCGAATTTCTTGTGAGATGGGGAAGCTAGATAAGGTAGGTGTTTCAAGAATGATGGGTAAATGGCTAATGTATGGACTATGGAGAAATTCTCGAAAGTACATCTCTCCAATGAATCCCCGTCCAATATTCGCATGAAAATCCTTATTCGATCCATACGGGTATTTGGAATCATTCAGATGTATGGTCTTTAAGTGAGCCCAATAGTCTAGCTCTTTGCCTATGCGTTCAACCTGCTCCCAATTAGCTCCATTCCACAGCCCACCTGCAAAGGCGTGACATGTATCCAAGCAGAACCCTATATACTCGGGTTGCTCAACAAGCGCGCGTATTTGCACTAATTCCTCAATGGTCGTTCCCATGCCCGCTGCTTGATTCTCAATCAAGATCATAGCATTACCACGCCATTCTTGAAGTACATCATTCAGCAATTGTATAACATTTCGATAGCCTTGTAACGGGTCATCTCCAGAATACTTTCCGTAATGAACGACAACACCAATAGATCCGCACGCATCGGCTATTGTCAAATCGTTCAGTAGAGACATCATAGTCGCTTTTCTAAGCTCAGAATGTTCCGTAGCAAGATTAACAGGATAAGGCGTATGAGATATCGATTGTAGATGATGCGCGATGCAGAATTCCTTACATTTAGTAGCATCTGCCTTATCGAAGGATTTTACAGTCAAACTACGGGGATTTTTCGGAAAATATTGAAATGCGCCGCACCCGAACACTAGTGCGGACTTAGCAGCAGCATAGAATCCATGACGGATACTCACATGACAGCCTATTCTCATCGTTGACACCTTGGGCAACAAAAGGATTTCTTATTGGAGACATCGTTACGTACGATAATCTGACCACAACGCGTACATGGTTCACCTTCACGGTCGTAAACCTTACAACGATCATTATACTGTCCAGTCAATGAGTCGCCTGAATAGAAGCCATGATCCATATATCCACCTAATTTGAGAGCTTCTATTAGTGTAGTATGCATGGAATTATATAAATTGGAGCATTCCTCATCGGTTAAAGATGATGGTATTCGTGATGGCAGAACACCGGCAGCATAGCATATCTCATCTGAATAACAATTTCCGATTCCTGCGATCATCGATTGATCCGTTAAATGTTTCTTTAAGGTTCCTCTTCCACGTTTAACAAATAGCTTAAATGCTGCTAAACTCATAGCAGGGTCGAAGGGTTCGAGTCCGATATCCGATAGTCGTTCAACTAATTGCGTAGGAGTGAATAAGTGCAAATATCCTAGTCGAAGCCCGATAAAATATAACTGCTGCTCACCAAAAGATAACTGTACCTGAATCGTTCGTTCGGGCTTCTCTTGCTCAAGTCCATAGAACATCCATCCTCCCAACATGAGATGTAGAAGCATTACCTCTTTGGATTCTAAGGTGAAGAGTAGCATCTTAGCACGACGATTAATGCTAATAATAGGTTGATTTAAAATGCGATTCGTGAATTCGTTCGTGCTCATGTTCAAAGAACGTTCACGCTCGATACGTACACCAGTAATGCGTTTATTTAGAATTCTTACCTCTAACATCTTCCGATAATGCTCCATCTCAGGCCATTCGGGCATGTTAACCACTCCTTCAAGACACTCTCTTATCTTGTATCGCCTTGTAGGTGGTCATCTATACGGATTAACTATACGAGTCCAAGATGAGTAGCAAACGCCTCGAGTGTTGCAAAAATATAATCAGCCTCTTTACCTAATTCCAATTGATGTCGCTTATATTCGTTAATACCACTTACACCTGTCAATATGAGTGCTGTCGGACACCCTGCAGCATTCCCAGCTGCAATATCTGTTCTCACATTATCGCCAACCATCCATATCTCTGATGCCGATAATTTCATTCGTTCTAGTGCATAATTCATCATGATAACAGATGGTTTACCGATAATTGTCGGCTCCTGATCGGAGGCTGTACGAATCGCAGCGGCAATTGAGCCTGCTCCTGGTAGGAACGTGCTGTCCGATGGTAGACGCACATCTGGATTCGTTAGAATCGATTGCGCTCCTGAAGCGATCAATGTCACCGCACGGAGTAGCTTTGCATAATTAAATTCCCGATCAAACCCCTGAACAACATAATCGACACCCACTTCACTGAGCTCATACCCAGCATCCGTAAGAATACTAGTTAATCCACGCTCACCCACACAGAATACGCGCTTACCTTTCTGTTGTTCATCTAGATACCTGACAGTTGCTTGTGAAGTTGTGAATACTTCATGTGGATATGCTTGTATCCCCATCTCCTGCAGATGATCGCTGACTTCCTCTGGTCGCCTTGTTGAATTGTTCGTCATGAACAACAACGGGCAGCCGTTATTGCGAATCGCCTGTACAAATTCAACAGCATAGGGAAGCCGAACTCCCCCACGATACAATGTTCCATCTAAATCAATAATGAATCCCTTGCGATTTCCTATCATGGTTTCCTCCTGAAGATGCACTGGTGAGCACAAACTAATTTCAGAACATTAGTAAATCGACTTCCCCACTAACCCCACGATACACCTTCGTCATCAATCGCGCTCTCCGCTTATGCAATTGCTCTATCAGTTGACGGTCCTTATCCGACAATCGACGGATCGCCTGTCGCTTCTCCGCACGATTCAACACTTCCTCAACCAGATCGAGTGCTTGATCATACCGTTTACATTGGTGCTCGTAATACATTGCCAATTCAATGAGTGGTTGTAGCATATGAATGGGATGCGTGACCTGCCCGACTCGCCCAATACCTGCAGCTTCTTCCCACAATTGGACCGCCTGCTCAAACCATTTCTTCTTCTTATACAATGTGGCTATCGCTAATAAATATCTTCGTCTTGTTTCTGCCGGTCGCTTCAGCAATTCAGCAAATGCAATCTCCGCCTGCTCCAGCAATTCCACCTGATCGAGCCAAACTCCTATGCGGAATACATCATCTGTATGCACCTTAGATAAATCCAATTGACCCGCAAGAATCGTACCCAGATGGACTGCCAGGGTAGCCAGTGTGAGCACATCTAGCTCATTATGCAAGAACACACCCTCGAGCGGACCCACATCACCATCAGCCAAATATTGGAAATAAATCATCGGCGCATACGCCCCAGACACATCATTGTGCCTTCGAATGCCTAACCGCTGCTCTTCTACATTGCTCAATCGACAAGAGATAATACTGTTCTTCCATAAATTCCTTGAAATATACAAGAGATCGAGCTGCTCCAAATCTCCATCTGTGAACGGAATACGGTTCATAACATAGCGATTCTTAACAATAGGCCAATCAAATGTTCTTCCGTTATAAGTAACGAGGTGTGTAAATCTCTGAATAAATTCATTGAAATATAACAGCATCGCACGTTCTTCCCCCGGATGACGAATGAATAGCTGCACCGACACAAATTCCGTGTGTGTATAGTACCCATAGCCGATCATAAACGGGACGTTGCCTGCCCCTACACCGAGACCAGTCGTCTCCGTATCGAAGAATAACAGATCTCGGTAAGATTGCACATTCTTCATCGATTGAAATCGCTTAGAGATTCGGCTTAACAGCTCATAACCTTCAACTAATTGTCCCAATGAATAATGGCCATGCTGGTGATCTAACGAGTATCGGCATTCACGCATAACAAAGCTGCCCTCATCTGTCTCAACTACCCGACTATTCGAAGGAAGCGATATATCCATGATCTTCTTCTCCGTGGACGGAGTTGTCGATGTGCTGCGCAGGCGCTGCAGCCGGTCGTGCAGATTGCTCATGTTACCTTCTCCCCCAACCCTCTTAGCAGGTCAAGCGCATGTTGTTTACCCAATAAACCAACCTCTTCAACAGGCCCTACACAGGCCGGACAACCGCTCAAGCACGTACACTTGCCAATTAAGCGAGTTGCTTCCTCTAACAAACTACCATGTAACTCGAACAGACGTTCACTGAGTCCAATACCACCTGGGTATCGATCGTAGAAGTAAATCGTCGGTTTCTTACTCTGCGTAGCTTTCACCTGAGGCACAACACGGATATCCATCGGGTCACACATGAGATATAGAGGCGCTATGTGCACTAATACATTAGCCAAACCTAGCAAGGCAAATTGTAGATCATTTGTTGACCTGCCCGAGGTGACTGACTCTTCAAGCGTAAACCAATAGCTGCTCGTATGCAGCTGCTCCTCCGGCAGATGAATCGGGCCCGAGCCAATATTCTCGTGGGTGCGCAATTTAATTTTTTTGAAAATAGTAGGTTTCGAGTTCACAGTCACTTCTCCGTAATAGCGGGATAAACCGGGGTGCTCACGCTCGCGATCCACATGCAGCACATGCAGATCAATCGCCATATTCGCATCCGTGAAGTAATCGACCTTCACCTCGCGAACGAATGCCTTCTTCTCCGCATAATCAAGCTTCTCTACTTGGAATTGAACACCCTCATGGATGTAGATGGCTTCATCATGAATCATCGTAGGTGCGCTGAAACGATCAACCTCACCAATGACCTTAGGACCATGTGTAACATCGATGATGACGAAGTTTTCTTGTGCAGCAGATCTTAGCGAGATATGATTCGCCGGGAACGCTTGGTCCATCCAATACCATCGATTGTTAACCTGGTGAACAACCCGCTCCTCTTGCAGAAATTCGAGCACATCTGTCAATGACTCTTGACCGAACTTCTCATCTTGTTCAAAGGGAAGCTCATATGCAGCACACTTGATATGATCGATGAGAATGATGAGATTGTCAGGATGAATCCGAGCCTGCTCTGGTGGACGATCGAAGAAAAATTGTGGATTCTGAATAATATATTGATCCAATGGATTACTGCTCGCCACAAGGAACGTGATAGAGCTCTCAAGGCGCCTCCCTGCTCTTCCAGACTGCTGCCACACACTTGCGATCGACCCCGGATAACCGTTCAGTACACACGCTTGTAGCTGTCCAATATCGATACCAAGCTCCAAAGCATTCGTACTCACAACTCCTCGAATCTCACCATTACGCAATCCTCGTTCGATTTCCCTGCGTTGCTTCGGCAAATATCCACCTCGGTACCCACGGATCGACTTACTACCGAGCTCCGACTTTACTAAATCCTGCAAATACGTTAATAATAACTCTACTCTTACCCTACTGCGGGCGAACACGATTGTCTGGATGCCATTCTTGAGCAAGCTTGCTGCGAGCTTCTGTGACTCCAACACACTGCTTCGACGAATACCAAGCTGCTTATTAACAACTGGCGGGTTATAGAATACAAAGTGCTTCTCGCCAGCAGGTGCTCCATTATTATCAATGAGTACAGTCTTCTCTTCGATTAAGCGTTCTGCATGCTCCTTCGGATTATCGATCGTTGCTGATGCACATATGAATTGTGGGTTAGAGCCGTAAAACTTACAAATCCGCTTCAAGCGACGAATCACATTAGCCACATGACTACCGAACACACCCCGATAGGTGTGTACCTCGTCAATAACAATATATTTAAGATTCTCAAACAGCTTCACCCACTTCGTATGGTGGGGTAAAATCGCTGAATGCAGCATGTCTGGATTTGTGACGACCACATGACCCGCATTGCGAATCGCTTGACGAACCGTTGGAGGTGTATCGCCATCGTACGTATGTGTCTTAATATCCGCATCCATTCGATTGACGAATTCCTGCAGCTCAGCGACCTGATCCTGCGCCAACGCCTTTGTAGGGAACAAATATAATGCCCTAGCGCTATCATCCTCTAGAATCGCTTGTAGCACTGGAAGATTATAACAAAGCGTCTTACCTGACGCTGTAGGTGTTACTGTAACGACATGATGACCCGATGTCACCTGTACAAAGGCATCATGCTGATGCGTATATAATTGGGTAATTCCTTTATCTGCAAGGGACTTCTGAATCTTCGGATGCAATCCAACCGGCATATCCGCATACTTCGCATCCCGCACAGGAATTGTCCGCCAACTGGTCACCTGCTCCATCAGCTCAGGGGACAAGCGAAGCTGTGCGATCCATTCTTCAATGGTTGTTGTTTTACCCGTAATTCTGTTCATTCGGCGGCTTCCCCTCGAGTGATTCTTATGTTCATTCTATCAGAATATATGTTCGCGTGGCAATACAAATAAGGAATCTACTCGCTTTCATTATTCAACAACTTTCGATGAATAATGACGTAGCTGTCGATTCCTGCGATTTCCCGGGAAAATGTTACCCTAAAGTCAGATACCAAGCTATGATCGAATTGCCCCAACCGTAAGAGATTAACGATCCCAATGCGATATAAGGTCCAAAAGGAATATAAGCTCCTACCTTCGTTCTCCCGCTGAGCAGTAAGATGACACCTATAAGGAAACCAACCAAGCTTGCAAGGAATATGGAGAGTAATAATAGTTTAATCCCTAGCATTAAACCTACAAAAGCGAAAAGTTTGACGTCGCCGCCACCCATCGCTTCCTTCTTCAGAATGATACTACTAATTGCACTGATGAGATAGATAATGCCTCCACCGAATACGAAGGACATTCCGTAATTCCATATTGGAAGATCATGAATAAATATTCGAAGCAGAATACCGCAAGCCACTCCAAAAGCAATAACTTTATTCGGTATGATCATCTCGCGGAAATCAGTTTGCACAACAACCATAAGAATGGAGATAATGAAAATAGCAACAACAGTCTCCCATTGCCAACCAAACATCCATCCAGCCCAAGCGAACAGTAGTCCCGTAGTTAGCTCTCCCCAGAAGTAAGCAGGTGATACGCGTTCAAGGCAATATCGACATTTTCCCCTAAGCACAAGATAACTTAGTAATGGCAACAGATCCAGTGGTTTTAGAGTGTGTCCACATGAGGTGCAGTGTGATGGTGGAAAAGTGAAGGACTCCCCTTTAAGCATCCGAATAGCTACGACATTAAGAAAACTCCCTATCAAGAGACCGAAGAAAAATAGGAATATGGAAAGGTAGATGATGATTTGAGTTTCCATAGGGTCTCCTGTCGGGAAGGATGGCGATATAAATCGTTTACGAAAGCCCTATGGAAAATCTTGACAAGTAGTTCGAATTACCTATTTCTTTTAAATGTATGCTAGCTCCCAGCTGACAAAATGATTCAATGGCATCCGCATATCCACGTTCTATATGTTCAACACCTGTTAAACGGGTTGTCCCATCTGCCATTAACCCAGCAATTAACAAGGAGACTCCTGCTCTAATATCTGTAGCATGTACCCAATCCCCATGTATGGGAGTACCTCCTTGAACGAAAGCACTCGCACCTCTCACTTCAATAGATGCACCCATTCTTTTCAATTGATCGATATGGCTAAATCGCTTTGGATATACTTTATCGTTAATGATGCTACGGCCTGCTGCTCGAAGTAGCATGGCTGTGAATGGTTGCTGTAAATCTGTAGCAAATCCTGGATACATACCAGTTCTAATTCTAACTGCTTTCAATGTAACGTCACCATTCACATGGATAGATTGTTCGCCAACCGTAACTTCCAAACCGATTTCCTGAAGTTTAGATATACATGAACTTAGATGCTCAGGAATAACGCCATCCACAGTTACAGAACCCCTAGTAGCTCCTGCAGCTGCAAGGAAAGCTCCAGCAATGAGACGATCAGGAATAACCTGATACGTACAGCCGTTCAACTTCTCTACCCCTTCAATCCGAATTCTGCTCGTTCCTGCCCCACGAATTCTGGCTCCCATCTGGTTCAGAAGATTGGCTGTATCTACCACTTCGGGATCCGTTGCTGCATTCCTCAGAATTGTAGTTCCCGATGCAAGACATGCAGCAAGAAGGGCATTCATCGTAGCACCCGAGGTAATGACATCGAAGAAGATGTCGGCACCATGCAGCCGAGTCGCATTAACAGTATAATATCCTTTACAGAAAGTAACTTTGGCCCCAAAAGCTTCTAAAAATTTCACATGCTGATCTATAGGTCTACTTACGAAATCATCGCCACCAGGATAACCAATCGATACCTTACCACATCTAGCTAGTAATGCACCGATAAAATAGTAAGAAGCACGGTATGTAGAGGTAAGTTTCATATCTAGCTCACCACTGAATAAGCTGCTTGAATTAATGATTATATCTCCATTAGGTAATCTATGTAGAGTAATACCAATACCCTTCATAATTTCTTCAATGGCAAGCACATCATATATATTAGGAATACCTGATAAGGTAACGGGTTCATCGGTTAAACACGCTGCAACCATCAATGCCAGAGAGCTATTCTTAGAACCTGGGATTTTGATGGTGCCAACCAAAGGATTGCCTCCAATGATTTCAATATATTTCATAGTTCATCCCACTTTCGCAATTAAAAATCGTAATAAATATTACTTGGTTTGTAGTAATTTGTCAACAATAGAACAATTGAGCCAGAGCTGACGCATGAAAAAG
>JBBDIY010000043.1:0-24383 GCA_040880185.1 Paenibacillaceae bacterium
TTTGTCTTACTCACTCGTTATGCAGTTTTCAAGGAACAATCCATCACGATCCGGAGCATCTTATGTTACGTTTGCCCCTGAGGCAACCTTTATAATATATCACATTCTACTCTCTCAAATCAAGTGTAAGTTGTTTCCAATAATGTTGTCTTGTTGTTGCGGTAGCAACAATAAGATCAACAGCGGTGTAGCGCAAACTTGTTTGCGCGGGCCGCGACTTCAGAGTTTCAACCGTCATCTTCATTGTCTGCCTCATTACCCGTGTTGCCACGCAGTTGGAAGCTCGCAGTTTGTGTCGCCCTCTAAAGCGGCAAGGGATAATGTATCATAGTCCGACAAGACAAGTCAAGCCAAATGACAAGCTAAATTTATACAGAGACTATGACAATTGAATATGTACCTGAAACTACTGAATAACCTCTTGAATATACAGACTTCGTTCTAACGAAAGATTAACAATTACTCCGTTCACATTAACCCACGGTCGAGTTGGATGCTCCCTTTGAGAGAATACAATTTCACCTATACGATTATCACTAAGCTTCACAATCATACCCGTATGAAATTGCGTTACCTTATGAATAAAGGTTTGGACGTACACAGGATCTAATTTACCAAAGGACTCATTAGAAAGCTCCTCCATCACCAGGTAAGGTGACATACCCTTATGATGCATACGAGGACTTGTCATGGCATGGTAGATGTCTGCAATAGCTACGACTCTGGAATACGGATGAATGGTGTCGCCCTTTAATCCTAGTGGGTATCCTGAGCCGTCTAATCGTTCGTGATGCTGTAGAGCTGTAAGCTTACTTCCTTCATTAAAACCAGCAACGTTCTTTAAAATTTGGTATCCTAGCGCCGTATGTCGTTTAATTTCTTCATATTCAGCATAGGTCAACAGCGATGGTTTCATCATAGAAGAAGAATCTATCTTTGCATTACCGATGTCATGAAGTAGTCCACCCAGTGCAATAGGAATCAAATCCTTCTGCGTAAATCCAATCCACTTAGCCAAGACGTATGAGGTTAAACTCGTTTTTATACTATGATGAATCAAATAATCCTGAGAATGGTACTTCGCCGGTCTGAAAGAGACCAGATTATAAGCATTTATATGAGATATTAAAGTTTCTAAGCCATTACGTACATCTAATACAGGAATGGTTCCCGAGGAATAAGCTAGAGAGAATACTCTCTTCAAAAGTGTGGTCATATTGTCATAGGCTTTATAGAATGCCAGAGCCGATCTAGATAACTGGTTCGATTGTTCATTCGAATCCCCTGAAGCGCTGCTCTCTACTTGGTCTGCAGCACCATTCTCAGATTCAATATGTACCTTGGCAATGAGAAATGCTCGCAAAACCTCTAGCTCTCGTTCGGACACAACTGTCCCCTTGCTCATTAGGAGATTATTCTTATGTGTCATGACATCTTGAATGATTTTGTCGCCTACTTTTACTTGGGTAACAGATATGAACGACATGAAATCCCACCTCCTCGGAAGCGTATGCTGAGCTTTTGATACTATCTCTTAGAAAAGTTAAAGCCGACACCAAGATCAATCCCTCGATGTCGGACAATGTATAGCTAACCATTCAGTAACTTACACTTGGATCGACTAGATGTTACTTCCGCAACATCACCATTTTTAAGCTAGGTCTTACTACTTATTATTCCTCATTCATGGGCTCTTCGTCAATTGCTTCTTCACCTTTTTCTACACGAGCCAGTGTTGCTACTTCGTCATCTTCTTTGGTGTTAATCAATTTGACACCCTGTGTATTGCGCCCCATGGTAGAAATACTCGACATACTCATCCGAATAAGTGTCCCAGAAGCCGTTATGATCATCAAATCTTCTTCATCATTAACTACCTTCAAACCAACGATAACACCATTCTTGTCCGTCACATTCAAGGTTTTAATCCCTTTACCTCCGCGTGTTTGATAACGGTATTCAGAAACTGGTGTCCGTTTTCCATAACCCTTAGCCGTAACAATTAGAACGGTATGGTCTTCTTGAACAACATCCATGTCGATTACGGTATCTTTATTAGATAAATTTATGCCCTTCACACCTGTAGCTCCACGTCCCATAGAACGGACGTCACCTTCTGGGAATCGGATTGACATCCCATTGCTGGTTCCCATAATGATATCTCTATCACCATCAGTCAGCTTAACCCCAATAAGTTCATCATCTTCTCTAATGTTAATAGCAATTAAGCCGCCTTTACGAATATTACCGTAATCACTAAGCGGTGTCTTCTTCACAATCCCTGAACGAGTTGCAAAGAATAGGTACTGCTCGCTATCGAATGACTCAATCGGTATAACCGCATTAACGATTTCACCTTGTTCTATCTGAATGAGATTAATGATCGGTGTACCTCTAGCAGTTCGACTTAAGTCAGGAATCTCATAAGCCTTCAAACGATAAACCTTGCCCTTATTCGTAAAGAACATCAAGTAATGATGGGAATTCGTAGGGAATAAATGCTCTACAAAGTCATCATTCTTCGTGTCCATTCCAATTACACCCTTACCGCCTCTTCGTTGGCTTCTGTAAGTGGTGACTGGCAGTCTCTTGATATAACCTGTGTGTGTGATCGTTACAATGACTTCTTCTTGAGGGATGAGGTCCTCGTCCATAATGTTATCCGCATCAAAAGTAATCTCCGATCGTCGATCGTCGGAAAATTTGTCTCTAATCTCTGTTAGCTCTTCACTGATAATTTGCAGTACGAGCTGCTCATCACCTAGAATCGCACGATATTCAGCGATTTTCTTAGTAAGCTCAATAAACTCATTCTCGATTTTCTCTCTTTCTAAACCAGTCAATCTTTGTAGACGCATATCCAGAATGGCTTGGGCCTGTTCACTCGATAGTGCAAAGTTTGTTATTAACCCTTCGCGCGCTTCTTCGGTGGTTCGTGAAGCACGAATAAGTTTAATGACCTCATCGAGATGATCTAACGCTATTCGAAGTCCTTCGAGTATATGAGCTCTAGCCTCAGCCCTCTTCAGGTCATAGATCGTACGTCGACGAATAACCTCTACTTGATGCTGAATATAATGATAAAGAATATCTCGAAGATTTAATGTCTTTGGTTCATTGTTCACAAGAGCAAGCATATTCATGCCGAAGTTAGATTGCATCGGTGTGTGCTTGAATAAATTGTTCAGTACAACATTCGGATTTACATCCCGTCTTAATTCAATGACGATACGCATACCATTACGGTCAGATTCATCTCGTAAATCTGTAATTCCATCGATAATCTTATCGCGGACTAGCTCGGCTATCTTCTCAACGAGCTTCGCTTTGTTCACTTGATAGGGTAACTGATGTACTAGAATTCTGGCTTTATTGCCAATTTCCTCAATAACTGTTCTCGCCCGCATAGTGACCGAGCCTCTACCTGTGGCATAGGCTTGTCTAATTCCATGACGTCCGAGAATAAAGCCTCCTGTTGGGAAATCTGGTCCTTTAATATAATCCATTAAATCGAGAGCAGTTAACTCCGGATTCTGAATTAATGCCAGCGTGCCATCAATAACTTCCCCTAAGTTGTGAGGAGGAATATTCGTAGCCATACCTACTGCGATACCAGAAACCCCGTTAACGAGTAAATTAGGAAACCTAGCTGGAAGGACAGAAGGTTCATTCTCTTCTCCATCATAGTTAGGAATAAAATCAACCGTTTCCTTATTCAAATCGCGAAGCATCTCCATTGCAATCTTAGAGAGCCTAGCTTCTGTATAACGCATAGCTGCTGCTGCATCTCCATCGACGGATCCAAAATTCCCGTGACCATCAATTAACATATAACGTAGATTGAAATCCTGCGCCATCCGTACCATGGATTCGTATACAGCTGAGTCGCCGTGAGGATGGTATTTACCTATAACTTCTCCAACAATTCGAGCTGATTTCTTATATGGCTTGTCAGCATGCATACCCAATTCCGACATGGCGAATAATATTCGGCGATGTACCGGCTTTAATCCATCTCTGACATCTGGTAATGCTCTACTTACAATAACACTCATTGCGTAGTCCATGAAGGAACTACGCATCTCAGCGCCAATATCACGATCCTTGATCGATATGCGTGTCTCTTCCGCCATTCTGACTGTACCTCCAATATATATTTAAATATCTAGATTTTTCACATATTTGGCGTGCAATTGAATGAAATCTCTTCTTGGCTCTACCGCATCACCCATCAATGTATCGAATACGAGATCAGCGTCAATCGCATCTTGTGCTGTTACCTGTAAGAAGGTCCGACTTTCTGGATCCATGGTCGTTTCCCATAACTGCTCTGGGTTCATCTCCCCAAGTCCTTTGTAACGTTGAATATTGGGCTTTGAGCCGGTCTCACCAAATTCTAACATAATCTGGTCACGATCTTTCTCATTATAAGCATATCGAACGACCTTATTCTTCTCAATCTTGTAGAGCGGTGGTTGTGCAATATATACATAGCCGCTTTCAATGATCTTGCGCATATATCGATAGAAGAATGTGAGAATCAAGGTTCTAATATGTGCACCATCAACATCAGCATCGGTCATAATAACGATCTTATGATAACGTGCTTTCTCAATATCGAATTCCTCGCTAATTCCAGTTCCGAGTGCAGTAATAATGGCACGGATTTCCGTATTACCTAGAATACGGTCTAATCGAGCTTTCTCCACATTCAGAATCTTACCTCGTAAAGGTAGGATGGCCTGAAAGTGTCGATCGCGACCTTGCTTGGCTGAGCCTCCGGCAGAATCTCCTTCGACAATATATATTTCGCTGATCGATGCATCCTTGGAGGAGCAATCTGCTAGCTTTCCTGGCAAGGCACTAACTTCCAGCGCACTTTTGCGACGTGTTAATTCTCTAGCTTTCTTAGCAGCCTCACGCGCTCTTTGGGCTTGAAGCGATTTATCAAGTACCCTTCTCGCAACAGCGGGATTCTCATCCATGAATTGAACGAGCTTCTCGGCGAATAGAGATTCTACTAGTCCACGAACTTCGCTGTTCCCTAACTTAGTCTTGGTCTGACCTTCGAATTGTGGCTCAGGAATCTTCACAGAGATAATCGCTGTAAGTCCTTCACGTACATCATCACCAGTAAGATTGGTATCATTGTCCTTGAGCACATTCATGCGTCGTGCATAATCATTAATAATCCGTGTTAAAGCACTCTTAAATCCTGATTCATGTGTTCCGCCCTCATGGGTATTAATATTATTCGCATAGGAGAATATATTCTCTGTATATCCATCGTTATATTGCAGAGCAATCTCAATCTGAATGTTATCTCTTTGCGCTTCCACGAAAATCGGTTGTTCGTTAACAACAGTACGGTTACGATTCAAGTACTCAACGAAGGATACAATACCTCCCTCGAACATGAATGTATTCGATGCGTCTGTACGTTCATCATGCAGATTAATCTCTATTCCCTTATTCAAGAAAGCAAGCTCACGAATACGAGATTGCAGTATATCATACTCATATTCCGTTGTTTCAGTAAAAATTTCGCCATCGGGCCAGAAGCGAATTTTCGTACCCGTCTCTTCAGCATCAACCGTACCAACGACTTTAATATCATACTGCGGAATCCCGCAATGGTATTCTTGTTGATAGATATGTCCATCACGCTTAACCTGTACGATTAACTTCTTGGATAGCGCATTAACAACCGACACACCAACACCATGTAGACCACCGGAAACCTTATAACCTTCACCGCCAAATTTACCACCGGCATGAAGAATCGTCATAACGACTTCTAGTGTTGATTTCTTCAGTTTAGCATTCTCTCCAACAGGAATACCCCGGCCATTATCAACGACGGTAACACTGTTATCTGAATGAATTTCCACATCGATCTTCGAGCAATAACCGGCCATTGCTTCGTCAATACTATTATCGACAACTTCCCATACCAGATGATGAAGACCCCTTGAACTTGTTGAACCAATATACATTCCTGGCCGTTTACGTACAGCCTCAAGGCCTTCCAAAACCTGTATCTGACTCTCATCGTAAGTATTCTGACTGACTGACATATATTATCACCTGCTTCATGGATTTTAAGGACATTAAACAATGAATAAGGAATGATGTAAGCTTAGTTATTGAAATGTGTGGATCTTTTCTTAAGCGTTAATGATGATATTGGAGAATAATATAATCGGGATTCGGTCACTACTAATGACTTGGGGTCTTCTTCGCCAATCTGCTCAACCTTCTTCTCCTGATTGGCATGAGTAAGTAATGTTCTAGGTAGCTGCGATGGCTTATCATTCGAAATATCGAATATTGCGATTAATTCCCGAGAGCGAATGACTTTATCGCCACCCAGATGAATATACATGATCAAACCACCTTCTTTCATTCTGCTCTAACTTGACCATCCTGTACATGGAATAACTTGGCACGAATGAGTTTCGATGCATTAATGCTCTCAATTCCAGTTGTCGTAATAAAGGTTTGGACCTTGTCCTGGAAGGTCTCAATCAGTTGAGTTTGCCTAAATTGATCAAGCTCAGATAGCACATCATCCAACAATAGAACAGGATATTCCCCGACTTCTTCACGTATTAGCTCCAACTCGGCTAATTTCAGTGATAACGCGGTTGTTCTCTGCTGTCCTTGAGATCCATATGCTAATACTTCTTTGCCATTAATATAGAATTCCAGATCATCGCGATGGGGGCCAATTAAACAAACTCCCCTGCGTTGCTCCTGTTCTCGCACCTGAGATAACTTTATCATAAACTGGTTAATTAAAACAGTTTCATCTTGGTAGTCCTCAGCTTCGAAAGAAGGACGGTAAACGATGCGGATATTTTCTTTCCCATTCGTTATCCCACTATGAATGTGCTCTGCCCATTTTTGTAGCTTATTTATAAAGCTTTGACGATTTTTCATAATTCTAACACCATGCTCAACTAATTGTGCATTCCAAACATCCATCATAACCTGATCTGCTTCATTATGTATATTCATTTTTTTGATAGAAGAATTTTTCTGAAGGACAATTTTCTGATATTGGAGCAAGTGATGGAGGTAGGAAGGATGTACTTGTCCAAGCTCCATATCCATAAATCGTCTTCTTACTCCAGGTGAGCCTTTAACAATTTCCAGATCCTCCGGTGCGAACATAACTACGTTCAATGAACCTATAAATCCACTCAGTTTTCTCTGCTCCAGACCATTCACTTTTGCCGTTTTACCACGGGTATTAATTTGTAAATCAAGCTTATTAATCCCGTACTTTTTCTCAATCTCACCGATGATTCTTGCTGACTCCGCATTCCATCCAATTAATTCTTTGTCCTTACTTGTACGGTGCGATTTCGTCAGTGCGAGTACAAAGATCGACTCGAGAATATTCGTCTTACCCTGAGCGTTTGGTCCAATTATAATATTAACTGGTGCATCGGTCTGCAGCTGTAAATAGTCGATATTCCGATAATGCTCCAAACTTAACTGCTTAACAAACATTACTTTTGATCTGAAATAAACCACAGCCTTGTACATCAATACGATCGTCGTTGTACAACTTGCGCCCTCTGCGTTGATCTTGCTCGCCATTGATCATAACGGTATTCTCCAACAAGAATGGTTTCGATTCTCCACCTGTTGAAATACATTCAGACAGCTTTAAAAATTGCCCTAGCGTGATATATTCGGTTTTTATCGTCACTTGCTTCATCATCATTAAGCTCCTTAATTCGTCGTACGATAGGGGAGAATCAGATGTAACATTTTATTATCTTCTTCAGTTGATCTAATAATAATAGGACTCATGACTCCAGTAAAGCCAATATGAATATGTTCAATATCTATGACTTTTAGCGCATCCAACATATATTTGGAATTAAAGGATATCTTAAGCTCGTCCCCTTCTAATTTTACAGCTTCAATCTGTTCTTTTACTTTACCTAATTCATTCGAGCTAGAAGATATCTCCACAGCATTGACTCCAGTTGTTACAATTTTAACAATATTCGTCTTTTCCTCGCGCGACAGAATATAAGCTCTATCAATTGCATCTGTTATATTCTTAGTATTGACGACTAATTCTGTTTTGAAAGCTTGTGAGATGATTTTTGATGTGTCTGGGTATGTTCCATCCAATATTCGTGAATAGAATAGAACATTATCCATTTTGAATAATATTTGGTTATCTGTTGCGACAATATCGATCATGATTCCATTATCAGGAATAATTTTACTTAATTCATTCAGTGTTTTGCCTGCAATAACGAGATGTTCGACTTTCAAACCATCAGGACTATCTATATTCGCTTCGATGCTTGCTAATCGATGTCGATCTGTTGCTAATAATTTAATAACACCTTTATCTAAATTCCACAATACTCCTGTCAGTATTGGCGTTGATTCATTCGTTGATACAGCAAAGGCCGTTTGACGAATCATTGATTTTAACAATACGCCATTCATCGAGAATATACGATCTTCCTCAAGCTGGGGAAGTATAGGAAATTCTTCTGGATCCAACCCCATCAGCTGGATTTCGGATGATCCTGATATAATGGTTGTGTGAAATTGGTCTAGTACGACTAATTCAACATGTGCAGCTGGAAGCTTCTTAATGATCTCTACAAAAAACTTCGCAGGTAATACTACGCTTCCCGGTTTATCTAGCGTAATGATCGTTTTATCATCTTTGACCATAGGAATAAAGCTTTGGATCGATATATCGGTATCGCTTGCGGTTAAGGTTACGCCTGTAGATCTTGCCTCAATTTTTATACCACTGAGAATAGGAATGGTCGTTCTTGCAGATATCGCTTTGGATACATGCTGAATCGCTTCGTTCAGTGCATCTTTAAGAATGGTTAATTTCAAACAGTTTCACTCCCGAATTGTATTAGTATTTATTTAATCTTTATAAAGATAGTAGTAGTAGGGGCCCTTAATATGTGTATAAAGTCTATATTATAGCGTCAGACAAGCGAATTCCCATGTGTATAGATTGTGTATAAAATGAGTAGTTATAAGCTTGGATTTTTGATCTTATTCTTCAATTCATGAACGATCTTGAATAGCTCTTGATCCTGCTTTAAGCATTCTTCAATCTTAACATGGGCATGGATAACTGTTGTATGATCACGGCCTCCAAATGCCTCACCAATCTTAGGTAATGAGAAGTCGGTCAATTCACGAGATAAGTACATCGCAACTTGGCGAGGAAAGGCAACGGCCTTCGTACGTTTCCTTGCCTTAAAGTCTTCCAATCTCATGTTATAGTATTCTCCAACCTTGAGTTGAATATCTTGGATGGAAATAACCTTTGGTCGATTAGCTGGAATAATATCCTTTAACGCTTCAACAGCAAGATGAGCGGTCACATCTGCATTAATGAGGGAAGAATAGGCTACAACGCGAATAAGTGCTCCTTCTAATTCACGAATATTCGTATCGATTTGATTAGCGATATACATCATTGCCTCATTCGGAACATCTAAATT
Organism: Paenibacillaceae bacterium; assembly: GCA_040880185.1. Classification (GTDB taxonomy): domain Bacteria; phylum Bacillota; class Bacilli; order Paenibacillales; family UBA4045; genus UBA4045. Next base: position 9,513 of record JBBDIY010000043.1, read on the forward strand.
CTCAGCTTTCGCCTTTTTTCTTAGAATGGCAATTCTAGTTTCTAAGTCAGGCGGTTGTATGTCCGTAATAAGACCCCATTCGAATCTAGAGCGAAGGCGTTCTTCAAGTGTCGGAATTTCCTTGGGTTGACGATCGCTGGAGATTATAATTTGTTTGCGTTCCTCATGAAGGGCATTAAAGGTATGGAAAAATTCTTCTTGCGTTTGTTCTTTCCCTGCTAGGAACTGAATATCATCAATTAATAGGACATCTATACTTCGATATTTGTTACGAAAGCTCTCACCACGATTATCCCGAATAGCATTAATGAATTCATTCGTGAATTTCTCTGAGGATATGTAGAGCACCTTCGTATTCGGATTATGTTCGATAATATAATGACCAATCGCATGCATTAAATGAGTTTTACCTAGACCAACACCACCATATACGAACAGAGGGTTATAAGCTTTTGCTGGTGCTTCGGCTACTGCTAGAGATGCTGCATGTGCAAAACGATTACCTGCCCCAATAACAAAGGTATCGAATGTATATTTCGGATTTAACATATGAGAATATGTTTCTTCATGTGCTTCATGAGTTTCTATGGGACTAGCAACTTGAATCATTGAAGGTGTATTAGTTTTGAGATGCGAAGAAGCAGCTTCCTCAATAACAAAGCTGACTTCTACTTGTTTACCAAACTGTTCGTAAATCGTACTACCAATGAGCTTTGTATAGCGATTCTGCAACCATTCTCTTACAAATATAGTAGGAGCGCAGATAACAACATATTGATCATTAAAGGATACTGCTTTTGTAGATTTCAACCAGGTATCGAAACTAGGTCTGCTTATTTTTTTCTGGACTGCAGTTAATACCTGCTGCCAGAGATCATGGACATGGCTTTCCACAGATGCGTTCACTCCTTCAATTTCATTGTATCTTGTGGCAATATCCGTGGGATGTCATATCAATATTAAAAAAACGATTGGTGTCGAAAAAAGTTATTAACAAATTCACTACTATCACAAAAATAAATAGTGATTACTTGGTTATTGTTAACAATGTTATACACAGGATGTGGATAATTAAATTAATTAAAGTGAGTTACACACAGTAAAACCAACTTTATGATAACAAATCAGGGGGTTTATATCAACGTAAAACCGTTTATTATCCACAAATTCAATAGCTTGTGAGGATTTGTTGTCAACAACACTAGATATTGTGGATAGTATGTTCATGAATCGACAACACTCGATAGATTCTGTAAATTTATATCCACAATCTCATCCACATAACTAATAACTGACTTGTTCACTTGTTAGTGGCATATGAGGATTTGTTGACTTTTGCTCGTTAACATGCTTTAATGTAAAAGGGAATTTTGTGTATGTTGTGATGGAATTCAAGGAGGTGCAGAATAGATGAGACCAACGTTTAGACCGAATGTAAGAAAGCGTAAAAAAAATCACGGCTTTCGCGTAAGAATGAGCACAAAGAACGGACAAAAGGTAATTGCTGCCCGTCGCCTTAAAGGAAGAAAAGTACTAACCGCATAATTCTGTTTATATGTTAACGAAGGGTCACAGTAGTGACCTTTTTTTAAATTCACCAGATCGGGTGGAGATTGAGCAGTGCAGCAGCAATATCGATTAGCCAAAAGAGAAGATTTCAATAAAGTATATCGTTACGGTAAATCCGCTGCGAATATGCAATATGTGATCTATTATAAACCGAATACTCAGGTCGAGCAGTTTCGAATGGGTGTTTCGGCTAGTAAGAAGATGGGCAATGCAGTTGTGCGGAATCGACTTCGGCGAGTGATCAAAGAAATCGTAAGGCACCATGCTGATCAAATAGTGCCGCACCATGATCTGATTGTAATTGTGCGAAAGCCTGCAGTCGATCTAGATTATCATGCAGCTGAGAAATGTCTCTTACATGCATTAAAGAGAGCTGCTATGATAAAAAAACCATAACTAACCATAAATAAATTCATCATTCTAAGAATCGACGTATTGTCACAGTTTTAATGATGGACGAACTATGGTATAGTTTTATTTGCTATAAACTAATCACAGATGTCTATTCAGGATAGGCTGCAAATCAATGTATCGTTGTCACAAACATGTGATTTACGAATACACACCAGATAACTCTGGGCTGCAAATCAATGTATCGTTGTCACAAACATGTGATTTACGAATACACACCAGATAACTCTGGGCTGCAAATCAATGTATCGTTGTCACAAACATGTGATTTACGAATAGGAGGATACCTGTTTGTCTTTGTCCCGTAAGAATAAGAAGATATTACTTGTAGTTTTGTTGTTGATTTCCATCGTGATTCTGGCGGGTTGCTCGCCGAGTATGGGGACGACGGATACAGCGGCGTTAAAGGAAGGCAATATATTCAAACATTATCTGGTCTATCCGCTCTCTCTCTCACTGAATAAGATTGCAGAAGTTCTTTGGGGACAATATGGATTATCCATCCTTGTAGTAACTATTTGTATTCGATTTCTTGTTCTTCCATTAACGCTGAAGCAATATAAGAGCTCAAAAGCGATGCAGGCGTTACAACCCGAGATGAAGAAGCTTAAGGAAAAGTACAAAGATGATGCGAAGAAGCAACAGGAAGAGACGATGAAGCTATTCCAAACGAATGGCGTCAATCCTCTGGCAGGATGTTTTCCATTGTTAGTACAGATGCCAATTCTGATTGCTCTCTATTATGCGATTATCTGGAATCCATCTATTCGGGAACATACCTTCTTGTGGGTGCAACTTGGGGAGAAGGATCCGGCGTATATTCTACCGATAATTGCAGCTATTACAACCTTCATTCAACAGAAGATTATGGCTAAATATACACCGATGACGAAGCAAATGCAGAGTATTATGATGGTATTCCCTGTCCTAATCTTCGTTATGTCGATGAATTTTCCAGCTGCAATGCCGCTTTACTGGATTTATGGTAATATCTTCACCATTGTTCAAACGCACTTTATATATGGTGGATCTCAAAAGGGAGGCCTAGTTTCCAAATGAAATCCATAACCGTCACAGGCAAAACGGTAGAAGATGCAATTAAATCAGGACTACAACAACTTATGGTGACTGAGGATCGTGTTAAAATCACGGTTCTAGAGCAGCCTACTAAGGGATTGTTCGGTCTAATTGGTTCGAAGGATGCAAGAGTGGAAATTGAACTTGTGCCAGATCCGATAGATGAAGCGATAGCATTCTTGCGTGATGTTATGGATGGTATGAATTTGAATGCGGAAATCCAAACGGAAGATATGGGTGTTGATGGTCAGGGTATTGTTATCAGTGGTCCTGACATGGGCATGATTATTGGACGAAGAGGTCAAACTTTAGATGCTCTACAATATTTGGTGAATATCGTTGCGAATCGGCACGCTAAGGAGCATATACGAATTGTTCTAGATGCTGAGCAATTTCGCAAACGGCGAAGAAAGACGCTTGAAGAGCTTGCTCAGCGGTTAGCTACTAGGGTTATCAAAGGACGCAAGGAAATTATTCTTGAACCGATGACACCTCAGGAACGAAAGATTATTCATTCTTACCTACAGGATCATCCAAAGGTGAAGACGTTCAGTAAGGGCGAAGAGCCTAATCGCAAAGTAGTTATCGCACTGAAATGAGTATGAATGGCAATGACTTCTGGAGATTCTTGCGAAGTCATTGCTTTTTTCTACGAATAAGGAAGTGAAGTAACCATGCATGATATAGATACGATCGCCGCGATATCCACACCACTAGGTGAGGGAGGACTCGCCATTATTCGCGTAAGTGGTCCGGAAGCCGTGGATCAGGTTAGTACGATATTCGCTGCTAAGAATAAACTCAGCGAGGTACCTACACACACGGTTCATTATGGCTTTATTCGTAACCCGATAAATGGAGAGCGAGTAGAGGAAGTATTAGTCACAGTTATGCGTGCGCCCCGTTCTTTCACGATGGAGGATGTCGTTGAGATTAGCTGTCATGGGGGATTAATTTCCGTGAAGAAGGTCTTACAGCTATTACTTCGTTCAGGGATTGTACGATTAGCAGAGCCTGGTGAGTTTACGAAACGAGCATTCCTGAATGGACGGATTGATCTGTCACAAGCTGAAGCGGTTATTGATCTCATTCGCTCAAAGTCTGATCGGGCATTCTCGATTGCACTTAAGCAGGTAGACGGTACATTATCTAAGAAAATTAAATCGCTTCGCCATCGACTTGTGGAGTTAATCGCTCACATTGAAGTGAATATTGATTATCCTGAGCATGACGTAGAGGAGTTAACGAATCTTTTTATCAAGAATAAATGTAAGGAAGCAATAGAAGAAATTGATCTATTGCTAAAGACGGCCGAACAAGGCAAGATAATAAGAGAAGGTTTGACAACGGCGATTGTAGGTCGACCTAATGTTGGAAAGTCTTCTTTACTTAATGTACTCGCTCAGGAGAATCGCGCCATTGTTACTGAGATTCCTGGTACAACACGTGATGTCATTGAAGAATATGTAACGGTTGGTGGTATTCCACTCCGATTATTGGATACAGCTGGTATAAGGGAAACGACTGATCTTGTTGAGAAGTTAGGTGTTGAGAGATCACGGAATGCGCTAGCGGAAGCCGACTTGTTACTGGTAGTGCTGAATTATAACGAAGCATTGCATGAGGACGAGAGATTGTTACTCGCGGAACTCCAAGATAAGCAGGTTATTATCATTGTGAATAAGATGGATTTGTCCGAACGATTAGAGCTTCATCAGATTCATAGCTACGTAACGGACGATCGTATTGTATACATGTCAATGACGGAAGAACAGGGATTAGAACAACTGGAAAAAGCGATAACAACGGTATTCTTCGGAGGACAGTTGGAATCAGGAGATCTTACTTATGTAAGCAATGTTCGTCACATTCAGCTTCTTCATCAAGCGAAATTCTCTTTAGAAGAAGCATTACAAGGTGCAGATTTGCTTACACCGATTGATATGCTACAGATTGATATTCGTAATGCATGGGAGCAATTGGGAGAGATTATTGGAGATGCAGTAGGAGAATCGTTGGTAGATCAGATTTTCTCGCAATTTTGTTTGGGTAAATAAATCATACTTTAGCATTGAGAAACTTAAGGGGGGTTAATAATGAGCTATTTGGCTGGAAAATACGACGTTATCGTAATAGGGGCAGGGCATGCAGGCTGTGAAGCCGCCCTAGCTTCTGCGCGAATGGGCAGTGAAACACTACTGATTACAATTAATCTGGATATGGTTGCGTTTATGCCTTGTAATCCATCTATTGGTGGTCCGGCCAAAGGGCATGTCGTACGGGAAATTGATGCGCTTGGTGGTGAGATGGGTCGTAATATTGATAAAACCTATATTCAACTACGAATGTTGAATACGGGTAAAGGACCTGCGGTTCATGCTTTGCGTGCACAAGCGGATAAGTTCTTATATCAGCATATGATGAAGGAAACCATTGAGAAGCAAGCTAATTTAACAATGGTTCAGGGTATGGTAGAGGAATTGCTCGTGGATGATGGTGTTTGTACGGGGGTTGAGACCAAATCTGGTGCGCAATATCGTGCGAAGGCTGTTGTTGTAACAACGGGCACTTATTTGCGAGGCAAGGTGATTATGGGTGAGATGATCTACGAGAGCGGACCCAATAATCAACAACCATCCATTAAATTATCTGAATGCCTTAAACGTCTAGGCTTTGAGTTGGTGCGATTTAAAACGGGAACACCTCCACGTGTGCATAAGGATTCTATTGATTTCAGTAAGACTGAAATACAACCAGGGGATGATATTCCTAAATTCTTCTCTTTCGAAACGACTGAGGGTGTGAAAGAGGATCAATTGCCTTGTTGGTTGACCTATACGTCTGCAGAAACGCATCAGGTTATTACGGATAATCTACATCGTGCACCGATGTTTACTGGCGTAATTGAAGGAACAGGACCTCGTTATTGTCCTTCCATTGAAGATAAGATTGTGCGATTCGCTGATAAACCGAAGCATCAGATTTTCTTAGAGCCAGAAGGCCGTAATACATCTGAGTACTATGTTCAAGGGCTATCCACGAGTATGCCTGAGGAAGTCCAAATTCGGATTCTTCGCTCGATTCCTGGACTTGAGGACGTTCGAATGATGCGCACGGGTTATGCGATTGAATATGATGCCATTGTGCCAACTCAGTTGTGGCCGTCTTTGGAGACGAAGCGGCTTGCTAATCTTTTTACGGCGGGTCAAATTAATGGAACTTCGGGGTATGAGGAAGCTGCTGGTCAAGGTGTGATGGCAGGAATTAATGCTGCGCGTCGGGCACAGAACAAGGAGGCGGTTATTCTTGAACGTTCTGAAGCTTATATTGGTGTTCTGATTGATGATCTGGTTACAAAAGGGACGAATGAGCCTTATCGCTTACTAACTTCGCGCGCCGAATATCGCTTATTGCTGCGACATGATAACGCGGATTTACGTTTAACACCGATTGGCTATGAGATTGGCTTAATTAAGCAGGATCGCTACGATCGTTTTCTTCATAAGAAGGATATGGTGGAGCAGGAGCTTGAACGTTTGAACCATGTATGGATTCGTCCGGATGATCAGGTTCAGGCGATGCTTGAAGAAATGAGTTCGACAAAATTAGACAATAATAGTATTCCGGCTATTACATTGCTAAGACGTCCAGAAATTGGTTATGAGCATATAGAGAGACTTTCACCATCACCTTACGATTTGCATCCGGCAGTGAAGGAGCAAGTTGAAATTCAAACGAAATATGCTGGATATATTGAAAAGCAGCTCATTCAGGTTAATCGATTGAAGAAGATGGAGAAGAAGCAAATTCCTCTTGATATTGATTATGTGGCGGTTTATGGGTTAGCGACGGAAGCTAAGCAGCGGTTAGAGAAGGTAAGGCCTCTTAATCTAGGGCAAGCATCTAGGATTTCTGGAGTTAATCCAGCAGACATATCGATTCTACTCGTTTATTTGGAGCAATATCACAAAGTGAAAGCTGCGAGAGGTTAATATATGGATGAAGTAGTTAATCAATTCACCTCTTTGTTAGAAAATAAAGGTATTAAGCTCTCAGCTGTTCAGCTTTCACAGTTTGAGCTGTATTATCAAGAACTGATTGAGTGGAATGACAAGATGAATTTGACAGGGATTACGGATAGGGAACAGGTATACATCAAGCATTTCTATGATTCTGTCTCACTATCTTTCTATATTCCGATGGCTTCCATTCAGACATTGATTGACATTGGTTCAGGTGCAGGCTTTCCAAGCATTCCTCTGAAAATTGTGTATCCACATCTGCAGATAACGATTGTCGACTCGCTTAACAAAAGAATTCAGTTTTTACAGCAAATTGTAAAGACACTTTATCTGGACTCTATATCTTGTATACATAGCCGTGCGGAGGATGCCGCTAGAAATCTTCAACTTCGCAATCATTATGACCTGGCTACCGCTAGAGCAGTAGCCCGTTTATGTGTATTAAATGAGCTTTGTTTACCTTTCGTGAAGGTTAATGGATTGTTCGCAGCTATGAAAGGTGCAGATGTTCAACAGGAAGTCGAAGAAGCCGAGTATAGTCTCGAACAATTATTGTCGGAATTAATTGAAATGCATTCCTTCGAATTGCCTATGGAGCATGCTCAAAGGCACATCATTATCATGGAGAAAAATGGAAGAACCCCAGCGAAATATCCTAGAAAAGCGGGAATACCTGGGAAAGAACCTCTCGTTAAATGAAATTCAATGTTCCACGTGAAACAATCGACGGAAAATGTTTCATAGATCAGGGCAGGAAATAAAGGCTCATATAGAGAATAATAGATTTGTATAGTGAATAGAAGCGTTAATTAGTGTATAGTTAATATTCGGGTGGAGTGAAGAAATGAAAGATCAAATCTCGAAGTTATTTGGACTTGCTGATCGTAATGGAAATGAAGAAATTAAAGCAATTCCAGTAACAGATATTGTACCGAGTCCGTACCAGCCAAGAACTGTTTTTGATGATGAACGGATAGAAGAATTATGTCAGACCATTAAAACACATGGTGTAATACAACCAATCGTGGTAAGGGTTCGCGGGGGTAAGTACGAGATTATAGCAGGCGAAAGACGCTGGCGTGCTGTACAGAAACTTGGATCCCCAACTATACCTGCCGTGATTCGTGAATTTAATGATTCGCAGGCAGCTTCGATAGCACTCATTGAGAATTTGCAACGAGAAGGATTGACGGCTATTGAAGAAGCTTATGCTTATCAAAGATTAATGGTACTGCATGATCTGACACAAGAGAGCCTGGCACAACGGATTGGCAAGGGTCAATCGACAATTGCTAACAAGATTCGTCTACTCCAACTGAGTGAACCTGTCAAGCTAGCGATGATGGAACGGAAAATTACGGAACGACATGCACGAGCATTACTCAGTCTCGATAGTGAGGAACAGCAACTTAAGCTGCTAGAGGACATCATTGAGAAAGATCTCAATGTGAAACAGACTGAAGCACGTGTTGAATTTATGAAGAAGACTACAAAGGTAAAACCGACTCGCAAAGTTTCTTATTCGAAGGATATCCGACTTGCAGTGAATACGATTCGGCAATCCGTTGATCTTGTTAGCAGTTCAGGATTGAATATTGTTACGGATGAGAACGTGTTCGAGGATTATTATGAATTTGTTATTCGCATTCCCCGGAAATAAGATAAATGAGGTAATAGATTAGCATTCTTTTTTCTAATATATTATGAGGTGAATTGGGTGTCGAAAATCATTGCAATTACGAATCAAAAAGGTGGAGTTGGTAAAACAACAACTTCTGTGAACTTGGGGGCGTCATTAGCTTCATTGGGCAAGAAGGTGTTGTTGGTTGATATTGATCCGCAGGGCAATACAACTAGTGGAATAGGTATTAATAAAGCGGATGTCGTTTATTGCATTTATGATGTTATTATTAATGATATCCATCCCAAGGATGTTATTATTGATACGAATGTGGAGAACCTGAAGATTATCCCGGCAACTATTCAACTTGCGGGAGCTGAGATAGAGTTAGTACCCACGATATCGAGAGAAGTGCGCTTGAAGAAATCATTGCAGTTAATCAAGCATATGTTTGATTATATTCTTATTGATTGTCCACCTTCACTAGGTATACTTACGGTCAATTCGTTAACCGCTTCAGATTCAGTAATTATTCCTATTCAATGTGAGTATTACGCCCTAGAAGGACTAAGTCAATTATTGAATTCAGTACGTCTTGTTCAGAAGCATCTGAATACTTCATTGCAGATCGAAGGTGTCCTATTAACGATGTTCGATGCAAGAACGAATTTGGGAATTCAAGTCATTGAAGAAGTGAAAAAGTATTTCCAGACCAAGGTGTACAAGACTGTTATTCCACGTAATGTCAGACTTAGTGAAGCTCCAAGTCATGGTCAATCGATTATTACTTATGATCCACGTTCGAAGGGTGCTGAAGTGTATATGGAGTTGGCTAGAGAGGTGATTAGTCATGTATAGTAATAAACGATTAGGCAAGGGCTTAGATGCACTTATCCCGTCTTTGCACATCAACGATGACGATAAGATTGTAGAAATCCCATTATCTCAGTTAAGAGCAAATCCATATCAACCAAGAAAAACATTCGATGAGCATAGTATTGAAGAACTTGCAGCTTCTATTAAAGAGCATGGTGTAATTACGCCAATTATTGTACGAGAAGTGCTTAAAGGATACGAGATTATTGCTGGCGAGCGCAGATGGCGGGCTTCTCAAGTTGCTAATCAAGCAACTGTACCAGCTGTTGTAAGGAAGCTTACTGATCAGCAGGTCATGGAAATTGCACTCATCGAAAACCTTCAACGTGAAGATCTAAATTCAATGGAAATTGCGTTGGCGTATCAAGGACTTATAGATACATTCTCTCTAACACAGGAGGAGCTATCATTTAAGGTAGGTAAGTCCCGTCCACACATCGCAAATTTCCTCCGTTTGCTTCAGCTTCCGGAGGAAGTAAAAGATTATGTTTCACGTGGAACATTGACGATGGGACATGCAAAAGCAATAGTGGGTTTAAAGGATGTAAAGATGATTAAAGAAATCGCACTAGCTGCAATCAAGAATGAGTGGAGTGTGCGTGAGCTTGAGGAACAAATCCAGAAGATGGAACAACCTCTAAAGGTTAAGAAGAAAGCGATGATTAAACGAGACCCTTATATTCACCAAGCAGAAGAAACGTTAAGGGAGCACTATGGTACAAAGGTCAGTATTAAGAATGTGAAGAATAAAGGCAAGATTGAATTGCTATACTATTCTAAAGATGATCTAGAACGATTGTTAGAGATGTTACAATCAAAGAGCAGCTAGGAGATCAATAATAGCCATGTTGAATAATCAGAGCATACTTGATGAGGCGAAATGTTCTTCCTCAGAAGTATGCTTTATCTTTACCACATCAGAATTTATAAGTTTTCTAAAAACTTATAAATTCTGATTGGCATGATAAACTTCCGCTAAAATGCGGTCGCTCATCCTTGAAAGGACTTCGATAAAAGCTTATCTTATTAAGGAGGTGCTAATTCATGCAAATTCGATACTTTGATCATGCAGCCTCATCATGGCCTAAGCCCCCAGCTGTAGTAGAAGCAATGAAGCATTGCCTCGAAGACTACGGGGCAAATCCTGGTCGAGGAAGTCATAAGATGGCCGTTCGAGCCAGTCGTGCACTATTCGAGACTAGGAATCACCTATCTCAATTGTTCAACATTCATAATCCGAATGATATATGCTTCTCATTAAATACGTCGATGGCACTTAATCAGGCGATCAAAGGTTTTCTTAAGCCAGGAGATCATGTGATCAGCACATCGATCGAACACAATTCTGTGCGTCGTCCATTAGAATTTCTAAGAAGCAAGATCGGAATTGAAGTCACTTATTTGAAGACGGATGAGAAAGGCTTGCTTGATCCAATGCAAGTTCAATCAGCTATGAATTGTCAGACTAAATTAGTCGTAAGTACGCATGGGTCAAACCTACTTGGAAGTATTATTCCGATCGCTGATATCGCTGATATTACTCATAGAAGTGGTGCGAGGTTACTCGTTGATGCAGCACAGACAGCAGGCACAATTGAGATCGACATCGAGACATTAGGAATTGATATGCTGGCCTTTCCAGGGCATAAGGGCTTGTTAGGTCCACAAGGTACAGGAGGGTTATATATCCATCCCGATCTAGAGCTTGAACCTTTCATTCATGGGGGGACAGGTAGTAAATCGGAAGATGTGGATATGCCCCATATTAGACCTGATCGATATGAAGGCGGTACTCCGAATACGGTAGGCATTGCAGGATTGAACGAAGGGGTTAAGTTTGTATTGAATGAAACCGTTCATAAGATCCATAATAAAGAATGGGAACTCACTCAGCACCTCATGTCGGGGCTTCTAAGTATAGCTGATATTCGAATATTAGGCCCTGATTTGAATGAGGATCGCACTGGTATTGTAGCGTTCGTAATTCCACATATCGATGCATCTGAGATGTCTTTCATTCTTGATCAGAGCTTTAATATTGCAGTAAGAGCAGGGTATCATTGTGCGCCACTAGCTCATGAGACAGCTGGTACATTAACAGAAGGAGCGGTGAGAGCAAGTGTTGGATATTCAACAACGCAGGAGGATGTTGAATATTTGATAGCGGCTGTAAAGGAAATTGTTCGTCACTATCGCAAATAGACAAAGTGTTATCATCTAGGGAGGGTCACAAGTTAATGGGGAATATAGATCAAGATATTGCTGCAATCGCATGTTTAAGTTTCATCGTGATTCTCGTCATATCCATCATTGTTACGATTGTGTTATGGAGAAAAGTGAATGCTGTTAAACGTAAATACAATGCAATGATAGCTCATACAGGTGTGGCAAATTTGGAAGAAGTGATTACTGAATTGCAAAGGAAGATGAGTGACATCCAACAGAATAATACGGATCAAGGACTTGTGATTCAACAAATGAAGAGTAAGATATCTGAGATGAAAGGCAATGTGTCAATCCAACGATACAATGCCTTTAATGAGTCAGGAGGAAGTGACCAAAGCTTTTCTATTGCAATCGTAGATGACCAACTTGATGGACTAGTGCTTACTTCCATTCATGGCCGAGAAGATACTTATTCATATGGGAAACCATTGATTAAAGGAGAATCTAAATACCCGCTATCTCCTGAAGAACTTCAAGTTATTAATTTAGCGCGGAGTAAGTCCCTGAATCACGTCTGAACAACAAGGAACGATGAAGGCTAGTGGAGATCATCTCGGCCATATCCATAACCAAGCTCAGTCGTGTGTTCTGAAGGACCATGAATTCCATGAACCCACCAACATTAACGATACCTGTAATATGGATATCACCGACAGGAGGTAGTTCTTTATTCACACCTGCGCCTGGTTTCATCGGACCATGACCAATTTGAATTGTACCAATGCTCGCATGTTGACCTAAACAAGCATCGATAGCTACAATAAAAGGGTTACTATATGAGCTCTCAATTGTATGTAAAGTATCGACTAGATTCATGGCATGTACAGGGTAATCTAGCGTACCGTAAATAGGCTGTCCCTTAGCATGGCGTTTCTTCAACAAAGTGCCTACTAGAGGGCCAAGCGAATCGCCCGTTGATCGATCTGTACCAATGCATATCATAACAATAGGTCGTCCAATCGGTACAGAATCGAATACATCGCGCAATCGGTCACAGAGAATATGATGCGCTCGCGGATCTTGATAGCCCGTCTTTACCGGTGTAGTTGCTTTGCGATTATCCAAACCCCATGTGAACTTCATGGACTGATTTCCCCCATAACATTAAAGATAAGTTTTATTCTGCTAGTATATGGACAATTGCGATAGAATATACGTCTTTGTGAAAGGACATGATGATCAGTTGACACAGATTATGCTAATCGCCTTTGATTCGACGCAGCAAGCATTGCGTGCAGAGATGCTATTGGAATATGCAGATATTGAAATTGACATACGTCCAACGCCGAAACAGATCACAGCTGGATGTGCACTGTCGATCGAGTTCCCTAGAAATCGATTGGAGCAGGTTCGTCAAATCATTGTTTCGGAGAAAGTGGAAGTAAGAGGAATCTTTAGAGACGATGAGGGTCAATATGTTACTATTGAGTTGTAGAAGGACACTCGTTTATTTTTCCAGAAGGAGGGTTCGGAATCATGATTCCGATTTCAGTAAGCTCGAAATTAAATCGTATGTGGGATAGCTTTATGAGCTTCTTGACGGATACGGATCGATGGATTGACTATTCTCAAGTGGCCGTAAAGGTTATTCTAATCCTAGTCATTGCGAAGATAGCTAGTAAACTATTGAATAAGATGATTAGAAGGATCGCTGAGGAGAAGGATAGGCTTAAATTTAACCCGCGCAGAACGACAACGATCATGAGGCTAATGGGTAATATCGTTAACTATGCGATAAGCTTCATTGTGGGTTTGATGATCCTTGATGTATTCCATATTCCCTTCGGACCTTTATTAGCTGGAGCTGGCGTAGTAGGGTTAGCGATTGGATTTGGAGCGCAAAGTCTTGTGAAGGATATTATTACGGGATTCTTTATTATTTTCGAAGATCAATTTGCTGTAGGTGATGTTATCCAGACTGGGAGCTTTAAGGGCACGGTGGATGAGATTGGACTCCGAGTCACTCGCATAAGAAGCTGGACCGGTGAGGTTCATATTATTCCGAATGGATCTATATTAGAAGTGACCAATTTCTCCATTAACAACTCCATTGCCGTTGTAGATATATCTGTTGCTTATGAGATGGATATCGAGAGAGCAACGGATATCATTAAAGAAACCGTGAATAAAATTAGTTTACACAATGAGAATATATTGAAGGAGCCCGAGGTCCTAGGTATACAATCATTAGCTGCTTCAGAGGTGATCATACGTGTAACCTGCGAATGTAAACCGAATGAGCAATATGGTGTGGCTAGACAGATGAACGCTGAAATTAAGAAGAGCTTTGATGCAAATGGAATTGAAATTCCATATCCAAGAATTGTATCGTATCGACGGATAGAGAAGGCGGAATAAACTATGGAAGCAAAACAATTTGGATTAGGCGATGTTGTACTTATGAAGAAACCACATCCATGTGGGGGCAATGAAATGGAGATCATCCGAATGGGGATGGATATTCGAATTAAGTGTGTGAAGTGTCAGCATAGTGTATTAGTGCCACGAATGAAATTTGAGAAGAAATTCAAGAAGGTTTTACGGTCTTCCACGAATCTACCTAAACCTATGCAATACGAAGAGTAAAGAAAGATAAGTGACGAAATGTATAATTATCCGTTGCATTGATGAAATCGTCTATGGTACAATGTCTCTTGTCGTCATGGAAAGGTACCCAAGTGGTCCAAGGGGGCTGACTCGAAATCAGTTAGGCGTCGCAAGGCGTGCGTGGGTTCGACTCCCACTCTTTCCGCCATAATAATAAATAATATGGATCACTCACTGCATTAACTCGCGGTGGGTGATCTTTAATTATTATCCATTTATTACTAATTTATTGACCTTCATAAAGCCGCCTATAATCTATTTTTAGTATCTGCGTGGTGTGATTCATCATTGTCTTCTATAAATCGCCTGAACAGGCTTCTGAGCCCCTTAAACGAACTGATCTCACACGTAGGGCATTGATTGATAATGAAAGCTTCCAAATTTGAAAGGGACATAAATAATAGTGTGGGGTGCAATTTCTTTCTATGTACCAATAAAAGGAAAATTGTTTGAAATGAAATT
>JBBDIY010000044.1:0-105475 GCA_040880185.1 Paenibacillaceae bacterium
TGTAATTAATTAACATAATAATATATCATGTAGTGCCTCTACGTCAGAAGTAGGGGCACTTTGTATGAATGCTTTTTGAAGTGGTGTATTTATAAGGCGGGTTTGGTAGAATGAATGGATATCATTAATAACTTTTGGGAGCTGTTAATATTGAGAATGAATGGCCGGAAGGGAAATGAGTTAAGACCCGTTTCCATTACACCTAATGTGAATAAATATGCTGAAGGGTCTGTGCTTATACAATTTGGTGAAACTCGAGTTCTGTGTACTGCCTCATTGGAGGAGAAGGTACCATCGTTCATGAAGGGTCAGGGCAAGGGTTGGGTAACCGCAGAATATGCCATGCTCCCTAGAGCAACGCATACGAGAAATCAACGTGAAGCGGCCAAGGGTAAGCTGAGCGGAAGAACGATGGAAATTCAGCGTCTGATCGGAAGAGCGCTTCGTTCTGTTGTTGAACTAGACAAGCTAGGAGAACGTACCATTACCTTAGATTGTGATGTGCTTCAAGCAGATGGAGGGACTAGAACGACCTCAATCACAGGTGCTTTTGTGGCGATGGTAATTGCCATGAATAAACTGGTCAAAGACGGTAAACTTCCACGAATACCTGTCACCGATTTCCTTGCCTCAGTTAGTGCAGGAGTGATTGATAATGAACCCAGAGTTGATTTGTGCTATGAAGAGGATTCCAAGGCGAAGGTTGACATGAATGTCGTCATGACGGGTTCAGGTGCGTTAGTGGAAATTCAGGGTACAGGTGAAGAATCTCCTTTCACTAGAGAAGAGTTGGATCAGCTACTAGCCCTGTCCGATCAAGGTATACAACAACTCATTGAAATTCAGAAACAAACATTGGCGCTTATGGATATAAGGTTGGGAGAACAGTGATGTTGAATTCATCTGCGAAATTAGTTATAGCAACGACGAATAAGGGTAAATTAAAGGAATTTGTTCAGCGATTGGAGGGAATGGATAAGGAAATTTATAGCCTGTCTGACTTCATAGATGTACCTTCTGTTGTTGAAGACGGTCATACATTCATTGAGAATGCAGAGAAAAAAGCCAGGATCATCGGCAACGCTCTGAATATGATCTCATTAGCCGATGATTCTGGATTAAGCGTAGATGCTTTAGATGGCCAGCCCGGTGTATATTCGGCCAGATATGCAGGGGAACATGCCAGTGATCAAGATAATGTCGATAAATTGCTACGGGAGCTTCATCTCCTGCATGCTGCTGGATATTCAGAAGGCCCAGTAAAGCCCCTTCATCCTCTGGGTTACAAGCTGCTCAGTCCCGCACATTTCGCCTGCGCACTAGTGCTCTATGATCCTTCTAGTGACAAGCTAATTAGAGTGGAGGGAACATGCTCTGGTTGGATTATCGATCACCCATGTGGAGATAATGGATTCGGATATGACCCGATATTCTACCTGCCTGAATTTGGCCGGACTGCAGCAGAACTGTCTATAGCGGAAAAACAAAAAATAAGTCATCGTGGTAAAGCGTTGGACCGTTTATTTAATCAGCTAGGATTGTGATCTTATATTCTTTCAACCAATAATTAATTTGATACAAATAGGCAAAGAGTTGCGGCCCAGTCATTAATTGTCCAAACCAAGGCTGATTAAATTCAGCAGCATCTAGATCAGCCAATTTACGAATTTTCTTAACATCAATAAATGGCAGCAGTGGTGACGATGAGTCGTCTAGAATGTCCAACACCTTCGATTTCATAGCAACCAGATAATTGGGGTTATGCGTTTTGGGGTATGGGCTTTTTCGGCGTGTTAATACTTCATAGGGAAGTACTCCCTCTAATGCTTGTCGCAGAATCCCTTTGGCACGGTTACCCGCATTCTTCATCCCCCATGGGATATTCCAAACATACTCGATTAATCGATGATCACAGTAGGGAACGCGTACCTCTAGCCCTGCAGCCATACTCATCCGATCCTTCCGATCCAGTAAAGTGGGCATAAAGCGGGTAATATTCAGAAAGGACATCTCTCTCATCCGAGCTTCAGTAGCATTCTCCGATGCCAGTCTAGGCACCTCTGAGAGCGCCTCTTCATAACGATTAGCCACATATTGTGTAGGCTCGATCCACGCATTGAAATCCGCTGAGAATAGGTTAACACGATCCCTTGTTCCGAGCGCCCAGGGAAAGGTATTAGCTTGAAGTGATTCCTCTTTGTGAAACCAGGGGTATCCTCCGAATATTTCGTCTGCTGCTTCCCCAGAGATCGCTACCGTTGCCCCTTTCTTAATTTCCCTACAGAATAATAATAAGGATGCATCAACATCAGCCATTCCTGGCAGGTCACGAGCGAGTACTGCATCGTTTAATGCCTCAATAAGCTCGGGGGTATCGAAGACGATGTCGTGATGAATGGTGCCTGTATATACACTCATACGCTTAATCCATGGGGCATCTGCATTCGGCTGAAAGTCGCTCTCTTTGAAATGGATATCATTATCTACATAGTCTACAGAGTATGTTTGCAGTGGCTCCAATTGATGTGATCTATAATAGTCCGAAGCAATTGCAGTTAGGGCGCTTGAGTCTAAACCTCCAGATAGAAGGGTGCAAATAGGAACATCAGACACGAGCTGTCGTTCAACCGTATCCTTTAATAATGCTTTTACATGTACAGCTGTTGTCTCCAGGTCATCTTCGTGCTCCCTGCTAATTAATTGCCAGTATACGCGAATCTTTAATCCGCTCCGATCAATCATCATACAGTTACCCGGCTTTAACTCGAATACATTGTGATAGATACCGTGTCCCGGTGTTCTTGCAGGGCCAAGCGCGAATATCTCAGCAAGACCCTCACGACCTACTGCCGCTTGTACATTAGGATGAGCCAGTATCGCTTTAGGTTCCGAGCCGAATACATACATACCCTTGTCATCGTAGGTATAGAATAGAGGCTTGACACCAACACGGTCGCGGGCAATGAATAAGGATTGTTCCTTGTCATTCCAGACTCCGAAGGCGAATATGCCATTCAGACGATCTAGACAATCGGGGCCCCATTCGACATAAGCATTCAATAAAACCTCGGTATCACAAGAGGTAGTGAAAGGGTGACCTCGCACCTGAAGCTCATGACGAAGCTCTGGGGCATTGTATAATTCCCCATTGTACACAATGACATATGAATAACCATCGAGTTTACGGATCATAGGTTGCTTGCCATTCTCAGGATCAATGACACTCAAGCGGCGATGACCTAATGCGCAATGGGTGGTAATCCATGTGCCTGCTGCATCGGGTCCTCTTAAGCTTAATGTTTCCATCATATTCTCAATGATTGTAGGGTGCATCGTAAGATCCGAATTCCAATCGATCCAACCTGTGATTCCACACATAGACGTTCTCCTTTTCTGATCCATACTTGTGACCTGACGTTATTCCAAATTTATGCGAAATACGTGTATAAAATGTCTGTCCCTCTGGTTATGCTAACGCAAAAAGAAAGTAGGACAATGATGAACAAAATAAAGAATGCTCGGTTTATGCGTGCTGTAGAAGCGAGTGGGAAGGTAATTGCGGAAGTTGAGTTTTCTTTGGAGCTTTCTGATCGACCAGAGGATCATAGAGATGAGGGTGCTGAGCAGAAGTTCGTTGCCGTGCTTGAGAAAGATGGAGGTCCATCCTACAATTTACGACACGTATATAAGAATGATTCCGATATGGCTTTAGATTGGTACAATAATGCAGAGCATCAAGCTTATATCGATGTGACTAATTCGATGTTCGGCGATTCGCACTTGAATAAGGACCGAGAAAGTTTTGTTCTGGATGTGTTGGATTTCGAAGGGGTTAAAGCGGACATTGAGGGTAGAGTGAGGCACGGGGTCATTTTTGCTCCCTAATTATAACGCTATTAAGGACGTGAATCAACGCTTGTTTTTACGTTGTCGTAAACGGTTCTTCACCAGATGAGACCGCATGAAAACGGACACCTACCGTAAGTTATGCGCGAAGTCTATTGTGGATGTGTGGATTAAAGCGGGAGAAAGCGGATAAATCTACGGAGCCAATTACGCGCGATATTACCGTAATCGATACGAAAGTTATCGACGAACGCAACGGTAAGCATACGCAGCTATCTTACACGGAGTAACGTACGCGCCTGTTCGTGATATTGCGGATTCAAACGGACGTATCGTATTGTGGGACGGTAAAAACGTTACATTGCGGAAATAGAAAAGCGGAGGTCTGCAGTTAATTACCGTAGGCGCTCCGCTTTTTGCGATTTCATTGCCGTGGATTTCTTTGTATGCAAGTGTTTAGGTCCGTATAACGGAACTATATACATCGAACTTACTATTTGGCTAGCAAGCTCTCGCACTTTAAAATGAGCTTCTAAATATCTCTCACTTGTATTTTCTGTTTGAATAATAGGATTTGAGAATATATTACCGTAAAATATATAAGTGGATATCTTATCTTTGATAGTAATTTCTTATACTCAGCAATTGGCTCCAAGTAGATTTCCCTCCCACATTATGTCGAATTATGGTATTCTTGAATATGGGAATGGGAGGTATTGAAGGGGGAAATGGAACTCGTATTTGGAATTATTCCGAAAATTGTATATCATGCTACTCTTCTACAATATATAGATTCTATTAAGGATAGAATCATTATTCATAGAACTAATGCCAAATTAGATTTGGATTTTGGAAAAGGTTTTTATACAACTACAAACTATCAACAAGCATTAGAAAGAGCCTTGTTTTTACAAGAAACAGAGCGTGATCAAAGAAGAGGAACCCTTAAAAAAGAACATAGGGGAATAGTAATTACATTTGAAATAAATTCTAATTTACTGTATACTTTGGATAATGATAAAAAGAAGTTGTTTTTATCAAGAGATAAGGAATGGGCTGAATATGTAGTATTCAACCGTATTATCAGAAATAGAGAAACGGCACATCAGTATTACTTTACATATGGCTCACTTGCAGACGGAAAATTTGTAGTAATACTTTGCAAGAAATATTATAATGATGAAATTACAATTGACCAATTAATTAATGGTTATAAAGATGGGCATAATGTAATTCAAGGTATTTCGCCTTATTCTGTTGGATACGATCAATTATCTTTCCATGAAAATGAAGATTTTGTTAATTCTGCTTTAAAAATGCAAGGGTTTAATATAATAGATCAAAACTTAAGGAGGTGGCAATCATGAAGGCTAAACTAGATATGGCTGGTAAATGGTTAGTTGACGAGATATCTAAAGAGTTAGTATCGATGTTTGGCGTTGAAAAGAAAGAATCCGAAAAATTAATTAGTAAATCTAATCTCTTGACACTTTTGCAAACTATGCCAGATCAAGTTCATCACGATTCACCTAATTCTTGGGCAAGAACTATTGCGAGGCAGAACAAATTAAGGGAATTAGTTCATTAGTTTTGGCTTAATTGCATACCAAATAATTTTCGGAAGAAAAGACCTCACTTAATCAGGAGGCCACTGAAAAAGGCATAATCACCGCATAATTTGCGGGGATTATGCCTTGTTTTTGATATAATTATATTATCAAATTCAAGTGGGTGAGAACGATGATTCAACAACAACAGTCAATGATCTTAAGTCCGTTTGTGCGAGGACGAACACTTTTCGTCTTTTTCGCTCTGCAAGATAAATCAAATGCTTCATTAACCTTGTACACGTGTGAATCCGGTTTTACTTCGTTTTTACCTTTTAGTTTCTTTTTAACGATATCACTCAAAAAGAAAAACCTCCTACGGATTTATTTACCATCGAGAGGCGCATATTAACGTTTGTATTATCTGAATTCGTCTGACACGTTATAACCGACGAGCACATTTAGGGTTCCATTGATCTAAAGTATTGCTATCCGTTACATTCCCCGTTGACAAAACGTGATAACAACGGGGTTTGCGCGGACATACGTCCCAGGAGCGATTCGAACGCCCGACCGACGCCTTAGAAGAGCGTTGCTCTATCCAGCTGAGCTACTGGGACACCATATAAATCATGCATTGGAGCGGGTGAAGGGAATCGGACCCTCGCCTCAAGCTTGGGAAGCTGGCGTTCTACCACTGAACTACACCCGCACGATTCCGTTTACAGCAAGCAACATCATATCATATGAATAAATGAAAATCAACGGAATTAATTGTTATTTTTAAATAGATGCGATTTTAGTTGTGGAAGGAAGTCGTGCTATAATAATCGTATGAATATAAATTACTGCCCACAGTTAGGAGCTGGTGGTCATCGATAGCACGCGCAAGGACAATGTCATACTGCTTCCGAAAACCATCGATTATTACCAAGAAGAGCTTACACACTTATTAGAAACAGAGAAGTATGAGGAAGCGGTTCAACTGCTTAACTTTCTACTCCAATGTCGGAATGATGATCTACAAACCTCGGAGGAGTGGAATG
Organism: Paenibacillaceae bacterium; assembly: GCA_040880185.1. Taxonomy (GTDB): domain Bacteria; phylum Bacillota; class Bacilli; order Paenibacillales; family UBA4045; genus UBA4045. The sequence continues at coordinate 6,440 of JBBDIY010000044.1, forward strand.
CATTACTAGGATGGTTAAAATCAACATTTACCGAATACAGTGAGCTTGATGTGCCTCCAGAACCCGATTCTGCCACTGATGATGAAGAGGAATGGACGGAGACGGATTTACATAAGAAGCGATTCTACACCAAGATGTCGGAAGACCCTAACTATGTAAAAAAATTATTAGAAACGATATTATCTGATCCTCGCCTGGACAAGAAAATGGTCGCTTTGGAGCAGCTCGTTATCGCTGATCATCCACAGATTAATGACACATTAGTACGCTGGTTAGAACAGGTAGATCTGCATCCTTTCGTTCAATTTAAGGTTCTGAGAACCTTACGTGAGCGACAATGCACGGGGACTGTGAACATTCAAAGGTGCGGTGAGCAAGTGGATATCGATATCGCAGCCACGCCCTTGCAAATTGAACAATACCCAATTGGTGTGCAGCGTGTCATTCATCGTATTCAAGAGGTTAGTGAGGTTCATCATCCGAATTTGACATATTTTGTCGAGCACACTTGGCAGGAATTCCTTGCTTACATCTATGGGACTTCCGTGTATAAGCCACTACAGCAAATGGATGAAGAAGATATTGACGTCTGGGCGGCCGCACTTCATCAAGCTGTTGTAGAGACGATGACAGGGACCACAGATGATGAAACCATCAATGCAAGCTATAATCTGAATGCACATAAGCATGCTCAGATGGAGCACGCTTATGAACGGATTAAGAGCTTCATTGCCTCTGTTTTCGTAACTTGATGTAACCTAATCATGCTGGATACTGCGCATTGTGAATACAGTTATTTCGGGACGGCATAGGAATCGAACTGGGATATGTGCGGTGCCGATGCCTTTGTTCGTATATATCATACGTCTGCCAGTTGGATGCTCCAATGTATGTAGTCCATTTACATAACTCTTGCCACCTGGAGGGGTGATGACTGCACCTATAAGCGGGAGTCTGATTTGGCCGCCATGCGTATGTCCTGAAAGTTGAAGATCAATGGGGAAGTCTATGACATAATCTGCAAATTCAGGCTCGTGAGCTAGGAAGATCGTGAAGAGGTTAGGATCAGCTTTCTGAAAAGTTTGTTTGATATTTGGCTTGCCGTAGAACATATCATCTACCCCTGCAATTTGAATGGACTTTCCATTGTGCTTAATTTTAATGCTTTGGTTACGAAGCACCTTGAATCCACCCTTTTCATATACCTCTACGACATGAGCGGAATTCTTATAACCTGAATAATAATCATGGTTTCCCATCACAGCATACATTCCTAGAGGCGCAGCGCTTAGATGTGTCAGAGCTTCAATGCATTCTTTCACATAAGGTTCAACTTTTTCATCGAAGAAATCACCTGTGAACATGATTATATCTGGTTTTAGAGCATTAATCATCGATATTAGCTTGCCTAAATTTGCGGTATCATAGAAAAATCCATAATGTACATCACTGAATTGCAATATTCGCATTCCATCAAAAGCTGAAGGTAGACGTGGAAAGCTAAGTTCGATCTCTATAGTTTCCACCCAACGAGGTTCAGCGAAATAAGAATAGAATGGTACCGCGCAGGCGGCTAGGAAGCTAAAGGCTGCCCAGCTGCTTCGCTTTAGGAACGTTCTCCTGTTCATCATCGGTTGTTGTTTACTTCGTGGTTGAATCACAAATCTTGTCTCCCTTTTGTTTGACAGTTACTTAATTATATATGATGATACAAGTCATTTAACAGTACCAAAGAAGCGCACCTTGAAAAGAAATAGTTTTATGCTTATAATATAATGGTTGTAAAGACCTGTAGGAGGACCGCCTTATGTACATGGTATTCTTAAAACCCTAGAATAGGGTAAATGTTGGAGGGGAAAGATTAGAATGAAAGCAACTTGGGAAAAGATAGAGAAGAACATCGGTGTTCTTGAAGTGGAAGTCGATGCGGAGCAAGTCAGTTTAGCACTGGATAAAGCGTTCAAGAAAGTAGCGGGGAAAGTAAACGTTCCGGGATTCCGTAAAGGGAAAGTACCTCGTTCTATATTTGAAGCTAAATTTGGTATTGAAAGCCTCTATAGAGATGCAATCGATATTATTCTGCCAGAAGCATATATGGAAGCTGTTAAGGAAACAGGTATTGATCCGATTGATCGTCCTGACATCGATTTTGATGAATTTTCGAAAGGTAACACGTTCACATTCAAAGCTAAAGTTATGGTGAAGCCAGAAGTTCAACTTGGCGAATACAAGGGAATCGAAGTTCCTGAGCAAAGCGTTGAAGTAACTGCAGAAGAAGTTAATAGTGAATTAGAAAGCCAACAAAAGCGTCGCGCTGAATTAATCGTACTTGAAAAAGGTGTAGCAGAGAATGGCGACATTACGATTATCGATTATGAAGGATCAGTAGATGGCGTTCTATTCGATGGCGGCAAAGCCGACAATCATTCGTTAGAGCTTGGATCCAATAGCTTCATTCCTGGCTTTGAAGAGCAGGTTGTTGGAATGAGCAAGGAAGAAGTTAAGGATATTCAAGTGACTTTCCCAGAGGAATACCATTCTGAAGATTTAGCCGGTAAGGCAGCTGTATTCAAAGTGACATTACACGAAATCAAGCGCAAGCAGTTGCCAGAGCTTGATGATGAGTTTGCTAAGGATGTTAGTGAATACGAGACACTGGAAGAATACAAACAAGATATTGAGAACAAACTGAAGGAACGTAAGTTGAAGGACAATGAGATCACAATTGAATCAACAGTTATTGAGAAGGCTGCTCTAGCTGCTGAGGTCGATGTTCCTTCTGTTATGGTCGACACTGAAGTTGATCGAATGGTCGAAGAATTCGGCAATCGCCTGCGTATGCAAGGAATGAACATGGAAATGTACTTCCAATTCTCAGGTCAGAGTGAAGATGCGCTTAGAGAACAGATGAGAGATGAAGCTGAGAAGAGAGTTCGCAGTCAGCTTGTACTTGAGGCTATCGCGAATGCAGAGAATGTAACCGTAGACGATGATGATGTGAACGAAGAGCTTAGCAGATTGTCGGAGGTTTACAAGAAGCCGGCAGATGAGCTTCGTAGAATCATCGAATCGAATGGGACAATCAATGATTTTAGACAGGATCTAATTACGAAAAAAACAGTTAAACTTCTTGTTGAAAGCAGCAAGCTAGTTACGGAAGTAGCATAAAGTAATTTAAGGCGAGGCACGTATATGTCTATCACGTGCCTTCTTTTTCGCTAATTATGCCGAACAGGGTGTACAAGAAAAATGACATCACCTTTAGATAATGGTAAAATAAGCGTGTAACACATTACACTAGGAAAGCGGGGTTGGGAACATGGGTTTAGTACCTATCGTTGTGGAGCAAACAAACCGTGGCGAAAGATCGTACGACATATACTCCAGATTGTTAAAGGACCGCATTATCTTTCTCGGGAGCGCCATCGATGACGATGTTGCCAATGCCGTCATAGCGCAACTGTTGTTCCTTGCTGCAGACGATCCTGAGAAGGATATCCATCTTTATATTAACTCTCCTGGGGGGTCTGTAACCGCCGGATTGGGTATACTGGATACGATGCGATTTATTAAACCGGATGTCTCCACAATCTGTATGGGAATGGCTGCAAGTATGGGCTCCCTATTACTTACAGCTGGAGAGAAGGGCAAACGTTTCGCATTGCCGAATGCAGAAGTTATGATTCACCAACCACTTGGTGGGGTGAGGGGTCAGGCTACTGATATTAAAATTCACGCCGACTGGATTATTAGAACCAAGCAGAAGCTTAATGAGATGTATGTGGATTTTACAGGTCAACCACTGAAGAAAATTGAACGTGATACGGATCGTGATAACTTCATGAGTGCAGAAGAAGCGAAGGAATACGGTCTTATAGACAAAGTTATCGTTCAATAGGAATCCATTTATGATCATACCGGCTGCTACAATTGCAGCATTATGAAATGGATGATAGTGCGGACTTTACCCTGAATTAAAGAGGTGATTCAATGTTTAAGTTTAACGATGAAAAAGGTCAATTGAAATGTTCGTTCTGCGGTAAATCTCAAGACCAGGTTCGTAAGCTGGTCGCTGGTCCAGGTGTATATATTTGTGATGAGTGCATTGAACTTTGCACCGAAATCGTCGAGGAAGAACTGGGTCATGAGGAAGAACTTGATCTGAAGGACGTTCCAAAACCGAAGGAGATTCTCTCCACACTCGATCAATATGTCATCGGTCAGGAGCAAGCGAAGAAGTCGCTATCCGTAGCCGTATACAACCATTATAAACGTATTAATGCACAGAGTAAGACTGAAGAGGTTGAACTACAGAAGAGTAATATTCTGCTTGTTGGTCCAACGGGTAGTGGTAAGACCCTTCTTGCTCAAACTCTTGCGAAGATCCTGAATGTACCTTTTGCTATTGCAGATGCTACTTCATTAACTGAAGCTGGTTACGTGGGTGAGGATGTCGAGAATATTCTTCTTAAGCTCATTCAAGCAGCGGATTATGATGTTGAGAAAGCTGAACGTGGCATTATTTACATTGATGAAATCGATAAGGTTGCCCGTAAATCGGAGAACCCATCCATTACTCGCGATGTATCAGGTGAAGGTGTACAACAAGCATTGCTTAAGATTCTTGAAGGCACTGTTGCTTCTGTACCTCCACAAGGAGGACGTAAACACCCGCATCAAGAGTTCATTCAGATTGATACTACGAATATTCTCTTCATCTGTGGCGGGGCCTTCGATGGTCTCGAACAGTTGATCAAACGGAGAATCGGTAAGAAGGTTATTGGATTTGGCAATGACAGTATTAAGGGAGATTTGAAGGCTGGGGAGTATTTATCCTTGGTATTACCTGAAGATCTGCTCAAATTTGGTTTAATCCCTGAATTCGTTGGTCGTTTGCCTATTATATCTTCCTTGGAACCGTTGGATGAGGATGCATTAATCCGTATTCTAACAGAACCAAAGAATGCATTGGTGAAGCAATACCAGAAGATGCTTGAGATGGACAACGTGAAGCTGGAATTCAATGCAAACTCGTTAGTAGCCATTGCCAAGGAAGCCATCAAGCGGAATACAGGTGCCCGTGGATTACGTGCGATCATCGAAGGTATCATGCTGGATGTCATGTACGAAGTGCCTTCTAGAGATGATGTTACTCATTGTATGGTTACCGAGAAGGTTGTTCAGGATAAGACACAGCCTGAATTGTCGAATAAAGATGGTAAGGTTGTCAAACGTAAAGAAGAGAGCGCATGATTGCTCCCTTCTCCTACATAAATAAAACCAATAATTCCGCCACGGTTAAATCTGTGGGGGAGTTTTTGGTGTAATTAGCAGTATGTATTCCTGAACGAATATCCTTGGGATAGGGGGAGAGCACTAATGTTCCACAGGACAGAAACAAGGCCCGTGCGAGTCGGTGACTTAACGATAGGTGGTAATAACGAAGTTATCATGCAGAGCATGTGTACAACGAAGACAGCTGATGTCAAATCAACAGTTGCTGAGATCCTCCGACTGGAAGAAGCAGGTTGTCAATTAGTCAGAGTTACCGTTAATAATACAGAGGCAGCTACAGCGATAAAGGAAATAAAGAAGCAGATTCATATTCCGCTCGTATCCGACATCCATTTCGATCATCGCCTTGCTTTATTAGCAATTGAGAACGGCATAGATAAGGTGAGAATTAATCCGGGCAATATTGGGCGGCGTGAGAAGGTCGAAGCTGTTGTTAAAGCTTGTAAGGAGCGGGGAATTCCGATTCGAATTGGAGTGAATGCAGGCTCCTTAGAAAATCACTTGCTCGAGAAATATGGGTACCCAACTCCAGAAGCCATGGTAGAGAGCGCTTTGTTCCATATCGGTGTGCTAGAAGAATATAACTTTGAGGATATTATCGTTTCGTTAAAGGCTTCGGATGTTCCGATGGCGATTGCAGCGTATTCGCTTGCTGCAGAGAAAATTCGATATCCATTGCACTTAGGCATTACGGAATCAGGGACATTATTCGCTGGCTCAGTCAAGAGTGCTGCAGGGTTAGGTGTTCTGCTTAATATGGGTATTGGGTCTACGATTCGAATCTCATTAAGTGCTGATCCGGTAGAGGAAATCAAGGTATGTAGAGAGTTACTCAAAACCTTTGGACTCATTGCTAATGCACCAACGCTTATCTCATGTCCAACCTGCGGTAGATTAGATATTGACCTATTCTCAGTAGCTAATGAAGTCGAGCAATACCTAGAGAAGATTAAAGTGCCTATTAAGGTATCCGTTCTAGGATGTGCGGTGAATGGACCTGGCGAAGCTCGTGAAGCTGACATTGGTATTGCGGGAGCGAGAGGCGAAGGTATGTTGTTCCGGTATGGCGAGATGATTCGTAAAGTGCCAGAGGACGAGCTTGTGAATGAATTGAAGAAAGAAATCGATCAGATTGTGTTGGAATTTGAACGTACAGGCACCATTCCGGGTCGTAAGCACTAATATATCAATACTCTAATCAAACCTCATTCTGTGGAATGAGGTTTTTTGTGCACCCCGATTAACGACCGCTATAGAAGGTAATAATAACTATAACTAAGATTGGTTAATCTGGAAGGGGTAATAAATATGAGTTTAAATATGTCCATTATGCTAGTCCAGGTATTCTTTGCTGTGATCATCGGTTTATACTTCTTGGGTTTACTACGAGGGCAGCGATCGAGTCGCAGTGCGATCGATAGAGAATCTCGTAAAGAGCTTGAGAAGCTACATAAGCTTAGAACGATTTCATTAACACAGCCTTTATCAGAAAGAACCAGACCTGCCTCACTATCCGATATTGTCGGTCAAGCAGAGGGGTTGAAGGCGTTAAAGGCCGCTTTATGCGGTCCTAACCCACAGCATGTGTTGATTTATGGACCACCTGGCGTTGGGAAGACTGCAGCAGCACGGGTATTACTCCATGAAGCAAAGAAGAACCCATTATCTCCGTTTGGCTTGCAAGCGAAGTTTATCGAGATGGATGCGACGATTGCAAGATTTGATGAAAGGGGGATTGCTGATCCTCTCATTGGATCGGTACATGACCCGATTTACCAGGGGGCAGGTGCTATGGGTGTCGCTGGAATACCTCAACCTAAGCCTGGAGCGGTAACTAAAGCCCATGGTGGCATACTATTTATTGATGAAATCGGCGAATTACATCCGACTCAATTGAATAAGTTACTAAAGGTGCTAGAGGACCGTAAAGTACATCTAGAAAGTGCTTATTATAATTCTGAGGATGTTCATATTCCTCAGCATATTCATGATATATTCCAGAATGGACTACCTGCTGATTTCCGACTTGTAGGTGCAACTACAAGGCACCCACATGAAATTCCTGCGGCATTACGATCACGCTGTATGGAAATTTTCTTCCGACCGTTAAAACCAGAAGAGATTGGGCTAATTGCTAAGAAAGCCGTTCTAAAGATTGGATTTCCCGACAATAAGGAAGCTGTAGACATTGTGATGCAGTATGCAACGAATGGTCGGGAAGCAGTGAATGTCATCCAGTTAGCGTCGGGACTCGCCATGATGGAGAAGAGAGAGCAATTATCAGCAGCGGACGTAGAATGGGTTGTCAACAGTAGTCAAATTCCACCACGCTCTGAGAAGAAAATACACACAAGCCCTCAGATTGGTGTTGTGAACGGACTTGCAGTCTACGGTCCGAATATGGGTGCGATTCTGGAGATAGAAGTAACAGCTGTGCCTGCTTATCAAGCTGGTGCAGGTCGTATGACCTTGACAGGGGTCGTAGATGAAGAGGAACTTGGCAGTGGCAATAAAACCCTGAGACGAAAAAGTATGGCTCGTGGCTCTGTTGAGAATGTTATAACAGTCCTTGCTCAATATGGTTTACATACATCCGATTATGATCTGCACATCAACTTCCCAGGGGGTTTACCCATTGATGGTCCTTCGGCTGGTATCTCTATGGCTACTGCTATAGCATCCGCTATTATGGGAATACCCATTGAGCATACGATAGCTCTAACAGGTGAATTGAGCATTCAGGGCAAGGTTAAACCAGTAGGTGGTGTTGCTGCCAAAATCGAAGCGGCGTGCCAGGCAGGAGTAAAGACGGTCTATATTCCAAGAGAAAACTGGCAGCACATGTTTGAAGATTACACGGACATGCGGATTATTAGGGTTGATTCATTAGATGAAGTATTCGACCAAGTACTCGGCACACGCACCTTCCCAAATCCATTGCAAAGCGCACTGAGCAGGGATGCAATACCAACAGCAACGATATCTATTTTACATGCAGGTTCAGTCCGAATGGAGCCCTAGTCTTTTGCTCGATCCCGTCGATCATACCCTCAATTGGTGTTTACAAAATAGTTTTGTTACAATTAACAATGTACGATGAAGTAGTCATCTGAATAGTGAATTACAAATCGGGCTCATAATGTTAATGGAGGTGCTATCAGTGGGATCTAACAGGATGACGCGCCGTATTCCTTTATTGCCTTTAAGGGGATTACTTGTATATCCGAGCATGGTACTCCACCTAGATGTTGGACGTGATAAATCGGTCAAGGCTTTAGAACATGCAATGGTGGATGATCATACGATTCTTCTTTGCTCTCAATCAGAGGTAAACATCGAAGAACCGACTATGGACGACATTTACCGCGTAGGAACTATGGCCAAAATTCGTCAAATGCTCAAGCTACCGAATGGTACAATTCGTGTGCTTGTTGAAGGTGTCACTCGAGCTGAAATTGTTGAATATTTGCCTACGGAGGAATTTTTCGAAGTAGTAGTTAAACCGTTGCCAGAATTAGAGTTAGCTGATCCGGAGATTGATGCGCTCATGCGCACGGTACTGAATCAGTTTGAGTACTATATTAATCTTTCGAAAAAAGTAACGCCTGAGACATTAGCTGCAGTGTCCGATATTGAAGAACCAGGACGGCTGGCTGATGTCATCTGCAGTCATTTATCCTTGAAAATTAAAGATAAGCAAGAAATTCTAGAGACAGTTGATGTTCGACTACGCCTGGAGAAGCTACTTGATATTCTGAATAATGAGCGCGAAGTTCTAGAGCTTGAACGCAAGATTAGTCAACGTGTCAAGAAACAGATGGAGAAAACACAGAAGGAATATTATTTGCGTGAACAGATGAAAGCGATCCAGAAGGAGTTAGGCGATAAAGAAGGACGTACTAGCGAAATTGAGGAGCTTCGGGCACAAGTCGAAGAGCTTACACTCAATGAAAAGGTTAAGGAGAAGATCGAGAAGGAAATCGATCGACTCGAGAGGATGCCGATTACCTCTGCAGAAGGGGCTGTTATTCGTAATTATGTAGATTGGTTAATTGGATTGCCTTGGCATACGTCAACTGAAGATGATATGGATATTAAGAAAGCGGAAGATATTCTTGATGAAGATCATTACGGCTTAGAGAAGGCCAAGCAACGCGTTCTCGAATATTTGGCCGTTCAGCAGTTAGTTAAGAAATTAAAGGGACCTATTCTCTGCTTAGTAGGTCCGCCTGGTGTGGGTAAAACTTCTTTAGCTCGTTCTATTGCACGATCTCTAGGGCGTAAATTTGTTAGAATGTCACTGGGTGGCGTTCGAGATGAAGCTGAGATTAGAGGTCATCGCCGAACCTATGTGGGAGCAATGCCTGGTCGTATTATACAGGGGATGAAGAATGCTGGCTCCAACAATCCGGTTTTCTTGCTCGATGAGATCGATAAGATGGCTATGGATTTCCGTGGTGATCCGTCTTCTGCTCTCTTAGAGGTGCTCGATCCAGAACAGAATAGTACATTTAGTGATCATTATATAGAGGTTCCCTTTGATTTATCCAATGTGATGTTTGTGACGACAGCGAATGCCGTTCATAACATTCCGCGCCCTTTATTGGATCGGATGGAGGTGCTCTATATTCCGGGTTATACCGAATTGGAGAAGCTACGAATCGCAGATATATATTTACTTCCGAAGCAGCGTAAAGATCATGGTCTGAATGAAGAACAATTACAGATGGACGATGTCTCCATGCTCACGGTTATTCGAGAATATACCCGCGAAGCGGGTGTGCGTAACTTAGAACAACAAATTGCTACTCTATGTCGCAAGACAGCCAAGGAAGTAGTATCTGCACATTTAGTTGAGAAGGTTCTATATTCAGATCAAATTAAGGAGTACTTAGGACCACAGAAGTATCGTTATGGTATGGCAGAAGAGGAAGATCAGATCGGTGCTGTAACTGGACTAGCTTGGACAGAGGTTGGTGGAGACACCCTCATCATTGAAGTAACCGTACTTCCAGGTACAGGGAAATTGACGTTAACCGGCAAATTAGGTGATGTGATGAAGGAATCCGCCCAAGCGGCATTCAGTTATACGAGGTCTAGATCAATTCAACTGAACATTGATCCAGGTTTCCACGAGAAGAACGATATTCATATCCATATCCCAGAAGGTGCAATTCCTAAGGATGGACCATCTGCTGGAATCACAATGGCTACTGCGCTAATATCAGCATTAACGAATAATCCGGTATCACGGCTTGTTGCCATGACAGGCGAGATCACACTTCGTGGGCGAGTTCTACCTATAGGTGGTCTCAAAGAAAAGGCGATGGCTGCTCATCGTGCAGGGATTAGAACGATTATTATTCCTAAAGATAATGAAAAGGATATCGATGACATTCCAGAGAGTGTAAGGAATGACCTGAAGTTTGTCGAAGTCATTCATATGGATCAGGTTCTTGATGAAGCACTGATTCATCCATTCCATCTGATTAAAGAACAGATCGCTATTGTAGGTGAACTCATATGAATCTGAATATTCACAATGCTGAGTTTCTGACTAGTGTTGCAACACTTTCACAATTACCTGAAGAAACCCTGCCAGAGATCGCTCTAGCAGGGCGTTCCAATGTAGGCAAGTCATCTTTAATTAATCGTATGCTCGGTCGTAAATCGATTGCAAAGATTAGTGGAACTCCGGGTAAGACGCAGATGTTAAACTATTATAACATTGACTCCCAGCTTTATTTGGTAGACTGCCCTGGGTACGGCTATGCTAAGGTCTCTCAAGTACAACGAAGACAATTCGGTAATCTAATAGAGAAGTATATGGTTAAGCGCGAGAAGCTTTGCTTAGTGCTACAATTGATAGATCTACGGCATGAGCCGTCCAAAGAGGACCTAAGTATGTTCTCCTGGTTGATTCACAATGGGATGACTGTTTGTATTGTAGCTACGAAGGCTGACAAAATTCCGCGATCTCAATATCAGAAGCATCTGAAGATGATACGGAATGGTTTACATATGCCTGAACACATTCCAATCATTCTGTTCTCATCAGTAACAAGCCAGGGTAAAGATGAATTATGGAGCTTTATCGAACAAACGATACAATTACAGGAGGAACAGCTAGTTAGTGATTGAATTTACGGTCTAAACTGGTTTATTTGCTTGTTTTTTAAGTTTTTTCACTATGGGCAGACCAGCTTTCGATGGTGTATAATAAATGGCATGTAATGGCTTACTATATGGAATTGAGGAGATATTATGGCTCAGCGGTTAGCGACAGAATATGTCAAAGCCAGTCTGACATTAACGGAACCCGAAATGATCCAATTAGAACGAATGCTGATGGACCAAGCCATTGTTTTTCACGTGAAGGTACTAGACAATGGAAACCAACAATTGGTTTTCCATGAAGATGGTGGAGATGAGATCATCATCAGCTTTGAGCACAGAGCAGACAAATATGTTTCCGAAGGTTCATATCGATTGAATTCAATACCACTCGCCAATCTCATGAGAAAGGCTGTATCTGTATTCAAAGGAAATGCCATTGTCAATCGCATATATTCTAACTTCACAATGGTTTATTATTATGAATATGGTGTTGTAGTCAAGATTGTTGAGATGAATGAACAATATCAGAAAACGATTTATGAATATAAGAATACGGTTGGGCGGCTTGAACAGCTCTTTAATGACCAACAGATTGAGTATGAGATCACGATTGTACGAGATGAAATCAATCGATTGCTTGATCAACGTAACCATATTCAAGAGGTATTCGAACGTACTAAGATTGATACATTATTAACGGAGTTGACATACCGTTTGTTCGTACTTGAAGCATAAATGGAAGTCCACCGAATCGATCGTGGAGGCCTAGTAGGCCTCTTCTTTTTAGGAGGTCTATCTTCTCAAAAAATAACTATTGCATTTCCGGTCAAGAGATGTTATTTTTAGTTTCGTTGACAATATTATAGGAACCAGGATTCACTCATGACATTGGATGTTGCGAGAGATTTTTCCCTCGAGCAGTGAATGACGTAGGTCCTAGCGGATGAAATTTCCAAACATTTTATTCCTAGGAAGGGGGAACCGGAAGATGGAATACTCTACTTTCGGAAGGCACGTTGCTGTTGATACTTGGGGGGTAAACTTCGATCGCCTGAATGACGCGGAATGGTTACAAGATCAGATGATTGAAGCGGCAGAAATTTCTGGCGCTACTGTGATGTCCGTACAGGCTAAACAATTCGAACCACAAGGAGCAACTGTTCTAGTACTACTGTCAGAAAGTCATCTCTCCATACACACGTATCCGGAGAAGGGCTTTGCTGCGATTGATTGCTATACGTGTGGAGATACAGTTGACCCACAAACGGCAATCGATTATCTGGTATCTGTATTAGAACCAGAGCATGTACACGCCAAGAAGTTGGTTCGTGGCATGGGAGAAATCCAAGTCGAAACACCAGAGATCAAACAATTGTTATACACTCGCTAATACAAATGAACAATGGAATAGGAAACATTAGAACCGCGGGATTGGTCATACCCCCCGCGGTTTTTTAATGTTTATTTTCACAACAAATGTACTTCAAGGAATATTCATATTCTAACAGGGAAATGCTTGGTTCTATATGTTATAATGAATCGATAAAAAAGATCTAACTCTGTCGGAAAGGCAGGTGAAAGACCGATGCACATCATTGCTGTTAGTTTAAATCATCATACTGCACCTGTAGAAGTACGTGAGAAATTCACCTTCTCCGACGAAAGACTTCCAGAAGCGCTACTACGTTTGAAACAGACGAAGGGCATTCTTGAAGGTGTAATCGTGTCAACCTGTAACCGAACTGAGATCTATGCAGTCGTTGATCGCCTACATATGTGTGGGCATTATATACGTGGCTTTATGGAGAATTGGTTCGGGATTTCACGGGATCAATTTGTCCCTTATTTAAGCATTCATGAAGATCAGGAAGCAATCAAACACTTATTCCGCGTAACCTGCGGGTTGGATTCTATGATGATTGGTGAAACACAGATACTAGGTCAGGTCCGTAGCTCCTTCTTAACAGCTCAGAAGGAAACAGCAACGGGAACCTTCTTCAATATGTTATTCAAGCAAGCCATTACGCTTGCCAAGAAGGTCCATACCGAGACAGGCATCGGCGAAAGCGCGGTTTCGGTCAGCTATGCGGCTGTTGAGTTGGGCAAACGTATATTCGGGAATTACCATCAGAAGAGTGTATTGATTATTGGTGCGGGGAAGATGGGCGAGTTAACTGTCAAGCATCTACATGCTAATGGTGCAAGTAAAGTAATCGTGGCTAATCGGACGTTAGCTCGCGCAGAGGAATTGGCTGCTCGGTGGAATGGTATTGCATGTTCAATGGAGGATGTTAAGGACATATTAACCGAACATGGTGTAGATATTATCATCAGCTCTACGGGAGCAGAAGGCTATGTCTTATCGAAAGACCAGATGGATGAAGTGATGAAAGCAAGGTCGAATAAACCATTATTCGTAATCGACATTGCTGTTCCTCGAGACTTTGACCCGGAAATTGCTAGGAGTGAACAGGTATTCCTATACGATATGGATGATTTACAGGCTATTGTAGAAGGTAATGTCAATCTTCGTCGTCGTGAAGGTGAGAAGGTCGAGGATCTGATCAAGCAAGAAATAACTGTATTCCAACAATGGTATAGGCTGCTTGGTGTTAGTCCAGCGATTCGAGCCCTGCAAGAGAAGGCTGCTCTTATTCATAAAGAAACCATGGATAGTTTAATTAAGAAGCTCCCAGACCTTGAAGAACGCGAATTAAAAGTCATACACAAATTAAGTAAGAGCATTGTAAATCAGATGCTACATGATCCGATATTACGCGTTAAGGAATTAGCCGTTGAACGTCATGGTGATGATGCGATTAAGATGTTCTCCCATCTATTTGCCTTGGAGGAATGGGTTGAAGAGCACGATGCATTACCGGAAGATGCTTTGTTAGAACCCGAAGTTAATAAAGCTGAACAGTCGGATCCTGTGAGAAGGATATCTATACCGAAGCTGCAAAGCTTGCCGGCGCACTCGTAGGAGGTGGCTAGGCAATGATTACGAAAAGCTGGTTTTTCGATGCGATGCTGTATATATATGCCCTGAGCCTTTTGTTTACTTTCTCTGATTTTATTCAACGGAATCAGAGGGCTAAATGGATGGGCACAGGGCTACTTGTTTCTGTATGGGTCATGCAAACCATTCTGATGGTGAATCAGTTCATCCACTCTGGACAAATTATTGCTTTCTCGATTTTTGATTCACTATTTCTTTTCTCATGGCTGTTGATTACACTATCATTGATTTTATCACTTCTAGCACGCATTGAATTTGTATTATTCTTCGTTAGTTTAGCCGGATTTATCGTTGCTGCCATTGCTTTCTTCAGCGATGAGACCATCTCTCCAATTGCTGCACACTGGGAGGTACGTGATGAATTACTATTCATCCATATTTCATTAGCCATAGGTAGTTATGTAGCTTTCTTCTGTAGTGCAATGTTCTCAGGCATGTTATTATTCCTACATACCGGATTAAAGAAGAAGCGTTATTCAGATATGATCAGACGTATGCCAAGTCTTGACCATATCCAACAATATGCGACGAGAGCTGTGGTCGTGGGCACTCCCCTTCTTTTGCTCTCATTGATATTAGGGATCATCTGGATTTTCCTAGAGGATGAGCGAACCTTACTGCTTGATGTGAAGGTTGTATTCTCTATCCTCATAATAATGTTGTATGGTATGTATATATGGAAGCACGTTGCAGCTAAGACAACTTGGCGTCGAATGGCAAGCTTGAATCTTGTTGCGTTCTCATTGGTATTACTCAACTATTTAACCTCAAATTGGTTGTCGAATTTTCATTAATAGAGATTGTTTACAAGCTCGAATCAAGTTTATTTACAAGCTGTAATAGATATGGATGTGACTTCATTGGACAAATGGTACCCGGTTCATCTGGATATGACAGGACGGCACTGTGTTATTATAGGTGGTGGACATATAGCGGTAAGGCGAATACATGGGTTATTGGAAGTGGGTGCTCATGTCACCGTCATAAGCCCACAATGCCACCCTGAGATCCTCCAACTTGCTGAAGAGGGATCCGTAAGTATTGTACAACAGGATTACAGGGGAGAAGAGGATCTTGTGAATGCTGATCTGATTTTTGCCGCTACCAATGATGAACTCGTCAATAAATGGATTGCTGACGATGCCAAGAAGCTCCGAATCCCACTGAACCATGTAGGTGATTCGAAATCGAGTACATTCATCTTGCCTGCAGTGCTTAGACGAGGACAGCTTATTATGTCTGTATCTACTTCTGGAGCAAGTCCTGGTCTAGCGAAGCAAATTCGTGATGAGTTAACACATCATTATGGAGATGAATATAAAATTTATGTTGATTTTCTCTCTGAGCTTCGAGAATGGGTCATGATGAAGGTTGTAAATGAGCGCGATAGAGCAAAGATTTTCCATCGAGTGTTAAAATTCGATATACTAGAGCTAATACGAGTTGAGAAGCTACATGTTTTACGTTCATGGTTGCAAATCGTGCTTGATCAAGAGCTACAGGATGTCGACTGGCAACAGCAATTCAAATTGTACGCTAGTAAACTATAACAATAAAGAGATTGGAGTCGGAAAATGAAACAACAGAAACGACATATCATTGTTGGAACTAGGAAAAGTGTGCTAGCAGTCACACAGACGAATCAGATCATACAATTGCTTCAGGATATTAGTTTGCAGCATGGATTCGATTATGAATTCAGAGCGAAGAACCTGGTTACGCAAGGGGATCGTATTCTTGATGTAACCTTGTCTAAGGTTGGGGGGAAAGGCTTGTTCGTCAAAGAAATCGAGCAGGCTCTTATCGAAGGGGAAATTGATTTGGCTGTTCACAGCTTGAAGGATATGCCCGCTGAATTACTCGATGGTTTAATGATTGGTGCAGTGCCAAAGCGTGTCGACCCGCGGGATTGTCTGATTACAGCGAATAACTGCAAGCTAGCGGATTTACCCTACGGAGCTCGAATTGGTACGAGCAGCCTACGGCGAATTTGTCAGCTGAAAGCATTCCGGTCTGATCTGCAATTGGAATCGATTCGCGGGAATATCGATACAAGAATACTCAAGTTAAAAAGTGAAGGATTCGATGCGATCATGCTCGCCTCTGCCGGCTTGTTCCGAATGGGCTGGGAAAACCGTATAAGCGAGTATCTGGATCCTGTGTTATGTTTACCTGCTGTTGGGCAAGGAGCACTAGGAATTGAATGCCGAACGGAGGATATGCAGATCCGGGAATTACTGGACCTGTTGAATGATCCTTGGTCGGCTCATACGGTTATGGCGGAAAGGAGCTTTCTCAAGACATTAAACGGTGGCTGCCAGGTTCCTATTGGTGCGTATGCCGAAGTCGAGCTTCAGAGTAACCATGAACTCGGGATGATTCGCTTGACTGGTATGGTAGGTTCTCCGGATGGGGATATCATTCTTAAAGAGACGATGACAGGTATAGATCCTACAGAGCTTGGTGTGAGGCTGGGCGAATTATTAATATCTCAAGGTGCTAATCGTATATTAGATCAGGTGGGGAGCTAAATCGAATGACGCATATTGGGAAAGTATATTTAGTAGGTGCAGGACCAGGGGACCCCAAGCTGATTACAGTCAGAGGTATGGAAGCCTTAGAGAGGGCTGATGTCGTCGTATATGATCGCCTAGCCAGTCCACGATTACTTCAAAGATTAAAGCCGGGCGCTGAGAAAATATATGTCGGCAAGCGAACGGATCGCCACACAATGAAGCAGGATGATATTAATCAGCTGCTCGTTGATTTGGCATTGCAGGGCAAGGTTGTCACGCGGCTAAAGGGCGGTGACCCAACAATATTCGGCCGGGTTGGAGAGGAAGCAGAGCTATTAGTTGAGCATGGCATTGAATTTGAGATTGTTCCTGGTGTAACGTCTGCAACAGCTGTACCCGCTTATGCAGGTATACCTGTTACCCATAGAGATTATGCATCATCCATTGCTATTGTTACTGGGCATGAGAATCCTGAGAAGCTAGATATGAATATTAAATGGGACAAGTTAACTCCTGCTACGGATACAATGATTTTCTTAATGGGTATAGCCAAGATCGAATATATCCGCGACCAACTTATCCTGCATGGTAAAGCTCCTGAAACGCCAGTTGCCCTCATTCGCTGGGGGACAAGGGTTAATCAACAAACATTAATCGGTACACTTGCTAATATTGCGGAGAAAGTGGAAGAAATGAATTTCAAACCACCGGCAGTCATCCTAGTCGGAGAGGTGGTTAAGCTTCGAGAGAAGCTGAATTGGTATGAGAAGAAGCCTCTCTTCGGGAGAAGAGTACTGGTGACCAGAGCAAGAAGCCAAGCTAGTGAATTAGCAGAGCGTATTGATGATCTTGGTGGTGAGCCTTATGAATTCCCGGTCATTGATTTGAGACAGCCATCGGATCCAGCAATCCTAGAGAAGTTAGACCAAGCTTTGCAAAGAATAGAAAACTATGATTGGATTATGTTCACGAGTAGTAATGGAGTCGAGTACTTCTTCCTACGAATGAAGCAGTTAGGTATTGATATTCGTCGAATGGCTAAAGCTCGAATTGTTGCAGTTGGTCCGAAGACGGAAGAGGCATTATTGAATCGAGGCTTGCTGACATCAGTTGTCCCAGCTTCTTTCTATCAAGCTGAGGGCTTGCTCGAATCCATGTTACCTGAACTGAAGCAGGGTCAGAAAGTGCTGCTGCCACGTGCAGATCTTGCAAGGGACTATTTGCCTAATCAATTATTACAGCTGGGCCTGAATGTAACGAACGTGGATGTGTACAATAATGTAGTCTGTAGCGAAGGAATTGAGGATTTGATACCATTGCTTCATCGGGGAGACATACATATCGTTACATTCACTAGCTCCTCTACGGTGAATAATATATGTCGTTTACTTGAGGAGCATACGGGAGGTACTGCAGCACAATCGTTAGCAGAAGCTAAGATTGCCTGTATCGGTCCGGTAACCGCAGCGACGATTAGAAGCTGGGGCTTACAAGTTGATTACATGGCAGAGGAAGCTACAATTGACTCACTGATTAAGGCTATTATCCATCACAATATATAGAATGAGGTGCAACGATGGCATTTCCATTATCCCGACTTAGAAGAACGAGAGGCACTACCATGCTACGTAATATGGTTCGTGAGCATGCAGTGTCCGTCCACGATTTAGTATATCCCTTGTTCATTACAGAGGGCACGAATATTCGTAATGAGATATCATCAATGCCAGGTGTATATCATTATTCACTCGATCGGTTGAATGAAGAGATAGATGAGGTTGTTAAACTTGGTGTTCAGGCAGTCTTATTATTTGGAATACCCGATAATAAGGATGAATGTGGTAGTTCAGCATTCGATGAGGATGGTATCGTTCAGAGGGCAATTAGACAAATTAAGCGTCAGCATGAGGATCTGTTAGTTATCGCGGATACATGTTTATGTGAATTTACGGATCATGGGCATTGTGGTGTCGTTAAGCAAGATGCACGAACTCAGCAAGCTTATATTGATAATGACGAATCACTTGAGCTATTAGTACAGACCGCAGTATCGCAAGCAAGAGCGGGTGCTGATATTATTGCTCCATCCAATATGA
Source organism: Paenibacillaceae bacterium (assembly GCA_040880185.1). Taxonomy (GTDB): domain Bacteria; phylum Bacillota; class Bacilli; order Paenibacillales; family UBA4045; genus UBA4045. The sequence continues at coordinate 25,483 of JBBDIY010000044.1, forward strand.
TGGATGGATTTGTACAGGAGATTCGTGTTGGTTTAGATGATGCTGGATTCGATCGGGTTCCGATTATGTCATATGCAGTTAAATATGCTTCTGCATTCTACGGTCCATTCCGAGAAGCTGCTAATTCTGCACCGCAATTCGGAGATCGTAAGACGTATCAGATGGATTCAGCTAATATTAGGGAAGCACTAAGAGAGGCAGAATCAGATGTTATCGAAGGAGCTGATATGCTTATTGTTAAGCCTGCACTGGCATATATGGATGTCATCCGTACAGTCAGAGAAAACTTCGATCTACCTGTTGTTGCGTACAACGTGAGCGGAGAATATGCGATGGTTAAGGCTGCCGCATCGCAAGGGTGGATTGATGAGAAGGCTATTGTTATGGAGACGATGGTCGGGTTTAAACGTGCTGGAGCTGATATAATCATTACCTACTTCGCTAAGGATGTTGCAGGGTGGCTCCAAGCCTAAGCTTATCCACGAAGCTTAGCTAAGTCTAATGTAAACCCATCGTCGGTTACATACAGAATTTGCTTAACTTGAAGCTCTCTAATGACTTGCATGAACGTGTCCTTCTGAACACCAGCCATCCGTGCAATCTCATCGTAATTAAAGACAATACGAAGCGAAATCGTTGTACCTTGACGTACACCATGCTTGTTAGCTGTCTGAATGAGATGCTTCAGGACGCGGGTACGTGAATCTAAGAATGTCAGATCATGCACATGCTGATTCGTATCACGTAATCTCTGACACAGCTCTTGCATAATGATAATGGCGATATCGAAATTTGTACGTAGAACTTCAAGGAAACTGACCTTATCTAGAGTGAGTAGCACACTATTCTCCAGTGTTGCTGCGGAAGCTGAACGTGGTTTTCCATCTAGTAATGAAAGCTCACCGAAGCTGTCACCAGGCTTGAATACGGACAATATCTTATCCTCTCCACCGCTTGAAGTGTAAATCTTAACTGAGCCCGCCATAACAATGTAAAATTCGGCTCCGTTGTCTTTCTCAAGGAAAAGCACATGGTCACCACGAAAACTTTTGCGTGCACAATGCTGAGCGATGACTGTGAGTTGCTCCTGTGTCAGGCTTGAGAACAATGATACCTTCTGTAATAGTTGTAACACGGAAACAATCACCTACTTTTTCTGATGAAATCAGATTTATTCTATCACATAACCGCTCATAAGGGGGCAATTGAATGAAAGAAACTACGCAGCGTCAGGATTCACGGTCTAAGGAAGCTTTTGCTGAAGCATTGCAATACATACCTGGTGGTGTGAATAGTCCTGTACGAGCGTTTCGGTCTGTTGGCTTGACACCTTATTATGTTGAACGTGGTGAAGGGTCTAGAATATATGACATTGATGGAAATTCTTATATTGATTATATAGGCTCATGGGGACCCCTAATTCTTGGACATGCTCATCCTGCAATTATTCAAGCTATACAGCAAACTGCTGCGAAAGGAACCAGCTTCGGTGCACCAACACAATTAGAAACTGAGATGGCTAAGCTCGTTTGTGAGCGTGTCCCTTCCATTGAGATGGTACGTATGGTGAACTCTGGAACGGAAGCTACTATGAGTGCTCTACGCTTAGCTAGAGGCTTCACTGGTCGCAGTAAAATCGTCAAATTTGAAGGCTGTTATCATGGTCATGCAGATTCTTTGTTGATCAAAGCTGGATCGGGTGTAGCGACATTAGCTTTACCAGATAGCCCCGGTGTTCCCGAAGCGGTTGCTGCTCAGACGATTACAATTCCTTATAATGACCTGGAAGCAGTGCATTTAGTATTCGAGAAGTTTGGTGAAGAGATTGCAACAGTCATTGTTGAGCCGATAGCGGGTAATATGGGCGTTGTACCACCTGCAAGTGGATTTCTCGAAGGCTTACGAAAGATCACTAGCGAGTATGGTAGCTTGCTCATCTTTGATGAGGTTATGACTGGCTTTCGTGTTGATATTCATAGCGCCCAAGGGTTATATGGGGTAACTCCAGATATCACCTGTCTAGGTAAGATTATTGGTGGCGGATTGCCTGTGGGAGCTTATGGGGGAAGAAGAGACATCATGGAGAAAATGGCCCCTGCTGGTCCGATCTATCAAGCGGGCACCTTATCAGGCAATCCACTGGCTATGGCTGCGGGATACACAACATTAAACATCCTTGGTCAACCAGGTGTCTATGAATCGCTGGAACGGAAATCTGCTCGTCTTGAGCAAGGATTTACGGATAACGCAAGGGAACGTGGTATTGCCTGTACGATCAATCGAGTAGGCTCAATGGTATGCCCATTCTTCACGGATATGAAGGTTACGAACTATGAGTCCGCGAAGACTTCGGACTTGCAGCGTTTCAATCGGTACTTTGCAACATTGCTTGATCTTGGCATTAGTGTTGCTCCATCTCAGTTTGAGGGGATGTTCGTCTCTTTGGCGCATACAGATGAAGATATTGAGGCAACGATTGAAGCTCATCGGAATGCGCTCAAGGGTCTATAATTGGTCTATTATGCTGATTACTGAAAATAAACCAGTTTCAAATCATCATAGGGTTTTAGAACATGATCAAGAACTGCAACAATTCGAATACCCCCTTCGTTCAAATCGTCCGGAGGGGGTATTCGTCGAATAATATACTCCTCCTCATTGCATACAAGTGTTAGCATTTCATTAGATAGTAGCGGGTTGATCAGACTGAATATAAGGTAATCCCCCTGATGAATGCCGAGATGCTCTAAACCATCGTCTCCCATCGATAAAGCGAATGAAGCATTCATAAATTTTGATATTTGTAGATGTGGTTTTTCCGACCAATCCTCTCCATGGATGTGAATGGGGAAATAGCGCATCGAAAACCCGCGTGAAATAATTGGAATGATCTTAAATGTCATCATTAGCCTCTTTTATATAACCGAGAACACCTTTTTCATGACAATATAACATTGTGGATGATCCTGTTGGAATACAATACTCGATGTGATGTATGCGTTTGAATTGATCAGAAGCCTCCATTAATGCAGAAAATTTGTTATTGTACGATTGCTGAAGAATTTGTTTGGAATATTGCTTTAGTCTCTTTTTGGCGATAGATGGTGTTACGTTGAATATCTCGGAAACATAATCAATTGCAGCTTGCATCTGATTTGGGATGTTTAGTTGGGTTAGCATGAAGCTTGGTATGCAGAAGTGCATAGCGAAATTACTTGCCTTACTCTCTTGAAATTCGATCAATGAATTGGAAAGCAAAAGTTGGTTTCCAGAATGCCTTAGAATATGGCACATTTCATGACCGAAATCCTCCCATTGCTGTTGTGCGGATTGTCGTTCATCCAGTACAATGCTTGCCTTTCCTTGACGTTCAATTGCATGACTTGTAACAGGGAAAAAGTATACCCAAATGTTATATTTAGACGCTATAGTCATAATGTCCAAATCTTCTGGATGCTGGATGTTAATGTGTTGATAAAAAGAGAGAATCCAGTCCTCCAACGGTGTGAAAATATAATCCATAATGAATACCTCCTTTTATGAGAATGTATGTTCTATTTTTAGAAAAAAAGAAAAGCCTTAACGGCTAAGATACTTATTCTTGTATATCGTTCGGATTTCTTCCATTCTCCCTCTGTTTGATAATTTCCCAGATCTTCCTAAGTTCTTCCCTCCGCTCCTCCGGTGCGTCGAGTAATTCCTTGAACCACAAACCCAAAGTTGGATCAGCCATCTCCTCTGAAACTAAATCACCCTCAGCTTTTCCTAGCAAGTAATCTGTGCTGACGTTGAAAATCTCGGCCATCTTCTGCAAAGTATCCAACGATGGCTGACGATACCCCGATTCATATCCAGCATATGTGCTCTTGGCCATGCCTATTCGATTGGCTAAATATTGCATGGACCAATTATTATTTTTCCGTAACTCAGCTAATCGCACAGCAATCACGCAGAAACCGCCTATTCAGAAGGAATTATTTAACTTGTCCTTATAATATCGCATAACGCGAACGAAAAGCAATTATTATTAAAAAAAACTTGATTTTTTCGCGAAACGCGTACAATATATAGGAATACATGTTCGCATTTTGAATACATGTGAGATAAATTCAGCTCAAGTATACGGAAGGAGTCCTTTATGGAAAATCAATTTGGAATAGCTAGAGTAGCCGTATTATTGCACGATCGTTCTCGTTTAAGCTCTCGTAGATATGTAGGTGACTATACAGCATCTGATATTCTCATCGATCTAGATCGAGCAATTAGATTAGCACAGTTGACTGAACGGCAATCTCAAGTGATTAAATTCGTGTTTACATTAGACATGACACAAGAAGCCGCAGCAATAGCCATGCAAGTTACCCAAGTGGCCGTGAGTAAGACATTGAATGGGGCCTGCAAACGAATCGCTAACGTTTTTCAAAACTGGGATTACAATGACTACTCTAAGTTAGCAGAAGGAGGGAGCAATATATGGAACGAACAATAGGAAGGGAGCATAGACCAGCATTATCTCGAGAAATGATGGATCGGGAGCTCATCCGTATTCCACGAGAACAAAGAATACAACAAGTGGAGCAAATAATAGGAACGTATATGAATGACTATGGACTTAGACCGCGTAATCAAGATTTGGAGTTTCTTGCAGAGGTGATATTGTATGAGGAATTATCCGATTCTGATCCTCACAAGGTAGCACACAATGATTATCCGATTCTAAGCTTGACACAACTGAAACGTCGGATGTACGGCCGCGGGAATGCGGCGACTACAAATATGCAGGGGGAAGCAAGGCTAGAGATGGAATGGAGTGGTGTACAATCAACTAGATTATCGAGACACAATGAATTAGCTTCGGACGGGCATACATATAAACCGCCTATTCGTCGGGCACGAAGTTTATATGAACATATGCTTATGGATGCCAATACGGTATCAAGGAACAATGAACGATCAGAACAATATAGCAAGAATAGTGCTCCAGGTCAGGTGCACACTTATCATGTTTCGAAATTATTTTGCTGACTAGGTTATATAATTTGTGGTTTCTGGTTCTAAGATTGTAGATGGGTGTTTAACCGCGGTGCTCATCCTTGAAGAAACTTCGACGGGAGCTTCTTTCCAAATATGAAGAGGAGGAACAAACAAATGGCGCAAATTACAGGACAGTATGCAGAGCTTTGGGTAGAAGTGAATAGTGTAAGAACGAAAGCAGCGGGGTTAAGGAATTGGTTCAGCTTCAATTGATGCGGATATTGCAACGCCATATGATGATCTACATGGTATTACAGCCACATTCACCGGCTCCGATGCATTAACTAAATCCACGGTTACTGTCTAATAGTTTTAATCGCTCGAGATGGCAGCGTTGGATGATCAGCACTGCACTTAGTATTATTGCACTTTGTATCACTGTGATTAGTTTGTTCTGGAAAGCGGTTGCCTAGCATTGAATAAACGGATGTAAGTGTCAGTGAAAGAAACGAAAGAATATATTATTATAAACTTGGTTCGTGGGGGGGTGAATTAGTATGCCAGAACGGAAGTTCCGTAGGTTTACATTAGCTGAATATTCCGGATATCTGAAGTCGTACGCGAATAAAGTTAAATTCTCTGAGGTTCATGTACATCATACTTGGAAACCCACAATAGCTAATTATCGCAAGCAGAACGATAAAGAATCATTGATTCTTGGTATGTGGCGGTATCACACTGCAACCAGAGGCTGGGCTGATATAGCCCAGCATATCTCCATCGATCCAGACGGCTTTATCTGGGAAGGACGCCCATTGTTAAGTCCTCCTGTATCTGCAACAGGTCATAATGATTCAGACAGCGACGGAATTCATCCATTCATGTTTGAGATGATAGGTGATTTTGATTTAGGGAAGGAGAGATTAGAAGGAGCCCAATTAGAAACGGTTCTGGGGGTAGTGGCACTTATTCAAGATGTCTGGAAGCTATCTGATCAGCAAATTCGCTTTCATAGGGAAATGCAAACAGGTAAGTCTTGTCCAGGAACGAGCATAGATAAACAATGGTTTTTGGAGAGGGTCCGAGAGATACGACAAGACACAACCAAGGTGAAGCAAGAAGATCAGGTCGCTCCCACAAAAGAAATTGTATTCCCAATCATTCAAGAGACGGTTAACATCCACATTAACGGTAATCCCGGTCCAATGGGATATTTAATTAATGGAGTCACATACGCACCACTAAGGCCGATCGCGGAACAACTGAAAGCTAGTATCGAATGGGATCCTAATACCAGGACAGCATCGATTACAAGAGAAGGTGTATAGTATGGAGCTTACTCCTTATGAGCTGACTATTGTTCCTATCATCGTGGCTCTAGTCCGTGTTCTTAGAATGTCAGGTGTGCCACCGCGCTGGCTTCCTCTTTGTGCAATTGCCTTGGGTATGATTAGTGGATTTGTATATATTGCTCCGGAAAACCCGAAGTTGGGTTTACTTTCTGGCATTGTCATGGGTTTGATAGCAATTGGTGTTTGGTCTAGCGTTACGAATACGATAAAAGAGGACAGTACAACCTCCGGAATTGGCAAATAGCCATTCCGGATTTTTTTTGAACCGAGGTTCATTTTCTTATTACAGTGGGAATTTGAGAGTAACGGTAATGATGAGTAGAAGTAGGTGACCAAAGGAAGAAACTTCCGTTAGGAGATGGAAACTAGGTTACTTATGTCAAATAGCGGAGGTTTTTTCCGTTAAAACTGGAGTTTGAGAGTAATGAGGAGCAGTGGCAGGTGGCTAACGGAAGATGCTTCCGCTACTGGATTACGGTATGGTTATTTGATATGCCATGGCAAACGCGTTTGTCGGCGAAGCCATTTTTTGTTGTCTAATGTCATCGAATTGTCAGATTGTTCGCTGATTTGAACTTGTTGCTTTTTTCCTATTAAGGCTATAATAAATGTCATGAGAGTAAGCACGGGAAATGAGGAATAAAGCAAATGACCTTTAACGATACATTCATCAAAGCCTGCCGTAAGCAGGAAGTGGATCAAGTACCTGTATGGTACATGAGACAAGCAGGTAGATACGACCCAGACTATCGCAAAATAAAAGAGAAATATACACTGCTTGAAATTTGCAGTCAACCGGAATTGGCAGCAGAGGTTAGCTTAATGCCCGTTAAGAAGCTGGGTGTAGATGCAGCTATTCTGTATTCAGACATTATGAATCCTGTAGCTTCTATCGGTATTGATTTTGACATTGTGAAGAATATTGGTCCAGTCATTCATAATCCGATTCGTAGTGTACAAGATGTAGACCGACTCCAACCGATCGCAATCGAAGAGCATTTATCCCATGTCATCCAGACGATACGCATCCTTGCAGGTGAATTAACGGTCCCCTTGATTACCTTTGCCGGAGCGCCGTTTACGATAGCGAGTTATTTGATCGAAGGGAAACCGTCTAGAAATTATTTGCTGACCAAACAAATGATGTACACCGAACCTGTAACATGGTTTAAGTTAATGGATAAACTAGGAGACATGGTCATCGCGTATCTGAAGGCCCATATCGCTGCTGGAGCTAATGCAGTTCAATTGTTCGATAGCTGGGTAGGTGCATTAGCTCCAGATGATTTCAAAATTTATGTATTGCCTACGATTCAGCGGATTTTTCAAGCATTGTCAGATCTTCCACAGCCCAAAATATATTTCCCCGGAGTTAGCTCTGGAGAGTTACTCCCTTCCTTAGTGAACATTCAGGCAGATGTAATCGGATTGGATTGGCGTGTATCCATTACTGAAGGTCGTCGCCGAGTGGGCTCGCGATTCGCGATACAAGGGAATTTGGACCCTACTGTATTAACCGCTCCAATGCCTGTTATTGAGAAGTATGCTAAACAAACAATAGATCAAGGGTTAGAGCAACCAGGCTACATATTCAATCTCGGGCATGGTTTATTCCCTGAAGCTTCATTGGAGAAGCTAAAGGAGCTCACAGATTTTGTTCACGATTATTCTAAATCCGTGATTAAAACAGGAGCAAAGGTCTAGAGTTTATTAGAAAGAAGTGATGTCTAATGTCGAAGCGGAGAATAGGCGTTCTAGTGATGTCATACGGAACTCCAGAAAGTCTAGAGCAAGTCGAGGCGTACTATACCGATATTCGTCGTGGACATCCACCAACTCCTGCGCAATTGAAGGAATTGACGAATCGTTACGAGGTGATCGTCGGTGGTGTGTTCCCACTTAGAGAGAATACGAATAATCAAGTAAAAGCTTTAGAAGACCAGTTGAATCTGGATCATCCCGAAATTGAGTTTAGCTGTTATCAGGGTCTTAAGCATGCTTATCCTTTCATTGAGGATGGCGTTTCACGTATGGTCGAGGACGGTATTACGGAAGCAGTTGGTATTGTATTAGCTCCTCACTACTCAACGATGAGCGTAGGGAGTTATATTAAGCGTGCTCAGGATGTCGTGGATCAACATGAGATCTCGATGAAATTCGTGAAAAATTATCATCTCCATCCCCTATTGATTCAGACGTTATCGACTCGGTTGACTGATGTGTTGGCCAAATTTCCGAAAACGCACAAGGACGAGATCCGAGTTATATTCAGTGCTCACAGCTTACCAGTGAAAATCATCGAGATGAACGATCCATATCCGGAGCAATTGTTGGAGACATCTAGAGCCGTTAGTGCAGCTACGCATGTTGAGAAATGGCAATTTGCCTGGCAGAGCGCGGGTAGAACTGCAACCACATGGTTAGGACCAGACATTCTGGATGTATTGAGAACCTTATGCACGGAAGAGCAGATCAAGCATGTAATCATCTCTCCAATCGGCTTCGTGTCAGATCATCTGGAAGTCTTGTATGATATCGATATAGAAGCACAGAAAGTTGCACAGGGACTTGGCATGCATTTGGAGCGGACGGCCTCACTGAATACGGATCCGCTCTATATGAGAGTGCTTGCTGATAGTGTTATGAATCTAGTCGGAGATAAAGTCCGATGAGCCATACTCAGAGTCGCATCGCCATTGCAGGCGCGGGGATTAGCGGTCTTAGCGCAGCTTATTATATTCAGAAATTCTGTCGGGACAAAGGAATAGACGCACATCTTACAATTATTGAGCCAAGTGAGCAGCTAGGCGGTAAAATTCGCACCTTGCATCGTGATGGATGTGTGATTGAACAAGGGCCGGACTCCTTTCTAGCCAGAAAGCTACCTATGCTTGAGCTTGCCCTTGAGCTTGGTTTAGAAGATCAGCTTACTGCAACAAATCCACAGGCCAAGAAAACTTATATCCTGCACAATCATAAGCTTCATCGTATGCCTGCAGGACTTATGCTAGGTATTCCCACACAGATTATGCCCTTCCTGCGAACCAGATTAATCAGCCCACTCGGCAAAGCTCGGGCTGCGCTTGATCTCATTCTACCTAAGCGAACGAACAAGGGCGATGAGGCACTAGGAGCTTTCCTAAGTCGTAGATTGGGTTCAGAGGTACTTGAACACATAGCAGAGCCCCTCTTAGCAGGCATATATGCTGGGGATACGAATGAGCTAAGCCTGCAATCTACGTTCCCACAATTTCAAGTCTACGAACAAGAGCATCGTAGCATCATCATAGGAATGATTCGTAGTAAGATGAAGAAGCCTTCACCAAATGAACAGAGCAAAGATACCCGCTCTAGTGATCAAGCACCATTATTGAAGCTAGCAAGTAGCTCTATGTTCTTAACCTTCAAGCAAGGTTTAACTACTATCGTGAATGCACTTTCTTCAAAACTGACTGAGGCTACGATTCGAACAGGTACCGCGGTGAACGAAGTTTGTATGGTCGAAGGGCAATATATACTCACATTATCAGACGGTTCAGAACAGCCCTTCGATGCAGTTGTATTAGCGGTCCCGAATTATGCAGCAGTACAAATGCTACCTAAACTCGCTGATGAGCATTCTCTTATCGATATCCCTTATGCATCAGTTGCTAATGTAGCTCTAGCTTATCGCAAATCAGAGCTCACCCTGACTTCAGATGGTTCGGGTTTTCTTGTGCCGCGAACAGAGGGTTTAACCATTACTGCTTGTACATGGACCTCGGTCAAATGGTTACATACAGCACCTGATGATACTGTGCTTGTTCGTTGTTATATAGGTCATTCCGGAGCTACTCATACCAAGACATACTCAGATGAACAACTAACAGAATGCGTGAGAACTGACCTATTAAATACAATGGGGATTGAAGCAGAGCCTTTATTCGTAGAAGTTACACGGTGGAATGACTCGATGCCACAATATCCAGTTGATCACCTAACTAAACTCAAGCAATTTAAGATGAAGCTTGAGGAAACCATGCCCGGTGTGTATGTGACTGGATCAGGATATGAGGGTGTTGGTTTACCGGACTGTATTGGTCAAGCGAAACATTGTGCTGAGCAGGTTGTAGCTGATTTAAGAAATAGGAGCTAGCTATGGAGCGTCAAGGAGAATGGCTGCTCGTTCGATTATCTCGAGAAATTGCAAAAGAACATATCGATGTAGATGCTTATCTAACTAACGAGCTTGGCATTCCAGCTGAATATGTTGCAAGAATGAACAAGCAGAAGGACATAGAACGGACCGGAGACCGACTTAGGCTTCGGTTTTTTCCCATGCTTGAACTAGGATTTGAACCGGAGTGGATGGCTATTGATGTACTATTCGAGGATGACTTCTGCCTCGTTGTGAATAAACCTGCGGGAATTCCCGTACATCCAACTGTGTCTCACGGTGGGGGTTCACTTGCTAATGCCATTGCAGCTCATTATGAGGCATCAGCACAGTCCTGTGCGGTAAGACATATTCACCGATTGGATGGGTGGACTTCTGGTCCGGTCCTCTATGCTAAGAATCCTTACGCTCAATACCGATTGGATCAGGATATGCGGGATCTGATCAAACGTGTATACTTGGCTGTTGTCGAAGGTGTACCGATCAAGCGGAGAGGTACCATTCACGCAGCAATCGGTAAGGACAGACATGTTAACGGGAAGCGCAGAGTAACCTTATCTGGTGATGATGCAATTACACATTATGAGGTCATCGATACTTATAAAGGGGCTTCTTTACTTAGACATTAGAAACAGGTAGAACTCATCAAATTCGTGTACATTTGAGTTACATCGGACATCCAATCCTAGGAGACGAGATGTATGGTGGTCCCTGTGAACACATTCAACATCAAGCCCTTCATGGGGAAAACCTCGGTTTCAGACATCCCTTTGACCGTAAAGAAGTTGTCGTTCAAGCTGAACTACCTGAACACATAGTGAAGCTAATTGAATTACTCAGTTAAAATAATAGTCATGGTTCCCTTCCCTCTTCCATATATTTAAGAATGAACAAGCGGGGGAAGAAGGGAGGAATGACAGTGGTTGAACAGAATATTGGTTTTCGATTTGATATTTACGAGCGGATCCATCTACCAGAAGGTATATTAGCGATACGTGATCTTGAGGAGATAGAGCTCATTCCTTATTTCCAGGGTATTCCCGGGGATGAGCAAACCCAACTGAGAGGCAATTTGCAGTTGACAGCCGTCTACGAATCTATTCAGGAGGGGACAGGAAAGCAAACTTTTATTCATCGTATTCCTGTTGAGATATCACTTCCAGTTCGCACCAATGATGTTTCAAGTCAGGAGATTCAAGTGAAGATCGATCAATTCGATGTGGAATTAGTAACTGATCGGAGCTTGAATGTGACGGGCATATTGTCTTTAGCAGGTTGGGAGCAGAGCCGAACTGAAAGTTTTGACAATCATTCAGAAGAGTTTTATGCAGAACACCAAGTGGAAAGCGAAAGGACTTCAGAATATCAAGCTGCCCAGGAGCATGTTGAAGAGAAAGCTCAAGAGCTATTTAGCATGGGGAATATGGTAGAACCTGTTGCTCAATCTGAGGAATGGATTCAAGCTGAGGTCATCATGGATGATAACAAGGAAGAGGAGATTGAACTATCCGAACAAGAGGTAGCTCCCAAGTTGGATATGAAGGTAGCAATCAAGCCACAGCTTCACACTGAAGCAGCCTTAGAAATCCTTTCGGATTTGCCAGTAAAGTCAGAGAAGGCTAACAATAGTCTTGAATGGAAACGATTATTCCTGGTGAAAGAGGAAGCCGTTCAATTTAAGCGAATGCGAATGTGTATCGTTCAGAAGGAAGATACTCTTCAGACGATTGCAGATCGATATGAACTACAACCGAGAGAGATTGCCCTATACAATCGACTTGGAGAAGTAGATGTCAGTGAAGGTCAGATCATCTACATACCCAAATCAAACGTATAGATTAACAACGATATAAGATGATGAGGTCGCCTCCGCGACCTTTTTCAACGTATATGTTTTCGCTTAACTTTCTTAAGTTGTCAACGGTGATCGTACTCGTTTAAGTATGTGCAAGTTGAGCCCAAGCGGGCGGATTTCTGAGCAGCTTGCACAATAAATATGATTTTAAAAGGTTAATTGATTGGCATCAATAGACGTTCATCAAAAATCCCAAATATACTAAGAAGAGGACGAACAGAATAAATACATCAAGTGGATTGGGAATAATAATTGTCCTTACAAATTGAATGCAGATGAGAGGGAATAATACCCCCCTGATCGTTAATCGGTAACGGTACCACCATTGTTGCAAATCAGCCACCACCTTATTAAATGATCTCTTATGTTTATGATGGGGACAGTCATGGTTATGCTGAGAATAGGAAAATACATAATACCCTTCTATATGTTACTTACATCATATTGACTCCATTTCGCAACATCGGTATCATAAGGAGTAATAAAATTGGCTATGAATGAGGGTTTACATTGTCTAATTCGAACATATCAAATACGAACACGAATCTTCCAACCACCTATGATCCAAAAGCAGCTGAACTAAAGTGGATTGAGTACTGGCGCCAAGGCAAATATAGTGAAGCAGGACACCGTAAAGATGCAAAAACCTTTACCATTGTGATCCCACCACCGAATGTAACGGGAATGCTACATATTGGGCATGCACTTGATTTCACTTTACAAGACATCATTATTCGTTCCAAGCGGATGCAAGGCTATGATGCATTGTGGCTACCAGGTAGCGACCATGCGGGAATTGCTACACAAACAAGAGTCGAACAGAATTTGCGGGAGCAAGGCATTAAACGCTATGAACTAGGTCGAGATAAATTCGTTGAGAAGGTATGGGAGTGGAAAGAGCAATATGCCAATTCCATTCGGGAACAGTGGGACAAGATGGGGTTATCTCTGGATTACTCACGTGAAAGGTTTACTTTAGACGAAGGATTATCACTAGCTGTCCGTGAAGTTTTCGTGAAACTTTACAATAAAGGGCTTATTTATCGCGGGAAGAAAATTATTAATTGGGATCCGGCTACCCGTACCGCTCTATCTGATATTGAAGTAGAATTTAAAGAGTTACAGGGTAACTTATATCATTTGCAATATCCGCTTAAGGATGGTAGTGGCACGATTACTGTTGCGACAACCCGACCAGAAACGATGCTCGGTGATTCGGCTGTAGCTGTTAATCCAGACGATGATCGATATAAACACCTCATTGGTCAGATGGTTATACTTCCTATCATTGGTCGAGAGATACCGATCATTGCGGATGATTATGCCGAGAAGGAATTCGGTAGTGGTGCAGTGAAGATTACCCCTGCTCACGACCCGAATGACTTTGAGGTTGGCTTACGACATAGCCTGCCACAAATTCTCGTTATGGATAAATCGGGTACGATGAATGAAGAAGCGGGACCTTATCAAGGACTTGATCGCTTCGAATGCCGCAAGCAATTGGTGAAGGACTTACAAGAACAAGGCGTACTCATTCAGATTGAACCACATGTTCATCAAGTTGGTCATAGTGAACGAAGTGGCGCTGTCATCGAACCCTATTTATCCACCCAATGGTTCGTCAAGATGCAGCCCTTAGCAGAGAGAGCGATCGAGCAACAGAAGTCAGGTCAGGGTACTCATTTTGTACCTGATCGTTTCGAGAAAGTTTATTTGCAGTGGATTGAGAACGTAAGAGATTGGTGTATATCGAGACAAATTTGGTGGGGACATCGGATCCCGGCTTGGTATTGTCAGGATTGTTCCGAGATTACCGTCTCCGTAGATGAAGCAAGCTGCTGCGCACACTGTAAGAGTCCGAATTTACGTCGGGATGAGGATGTCCTAGATACGTGGTTTAGCTCTGCGCTCTGGCCTTTCTCAACACTAGGCTGGCCCGAAAAGTCAGTTGATTATGATCGTTTCTATCCAACGGGTGTACTCGTAACTGGTTATGATATTATCTACTTCTGGGTTGCGCGAATGATCTTCACCGCCATTGAATTTACAGGGGAAATTCCTTTCAAGGACGTGTTAATTCACGGTCTAGTTCGTGATTCAGAAGGACGTAAGATGTCTAAATCACTAGGTAACGGCGTTGACCCACTTGAGGTTATCGAGCAGTATGGGGCTGATGCGATGCGCTTCATGTTATCTACAGGGAGTACACCGGGTCAGGATTTACGTTTCCGTGAGGAGAAGGTAGAGCAGGCCCGTAATTTTGCTAATAAAATATGGAATGCATCGCGGTTTGCCTTAATGAATCTAGAAGGCTTCAGCTTACAGGATATCGATCTGTCGGGACCACTTAGTACGGCTGATCAATGGATCCTTCATCGCTTGAACGAAACTGCTCGAGAAGTTACACGAACGATGGATCATTATGAATTTGGCGAAACAGGTCGTTTACTATATGACTTCATATGGGATGATTTATGTGACTGGTATATTGAATTTGCCAAGCTAAGCTTATATGGAGAGGATGCTCATGCTAAGAAGACTACACAATCTGTTCTCTTATATGTTCTAGATCATACTTTGCGTTTATTACATCCATTCATGCCTTTTATAACCGAGGAAATTTGGCAGCACTTGCCACATGATGGCGATACGATTAGCTTAGCTGAATGGCCGGTCGCTCATGAGCTGCCCGAGCCTGTAGCTGCTGAAGAGATGCGTCAGCTTATGGACATCATTCGTGCCGTCCGTAATATTCGAGCAGAAGTGAATGTGTCGATGGGCAAGAAAATTGAATTGATTATTAAACCCGCGAATGGGCAAGTTCTCGCAATCCTTCAACGTAATGAGGAGTACATCCGACGATTCAGCAATACCTCCTCCTTACTTATTGATCTGCATGCTGTCAATCCAGAGAAGGCAATGACTGCGATTGTAACCGGTGCTGAGCTATATTTTCCACTTGCAGGGTTGATTGATATGGCTCAGGAGATTATTCGATTAGAGAAGGAGTTAACGACCTTCCATGCGGAAGTAGAGCGGATTGAGAAGAAGTTAAGTAATGAAGGCTTTGTATCGAAGGCACCTGCTAAAGTGATTGATGAAGAGAAAGCGAAGCTACTGGATTATGCAGATAAAAGAGATAAAGTAATCGCACGAATCGCTGAGATGAGAGGCTAATTCACATGGGAGACAATACGAATACAGATTACTTCTCTACGTATCAAGCGGCGGTGAATTGGATAACGGAGCTTATTCCTTTCGGGATTAAGCCTGGTTTGAAACGAATGGATTATATGATGGAACAGCTGGACAATCCCCAACGTCGCTTGAAGTTTATCCATGTTGCGGGAACGAATGGTAAGGGATCAACCTGTGCTTATCTGACTAATGTTCTGATCCAGAGTGGGTATACCGTTGGATCATTCACATCACCTTATATTACGAAGTATACGGATCGGATTCAGTGCAATGGCGAGGATATTCCTGAACAGACGGTGAAGGAAATCGTCAATCAATTAAAGCCAATCGCTGATGAGCTAGCCTTAACGGAGCTTGGCGCACCAACTAGCTTCGAGATTACTACAGCGCTTGCTCTCGTATACTTTGCCCGACATGCTTATCCTGATTTTGTAGTTATGGAGACTGGACTTGGTGGCAGATTAGATTGTACGAATATCATATTCCCGATTGTCTCAGTGATTACGAATATAGGTCATGATCATATGGATATATTGGGTGATTCACTAGAGAAGATCGCCTTAGAGAAGGCTGGAATCATCAAAGCTGGAGTTCCCATTGTCAGTTCTGTGGAGCAGCCTGAATTAATTGAGCTATTAGAGGGAATTGCTAGGAGTAAACGAAGCACGATCTACCAGTCGGGCAAGGCCTACACCTATCAATTGGACGATGTACGACTCGATCAGCTAACGTTCTCGTTCACGGGTCCATTCCGTACGATCAATCCACTTACGATTTCGCTGAATGGGGAACATCAGGTTAAGAATGCTGCTGTTGCCATGATGACACTCGAGGTTCTAAGACAGTATTATGCTGTCATTATCGATGATGAGAATCTATTAGCAGGATTAATGGGGACGAAGTGGCCTGGCCGATTAGAGATGGTGCAACAAAACCCGCGGATCGTCATTGATGGCGCCCATAATCCGGAAGGTGCTGAGACATTAACGAAGGCATTATCCTCCATTTACCCATACGAAAAGCTTCATTTTATGATGGGAATGCTATCGACAAAGAATCATTCTGAATATTTATGGCATATACTACCTATTGTGGATACATTGATCGTTACTGAACCGGTTTTTCGTAAAAAGATGGATGCCAGCCTACTAGCTGAACTGGTGGAGCAATTGAGAACCAGTCGTGCAAAGCCAGGGTTGCAGGTGATCGTTGAACCGGATTGGCAAGAAGCATTGAGTAAACTGAATGAGCTTACAAGTAAGGATGACCTTGCAGTAGTATCCGGCACCTTATACTTAATTTCTGATGTACGTTCCTGGATATTGAATCATAAGACAAGTGAAAAAGGCTGGTGATCAGACGTTGAACACTGCGGAACACGTACATTTTATCGGTATTGGCGGATATGGGATGAGTGCGATAGCAAGAGTTCTTCTGGAGATGGGCTATCACGTATCAGGATCAGATGTGATGGCGCAAGAATTAACGGATAAGCTAGTTGCCAAGGGAGCCCAAGTCTATATTGGACACGAAGCGGCACATGTAGAAGGCGCTAACATGGTCGTATATTCCACAGCTTTATCCAAGGATAATGTCGAGATGATTGCTGCTAAGCAACTTAGAATTCCAATTATTCATCGAGCAGAGATGCTGGCTACGATTATGGATGCTCGTAGAGGCATCGCAGTTGCAGGAGCCCATGGTAAGACGACAACATCTTCGATGATTGCCCTTGTGATGGAGGAATGCGGATTAGATCCAACCTATATTATAGGTGGAGAAATTATGAATGTAGGGAATAATGCCAAAGCCGGTAAAGGTGAATATGTGGTAGCTGAAGCCGATGAGAGTGATGGTTCTTTCCTGAAGTACCACCCAGAACTAGCAATCGTAACGAATATAGAAGCCGATCACTTGGAGAATTACGATGGTGACTTTGCCAATCTTGTAATAGCTTACGGAACATTCCTCAGTCAGATCAAGCCAGGTGGTAAAGCGATAGTATGCTATGACGATGAGCATCTTAGGAATTTGCTACCCTTATTAACAGGAAAATCGATATCCTATGGCTTCGCAGAAGGAGCAGATTATCGGGCAGATAACCTACAATTAGGTGACCGTGTATGCTCGTTTGATATTATAAAAGGACAAGACCATATTGGTCTTGTCGAATTGACTGTTCCCGGTAAGCATAATGTATATAATGCGCTCGCTGCTGTGATTACTTGTCTGGAAGCGGGCCTCACGATTGAATCGATTACCAAGGCCATAAAGTTATTCAGAGGAGCCAAGCGACGTTTTCAAGTTCTTGGTGACATCGATGGTATTCTGGTTATTGATGACTATGCTCATCACCCTACGGAGATTGAAGCTACAATTGCTGCATCTAGATCAACGGGTAAACGGATTATTGCCGTATTCCAGCCACAGCGGTATACACGAACCTACTTCTTGTTGGAGCAATTCAGTCGAGCTTTCTCGGAAGCGGATGAAGTGATTATCACAGATATTTATTCGCCAGCAGGCGAGAAGAGGATTGAAGGGGTTACATCAGCCAAATTAGTTGAACTCATTCGGCAGAACAGTAATTCGAACGTTATCCATATCCCGACTAAGGAAGAGGTTAAGGCATATCTAATTGACCACGTTCGTAGTGGAGATTTGGTGCTAACTATGGGTGCGGGGGATATTTGGAAAACCGCAGAGGGTCTGTCAGCGGAGTTGCAAAGTCGCGTGGATGTAGCGCAGTCTTAAATTGTAATAAACATAAGCTAAACTGCTTAACATAGCATTCTTGGAGGAATTCGTTTACGTGTCTACCCGTAGACTGAACCTACAAGGATGCTTTCGTCATTATATATGACTATATGAGTATTAAATGTTACTACTAATTATCTAGTAATGGCTTATTCTAGGTCTTAAGTATGATTTGAGTGACATACAAAAAGGAATTTTCGCAATGATGTAGAATTAGATAGCACAGACATGTTAGATAAGCTGCATTGGGGGGACATCATGAATCGAAGGATGCAAATGAAAGCTTTAATCGGGCAGGAGAAACGTGCTGCTAATTTGTTTGTGATCTTGCTGCTGTCTGTTATTTTTGTTTCAGACGTATTGTTTGTTACTTTTGTTCCAAATGAAGTTGGTTTTTGGTTATTAACTCCATACATTTTTTTATATTTACTTATACCCATTGTCTTTATTATGAATAAAAGGCAGAGTCCAAGATATATAAAATATATTTTCTTCTTTATATTTATTGTCGTTTGTCTAATAAATGAAATCGTTTTATTTTGGGAAAGCCCTAATTATCAGGGTGGATCAGTTGTAGAGATGTTTTTCATTCTTTTCTCTCCGATTTTTATTAATAAGAGATATTACTGGACTGTTACTTTAGGGGTTATATCGAAATATGTCATAGTTGGTCTTCTGCTTCAAACAATGACGGCAATTTGGGCTATGTTAACTATGTTGGTTTTGGCACTAGTTGCCTTTATTATTCTGAATCGATTCATTGGATATATTGAAGCCATGAACAATTCATATCTTAAGCAGTTTGAGGGTGTTGTTAAAGGTATTGTCTCGACTCTGGAATTGAAAGATCCATATACCCGGGGTCATAGCGAACGCGTCGCAGAATATGCGGTGATTTTGGCTGAATCACTAAGTTTTTATGGACAAGACGATTTAAAGTTGATTTCTTATGCTTGCCTGCTGCATGATGTCGGGAAGGTGCATACTCCCGACTCTATTCTGACCAAACCTACATTGCTTACCGACGAGGAGTACACGATCGTCAAGAAACATCCAATCGTTGGAGCAAATGCCATAAAAGATATTGAGGGTATGGAACTTTGCTTGGATATCATCTTGTACCATCATGAACGTTGGGATGGAAAAGGTTATCCAGAAGGATTGAAAGAAATGCAAATTCCATTAACTGCAAGAATTACAGCGATTGCAGACTCGTTTGATGCAATGACGAGCCATCGTTCATATCGCGGTGCAATGTCGGGGGAACAAGCATATGAACAGATCGTTAATGGAAGAGGAAAACAGTTTGATCCTGCATTAGTTGACCACTTTCTAAATATATTCCCACTTTGGACAAGTATTTTGGAGAAAAAGCGGGAGTATACTGAAGAAGTTATCCAAAAAGTGGCCGAATCAAGTTAATAAAGGAGGTGAGATTTTTGAAAATCCGTAAACTAAATAAAATTGTGCCTACTTGTATCTTTTTCTGGTGCAGATGGTAGTAGTAGAAAAAGGGAGGGCACATAGTGCTCTCCTGATTGTTATAGTAAATTTCTCAATGTGGAGGTACTTTTTGTGATTCGTACAAGCGATAAGTTGGTACTAAAACTAGTACCCCATCGGATTACCTCTGACAAAGATCATTACATTGTTGAACATTTATCAACTGGAGAATTCTACGAGATGCCTCGACCTGCTATCGAAGCAATGGAAGCTCTTGGAAAAGGAACTCCTCCTGAACAAATCGAGTTGGATTTGATAAAAAAATATCCAGATGAAGAGATTAATATGATGGATTTCCTTTCTCAACTCAAGGATATGGGTTTCTTGGTTGATGATGAAGATGAATTTTCATACAAAGGAAACGAACTTGAACAGAAAAAGGATAGAGAGGCCGTAATCGTTATCGGTTCAAGAATTGGTCAATTTCTATTTCGTAGGCAGGTTATCCCTGTATATGGGGTTCTTTTTTGTGTTAATATTGTGTACTTTATCTGTCGTCCGGATCTATTCCCGCAGCCACGTGATTTGTTCCCCTTCCATTCAATGGTGCTGAGTATTGTAGTTTCTTTAATTGCATCAGTAACACTTCTCGCCATTCACGAAAGTGGACATGTTATCGCTGCGAGAACATCTGGTTTGTCATCTTCAATCCGCATAGGCCACAGACTATTGTTACCCGTCATCGAAACACAAATGCTGACAATTTGGCGTCTTCCTCGCGGGAGAAGGAATATTCCATTATTAGCGGGTTTATTTGTGGATCATACAATATTGTTCACATCATTGTCGGTTCTGATCTTCGTTCCATCACTTTCTCCGACTCTGCAAGGAATACTTGGGATGGTCGTTCTGCAACTCATTCTGATGTCACTGTATCAATGTATGTTCTTTATGAAGACGGATTTGTACTATTTAATTCAGAACGCTTCTGGAAGCTATAATCTATTAGAAAACGCAGAGGGATGGCTAAAGGAAAAACTCCCTTTTGTCCAACGGCAGAAAACGACTGTCATTTATGAGAAGGAACGAAATATCGTACGTGGTTATGCTATGTTTTATATTCTAGGTTTGTTATTTAGTGCGGTTGTCTTCGTATTCTACGTTATCCCACAATTTATGTATTCCTTCGCTATTTCCTTCGATCGCTTAATGAATCCATCGCCCACCTCCATGAAAGCCGATGCTATCATCTTTTTCGCTCAGTTTATTGTTTATGTAGGCGTATTAATGTTTAGCTGGAGTAAGAAATTCACACAACCCCAATAATAGTAGTTTAAAACATAGAAACCCACTCTTCGAAAGTGGGGGAATTTTGCTGTCAAATTAATTGTGCATACGTAAATTCATAGAAAGGACGTGAAGTGTTATTAATGGGGATGATTGCATTATTGCTAGCAATGGGCTTGTGAGCCTCCCTGAATCTATGATAACGGAGGACATACTCAGGGAAGATCTTCAATTTTTAAATAATGAAAATATGATTACGAATAATTTAATCTGACTATGCACTTAACTCAGGACTTACCCACTTACAGGGGAATTTCCCGTAATTACGCACCTATCCGATGCATACACCCATTCATATCGAAATAGGCAAACGAGAATTCATTAAATTGCAAAAGGGGATACTCGCCATTCATTTAGCGTAATGCCGATTCTCTAATGATTCGATTTACCTGCTGAAGGAGGCCTTTTCGCGTATTTAGTCTACTCCGGTTGCGTTAATTATTTCATTGTAACTGGTCAATAGGCAATAAAGACAACCCCGTTGCGTTAATATCATATCCCCTTAGCAACATTCGTCTTAAGATCCATCTACATTTACAATTGTCCCCTACAAGTGGGTAAGTCCTGCTTAACTCAGGGAGCAGATTCTGTAACGGAAATAGGAGCTCTTATTTCGCGAAAACATGCTGTTTTCAAATTCTAACGGAAAGGGGAGCACGTTATTTGATCGCTTGGAACCAGAATGTGCGAAATATTGCAAAATAACGTCTCTGGTTTCCGTTACGTTTTTAGAAAGTATGATTTATGGATGATAACGACTCTGTGTTCCGTTAGAGGTATCATGATCATCGAACGCTTTCATCACTGTATGCAAAGTCGAATCAGGCCAGATGATGTCCCATTGTCAAAAGTTCTGAGTTAAGTGCATAGTCAGATAATTTTATAGAAATTTACCCTTACCACAGTAATTTAGTAATCAATTATGAGTAGGTATGAATTTGAAGAATTGTTTGAGGAACTTCCTAAGATAGAAGGGTATAGAGATGATTATGTTCGTGAGTTAGGTTGGTTTTGGATGAAAAGATATTTGAAAAAAGAATAATCTCATCTTCACCTTCATACTGTTTAAGTAACATGAAGGACAAGGGGAGAGCTCAGATGAGTAAGGCGCGGATCACATATCGATTTGACCAGGAAACGCAGCGTAAACCGATGGAAGCAGAATTTGTCCAGAGAGATCGGCTTCAGAATTCAGCACCAGCGGCGGGCAATGTGATTCCATTATATCAGGAAGAGCCAGAATACACGACACGCGATAATGGTGCTTGGCGTAGCCCCTTCGATGCAGAGACTGAACGTATAGAGCAATTAATTAGAAATTCTGAGATAAGAAAAGATGATGTTGGAGAACAACCGGTTACTGATCGAGGTACACCGACCTTCTATACCGCACCACAAGCTGAAGAGTCATTCCAGAACGTTAACTTCTATAACGAGCTTCCGGTTCGGGCAACCTATCGAAGAAGAGATAAGAATACCAACTGGTTTAGTATAACTACATCGATTACAGGAGCAATCCTGACAGGTATCTTGTTAGGTATGTTCGTGCTGTCCATGTTCAGAGAAGATGCGAATCCTCTGCCAGATTCCAACGGACCATCAACAGCTGATCAAGGGCTGTCTGCTGTTCTGAATGAATCGGGGGAGCCCATTACTGATTTGAACAAAGGAGATACGACGAGCGGTACTGTGAAAGATTCACCAGCGTTAACAACGGCTATTATTCCCGAACAAACCTACTATCTCATACAGAATGGTGTATTCTCTACCTTAGAGGGTGCTAATGCAGCTGTGCAACTGTTGAAAGATATGGGATTATCTGGTGCTGTAAGTCAAGCAGATCAATTCAGTGTATTCGCTGGTGCTGCCTTGGAGCATGAGGATGCTCTATTAATAAGTCATTATCTTCAGAATAGTAACTTAGATGTGTTCGCCAAGCCATTTGTTCTTCCATCAGTTCAACAAATATCATGGGCTGGTAAAGATGGTGATCAAATTCAAGGATATTTGGAAGAAAGTCGAAAGATCGTGAAAGTAATACTGAAGACGACTACTGCGGGTGTACAGGATATTAATTCTACCTTGTCAGATTCCGATAAGCAGTTAATTCAGCAGCAACACAAGCTCTGGACAGGAACCGCTAATCAGCTTGCAGTAGATGCACCAGATGATGTCAAAGCATTAGTCCAGCAGATGAATAAATCGTTAAACAGTGCTGTCCTCACAATTGAACAGTATGAGAAAAATCCGACAGAAGTTTATTTGTGGCAAGCACAAGCAGCGGTATCTGAACACATAATCGCTCAAAAACAGTTTATAGATGCCACGAAGCAGCAATAATTTATTGAACAGATTCATCTTGTAAATTATTCAGAACGATTAATCCATTGTCGCTTCCCAAATAACGGGAGATGATCGTTGCTCCTTCTGCACGAGACATCTGACGGTTAGGTGCAAAGGAAGTATCGGTTAACCCATGCACATATCCGAGTTCCTTCATTTTGTAGACGGAGCTGGCATACCAGCTCTGTTCGGGAACATCAACGAATTGATTTGTAATCAATGTGGGAGTTGCAGATAGGGCTAATTTATCGAAAAGCACGACCATCTCAGCTCTGCTGATTGGATCATTCGGACGAATGGTGCCATCTTCAAATCCACTAATTATACCTAATTTCACACCCATATTGATTATAGGATAAGCCCAATGCTTATCGGTTAGATCTGGATATTGCTTGATCTCCTCAACTTCAATTCCTTCCTCATCGGGTTTTATGGTTTCCTCACCCCCCACATTCTGCCCATTTCCCTCGTCTTCCTTGTTATTCATTCCGTTAAGAAGATTATCGAATGAGAAGAGTCTGTCCAGAATTGCAATAAATTCTGCACGTGTCATTTGTTGATTCGGATGGAACGCCCCGTTGTCTCCCTTTACGATGCCTAATCCTTCAAGTTTAAGAATAGACTCCTTGGCCCAATGATTATGTAGATCATAGAATATTGGAGGTTGATATTTACTAATACCCTTAGCAATTCCGCTCGCTACAGCAGTTCTGAAACTTTCCGTATCTAATAATCTCGCATCTTCTTTATTAGAGACGAAAGCAGTTTCAATAAGCACACTTGGCATAATACCATTGCGAACAACGAATACCACACTAGGGACAATACCATGATCGAAGGTGTTAACCTGTAGGATGACATCATCTTGAATGCTGCGTGCAAGTGCTTTATTCTCATCTGATAGCAATCTCATCGTTGAGCTTGCCGGATAATTCGCGTTAGGATAAGCATCATCGTAATATAGTACAAGTGTCCCGTGAGCACTCTCATTTGGATGTGAATTCGCATGAATCGAGACGAATATATCCCCGCCACTACGATTAGCGAAAGTGACTCGCTCTTGTAAAGTTAAGTATGTGTCTGTTTCGCGCGTCATTATGGTATCGTAGCCCATATTGTTTAACTCTTGCGCGAGCTTCTTCGAGATATCCAGATTAATATTCTTTTCCTTCAATCCATTTACGCCAATTGCCCCTGGATCGTGTCCTCCATGGCCTGGGTCTATTACGACTGTCATCGCGTACATCTGACTGGGGAATAACAATAAAACGGCCATGCAGCATATGTATATGAACCTTTTTGTCAATGAAAACCCCTCCTGATCCTTTCTTAACGATAATCATATCGAAAAGTATGCAAGATGGGGTCTGGTAAATGTCGGAAAATGTCGTTTGGTTGGTGATTGCTTGATTGTATTGAACAAGGTTAATACGTATAATGGTCATAGAGTATTGATTTGGAATTAGGAAAAGATAGGAGATGTGGCTCATTGAAGAAAAACTTTGGACTGCTACTCATTTTCTTGCTAATCGGCTTGTTAACGGGTTCGTTAGTCGCGCATTTGCTCCTGTCGATTGAATGGATGTCATTCTTTACGAAGTCGATGCCGATTAGCTGGCATCCACAGGCAGATTTGGATTTCCTGGAGTATGATCTTGAGATTCAAGTAAGAATAAGTTTACTGAGTATCATTGGTTTAATTGCTGCTTACTGGGTGTATAGAAGAATTTAGTATGGCTACTACAATTTAATGATGAAAGAGGGGAATTCATGGACTCACACACGCTTATGCTGCGTGAGCTACCCAATGAGGAACGACCTAGAGAAAGACTACTGCAATTTGGGGCACATGCATTAAGTAATGCGGAATTATTGGCCATTCTACTGCGAACGGGAACAGTTGCCGAGTCTGCGGTTAAGTTGGCAACCAAGCTTCTAGCCAAAGCAGGTGGATTGCGTAATCTTGTGGGAATGACAATCGAACAATTTACGACCATACGAGGTATCGGTGAAGCGAAGGCGATACAATTGCAAGCTAGCATTGAAATTGGGCGACGCTTAGCAAGTGCTCGAATGAATTCGACTTATGTGGTAAAGTCTCCTAAGGATGCTGCCGACTATGTTAGCGAGGATTTACGCTATTTGGAGAAGGAACATTTTGTTGTTTTATTCCTGAATACGAAAAACCATGTTACTGGACACGAGACTTTGTCGGTAGGGAGTCTCAATGCATCAATCGTTCATCCAAGGGAA
Organism: Paenibacillaceae bacterium; assembly: GCA_040880185.1. Classification (GTDB taxonomy): domain Bacteria; phylum Bacillota; class Bacilli; order Paenibacillales; family UBA4045; genus UBA4045. Next base: position 51,161 of record JBBDIY010000044.1, read on the forward strand.
GTATTCTGTTCCGCTATCAAACGTAGTAGTGCATCCATTATTTGTGTCCATAACCACCCAAGTGGAGATCCAACACCAAGTCCTGAGGATGTTGAAGTGACACGCCGATTAAGTGAAGCTGGACGTATTGTAGGCATCGATGTACTCGATCATATTATCATAGCCGACCACACCTTTATTAGCATGAAGGAACAAGGGTTGATGTAGTCGGCTGCAAAGAGCAGAGAGAAAAGGAGAAATCAACTTATGTTCGATGGATTCACGAAAGACTTAGGTATCGATTTAGGCACAGCCAATACATTGGTGTTCGTTAAAGGTAGAGGAATTGTTGTCAGAGAACCATCAGTAGTAGCAGTTAATACAGATACAAAGACGATTGAAGCTGTTGGAGATTCAGCGAAGAAGATGATTGGTCGTACACCTGGTAATATTCGTGCCATTCGCCCAATGAAGGATGGAGTCATTGCTGATTTCGAAACAACAGCTACGATGATTAGATATTTCATACGTCAAGCACAGAAGCCAAGATCTTTCTTCCCGCGTCATCCTTATGTAATGGTATGTGTTCCTTCGGGTATCACAGCTGTTGAACAAAGAGCCGTTGAAGATGCAACTCGTCAAGCTGGAGCAAGGGATGCTTACACGATTGAGGAGCCATTCGCAGCTGCGATTGGTGCTGATTTACCTGTGTGGGAACCAACTGGAAGTATGGTCGTTGATATTGGTGGTGGTACTACAGAGGTGGCCGTCATCTCACTTGGTGGTATTGTAACTAGCCGTTCTGTAAGAGTAGCCGGTGATGAGATGGATGATGCCATTATTGCTTATGTGAAGAAAAACTATAACCTGATGATCGGTGAACGCACATCTGAACAACTGAAGATTGATATTGGATCAGCGATGAAGAGTACCACACCAAATTCTATGGAAATTCGCGGTCGAGATCTGGTGTCGGGATTACCTAAGACGATTAATGTGACCTCAGACGAAATTACGGATGCATTGACAGATACCGTCAATAGCATTGTTGATGCGGTGAAAGTTACCCTTGAGAAATGCCCGCCAGAGCTAGCGTCGGATATTATGGATCGCGGTATTGTGCTAACAGGTGGGGGAGCCTTATTACGCAACCTAGATAAACTATTGACACGTGAAACTGGAATGCCTGTTCTCGTAGCGGACAACCCACTTGACTGTGTGGCAATCGGGACAGGGAGAGCGTTAGATAACATCGATTTATTTAAAAACAGGGGTGGGTATGGTAAAGGGAAGCGATAAACGATAAACAATATTCAATTCATATGCCATTTCTGTTTCTGGGGTAGGGGAGTATGCCTTGTTCAGGTTATTGGGGAACAAAAAATTAATATTATTACTAGCCTGTTTGATTGTCTTCATTGCGCTAATGGGGCTCACATTAGGTGAGCGTAAAACTTTAACTTGGCCGGAGAAGCTTGTGAAGGATACCGTTTCCTTTACTCAGAGCTTGTTCTATAAACCCGCAGGAATCACAGCGGGTTTCTTCGAGAACATCGGTATGCTTAGTGATGTCTATGAAGAGAATAAGGCTTTAAAGAGAAAGCTATCTGATTACGCCCAGGACGCTGTTCGATTGAATATATTGGAAGAGCGGGTCGGGCCATTGGAAGAAGCATTACTATTCACGGAAAGACAGAAGCAGGCGAATCGTTACATATGGCACTTTGCTGAGGTCGTATCTTCGAGCCCGGACCCCTTCGACCAGACGATCAATATTAATCTAGGTGAGAAGGACGGAATACGCGAGAATATGGCAGTAGCCACCGTGGATGGATTGATCGGTATTGTTCGGAATGTTGCACCGTTCTCTTCAAGTGTTCAGCTGATATCAGCGATTGATTATAGAGTAGACTCTACAAAAGCAATTGCGGCAACTACAAAAGAGAATGAAGAATCATTCGGGATGATAGAGAGATATACAGCTGACGATTTGCTGGAGATGAATAAGATTGAATCAACGGATTCTATCAAAGAAGGAGACACGGTTGTTACATCTGGTTATGGTGAGGTGTTCCCTAAGGGTCTCATCATAGGTACAGTCGTCTTTAAGGGGGTAAGTGATTCGGGTATTACCCTGAAAGCGATGATTAAACCGGCTGCTGACCTGAACGGAGCCAAGCTTCGACAGGTTTTCGTCATCGAGGTTCCTGAACCATGAATAATAAAATCATTTGGCTCTTGATCTTTATCGTCTTCATCTTAGAGGGTACATGGGTTCATTGGCTAATTCCAACGGGTTGGTATAATGGATTACAGGTCGCTCCTCACTTTGTGTTGGTGCTAGTCTTATTCGTCTCTATCATTAGAAACCGACATCTGGGTCTCTTCTTCGGTTTAATGTTTGGATTGATGCACGATATTGTATATGCAAGTCCAATGTTGGGTCCACATTCTTTCAGTATGGGACTAACCGCGTACGCTGCGGGTGTCATGGCCAAACGACTTAAGATCACAATGATCTCAGCTTTATTCATGATTTCTTTCTCTATTGTTCTGTACGATGTGGTAAATTTCTTGGTGTTTCGGATGTTTCGTGTGATCGATGTACCTTTTATTACGATATTCTCTGATTTCATTATGCCTACTCTTCTATTCAATCTTCTATTTGCGGTAATCGTCTATGTACCCGCTCGCAGATGGATGGATAGAAGAAAAGTGCATCAAGAAGATGAGTCACTATAAACGGTTACAGGTTAATGCAGGAATTTGATAGGACTACAAAGAAATGTATTCAACAGGAGGCAATAGCTCATGGCTGCAATCAAACATCTCGTCACGATAAAAGGTGTAAAAGAGGGGCTTATCTTCCTGTTGGATGATACTTGCAAATTTGATTCGCTATTGAATGACCTTCGCAATAAATTAACGAAGACGCATCAGAACATATTATCTGGTCCGGAAATTCAAGTGCAAATTCGTTTAGGAAAAAGAATCATCTCTGAAAACCAGAAACAGAGCATTATAGATATCATTGCCAAGCGAGGAAATTTAATTATTCGTTCAATAGAATCCGATGTAAATATAGTACAAGAGAGTGACCCAACCAAACAGCTCAGAATGTTGAAAACGATAATTCGTTCGGGACAAACGATTCATCATGATGGCGATATTCTGATTCTCGGTGATGTTAATCCAGGTGGAACGATCACCTCAACTCATAATATATACATATTAGGCTCGTTAAGAGGGATGGCTCATGCGGGTATTGACGGGAATGAACAGGCGATCATTGCATCATCTTATATGAAGCCGACACAGCTTCGAATAGCGGGTATTATTAGTAGACCACCGGATGAGTGGGGGATCGAAGAGGCTTTTATGGAATTTGCCTACTTGAGTGATAATCAGATGAAAATCGACAAGATTGTTAATATCCATCGTGTTCGACCAGAAGCATTGGAACTTAATTAAGTATTTTTAAGGAGAGTGTTAACCATGGGAGAAGCAATCGTTATTACCTCAGGAAAAGGGGGCGTTGGCAAAACAACGTCCTCAGCTAATATCGGAACAGCTCTAGCACTTCTAGGTAAAAAGGTATGTATGGTTGACACCGATATTGGCTTGCGCAACTTGGATGTTGTTATGGGATTGGAAAATCGGATTATTTATGATTTAGTGGATGTAGCTGAAGGTCGTTGTCGATTAAGTCAAGCTATGATTAAAGACAAGCGTTTCGATGAACTGTACTTGCTCCCTGCTGCACAAACCAAGGACAAGGATTCGGTAACTCCAGACCAGATTAAAGATATCATCGTTGAGCTGAAGAAGGACTTCGATTATGTGATTATAGATTGTCCCGCTGGAATCGAGCAGGGCTTCAGGAATGCGATTGCCGGTGCAGACCGTGCGATTGTCGTTACAACACCAGAGAATGCCGCTGTGCGAGATGCAGATCGAATTATTGGTTTATTGGAATCTCAGAAGCTGCGCGGAGCCAAGCTGATCATCAATCGTGTTCGAGCGAATATGATGAAGAATGGCGATATGCTTGATATTGATGAAATTTGTCAGATTCTAGCTATTGACCTGATCGGAGTAGTGCCTGATGATGAGCATGTGATCAAAGCAGCAAACTCTGGTGAGCCTACCGTTATGAGTCCAACGTCAAGAGCATCCATTGCTTATCGGAATATAGCTCGTCGAATTGTCGGAGATGCTGTACCCCTGATGGCGTTAGATGAGAATAAAGGAGCCTTCACCAAGATTAAAAAGTTTTTTGGATTAGGATGATGGTTAATGCTCACTAGGTTAAGAAGAATCGATTGGATGATTGTACTCATTTTGCTCGGATTTATGGGTATTAGTTATTTGCTGATCCAGAGTGCTATCACCAATAATTTAACATACCGAAATTCGGCCATGGATGATAAGATGCTCAAATTTTATGGTTTAGGATTTGTGGTCATGTTCGCTATGGCATTCATTAATTACCGGATTTTATTGAGATTGTGGATGGTCATTTATGTGATAGGTATTGCTAGCCTGGTTTTAGTTCTTAAATTCGCTGAGAAAATTAATGGGGCGAGAAGCTGGTTCGAAATAACACCCACAATAAATTTTCAACCTGCCGAACTGATGAAGCTATTCCTTATCATTGCTATCGCAGGCTTCATTGGTTATCGAAAAGGCGAGACACTCAGACTCGGTCAAGAAGTACTGCCGATTGGCCTCATCGTACTCATTCCTTTTGTTCTAGTATTAATACAACCTGATCTTGGTAATGCCATGATCTATTTAATCATTCTGTTAGGGATGCTGTGGGTTGGGAATGTCAAGTATACGCACGTGCTTATAGGTACCGCGATTGCCGTTGGTTGCTTCTATTTACTCCTCTCTTTATTTCAAACGTACCATGAACCCATATCTGATTATCTTGATTCACATGGAAAAAAGCATTGGATGGAACGAATTGATACGTTTATAGATAAAGACGCAGTTAGTCAGAAGGAAAGCTATCATCTAATTAATTCGCAGATTGCTATCGGTTCAGGTGGATTGTTAGGTGACGGATTTAAGCAAGGTAATTCACTACAGAACGGTCGAATCCCATATGCTTTCTCGGATTCTGTCTTTGTTGTGATTGGTGAAGAATTTGGTTTTGTTGGTTCATCTGCATTATTACTATTATATTTTCTTCTCGTGTATCGAATGATCCTGATCGCTATTCAATGTAATCATCTTAGCGGTTCTTTGATTATTACGGGAATTGTATCGATGTTGGTTTTTCAGATTTTTCAGAATGTGGGTATGTTCTTAGGTATTCTACCGATTACGGGCATTACTCTCCCTTTCATAAGCTATGGAGGGACCTCGTTACTCATTAATATGTTATGTATTGGAATTGTTCAGAGCATCCGTGTCCATCAGGAACAGCCCTCCACATATTGAACGTGCTTCACGATTACTCATTACAGAAGACGGCTCCATTTACATGGTCCGTCTTCCTTATATCTCGAATAGCCAGACAAGCTTTGGCATACATATGAGAATGAGTAATTGTGGGGGAGACATGTCCTATGAATATGGATGCGAAAAAACGTAGACAGCGAAGAATTAGCCAGTTAAATCCTCCACACCAATCCTGGCAGGAATGGCGCGTGCCACCGTCCCGGAATCGATTCCTGTACAAATGCTTCCTAAGCTTGTGCATCTATGTACTGGTCTGGACGATATTCCACCTTGATGAACATTCATATGCCCAGAGGGCACAACAAATGATCAAGGTTGCATTGAATGATTCCTTCGATTACGCAGCATTAACCGCGTGGTATGAAGCTCATATTGGAGCAATTCCAACCTTACTTCCGATCTTCGATGATCGCTTAGATGGTCGGTCGGAAACTGAATATTCGCTTCCTGTCGCAGGTCATCCTGCGAGTAGTAATACGAGTCAACCAGGCGTCATAGCGTTTCACACCTCTCTGGATCGAGCAGTCACTTCGATTGGAAGGGGACTTGTTCAATATGTAGCCCCATCTCGCACGAATGAAATGACGGTGAAGGTACTTCATTCGGACGGTGTCTTGGCTGTATACGCGGGATTAGAGACCGTTCAAGTGGAGAAGAATGATTGGCTTGAAGAAGGCGCGCTCATCGGACATACTGACATTCTGTATTTTGCCCTTAAGAGGGGAGATCAGTATGTGAATCCGGGGGACGTGATACCTTTTGATTAAATGCTTCGGTGTTGTATATCGCTTCCACACCCTTTTTGTAATCATGATGGCTCTCTCGGTTGTTATGGGTTATTATGTTGAACTATTAACGTTATTTGGAATTGTTATTATTCATGAGCTAGGACATGTTGCAGCTGCCCAGCATTATGGATGGAAAGTTACCGAGATTCAGTTATTACCATTCGGTGGTGTTGCTATCATAGATGAACAGGGCAGTGTCACAGCAAGTGAGGAGATTGTTGTAGCCCTTGCTGGGCCCTTGCAGAATGCTCTAATGATTAGTTTTGCCTTATTGATGAAATCAACAGCCCTCTGGGATGATGGGTGGGTCGATTATTTCGTTCAGGCTAATATGGGGATAGCGCTCTTCAATCTATTACCTATATTGCCGCTCGACGGCGGGCGAGTACTTCAAGCGATTTTAAGCTATAGGATTTCTTATTACTACACATTAAAGTTAACGATATGGATGAGTCTATTCATGAGTGGTGTGTTATTATCGGGATCCCTTTACCATTATCCTGTAGCTGGTCTCAATCTGAATATTCTCGTAATCGCTATATTCTTGCTTGCTACGAATTGGTATAGCTATCGAAATTTGAATTATAAATTTATCAGATTTTTAATTGGTAGAAGCAGTAGAGCAGATCATATACTTGCTCACGGTGGTTTAGCACAACCCATCGTAGTACTTGGGGAACTCAGTGTTGCCCATATTACGAAGATGTTTCGAAGGGAAAAGTATCATTTGATTTATGTGCTTAATAAGAATGGGACGATTCAAGCAGTTGTACCTGAGCATCGACTCATTCACGATATATTCATTGAACATCGACCAATAAGTGCAGTTTCCGAACTTTTCATGTAGTATAAGAGGAAAGGAAGATGATGCGGAGGCGATTGCAATGAAACAAATTGTGGTTCATTGTGAGCAGGATGTAACCAAGGTCGCTCTACTTGTGGACGGCATATTGGTTGAATACTATGATGAGCGACCCAAGGAAGAACGAGTGGGGAGTATATATAAAGCGCATGTAGTGAATGTTCTTCCTGGTTTACAGGCTGCTTTCGTCGACATTGGACAGAGTAAGAATGCTTTTCTTTATGTGGATGATTTATTGGATGCGAATTTGGATAAAGTTCCTGCTGACAAACCGCCGATCCGGAATTTGATCAAGGAAGGTCAGGAAATCATCGTACAAGTTGCGAAGGAGCCTCTCGGCACGAAGGGCGCTAAGATAACTACACATTATACAATCCCTGGACGATGGATCGTGTATATGCCGAATGCAGATTATGTTGGGATCTCTAGGAAAATTGAATCACAAGAAGAACGGCAACGTCTGAAGGAACTAGGCGAGAAGCTTCGCCTTGACGGTGAAGGCTTAATTCTAAGAACGGTTGCAGAAGGTGCATCGTTGGAGGAGCTTGAGCGGGATCTGAATTATCTTCGTGATTTGTGGGCTAGTATTCTGGCCAAGGCTGAGATTGGGAAAACTCCGATTTGCATTTATCAAGATTTAGATATGGTACCACGCATCATTCGCGACCTATTCACCGAACAAATCGACGAATTAATCATTAATAATGAAGAGAAGAAAGCAGAAATTGAGTCTTTAGTTTTACAATACGCCCCACATCTAGTTCAACGGATAAAGCTATACGAGTCATCCATTTCAATGATTCATTATTATGGCATTTATGACGCTTTAGATAAGTCATTCCGTCCTAAGGTATGGTTAAGTAATGGTGGATATATTAATATCGACCATACAGAAGCCCTAACGGTTATTGACGTTAACACAGGTAAGTTTACGGGTTCCGTTGACTTGGAGCAAACGGTGTATGAAACCAATTTAGAAGCGGTAGAACAAATTTCTCGACTCATTCGGCTGCGAGATATTGGTGGAATTCTCATCATTGATTTTATTGATATGATCGAAGAAGAGCACCGGCAATCGATTGTTCAATCGATGGAGAAGTTGGTCAAGCATGATCGGACCAAGACAATCGTTGTCGGCTGGACACAGCTCGGACTTCTGGAGATGACACGCAAGAAGGTTCGCTCACATGGCGATCGACTTATGTACGAGAATTGTTCACATTGCGGTGGTGTTGGTAAGCATTTTATACTTCATTAAATTCGGTGCAAATATAAATTGCGATAAATTGTCAGTTGTGTTAGAATGTTTGAGTGCGTGTTGAGATACATGCTGCAACCGCTCGAAGAGGGTCATTCAAGTATGTTGTCCATGTGGGCTGCATCACCCCAATTTTCGGCGAGTCTTATGACATGAGGAGGTGCTAACATGTACGCGATTATTGAAACAGGTGGCAAGCAGTACAAGGTTCAAGAAGGTGATGTTCTCTTCATTGAAAAGCTTAATGCTAATGAAGGTGAAAGCATAACATTCGATCAAGTGGTAGCTATTGGTAAAGAGGACGGCTTTGTAGCTGGAACTCCACTCGTAAGCGGAGCAAGTGTTTCTGCAACAGTCGACAAACATTTAAAAGGCAAGAAATTAATCGTTTTCAAATACAAAGCGAAGAAAAACTATCGTCGCAAGCAAGGCCATCGCCAGCCGTACTCGAAAGTAACAATCGGGAAAATTCAGGCGTAAGAGGCGAAGTCATGATTCGAGTAGATATTCGACGTCAATCAGATCGAAGCATCTGTGGTTTTACTGTAACGGGACATGCTGAATATGATGTACCTGGGAAGGACATTGTATGCTCTGGTGTCTCTGCTGTAACAATTGGCACAGTGAACGCAGTTGAAGCACTCCTGCAACTGGACCTAATACCTACTGTAGAGAAGGGTTATCTTTCTGTAGCAGTACCTGAGACGATCGATTCGATCACATTCCAGAAGTGTCAATTGCTATTGGAATCCATGGTCGTTATGCTGCAAAGCATCGAAACATCTTATCAAACTTATATAACAATGAAAGAAACCATCATATGAAAGGAGGTCGAAGCCAATGTTAACAATGGACCTGCAATTATTCGCTTCCAAAAAAGGGGTCGGCTCCACAAGGAACGGTCGTGATAGCCACGCTAAGCGTCTAGGTACGAAACGTGCTGACGGCCAAGTTGTCAAGGCTGGCAACATTCTAGTTCGTCAACGTGGAACTAAGATTCACCCAGGTAACAACGTGGGTATCGGTTCCGATGATACACTGTTCGCTAAAGTAGAAGGAACAGTTAAGTTCGAACGCTGGGGGCGCGACCGTAAGAAAGTTAGCGTTTATCCTGTAGCAGTTGCTGTTGAGGCTTAATCAACACCACACATCATAGGCCCTGACGAGATTATATCGTCAGGGTTTTTCTTCACGAATAAGAAAGTATAAGACTTAGAAAAGAATGTTCGAGTTATACTAATGTATGAACAGGGGACAACAGTATGCCCGGGTACAGTTTGTGGGTATTAACAATAATAATTATATTATTGATTATTTGTATTGGAATATCTCTAAGGCGAATCAGACAACTTAAGAAGCTATTGACAGAGACGAGGGAAGCCCAATATGGAGAGGTCATTCGTACAATTGACCATCATCGACATGATTGGATGAACGATGTTCAAGTGTTATTCGGTTATATTCAATTGAATAAACGGGATAAACTTATTACCTATATCGAGAAAATATGTGATCAGATTCGCTATGAAGGTTTGATTTCGAAACTAGGTATCCCCTTCCTTATCGCTTACTTCATAAGCTTTCGGGCGAACACGAATGCTCTGATCCTTCATGTAAGGCTCGAGCAGGAAGTCTCATTGGTTAAATTTGGTGAGCTAGGTATTAGGATTGCGCAATCAATTATCACTTTTGTGGAAGCCTATAAATCAGCCGCGAGATATGGCGAGGGCGATGCGAATCAGCTTTCTATTACTATGAATGAATGGGATGAACAGCTATTCATTGGATTTGAATACGATGGCATCTCTGATATAGAGCGTTTAAGGAGTAGTCTCCAAGAGATTATTGAACGTATAAGTAAACACCAAGATATACATGTTAGTATTGAAGAGACGGAACATGCAGTGGATATTGAAGTACGAGTACGTTTATCGGAAATGACGGGGTGAGTTATATGTTCTTGGATAAAGCGAAAATTTATGTAAAAGGCGGTAATGGTGGCGATGGAATCGTCTCTTATCGAAGAGAGCTATATGTACCGATGGGTGGACCTGCTGGTGGCGATGGAGGTAGAGGCGGCGACGTAATCTTCGTTGTAGATTCAGGACTTCGTACGCTTATTGATTTCCGATACCAAAAGCATTTCAAAGCACCAATCGGTGAACGGGGTAAGAACAAATCCCGTCATGGAGCGAATGCCGAGGATATGATTGTTAGAGTACCTCCCGGTACAGTCGTATTGGATGAGGACTCTGGGGAGATATTAGCGGATTTGACTCGACATGGTCAGCAGGTAGTTGTTGCTAAAGGCGGACGTGGCGGACGTGGTAACATTCGATTTGCCACACCTGCGAATCCCGCTCCAGGCATCTCGGAGAACGGGGAGGAAGGTAAAGAACGATATCTCATTCTGGAGTTAAAAGTGATGGCAGATGTCGGACTAGTCGGATTCCCGAGCGTTGGGAAATCCACGTTGCTTTCCGTTGTATCAGCCGCAACACCGAAGATTGGGGCTTATCACTTTACTACGATTACTCCGAATCTAGGGGTCGTTGATGTTGGAGATGGTCGAAGCTTTGTCATGGCAGATCTTCCTGGATTGATTGAAGGCGCTAATGAAGGGGTTGGTCTTGGCCATGAATTTCTACGCCATATCGAACGTACGCGAGTACTTGTTCATATCATTGATATGTCAGCTGTGGACGGTCGTGACCCCTACGAAGATTGGGTGATGATTAATCGCGAGCTTGAATTGTATAACCCACTCTTGCTAACGCGGCCACAGCTTCTTGTAGCGAACAAGATGGATAGCCCTGGAGCTGATGTGCATCTTGAAGCGTTCAAGGAACGGCTTATTGCCGAAGGAGAACAAACGGAAGTGCTTCCTATCTCTGCTGTTACCAAGGATGGGATTCAACAAGTGCTTTATCGTTGTGCGGATATATTAGAGACAATTCCGAATGTACCATCTGTGGAAGAGGTTAAGGATGTATCTGAGCGTAAGGTATATCAAGCAGAAGAGAAGAAGGATGAATCCTATGAGATTCGTAGAGAAAATGATTTATATATTATCGAAAGTCCGCATATTGAGAATATGTTGAAACGGATGAATTTCAATACGCAAGAAGCGGCGGACAGGTTTGCGAGAATAATGAGCAAGATGGGAATCGATAAAGCACTGCGGTTGAAAGGTGCGAAGGACGGGAATTATGTTCGCATCGGAGAATTTGAATTTGAATTCGTAGATCAAGAATAGAAGCAAAGAAAATAAATGAGACACCAGCAAATTGCTGGTGTCTTTTGTTTTTCGCACAAATCCGAACAATTTCAATTAAATTTGATTTATTGTCCGTGTTTTGTACAAACATAAAGCGAAAACCTTTAAGTTGATGGGTAGAATGAAGTGAATTGTGAATTATTTGCGAAAAACCTATTGAAATTTCAAAACCTCCCGTGTATAGTATACCTATGTTATATAAAGTAACACATAGAGAAAGATAAAGAGGAGTGGATAGTGTGGAGAAGAAGGGATTTAAGAATTCGGGGCATAAACCAAGTCTATTGTCAGCATTTATCTATTTTGATGTTAGCTTTATGATATGGGTGATGTGTGGTGCGTTAGCTTTGTTCATTACGAAGGATTTCGGATTGACTGATTCGCAGAAAGCAACCATGGTTGCGATTCCCCTTCTAGGGGGCGCCTTACTGCGAATCCCAATGGGGATATTAGCGGATAAGATTGGCTGCAAGAAAGCCGGAATCTTCGGCATGATCGTATCAATGATTCCCCTATTCTGGGGCTGGCTAGGATCTAATAGCATGAATGAAATGCTAGCGGTTGGTTTGCTGTTAGGAATGGCGGGTGCGAGCTTTGCCGTTGCATTACCACTTGCCAGTCTATGGTATCCACCTCAATATCAAGGCTTAGCGATGGGAATAGCAGGTGCTGGTAATAGTGGTACGGCATTAGCAACCTTCTTTGGTCCGAAGCTAGCCGAAGTTTATGGATGGCATGTAGTGTTCGGATTAGCACTTATTCCACTTACTTTGGTACTTATTACTTATATTTTCTTAGCCAAAGATAGCCCTAATCAGCCGAAGCCTAAGAAGCTACTTGATTACCTTGCCATGTTCAAGTATGCAGACACTTGGTGGTTTTCCTTATTCTATGCGATCACGTTTGGTGGATTTGTTGGACTATCTAGTTATTTCAGTATATTCTTCTATGATATTTATGGAGATGCAACGGTTTCAGGTGGGATTACGAAAGTGCAGGTAGGTTATCTGGTGACCATTACCGTCATGGCCGGTAGCTTCTTCCGGCCACTGGGTGGTTATATTGCAGATCGGGTCGGCGGTATGAAATTCCTGATGATTCTGTTTAGTTGTGTAACGATTTGTGCATTTGCCGTTTCTACAATGCCAAGCTCATTCTATGTCATGCTCTTGATTACAAGTATTATGATGGCATGCTTAGGTATGGGTAATGGCTCTGTGTTCCAGCTTGTTCCGCAACGATTTCCAAAGGAAATTGGTGTAGTCACTGGCATCGTTGGCGCAGCAGGTGGTTTCGGAGGGTACATTCTAAGCAACAATATCCTTGGACCACTCAAACAGTCGACCGGTACACACGTGGCGGGATTCCTGACGGTAGCTACCATCGTTCTGGTTATTACAGTCGTGTTCTTTGCAGTATCGGTTAGTTGGAGAAGGTCATGGGCGACAGCGAATAAGGGTGTGAATTTCTAACTGCAGCTACAGAATGCTACCCGAAGGGTATGAAACCGATGAGACAATGGATAAAAGCAGTTGGAACAGGAAAAAGAGGATCGCGAGACTTAACCTATGACCAAAGTGCTGCTGTAGCTCATATGATTGCTCGTAAAGAGGCAACAGATGTACAGATTGCCTCATGGTTAATGGCAGAACGTATGAAGAGTGAATCGGACGATGAGATTATGGCTTTCATTCATGTGTTTAGAAAATATTGTACGCCGATTGGGTCCTTCACGAACTCGATTAATTGTGCTGGACCTTATGACGGTAGACGATATTGTCCAATCACAATTCCGGTTAGTCTACTTATGGCGTCCGTCCAAGTTCCTCAGGTACTCCACGGTGGTGATTCTCTGCCACCGAAGGAAGGTACCTCCGTTAAGGAATTATTAGAGGCACTTGGTGTGCGAATTCAGAAGGAAGTTACGCATTGGGAGCGTGTATTCTCATCCGTTCATATCAATTTTCTATGGACCGAACAATTATGTCCTCCACTCCAATCTGTGCGACATATTCGTCAAGAGATGGGTCTTAGAACCATGCTAAATACCGTTGAGAAAGTCATTAACCCTGTACAATCCGCCAATCTGATTATAGGCGTAAATCATAAAACAGCGATGCAGCATTTGATTCATATTTTGCCTCGGTCAGGGTTTGAGACATCATATATCGTTCAGGGAATTGAAGGATCAGAAGATCTTCCCATTTATAAGAATAGTGCAATCCGCAAAGTGACAGCTTACGGCGATGAATCAAGTATGATAGATCCTTCGATGTTTGGTTTTAGTGGCGAACCTCTAGTTGAGCATGACAAAGAACAACAAATATTGATTCTGCAAAGGATTATTGATGGAGAAGACAGCGTGGATATAAAGAAAGAAAGAGATCATGTCATATTTAATGCTGGGTTACGATTTTTCTGGTTTGATAAGGTTTCAACGTATGAGGAAGGATTTTACCTTGCTCGGTCTTTGTTACAACGGAAAGAAGCTGCTCGAACATTAAACAAGTGGATAGAATTAAGCGAAGTGGAGGAGTCGTAATGATGATAACTGAAGCAACTACGCTCCCCAAGCTATCCAATCAAACACATTGTTGCTTTTGTAGTATGCAATGTGGTGTTGAGTTAATCAAGGATGAGGATTCAGGGGCGATTACTGTGAAGCCGCGGCAGGACTTTCCCGTAGCTACAGGTCGTCTATGTCAGAAAGGGTTTAATGTTGTTGAACATACCCTTCATCCGAGTCGCTTAATCTATCCAGTCCAGAGATCAGACGATCAACCAAAAAGTTCCGACAACGTTGAATGGATTCGGAAGGATTGGGATTCAGCCTATGGGGACATATCGGATCGGATTAAACATTTACAACAAGCTCATGGACAGGATGTCATTGCTGTGTATGGTGGTGGATCACTGACGAATGAGGTGTGTTACTTATTAGGCAAATTCACAAGAGTTGCTCTTCGCTCTAAGTTTATAGATTACAATGGAAGGTACTGTATGTCATCTGCAGCTGCGGCTGCTAATAAAGCATTTGGCATTGATCGAGGGATGAGTATGCCATTATCGGAGTTGTCCCATGCGCAATACATTATTCTCGCTGGAACGAATGTGGCTGAATGTCAACCTACGATGATGCCCTATCTGATGGAAGCAAAGAAGAATAAAGCTACGATCGTGACCATCGATCCACGTCAAACAATGACCTCGAAAATTTCCGATATCCACGTGCGTCTGCAGCCAGGGTTTGATTCGGTGTTCATTAATGGCTTGTTACATGTCATATTGAATGAGAATTTAGCTGATCAATCGTTTATTAATAAGATGACCATGGGTATCGACGAACTGAAGAAAGCTGTAGAGCTTTATACACCAGCGTATGTGGAGCGTTTAACTGGCGTGATGGAGGCTGTTACACGGACGATCGCTCGTGGCTATGCTCGTGCAGAGAGTGGTATTGTGCTTACGGCACGCGGTTTAGAACAACAAATTAATGGCGTTGAGAATACGCTCAATTATATAAATTTGTGTTTAGTAACAGGGAAGATAGGCAGAAAAGGCTGTGGATATGGAGCCGTTACTGGTCAAGCGAATGGTCAGGGCGGGAGAGAGCATGGACAAAAGGCAGATCAGTTGCCTGGATATCGGATGATCGATGATCCTGCTGCACGAGCTCATGTCGCCGAGGTTTGGGGAATATCACCCGATGAGCTTCCTGGCAAAGGGGTGTCAGCCTTCGAGATGTTCGAGAAGATCGAGCAGGGTGAGATCAGAGGCATGATTGTTCTGGGCTCCAATCCCCTAGTTTCTAGTCCAGATAATCGATATGTGGCACGAATGCTTGAAAAATTAGATTTGTTGGTAGTCGTTGATATGTTCGAGACAGAGACAGCGAAGTATGCAGATTGGATCCTACCAAGCTCATCGTTCTTAGAAGCTGAGGGTACACTAACGAATTTGGAAGGACGTGTGTTCCATCGTCCGCAGGCATTGGATTTACCAGGTGAATGTAAACTAGATGTAACGATTATTAAGGAGCTTGCAGAGTACCTTGGTAAAGGTGAGTATTTCCAGTATAAGTCGGCTGAGGACGTTTTTGATGAATTAGCCAGAGCGTCCGCTGGCGGCAAGGCAGACTACAGTGGAATCACCTATGATCGATTAAGGCTTGAGAAAGGTGTGTTCTGGCCATGTCCGCAAGTGGAGCATCCTGGAACGCCATATATGTTCGAAAACGGCTTCCATCATTCAGATGGCAAAGCAAGAATACATGGTATTACGCCTAAGATGCCCGCTGAACCGATTGATCGTGAGTATCCTTACATCTTAACGACGGGACGATTAGCCAATCATTATCTGAGCGGTGCGCAAACGCGGAGAACCGAAGGGCTAAATCGAAAAGCACCTATGCCAATCGCAGAAGTGCATCCCATACTAGCACAGAAAATAGGATTGAAGCTAGGTGATCAACTTCGCCTTACGAGCCGCCGGGGTTCCTTGAAGTTTCCATTCAAGATAACGGAAGGTATACATCCTACAACCATATTCGTGCCCTTTCATTGGGGCGGTGACTTATCGATCAACCAACTGACGATCGCTGCACTAGATCCCACGAGTCGGATGCCGGAATTCAAGCTATGCGCGGTGAAGGTGGAGCGTGTTGAGGGACAGCTAATATGAGAATTGTTGCGAGTAATAGCTAAAGTGGAGACATAAACAGATACAGAAATAGGATCAAATCTTACGGCCTTCCACTTGAAGTGGAGGGTTATTTTTACGACTAAGAATGTATGAAATTTCACTTAACTTGATAAAGGTCTTTGAAGCCTCTGCAGCTTGTTCGGCAGATAAATTCGGTTGAATAGAGGCTCCAAGAGCCTCTGCAGCTTGTTCGGCAGGTATATTCGGTTGAATAGAGGCTTTTGGAGCTTCTACATTCATTTGATCCACGATTCAGATAAGTAATAAAGCGTCGAAGACGCTCTAAATCGGAGAAACCACGAACCAGATAAGATGTACAGCGAATTTTCTGCCTCGAAGTTGCTCAAAGCGGCTTTTCACCCTTGCTATCACTCACTAATTTAGATATAATGTCCACTATGCAAACACAACAGTCTCTCTTAGAAGGACGGAGTCGCTTATGGATCGATATTATTTAGTTCATGAGGATATTCTCCCTGAAGCTCTTCACAAGACCATGCAGGTCAAAGAGCTACTCGCTCATGGTGATGCCAAGACCATTCATGAAGCCGTTGAACATGTAGGTCTTAGTAGAAGTGCATACTACAAATATAAAGATGGTATTCATGCCTTGGAGAGTATGGAGAGAGAACGCATCATTACCATATCCATGGATCTACAACATCGTTCAGGAATTTTGTCGAAGGTATTAGCACTTGTTGCAAGCTTTGAAGGGAATGTCTTAACGATTAACCAGACTATTCCTCTACAAGGAATGGCTAATGTAGTTATCTCCGTTGAAACGTCTAATATGAGCGATCAAATCTTACCACTTATTGATGCTCTAAATCATCATGATGGTGTCAAGAAAGCGGCTATTATTGGTAGAGGATAATTTTCGAACTCTTATTGATCGACCACAAGTGTAGTTATTTATAAATTCTAGGAGGTAGTATCGTGAAACCGGTCAGAATTGGATTGTTAGGGTTAGGTACTGTAGGTACAGGTGTTGTTCGTATTGTAGAAGGTCATCAGGAGGATTTACAGCGACAGGTTGGTTGCCCTGTACTTATAGAACGTATTCTTGTTCAGCATGTGGATAAAGAACGGTCGATTCATATAGATCCTAGTAAACTTACAGAAGATCCGTGGAGTGTCATTAATAACCCGGAAATTGATGTTATTATTGAAGTAATGGGTGGTATTGGACTCTCAAAAGAATATATTCTTGCAGCCCTCGAAAGAGGAAAACATGTCGTAACAGCGAATAAAGACTTGATGGCTCAACACGGTCAAGAAATTCTACAGAAAGCAGCAGAAAAAGGCTGTGATGTATTCTACGAGGCGAGTGTGGCTGGCGGTGTACCTATTCTGCGCACATTGGTCGAGGGATTTTCTTCCGATCGAATATACAAAATGATGGGAATCGTCAATGGTACTACGAATTATATTCTTACCAAGATGAGCCAAGAGGGTGCCTCCTATGATGATGTTCTTAAGGAAGCACAGGACTTAGGGTATGCAGAATCTGATCCAACCTCTGATGTAGAAGGCTATGATGCTGCTTACAAGATGACCATATTAGCAACACTTGGTTTCCATGCGAAGATTAATTATGAGGATGTCCAGGTTAAAGGGATATCCAAAGTGCGTAAAGAGGATATCACGTATGCGAAGAGACTCGGTTACGAGATGAAGCTGCTTGGTATTGCAGAGAATCAGGATGGGTATGTCAGCATCAGTGTTGAACCAACGATGGTGAAACGCGATCATCCACTCGCCTCAGTTAACGGTGTATTCAACGCCATATATGTATATGGGGAAGCCGTTGGTGAAACGATGTTCTACGGTCGTGGAGCGGGTGAGATGCCAACTGCAACGTCTGTTGTTGCCGATATAGTCGCTGTTATTAAGAATTTGAAGTTAGGTGTCAATGGACAACGAGGAGCAATTTCTTATGTAGAGAAGAAGATGAAAACCTCCGATCAGATTGAGTCCAAATATTTTGTGCTATTGCATGTTGAAGATAAAGCGGGTGTGCTTGCTCGAATTACGCAAGTATTCGGTCAGCACGAGGTTAGCCTTGAATCGGTCATTCAACAGCCGAATACGAGCAACCCTAAAGCTGAAATTGTAATTATTACTCATAATGCTAGCAAAGCTAGTATGGATAAGGTTCTCGCTGCATTTAAAGAGCTTGCTGTTGTAGATGCGGTTCAAAGTGTTTATCGTGTAGAAGGCTAAATGTTAGGGTGAGGGTGGACGGTTATGAGCAAACAGAAGGTGCGTGTACGAATCCCTGCCAGTACAGCTAATCTAGGTCCGGGCTTCGATACGCTTGGAATGGCATTAGAATTATATGCATGGATTGATATGGAAATTGCTGAAGCTACGGTTATTCATCTTCATGGTGATCAGATGCGAAGCATTCCCACAGACAAGAAAAACTTAGTGTATCGAGTTGCGCAGCAAGTGTTCGCGGCAGCTGGAGTGGATTATCCGGAGCTAGAAATTTCTATGTACAGTGATATTCCATTAACTCGTGGATTAGGTAGTAGTGCGTCAGCGATCATTGGCGGAATGTATGCAGCTAATGCGCTTGCTGGGAATAAACTTACGAATGATGAATTATTCCAATTGGCTACACGGATCGAGGATCATCCTGATAATGTGGGTGCATCCTTATATGGAGGCATTGTTGTTGCCTTTTGGGACGGTCAACGAGCAGAATCGATTCGAATCGAACCAAATGATCAGTTGGAGGTTTTAGTAGCTATACCTGACTTCTATCTAGCAACTGAGAAAGCACGTAATGTGCTACCGAAGCAAGTTTCTATGAAGGATGCCGTTTTCAATGTCGGTCATTCGTCATTACTCGTTGCTGCAATGTGCACGGGGAATCTGCCTGCTATCCGTCTAGCGATGAAGGACGCTTTACATCAGCCCTATCGATCTGCGCTTATTCCCAGTATGGAATTGATTCTGCGAGATGCTGATCAGCATGGTGCATTAGGAGTAGCTCTCAGTGGTGCTGGTCCAACCTTATTAGCTCTCGTTGATAGCAATGAATCGAAGAAAACTGATCTTGAAGCATTCTTATTAAATACACTTCGTAGTCAGAATGTGAATGCAAAGCTGCTCTGGCTGAAGCCAAGCTCCAAAGGTGTTGAATTGCTTCACATAGATCGTACGTTCACTTCATTATTCGAGAAATCCAAAGGGGAAGTAAGAGCATGACACGGATCGCTTACTTAGGACCAGAAGGAACAGTTTCGCATGAAGCAACAGCTCATTTCTTTCCGGAGCAGGAGCACATACTCGTCCCTTACAGATGGATTTCGGATGTTTGTTTGGCCACCGTTCATCAGGATACGGACATCAGTGTGATTCCGATAGAGAACACAATCGACGGCTCGGTCAATCCACATATTGATTTTCTAATTCATGAGATTGACCTACCTATACAAGCCGAATGGATTTACCCATCCGTACAGAATCTAATTGGTTATCATTCAAGCACAAATAAGGCATCAGATATTGATCTTTCAACAATTCATACGATCGTCTCGATTCCCGTCGCGATAGCCCAATGTCAGCAATTTCTAAAAAATCATCTGCCGGGAGTTACATTCGAACATGTCAGTAGTACGGCAGAAGGTGTTCGGATCGTAAAAGAGCGCCAGGATCCAGGTTATGCGGCGATTGGAACAGCAACAGCAGCCCAGATGTACGAGTTGGATGTGCTTGCAGCTAACATTACCGATCATGAGAACAATTACACAAGATTCATCGCGGTAGGACATCATTCATTAACTCTTCCACGAACAAATTTGCAGAAAACAACCATCCTTGTAACGCTGCCTGAGGATTATCCAGGGGCTTTACATCAGGTTTTATCTGCCTTTGCTTGGCGAAGGATCAATCTGACGAAGATTGAATCGCGTCCAACAAAGAAGAACTTAGGCAGTTATTTTTTCTATATAGATATAGAAGGCTCATTACAATCGTTGCTACTCCCCAATGCGATCAGTGAAATTGAATCGATTGGTTGCCAAGTGCGTATTCTGGGTTCATATCCCATTTACTCATATCAAACAATAATCTCGGAGGTGTAAGTTACTTATGGCAACGCAACAATGGATTTACTTGAATGGCGATTTTGTGACAAAGGAGAATGCAAAGGTATCGGTTTACGATCATGGTTTTCTGTATGGTGATGGCATATTCGAAGGTATTCGCATATATAACGGTAATATTTTTAAGTGTAAAGAGCACTTGGACAGACTATATGATTCAGCCAAATCGATCATGCTCAATATCCCTCTAACGTATGATGAGATGCAGGAAGCCTTGGTCGAATCCGTTCGACGTAATGAACTGCACAATGGTTATATTCGATTGGTTGTTTCACGAGGTCCCGGCGATTTAGGACTTGATCCACGCCGTTCTCCTAAGGCCAATGTAATTATCATCGTAGAACAATTGGCCATCTATTCTGCCGATGCATATATCGATGGATTGAAAATCGTGTCCGTATCCACACGTCGCAATGTGCCGGACGCCCTAAATCCTAAGATCAAATCACTTAACTATCTGAATAATATTCTGGTCAAAATCCAAGCTAATCTGGCCGGTGTTGGTGAGGCGCTTATGCTTAATGCACAGGGTTATGTTGCTGAGGGCTCAGGTGATAACATCTTCATCATTAAGAAAGGTGTATTAATAACACCGCCATGTTACATCGGGGCGCTTGAAGGAATCACACGTGAAGCGATCATGGTTATTGCTAGAAGGGAAGGCTATACAGTCAAGGAAGAGCCATTCACACTTCATGATGTCTATATTGCTGATGAGGTTTTCTTGACCGGTACTGCCGCAGAGGTCATTGCTGTCCGTGAAGTAGATGCGAGGATTATTGGAAGTGGAAAAGCAGGCCCAATTACGACTCATCTGCTTCAGGAATTCAGGAAAATTGTAGATCAAGATGGCGTTAAAGTGTATTCGTAGGGGCGATATTCTAATGAAGGATGTTCAGAAGCTAATTCTGAATGTCCTTTTTTCACGAATTAGTGGGTCAATTGCCTATCCCGTGCATAAGATGTAAGTGACACTTAATCGGGAGGTTCAGCGCATTGAAAATTCATTTCGTAAAAGCAGGAGAGACCCTGTATGAAATTGGCAAGAAGTATGGGGTAACCGTTGAGGAGATTGTAGCAGCCAATAAGTCGATCATTGATCCGAATCTGATCATGGCGGGAATGAAATTAATCATACCAGTGAAGCAGATGCCAGCACCGGTGCCAGCACCTATTCCTGCAGATATCATAGCACCGAGCATTCCTCATTATCCAACACAACAGAATATGACAACACATCAAAATTTGCCAGTAAATCAGAATATGCCAGTAATTCAGAATCCTACGGCTAATCAGAATATGCCAACAAATCAGTATTCTTCACATTTACCCGTATATCCGGGTCAGGCAGTACCACCCTTTGCAGCTATTCCCGTCCCAGCTCAGCAGGTGACTGCACCTGTTTCAATGTCCAGTATACCTGCTTGGAATATGCCGACGGAATACACAGCTTATAATACTCCATACCATATGACCAACTATGCGGCACCCAATTCATATCCTAACCCTACTTATCAAGGTATGCCACAATCGAATTCTCATTATCAATCGTATCCAACAAGCATGCAGCAATATCCAAGCAACGGGAATTATGAATATTACAACACCTATTCGGCGTTGCAGAGTAATGCGGCTTGGCCTACACACAATCCCCAGCCTCATGCTCAGTTGTATCAGCCTCAATTGACACAAGACATTGATCAACCCCAATCTTTGATGCAGCTGGAGGATAATAATGAGGGCACGAACCTACAGGAGAATAAAGAAGCGAGAACTTCATCAACCTCATCAAGCTCCAAAGGGAATGGGTCTATGAAACCGAAGAAAAATACTTTGCATGATCAAGTCATGAGATTACAACAAACAAGAAATCGCAGATAAACGAATAAATGTTGCCATCACAGGTGAGAATAGTCATATTAGATTGCATACAAGAAGGCGATGGCAGTGGGTTTAAAACGAGCTATGGATCGAATAAAAAGAAAAATTAAACGTAAAAAGAGATTATTATTAGCTAGTCTCATACTCCTCTTCATGATCACGGGAATGTTGATCGGGGGAGTGGGAGTGGATGCTCGAGGCAATGCTGGCGAAGTTAATCACGACATCAGAAATTTCTGCCCTACTTGTACAGAGCTTGCGTATGTGGGTTTGGATGATCGCGATTATTTAACCCTATATGATGGTCATCCAGAGGGTGGCAAAATCGTTCGCAGGTTATTCCGACTCGATATAGAATCGATTGAGAATAGTCTGCCCGAAGAAACCATGGAACAATTGATGAATGGAATTCAGGTATCGGATGATATTGAGTACAGTAGTGTTCTATCCTCATTCAATGATTATGCGATAGGAGTAGTGAAGTAGATATACCGAGATGACCGGCTCTTCGCAGCCTGTCTTCTTTTTTTTGATCATTAATGCGGTAATCCTACAAGGTATCTGCTATAATCAGAATGATACATACGTTCGTATTGAAATATATTTTCGAATGGTTTTATCGATCTCTAGTGTAGTCATCAAATCGTATAGGGGGTATTTTCCTATTAGAATCATAGGTATAGATCCCGGTATTGCTATAGTTGGCTTCGGTATTGTCGACTTAGAGGGCAGTAGATTAAAGCCGGTACAATATGGATGCATTGAAACGCCTGCACACACGGAGCAAGGTGAGCGTCTATTGATGATCCATGAATCACTTAACCAATTGATAGAGAAGTATAAGCCAAACCAGATGGCGGTTGAACGATTGTTTTTTAACCGTAATGTGACAACCGCATTCAATGTTGCTGAAGCAAGAGGAGTCATTATTCTGACTGGTGTGCAGCATAAGCTTTCTATTGCAGAATATACACCTTTACAAGTAAAGCAAGCGATTGTCGGTTATGGTAAAGCAGAGAAACGTCAAGTGCAAGAGATGGTGCGAATGTTCCTGAATCTTAAGGAGATTCCGAAACCAGATGATGTGGCAGATGCCCTAGCTGTGGCTATTTGTCATGGACATTCGAATTCGTTAAATGACAAAATAAAGGAGGGCATCCCGAAATGATAGATTATTTGCGCGGTCAAATTCGCTTGTGTGAAACTGATTTCATCGTTATGGATGTTGGTGGGGTTGGTTATCGTGTATTCTGTGCCAATCCATATGCTTACCAGCAACAATCTGATATCGAAGCCATTGTCTATATTCACTATCATGTGCGAGAAGATGCTATTCTGCTCTATGGCTTCACATCTCGAGAAGAACAAGCTCTTTTCCGTCGTCTGTTAGAAGTTACAGGAATTGGACCGCGTGTTGCTCTTGGTGTTCTATCTGGAGGACGCCCTGAATTACTCATAGCAGCCATACAGAGAGAAGATATTACTTACTTAACTCGAATGCCTGGAATAGGGAAGAAAACGGCTCAACGCATCATACTTGATCTGAAGGATAAGCTCGTTCCAGCAGGACCAGCACTACATGATGTTTTTTCATTTGGGGGTTCCTCAACAGTAGGATCGACCAGCCTATCTGGAGAAGTTGTGGTTATCCAAGAAGCCAAGGAAGCGCTGCGTGCACTTTCCTTTACAGATGGTGAAATTGATCGAATTTGGCCTGCAGTTAAAGCTAAGATGAATGAGAACGATAGCGCAGATACCTTGATTAAGATGGCACTTCAGCTATTATATAAAGGGTAGATTCACATAAGTGATATTCGAGAAGGAGTGTACAGCATGGAGGATCGAGTGATTTCGGCCAATCTGATGATGGAAGAGGATATACTTGAATTCAGTCTTCGACCTCGATTCTTGTCTGAATATATCGGGCAAACTCAGGTCAAGGAAAACCTGAAGATCTATATCGAAGCGGCCAAGATGAGGAAGGAAGCATTGGACCACGTTCTATTATATGGACCTCCGGGCTTGGGTAAGACAACGTTATCCAATATTATCGCTAATGAGTTAGGTGTCCATATTCGAACAACGTCTGGCCCAGCCATTGAACGACCTGGTGACTTAGCAGCTATTCTAACCAACCTTCAAGATGGGGATGTATTGTTCATTGATGAAATCCATCGACTTCAGAGAGCGGTTGAGGAAGTGTTGTATCCGGCCATGGAGGATTTCGTGCTGGATATTATTATCGGCAAGGGGCCTAGTGCAAGATCAGTTCGATTAGATTTGCCGAAATTCACTCTAATTGGTGCAACCACGCGAGCGGGACTCATCTCATCACCACTTCGTGACCGATTCGGTGTTGTAAGCAGGCTTGAATACTATACCGTGGATGAATTATCTTATATTGTTAGCAGGACTGCAGAAATTCTACAGGTTGGCATTGTTGGCGATGGTGCCAGCGAGATGGGTCGTCGTTCGAGAGGGACACCACGTATCGCTAACCGTTTGTTAAAACGTGTACGAGACTTCGCCCAGGTTAGAGGAGATGGAGTCATCACTCCAGATATTGCCAAAGAAGCACTCAAGCTTCTACAGGTCGACGACCTAGGATTAGATGCAATTGATCATAAGATGCTCCACTCCATCATCTCTCACTTTCGCGGTGGACCTGTAGGTCTTGATACGATTGCCGCAACAATTGGTGAAGAAAGCCAAACGATTGAGGACGTATACGAACCTTACTTACTACAGATCGGCTTTCTCCAACGCACACCGCGTGGTCGTATGGTCACAACGGCTGCATACCACCATCTTGGTTTAAAGCCCCCTGAAGACATTACCTAAATGCTAAGAAGGCGGTGACAATGATGAATGATAATCGACTTATTATAATTTATGATGGTCATTGTGTGCTCTGCACAAGGACGGTAGCCCGATTAATGTCACTTCGTACAACAACCGTTATCGAATCGGTCCCTCTACAGGACGAACGGATCGTTACGTTGCTGCCTGTGGGATATGATAGAGCAAAGCTCGATAAGGAGATTCATGTGATTGACATGTCGAATGGTCTCATTATACGAGGTGCTGATGCGGTTATCTATATCATGACGAAATTGCCATCATTTCGCTTTGTTGCAATGATGTATCGTATCCCCGGCATGAAGTGGCTGGCAGCTCGTATTTATCAATGGATAGCCAAGCGTCGCTATAAGCTGTTCGGGAAGACAGATGAGTGTGATTCCGGGCATTGCCGGATGAAGTAGAGGAATGGGAATTAGCATTGAGTATATGTGAATGGTTTCACATATACTCACAGAATGCATCTGGCAAGTAATCCCAAATGGATTATAAATAGTACCTAAGACCTATTAAAATGAGTATTTAGTTACATAAAATTGCCGGATTCACTAAAAAACATACAGCTTTTTGTGAAATTATAAGATATAATACATGAGATAAGTTAAATGACGCATTATCAAATTCTCTATTATTCGATAAGGTGATATCTCATGAGTAAGAATATTAAGGTATTACTTACAACTGAAGGTACATACCCATTTCACCAGGGGGGTGTTAGCACATGGTGCGATATTCTGGTGAAAGAGTTGAAATCCGTAGATTATGTGCTTTATGCCATATTGATGGATCCTTTTGTGACTCAGAAATTTACGTTACCCGAATCTACATTGCTAATTAAGATGCCTTTATGGGGAACGGAAGAACCAAGTGAACATTTATTAGAGTCTTTCTCCAAGAGCTTTCTTGCGAAAAGAAGAACAACACCGAAGGAAATAATGGACAAATTTATTCCGCTATTCACGCAATTGATTACTGAATTCATTGCTACGAATAAAAATCCTCAGCATCTTGCAGAAGTATTGCTTAAGTTACATTTATATTTTGACGAATACGAATATAAGATAAGCTTCAAGTCCGAATTTGCATGGGCAACCTTCAAGAAGATTGTTATGGATCATATTGCAACTTCAAAAGGTGACTGGCCTCGCCCGGATATTTATAGTCTTATTCAAAGCTTAGGCTGGATTTATCGATTTCTTAACATAATTAATACGCCTATCCCCAAAACAGACGTTTCCCATGCGTCAGCTGCCGCCTTTTGCGGGATCCCTTGTGTGTTGGCCAAATTAAAGGATAATACACCGTTCTTGCTAACTGAGCATGGTATCTATCTTCGAGAACAGTATTTGGGATTAGGTAAAAATCAATATTCTTCTTTTCTGAACAAATTCTTAATCCGGATGATCCACTCCGTAACTTCACTCAGCTATGCATTTGCTGATCAAGTATCACCGGTATGCCATTATAATACACGTTGGGAAACGAAGTTTGATGTAGATCCAAAGCGAATTCAAGTCATATATAATGGTGTGGATTCTAAGATTTTTCAAGAGTCCAAAGCTCAGACTAGTGGTCAACCCACGGTTGTGACAGTCGCGCGAATAGATCCTCTTAAAGACATGATTACCTTGATCAAATCTGCCGCGATTGTGAAAGCTAGAATACCTAATGTACGATTTGTCATCTATGGTTCAGTATCAGTGCCGGGTTATTATGAAGAATGTCTCCATCTTCGCAAGGAGCTTGAACTAGAAGAGACCGTTATATTCGCTGGACACACTACGAATATGGCCGCCGCATATAGTAGTGGTGATATCGTAGCACTAACAAGTATCTCCGAAGCTTTCCCTTATTCTGTTGTAGAAGCGATGATGTGCGGTAGAGCCGTCATATCGACAGATGTCGGTGGCATTAGAGAAGCTATTGGTGAGACAGGTATTATGGTACCTCCAAGAGATTATGATGCTTTAGCAGATGGTATCGTTAAACTTCTTTCGAATACAGAGCTTCGGAATACCTTGTCACAAGATGCAAGGGAACGAGCGCTTAGCAATTTCACACTTGATAAAGTTCTACATCTACATATGAAGACCTACAGTAGGATGGCTGAGGGAACTCATGTGGATGCGCCGATAATAGAGATTGTTGCTTCAATCGCTATTCGACGTATGAAGCAACAACTGCTGGCAGAAAGAGGATATGCATTCTTCACGAATGGGTTGTACATGGATGCCATACGTCATTTCAAGCTTGCGATCATGGAAGCTCCTGAGTCCCCTGCTTCGCCAGCACTTGTGATCGAAGTTGCGGAATCTTATAACCAGCTTAGTATGTTCGATAGAGCATTCCAGGAGATGGAAAGGCACCAAGCGCTTGCACATCTAGTCGAAACAGCTTAGAGGAGATGATTTTATTTGAGTAAATTCAAGACATCCATCTATGGGTTTCATAAGCCGTCAGTTAAGGAGCATCTGAAGAAACTCCAGGCTGAGCACGAATTGAAAAAACAAACATTAGAGAATGAGCTTATGAGCATAAAGACGCAATTAGAAAAATTGAAGTAATAGTAAGATATTCGATTCTGATCGAGAGGAGGTTGAGAGGGATGACACCATTTAGAAAAGTCATGATGGGTTATGACGTAAAACAAGTTAACCAATATCTGAGAAAACTGAAGTTTCATAGAGAACTAGAGATAGCTGAATTAGAACAAACAATAGTGACAGCACGCAAAAAGCTTGCTTTACTAAGTCGCGAATCGATACCTCCTCAGAATATAGATTCGGATCTGAACCCTATCGTTGAGATTGCAGTAGGATTGGTGGAAGAAGTCGAATTGTTAGAAGAAGTAGAGGAAATAGCTGAAGGAGCAATGGTACAGCCTATTCAATTACAGCTAGAACCGAATCGCATGGGAAGATTATTGATGTTCCGACGAAAGATGGACTTGACTATAGAGCAAGATGAACAGCAATCAGATCAGATTAGCAATCAAGGTTATTGGGAATCTATTGATCATTACCTTGTGACTCCAGCTATTTCTGAATCATTCATTCATTCGCAATCCGTAGTTATCAACTCTCAATCACAATCTCAACATACAGTAACCAATTCTGCAGTAGGTCTTCCAAGATATTTCGACTACGATTTGTCGGAAACTAAGACCCAAGTATATATGGAAACAACACAACCGATAGAACGTCGAGTTAGAAGTATTACGCAAGGAACCCCTCCTAACTCAACAAAGATAAAGTCCCGAGAAACTTCCAACGTTGTTACCAATCAGTCAATTGATAAACCAGCGATTACTACCGTTCAATCACAAGGCAGCAATGAGATTACAAGAGAAGTGCGTCAACTTCGCTACAAATATATAGTTGGCAAATGGGCTGGTGAAGATTTACTTAATAATCAAGGGGAAGTCATTATTCGTAAGAATAACCCCATTACTGAAGAAGTAGTTGATACTGCACATCTAGAAGGAAAGCTGGCTTTATTGATTGTTCAGATGATGATTCCTGGTTTAGGTGAAGATATCTGATGCATACTACCATTCTTCCAACACAAGAAATGGCTAAACGTCCAAGCCTTGAATCGTTACTAGATGAAGTATTAGTGAAACATCAGAATCCAGAAGACCGTCATGAAATCGCGGCTATTCTGGAATCTTTGGGGTGGAACGATATTCGAGCCCGGGAGATATTCGGTGTAGCGGATGTATTCGAACTCGCAGATATATTGTGGGAGAGATGCAGATCCAAGATTATGTATACATCTTTCTCTAAGGTGGAACGTTTAAGCTTTAATGAAATGGCTATGTTATTAATTCGCCAATTTCTCAGAGGTGTCATCTTTGCGGTACCAATGGCAATCTCTGTTGTATGTATGTTGACTTTGAAATATTCACTTTGGTCTTATGAGAATCTCTCTGTCGAATTAGCTACTAGTATCGCTATTGGTACCATCCTTAGTTTTATTACAGTTGGTGGATTCACACAGGCGATCGCAAGAAGAGGATTCTTCTATATTATCCAGGGTTATTACAATATGGCGCGAAGAATTACCTTTCACTTTATTAGACTTGGTTTCTTGGTATGTTTGATCATCTGTATTTCAATCCTACTATTGAATCTCGTAATTAAGGTATTCCCTATTGATATGCTTGTTGTTATTATCCTTTACTTTTTCTTCTTGAATACGATCTGGTTATCAGTAACGGTTATGTACATTCTGAAGAAGGAATTATTATTTACTGGCTTGATTATATGCGGTATTGCGGTCGTATTCATATTATTCTCAGTCATGAGTGTGAATATCATACTGGCTCAATTGATTGCTCTCTCCTTAGTTTCTATTACTAGTATGATATTGGTCATTTATTTGTTCAAGAAAGCTGAGCTTAAAGAAGAGAAGGGAATATCTCCCCAGTTACCGAAGATGTCTGTCACCTTGTTCTCCACTTTACCTTATTATATTTATGGCACATTATATTTCACCTTCCTCTTCATCGATCGCATCGTTGCTTGGACTCGGAATAATGACTTTATGCCTTACTTAATCTGGTTTCGTGGTGAATATGAACTTGGGTTAGATTTCGCTTTACTCGTCCTCATTCTGCCTATGGGTATAAGTGAGGTTGTACTTACCAAGATGATGATGGATATAGAAATTAGTCAGAAAAGTTATTGGGGTGATGAGATTCATATCATGAACAGGAAGTTCTTCACTGTATATGTTCGCCGGTTATCCCAAATTTTCCTGACAGCGGTTGTAAGTGCTGGCTTACTTTATTGGAGCCTTGTAGAATTATTTGCCCACTTTCCAACACTTAACTCAAAGAGTTTGTTTACTAACTCTGAGACTTATCTTGTATTTATCGTATCTTTAGTTGCTTATGTACTTGTTGCGGTTGCCTTAATGAATGCAGTTATTTTATTTTCCTTGTCGCAACCTGATTTTGTTGTCCGTGCAATCTGGATATCTCTCTTGGTGAATGTGGGAACTGGTTTCTTGCTGAGTCGTTGGATCGACTATCATTATGCAGTATTCGGTTTATTACTAGGTTCAATTGCCTTTCTATATTTTACAACTAAAGATGTTGTACTTGTTCTTCGTAATCTTGATTATTATTTATATGCAGCTTCTTAGGTGGTCACAAGAAATCAATGATTTAATGAGAGAGGGGGATTACCTTGATACCTTTTATGGAAACAATCACGATGCTTTGTAGCTTTCTGTTTTCATACTTTCTGCTTTTTGTATGGGTACCCTCTCTGTTTATTCGATTTGAAGAAGATAGCTCTGGAAGATTGGATAAGCTATTCATTAGTTTAACGCATTCCACTCTTTTCTATATGATCCTTGTTCATTTGCTGATCGGCATTCGGTTATTGGAAACTATCACACTTTTTGTAGTTACAATAGGGTGTATAGTCCTCTTGTCCAAATATTATTCTCGAAGTGAATCCGTTTCTAGAAGTATCAAATTTCTTGTTGCCCTCTTCGATCTAACCGAGGATCGGAATCAATGGAGGATAGAATTAAGAAGACTGATAAAATATGTGCGAGATAAAAGCCATTCACAGCTTCAAGAAGGTAAACAAGCAATCAGTAAGCATCCCATATTAATTTCTGCATATCTAATCGTCTTTGGCGTGGCTATGACTGATCGATTTAGATATTCTTTCACTCATTTAAGCTTTGCTTCTTCCGATTCTTATGTTCATTTGGTATGGTCTAAATTTTTGGCGAATATGACCATTTATCTGGATGGGGTTTATCCGTATGGCTTCGAATCGATAATTGCCACGATATACGAAATGTTCAGCATGGACATGTATGTAATTGTAAGGTTTATGGGGGCGTTGACTACCTTATTAATGATGCTTTCTCTCGTTTATGCATTAAGCAAAATGATTGGGAGGGATTATAAAACAATACTCTTAACAGTATTCCTTCTATTCTTCTCAAGTTCAATGATGATTGGAAACTCAGTTATTCTATGGAGACAAATGTCGGCATTATCTATGGAGTACGCAACCATATTCTTATTTCCGGGAATAACCTTTTTCTATCTTTTCTTTAAAACCAATAAACGTTCTTACTTGTTATTAGCTGCTGAATGTTATGCAATTACCGCTTTCACGCATCCATTTGTAGTAGTAAATTTGACACTCGCGTTCGTTGCGGTTGGCATCGCCTATTCAGGAAAATTATTTAAAAACAATACTTGGATTCGTATTTTGGCATATATGGGGGTAGCTGGATTTATCGGCATTTTACCTCCTATAATCGGTCTTTTAATGGGGAAACCTTTTCATGGTTCCTCTCTGAACTATATCAAAGGTGAATTTATATCCAATGAAAGTATTCCTGCTCTAGAAACCATATTAACATTTGCAAACGAACAGAATCTCATTGCATTCATGTACATAGGTCTAGCCTTTTATTTCGTAGGTTGGTGTATCTATCGATATTTAATCAGGAATAGAGGAGAGACCAATTCGGAGCAAGCGCCAATATGGATTTCAGCTATTTTCCTTTTTATGATGATCATCATCTATTTGTCCCCTGAATTGGGTTTACCTTCTATTGTTCCAGTCGATCGTCAACCTGTATTTTTATCGATGTCATCTGCATTGTTATTCGGTATTGGTTTTGGAAAACTCTCTCTCTCTATTAGAGGTGAGAAATTACGTGCGGGTTTTCAGGTTTTGGGATGTTCAGCTCTCATCTTATGGGTTTTGGTTGTTCCTGGTCAGAGAATGGAGTTTCCCCTTGGTGACCAGCATCAATATGATGAATCCATACGTGCATATCTGGATATAAAGGCTGATTATCCATTAAAAAATTGGGACATCATCTCACCAGTGGATGAGCTTGGACTCATACGAGGATATGGTTATCACACAGAACTGTGGGAATTTGTTCGTGATATTGAAGATACGGAGTTAAGAAATCAAGAGTTTTCAACCTCTTATGTATTTTTATTCGTTGAGAAAATACCCATTGATATTACCAAAGAGGAAATTCGACCTATTACATTGCAGGATGCAGAGTCTACCTTCCCTGTTGTTACAAATGGATTACTTACTGAATTCTATTATGGTGATATCGATAATCGGAGGATTCTTCAGGCAAAAGCCTATTATTGGGCTGAAGATTATATGAAGCATAACACTGACATGACAGTATACCTAGATACTCCTAATATGAAAATTTACAAAATCTATCAAGGAAAAGACAAAGTCATTCTGATTAAAGCAAAGCAGGTGACTTCCGAATGAATGCCCTAACAGTTGATGTAGAGGATTACTACCAAACCAACGGACTTAATACTCCAGTCGATTCATGGAGTGGTTATGTCAATCGAGTAGAGTATAATACATTCCGGTTGCTAGAATGCTTTCAGAAGCATCAGGTAAAGGGTACCTTCTTTATCGTTGGTAATATTGCTGAACGGTTTCCTGCACTAGTTAAGAGGATCGTGAACGAAGGACATGAGATTGGGTCTCATAGTAATATGCACCGTATTTTGAATGAAATGAATTCCAAATCTTTCCGTGAGGATATCCGCACTTCTAAGCAACTACTAGAGCAAATATCCGGCGAAGCTGTCGTACAATATCGTGCACCATCCTGGTCACTTACTTCAGACAAATATGAATGGCTTGGAATCCTAGAAGAAGAAGGATATCGGATAGATTCGAGCATTCAGCCGTTCCGAACTCCACTAGGTGGATCGACGAACGCGCCTATCATTCCATTCAGACCGGTAATCAATGGGAAGCCGTATTCAATTGTTGAGTATCCATCTACCATATGGACTTGGGGTGCTCTTCGAATTCCATTCGCCGGCGGTCTTTATTTAAGAATAATGCCTCTCAAAATGATTGCTCGATTTCTCCAATCTGTAAATGAATCAAGAACTGGGATGATATATATCCACCCTTGGGAGATTGACCCCGAACAGCCTAGAATCTCCACATCTTTATTATATCGATTTGCTCAGTATTATCGTTTAAGTGCTACTGAGGGAAAGTTAGATTGGTTGTTAGGACAATTTAATTTCCATCCCCTCAGTTATGTTATAGATACGTTATCACGTGAATCGAAGATTCCTAATGTGATATTAAAATGACTTTAACCGGAAAAAAGGAGGTTTTCAGATGTCTACAAATACGAATACGAGATACAAAGCAACATGGAGTGTTCTCAGACAACCAATTGTTGTACTTGCGATTGTCAATGTATTAGTAGCGTTTATTGCCTTCATCAAAGATATTGCATTAGCAGCATATGTGGGCACAACCCTTCATGCAGACGCACTAACAATTGCTTACTTTATTCCAGATAGTATTAGTAATAATATGTTTGCTGCTGCGATTTCAATTGTATGTGTACCCGTCTTTTCCCGATTAGCGGCTTTAGAACAAATCAATAGACTAAGGCTGGCGATTAGACAAGTTTCTGTTCGCTTTATTGCGATATCTATCTTGATGATGGTTTTGGCATATGCATTTTCGGGAGTGTTAATCGAATGGAAAAATGGGTCTTCTAACACCGTATTAGATCATGAAACATTAGCACTATTGAAAATTTTACTTCCAACCATTCTGTTATTCGTCATCTTCGCAATAGGAACAGCTGTTTTACAAACATTACAGCGTTTTATAGTTCCAGCATTAGCACCTTTATTATTGAATTTAATCTTTCTTGGTGGTGTGATTTACTGCAGTATTGCAGGGATAGCTATCGAGATTGGAGTAGGTTGGATTGCACTAGCGATCACAATGGGGGTGCTTCTCACTACCATCTGGATTGTTATTACATGGTATAAGGCAATGTCATTAATACAAGCTACTCAACCATCGATACCACTAGTATCAACAGTTAGTGCTTCAAGCGATTGGTTAGATATGATCCGGATATTTGTTCCCTATGTTGTAATTCTGTTTAGTATACAAGCCGTTTACTTTGCGGAACGTTATATCATAACTGCTTTCGATTCTGGAGCTGCAGCCGCTTTGAATTATGCTTACCGATTAACTCAATTTCCAGTTTGGGTATTTGTCTCTGCAGTTAGTGTTGTCATTCTACCTTCCATATCCAAACACTTGACTCTCGGGCAACGAGGTGAAGCGAATCTGGTTATGGTCAATGCATTTCGAGGAGTAATCTTGATAGTTGTACCCTCCATGTTATTTCTATTCTTTTTAAGAGAGCCTTTGATATCCGCCTTATTCCAGAGAGGTGCTTTTGACTCTAGATCGGTCATCCAAACTACAAGTATTCTTGAAGGATATTCGCTCTCCGTATTAAGTCAATCTATTTCGTTGGTTTGTCTCCGATATTTTCTAGCAGGAAGGAAATTAATCTCTGTATTATCGGTTTACATCTCAACTTCATCGTTTACAATTCTGATGGATATCTGGTTAGCGAATGTGTTAGGGCCACGGGGAATTGGATATGGAGCTGCAATAGGAGCGTTATTGAATGCAGTGATACTACTTTATATGCTATGGAGAAACACCCGCCCAAGCCATAAAGCAATCAATATTGAGCTTAAACGATTTCGAAAGACGTTGATGTTTCCTTTCATTTTTTTCCCGACTTCGGGATTAATTTGGTTTTTGCTTCCTGTTCATACCTCAGTCATAGCTATGATCTTCATATCGTTAACAGGATGCGCATTCCTATTGCTCTTCTTCTTCGTCTTACAAAGGTATTGGCCAGAACTACTCAAAGCCATAAATAACAATAGAGGAAAGGGATGAGCACTCAGATGAAGGATACATTAATTATTATACCTGCATTCAATGAAGAAAATGGCATTCATGCCGTATTGACAAGTCTTGTTAGATTTAAAGACATAGCAGATATATTAGTTGTCAATGATGGTTCAATTGATAGTACCGCTGAAATTGTTCAAAAACATCAAGTGTATATTGTAAGCCATCCTATTAATTTAGGTTATGGAGCAGCTTTACAGACCGCATTCCGATTCGCGTCATTGAAAAAATATGACTATGTTGTCCAATTTGATGCTGATGGTCAGCATCATTGTGATGATTTGGATCGTTTGATAAAAGAGATGCACACGGATACCGATGATGTTGTTATTGGTTCAAGAGTTCTCGGAGATCCACAATATGCCCCAGGTTTTCGTAAACGAATTGCTTTTTTCTGGTTCATTACGATGATCCTCATGCTTACAGGGAAAAAGGTGACTGACCCTACTTCTGGGCTGCGAGGTCTCGCTCGGCGAGCTTTCTCATACTATGCAACGAGTACATCGTTTCCCAATGATTTTCCAGATGCAGATACAATTATTCATATGTTCTATCAAGGCTTCCGGATCCGAGAGTTTCCCATACGTTCACAGGTTAGACAGCTAGGGATCAGTATGCATTCAGGTATATTTAAACATGCTATTTACATGCTTAAGGTAACATTGAGTATCGTGGCTACATTGGTACACCATCTTATCTATGATAGGAGGAGAGTGTAATGGATAATATTCTTAAGCTTATTATTTTCTGCATTGGTGTATCTTTATGTACATGGGTAATTATCTTGTTGGCGAGAAAGAAAATCAATGAACGGAATACCATTGTGTGGATTGGTGGGGTCATCCTAGTTCTTATTCTATCCACAAACCCAGAATGGTTAGATGTGGTAGCTAGTTGGGCAGGTGTAAGCTATCCTCCATCTTTATTATTCTTATGCTCCTTTATTGTGTTGCTAGTTATTACATTATATCAATCGATTCAAATATCTCATCTTTATGCTAGAATTAAAGAAATATCGCAATCAATAGCGTTGCAGGGTGAACACACTAATAAGGTGAAATTAGTTGAAAAACAAAATGAAGTTGAATAATGAAGGGTAGGTAGGGCATTTTGATCTCAACGATCAAGGACACACTCAAGGAATGGCTATCTATTTCAGAAGACTTCTTAGCCGAACATAGTCTTTGGATTACAATATTACTGTTGAGTGTCACTATATTTAGTATAATCTTCATTTCATTCTCCATGAAATACGCACGGGGGATGAGAAGGAGATGGCGCCAATCTTTAATGCTAGCTCAGAAGCTTCATCCTGAGAAGGGGCTTGAACAGAATTTAAGCGATTTGCTTGAATTGATTGATTCTATGGTCGAAGCGCCAACTTATGTCTTTTACTTGTATGATGAGAGCAAGAAGGTTTATTTGTTAAAGGCAGTGCGCCATCGCTCACAAAGCTTTGGGAAAGTTGAACCGTCTTATAGTGGTTTAGTTGAATATAAGAAGGAGCAATTTCTCCCACCGCTTTCTCTGCTCGCTGATGCTACTATGAAACAGTTGAAGATCCAGAAAGTCGGGGAGGTTCAACTATTGAATATCCCGATTGGTGAGAATGAAGGTCTTATACGAGTTGGCCCAATGATGAGAGGTAAATATAATAAACAGATAGAACGAGATATTAGCGATTTTACGGAAATGATGAAACAGTCCTTGCATCAATTCCTTGCTATGGAGAATATCCGTACCAAGGCGAATATTATTGTGTCTACAGGACAAGCCTTACAAAGAATTAATAGTATCGCCTTGGATTCCAAAGTAACCATAGATTTCGTATTAAAATTAGCAGTAAAAGTCTTAAATGCGGATGGTGCATTCTTCTGTACAAGACAGGATGAAGAATATCAGTTGACTGCTGCTTCAGGAACGGATCCGGTCCTACTTGAGGGGTTTCTTCACGGAGAACCCGCTAAGAAACTGTTCGATCTAAGTTCTCATGATGAAGATATCCGCTTAATTAGACAGAATGATGATTCATTCTACCAGATACCAGCATATGTTGCTGCATTAGGTGCTGAGGCCTATGCTATTGTGGATGTATCGGAACGTCGTGAGAATCGTAGAAGTCGATTGCTGGTTTTGTGGCACAAGTCGGAACCAACTGAAAGTGCGTGGAAAGAGTCCTATGAGTCATTAAGTATACTTGCTGATAACATGAGAGAAGTCTTAGGTTATCAAATGATGGTTAAGAAATTTTCGGGTTCCTATGTAAGTATTCTCAAGACACTCGCACAGCTCCAAGATAATCTAGTTCCTCATACGGTTGGTTACTCTGAGCTGATGAGTAGGTACTCTGTCGTGATAGCGAAGGAAATGGGTCTGGATGATGAAATCATTCGTGATATCGCTTTGGCAGCTTATCTTAGCAATATAGGTGTAATTGGTATATCAACGGATCTGGTTAATAAAGAAGGTAGATTCAGTGAAGAGGAATTTGAAATGATGAAGCTTCATTCTGAGGTTGGTGCATCGATTGTGCAATCAACACTTGGGAATGAACGAGTATCTTCCTATATAATGTACCATCATGAAAGAATGGATGGTAATGGATATCCTCAAGGTCTGAATGCTAATGGAATTCCTGTAGGTGCACGGATTATTGCCGTGGTACAGACGTTCCTCGCCATTATTAATGGTCGGAAATATCGAGATCCCATTCCATTTGATCAAGCTCTTCAAGCTTTACAAGCAGCTGCAGGCTCTCAACTGGATGAACAAATCATTAAAACCTTCCTAACCTGGTTTAGGAAGAAGCAAGCCGATCCACAAATTAGTGGTCGTTCTCTTGGCGTATGTTGGGAAATGTGTTGTACGCCATCTAGTATCTGTGAGAATTGTCCAGCTTACCAACGGACAGATAAGAATTGTTGGGAAGTTGAGGGTAACAATTGTCAGGCTCACGGAAAGAAATGTCAGACTTGCTATGTGAGAACAGAAACGATCTCCAGGAAGGAAGTCATCTAAAGTTGATACAAGTAACTGATCGCAAACGTAACTTTGTTGAGGCTAAGAATTTTGCTGTATATTATGGGCACGGTCAAGGGGATGTGATGGCTAAGTATGATATTGCTATTGTTGAGCCTGCCGGACAAAGTGAGCAATCCTTGAAGGAAATGCAGCAGGCAGGTACATTAGTTTTTGCTTATGTCAGTATGACAGAAATTCCGGAATATGATGATCTTAAAACCTTATTACATGAGGTGGATTATCTCAAGATTAATGGAAAGATTGTAGCTAATGAGGAATATCATACGATGGTTGCCGATCTACGTTCTAATAACTGGATAGGGTTGCTCTTACACCGAATTGGTGGACATTTACGCAATTCTAATTATGATGGAATATTCATGGACACCATAAGTAATGTAGAATGGCCAATCCTACCTGCTGGCGTGAGAGCAGAACAACAAGGAGCGGCTTTGGAGCTTGTGAAACGAATCAGAAAGTTGCACCCTAATCATCTCATTATTCAGAATAATGGATTAGAAAGCTTGTGTCTGGATACGGCACCTTATATAGACGGAATTTGTTGGGAGAACCCGGATTTTGTTCAT
Source organism: Paenibacillaceae bacterium (assembly GCA_040880185.1). GTDB lineage: Bacteria > Bacillota > Bacilli > Paenibacillales > UBA4045 > UBA4045. The sequence goes on from JBBDIY010000044.1 coordinate 89,749, forward strand.
CCCGAAACTTATTCGTGGCATGATACGACAAGGCTGAGGATGAAGCAGCTAGTAGCTGATCAGCATATACGCATTCTATTGCTGCAAGAGAAGAATACAACGAGCAAGCGAGCGCTCGAGTCAGCAGTGAATTTAGCCAAACGGGACAAATATCTTCACTATCTATCAACTAATCATTATCTTGAGTTGGATTCGATTTAGCATTAATATGTTATATTTATCATAATAGTAAATATTTTGCTAAGGAGGTATGAATAATGTCGAAACGTCCAGGCTATATTACTGACATAAATCGAATCGAATCGATTCCACTAGAAGAGCGCATCGTATTAAATGAAATTACAGAAAAGTTTACTTTTCGAATTAATACCTATTACATGAATTTAATAGACTGGAATGACCCAGAAGATCCTATTAGAAAAATCGTCATACCAAATTCAGGAGAACTCAAAGAGTTTGGTGAATGGGATGCATCCAACGAGGCTTCTAATTATACTGTGCCTGGTTGCCAGCACAAGTATAAAACTACAGCATTACTTCTAGTTTCCGAGGTATGTGGCTCTTATTGCCGCTTTTGTTTCCGCAAACGTCTTTTCCGTCCTGATGACAAAGAAATAGTAACGGATTTAGAGCAAGCTTACAAATACATTCGATCACATGAAGAAATTAATAACGTGTTATTAACGGGTGGAGATCCATTCATGTTATCCACACAGCGGATCCGTGTTATTTTAGAACGGCTCAGAGAAATTGAACATGTGAGAGTTATTCGTTTTGGGAGTAAGATGCCTATATTCAATCCTATGAGAATATATGAAGATTCAGAACTGCTTGAACTTTTGAAGGAGCATTCCGGAACTAGCGGACGGATTTATGTAATGGCTCACATTAACCATCCTAGGGAAATAACGGATGAAGCGCTTAAATGTATTCTTCATTTACATGAATCTGGAGTAATTGTTGTAAATCAATCGCCTATATTACGAGGGGTTAATGATGAACCAGAAATTCTTTCGGAGTTACTCGACGTATTATCATGGGCAGGAGTTACACCCTATTACTTTTTTATTAATAGACCAGTAGCCGGAAATTATGATTTTGTACTTACCTTGAAGCAAGTATATACCATTTTCGAGGAAGCTAAGGCAAGAACATCTGGATTAGGAAAGAGAGTAAGATTGGTAATGAGTCATTCATCGGGTAAAATTGAGATTTTGGCAATAGAAAATGATACGATTTATCTCAAATATCATCAATCAAAAGCCGGAGACTATGGTAAATTAATGGTATTACCTTGTCCTGATGATGCGATCTGGTTTGATGACCTTCCTGGGAATGAGCGTTTCTGGAAATAATAATTATTCATAGTTTAATTTGCGGAGGAACAACTACATGTATAATAGTTTTTTAAACCATTTTACTCAGTTGTCACATTATATTTTTGCGATTAGTTTCCTGTATATACTAATACCCAAACTTATGTTTGCTAGACATGATAGATGGGGGCTAGACTTAGTTGTTGCGAATTACATAAAGATGGTTTTTTTGATGATATTGCTGGGTTATACTTTGGTCACGATTAAAGTTTGGGAAGGTTTAACCATCATAGTTATATTTTTCCTCGCGATTATGTTTAAGATTCGCAAGGATGTGGAAGATTTGTACGGAGATGATCGAATAATCATGGTTGCGAGTATATATGGCTGGATTGAGAACATGAGTCTATTTAAACAATATTTGAAAAGTAAAGTCATTACGCGTTTGTGGGAATGGAAAATTGCTATATATAAACAGATTACAATAAAGACCTTCTGGGTGTTGATAGTCGGACTCGGAATTGTATTCGGTTTATCTGCTTACATTCGTTTTTATGATGTGTTTCACTTCGCTGCTCCCTCTATGTCAGACGCATATGTAACTCTTGCATGGATGAAATATATTGATAATAGACAATTGTTTTACGATGGAATCTATCCGCAGGGCTCACATATTTATTTAGCTAGTTTATTGAAATTCGCTGCGATTGATCCCCTCTATATTTTAAAGTATACCGGTCCTTTAAATACACTTTTGATTGTGTTCTCCTTGTATTTTTCAGTGTCAAGATTTACTGGGAATAGAATTTCAGCTTTGATTGCTGCATCTGGTTATGGGATATTCGGTCATCTTATTCTTGGATCAGTGTGGGAAAGACAGGCTGCAACAAATTCACAGGAGTTTGCTTTTATATTTATTTTACCTTCCCTTTACTTTATGTATCTCTATCTAAAAGGGGGGAAGAAAGACGATTTATGGACTGCAACTGCAGGTATCACTGTTACCGGATTAGTTCACACTTTAGCCTTCGCACTAGCAGGCATGGGCGTTATGATTCTTCTTGTGACTTTTCTTTTCACTCGTTATCGAATTATGTTTAATCGTGTATGGAAGGCAGTAATCAGTTCGGTAATGAGTGTAATAGTGGCATTGCTTCCCTTAGGGTTGGGAAAGTTATTAGGAAAATCTGTTCATCAGAGCTCTGCGAGCTATCTGACAAGTGAAACCAGTGGAATTCAACACTTTGAGTTTGATTTGACTGATATCATCATATTAGTATTTATTTTGGGAATTATTTTATTTGGTATAATCAATATTTTACTCTCTACGAAATACGACCATTCTCATATGTATGTATTTGTCGGTCTATTTGGATTAGCAACATTCTCTATTTATCATTTCGGTGGCAATCTAACTCATAATGAGTTGATTTCTAGTCGTTCACATGAATTATGGTCGTTAGTCCTACCTTTTTGTATAGGTATCAGCAGTGCTGTTGTATTTAATGTATTTAAAAAGTTGAGAATTATCCCTATTATTCTATTCATCTCGGTTTTATCTATTGGACTTTACAAGTATCCCGTGGAAGCGATTACGCCTTATAAAATGCAAATGGAAGAAGATGTCGAGCAATATTTGAGAATCGCTGACCAATATCGATATGCCACATGGATGATAGTGTCATTTAGTGATGGGTATGCTTTAGTTCTTAATAACGGTTTTCATATGTTAACGGATAAGTTTCTTGATCAATATGATCCTACTCTCCCTCCATTAACAAAGTATGGGAGTAAAAACTATGACACTAATATTCCAAATGATGTCTTTATTTATTTCTATAAAGATGTTTTTGAAGTAGAAAAAGATAATGTTATCTACAATTTATTGGATCCAATTTATAGAGAAAGAGAAGAACAAATGGTTCAATTGGATAATTGGATTGAACGATTTCACGAGTTAAACGGCCCTATGACTGTTTTCTATGACGGTCCTAAACTGCGCATTTATCATCTCCATAGGGAATTAAGACAAGAGGAAATAACTAAGAATATTTGGGATTAAATCCGTTAGGAGATAAAACTATGACAACTGTATTGTGTACAAATGGACTCCTAAGTAAAACATTAGCTGTGGTTCGATCTCTTGGCTCGAGGAATATTAACGTTATTACCGCAGAAAGCACACGATTTCATGCCAGTGGTTTCTCCAAATACTGTTCTAAATCGTTAATATCCCCTAATCCAAAAAAAGATCCTGTTCTATATATTGAGTGGTTGAAGGAAACTATTAATCGGGAAAAGTGTGATATGGTTTTTGCCATGGATGATGATACGATAGATGTCATATCTGCCTATTACGAGGAATTAAAAAATTATTGTATATTTCCCATTCCATTGAGAGAAAGTTATCTGATTGCTGCTGATAAGGCGGAAACGATGAAATTAGCAGATTCCGTGAATGTTTCTTATCCTCAAACTATTAATACTTATCTTATGAATGACTTGTCTGAAGAGATATTGTTGAAATTAGTAGAAAAGTATGAATTTCCTGTTGTTATTAAACCTCGAATGAGTAATGGCTCTAGAGGAATACGTATCGTCAAAAAGCGGGAACAATTATGGGATGTATATATGGAAATTCATCAATCTTATCCTTTTCCTATGATCCAGGAGTATATCCCATCTGGTATTAAGTATGATGTATGCCTTTGTTATGATTCGAACCATGAGTTGAAAGCCTCATTTGTACAAAGGCAAATTCGTAATTATCCGATAAATAGAGGACCCAGTACGATCCATGAAAGTGTGATATATCCTGAGTTAATCGAGTTATCAAAGAAATTATTATCACTTATTCCGTGGTATGGAGTTGCGGATATCGAGTTTATGATTGATCCAAGAAATGGTCAGCCTAAACTAATGGAGATAAACCCAAGGTTTTGGAGTTCTGTTCATTTATCTATACGTTGTGGAATTGACTTTCCTTGGGTATTATATCAATTGGCTATGGGGCATGAAGTAACCCCGGCAACAGAATATGAGTCTGGCAAAAGAGGGCGTTCTTTATTGCCGGGTGATGTTTTACACTTCTTAAGCAATCCAAATCGATGGTCTATGGATCCACCATTGTGGACAACCACACTTCCAGACGATATGATTTCCTTTAAAGATCCATTACCTACAGTAGGTTTTATTTTATCGGCGCTTCGTCATAGCGTGAATATTGATTTTTGGAAGTTTCTGATTCATCGTTAATTGTTCGAGTTATCCCTTTAGCAACTTTTCGCCAAAATTCGAGTCTAATGATCTGTAGTTACTTCAGGAGGTACAATCAGATTATGACGATTCGGTATAGGAATCACCCGGTAATTGTACTGACAACCGCCATTATTATGTTCTTAATGACTATCGCACCGATCTTTCACTCTCTTACATATGCTGCTAGTGTACCTAGATTAGATGAGATTAGGGTAGCGTTGTTCATCGACGTAAGGGGTACAGTACCCCTTGTTACCTTGTCTTCGACGACTCCGTTATCCATTGGTATCCGCGAGGCTAGTGGGACCTCACAGTGGTTCGACGCGCCTGCGAATGAACCTACTAGCTTCTCTATGAATAATTTCATGCTGAAGGTGCTAGATACACCGGACTATAATGCTGCAGTTAGCAGCTACAGTAAGATTGCTTCACTCGGAAATTCTTATTTATTCGAAAGCTCTAGTAGTGGACAGACGATGTACCAGGTAAGACTGGGAGGTTTTAAAACTGCGGATGAAGCTCTTGCTGCTAGACAGAAGATCCCTGGAAATGCTACACCGGATCGCAATAAGTTAACTGTCGCAGGTTCAATTTACAGCAGTATAGGGACTTATGATACCGAAGCCGCAGCAGTCAATCAACAGATGGCAATGGCTCAGCACGGTATTACAACCTTTGTTGCCATTCATGTGAATAACGCAGGTAAGATTGTATATTCAGTCTGGTTAGGTGAAGCGTCTAGTCAACAGCAGCTTGAGAATGTGAAGGCTGCGGCAGTGAAGGCAATACCAGGTCTAATCTTCGAACCAGTGAATGCAACATTACCTTATCTATTAAAGCTGCGCTCCACATCTGTGAAATCGATGAGCGAGCCTGCGATAACACATTATCTCTATAATGCGTTGGATCAGAAAGTATGGGTACAAGCAGGTCAAGGTGCAATTACCGTTCATGAACGGTACGACCGAAGCTATCGAGGCAGTATGGAGGTAACGTCCTATAACGGTAAGCTTGCATTAATCAATCAAGTTCCGTTCGAACAATATCTATACGGAGTCGTGAGCTCCGAACTTGGAGCGGGCTGGCCATTGGAAGCATTGAAAGCGCAGGCGGTCGCTGCTCGTACATATGCACTGAAGATGGGTATGAAATACAAGATTGCACATGTCTCAGATACGACCTTTGAACAGGCTTATCTGGGCAAAGACAGGGAATTCACACAAGCTATTGAAGCCGTCGAAGCAACTAGTGGCGAGGTGATTATGGATAAGGATGGCTTAATCACACCCTTCTACTCTTCTAATAGTGGCGGAGTTACTTCAGAAGCGCTGGAGGTTTGGAATAACCCAGTAGCTTATGTGAAGAGTGTATTAAGTCCGGATGAGAATGCTCAGAAGGGTAAACCGTTATGGTACCGAATCATGCTGGACGATGGTCGGACAGGTTATATTAGCTCCGATTATGCCATTCTAACAGCTGACAAGAATCCTGTTGGACTTCCTTATATAGAAGTAACATCTATGGGTGTTAATGTTCGACCTGCTCCTCGAGTTAATGAGACTGAGAATGCACCGATTACAAAGGTTAATGCGGGTGAACGATATGTATGGATTGGACAAGATATTGAATCCAATGCTTATAATTGGATTCGCGGACCATACTCTGCGGATGTGTTGAAGGTTTCAATAAACAGCCGAGCGAGTACAGACATTCAAGGAAGCTTGCAGACTCTCGAGATCACCGAGCGGGGTGCATCTGAGCGTGTCACGGGTATGATGGCCAATGGACAACAAATCGATTTGAAGGATGCTGATTCATTCCGTGGAGCGTTGAATGGAGTGCCTAGCACATTATTTGACGTGGAAGAGACTGGCCGATACACTATACTAGGTGCCCATGGTAAGACTCGCGAATTACCTTCAGACTCCGGAGCCATTCATATTCAATCAGGTAATGAGTCGAATGAGCTTACACTTCCTGAGTATTATGTTATGAATGCAGATCAACAGGTTCGTGCTGTGACCAAGGAACCTCAATTCCGCTTTATCGGTCTTGGATTTGGTCATGGTATGGGGATGTCGCAATATGGTACGAAGGTTTTAGCGGAGCGTGGGTATGACTATGCGAGTATATTACAATACTACTACAAAGATGTTAGTATAACGAAGGAATGAACGAATGTATGAATGTCGATCAATTCGACTTTGAATTACCAATGGAACTAATTGCCCAATCCCCTCTAGTGGATCGGGCATCTTCACGTTTACTCATGATGAATCGATCGACCGGAAGCATAGAACATGGTCAATTCCGTGATATCACTCAACATCTGGAGGCAGGCGATACATTAGTACTGAATGATACGAAGGTTATTCCTGCACGATTGTTCGGGACCAAGCAAGATACAGGTGCGAAGGTCGAGCTTCTATTACTCAAGTCCATTGGTGATAATTGTTGGGAAGCACTTGTTCGACCGGGTAAGAAGCTGCATACTGGCGCGGTTATCGAATTCGGTCAACGGGAAGATCATGCCAAGCCTGTTCTTACAGCCATCATTGAAAGTGAAGGTGAGATGGGTGCACGCATCATCCGGTTTGGATATGAAGGTATCTTCGCAGAGATCTTAGATCGTTTAGGTCATATGCCACTCCCCCCCTATATCAAGGAACAGCTTCAGGAGAAGGAAAGGTATCAAACCGTTTATGCCAAGCATAGCGGATCGGCTGCGGCGCCTACGGCTGGACTTCATTTTACCGAACAGCTTTTACAGGAGATCACCGACAAAGGTGTTAACATCGCTTATGTCACCTTACATGTGGGCCTAGGCACATTTCGACCGGTATCCGTTGAACGGGTAGAAGAGCATCACATGCATGAAGAGTATTATCAGATGAATCAAGTAACTGCGGATTTGTTGAATAAAACCAGAAGATCTGGGGGCAAGGTGGTAGCCGTAGGTACAACCTCATGTCGCACCTTAGAATCCATTGCCAATCAATATGATAACGAATTTCAAGCGTGTGAAGGCTGGACGAATATCTTTATATACCCGGGATATACATTTAAAATTGTAGATGCCCTACTTACTAACTTTCATTTACCTAAATCAACACTTGTCATGCTCGTGAGTGCGCTTGCTGGAACAGATCATGTTCAACGAGCATATCAAGAAGCCATTGATCAGCGCTATCGATTTTTCAGTTTCGGTGATGCTATGTTATTATATTGATATCAACAATTATTAGCACAGAAGAGAGAGAGATGTATCGTGGCTGTAACTTATGAATTGATCAAAGAATGCAAGCAAACCGGCGCTCGACTTGGACGATTACATACGCCGCATGGAACGATTGAGACACCGGCCTTTATGCCCGTGGGTACACAAGCAACGGTCAAGACGATGAGTCCTGAAGAGCTGAAGGTCATGGATGCGCAAATCATTCTTAGTAATACATATCACCTATTCTTAAGACCCGGTCATGATATCGTGAAGGAAGCTGGAGGACTCCATACATTTATGAATTGGGATCGTCCGATCCTAACCGATAGCGGTGGCTTCCAAGTGTTCAGTCTTGCCGATAATCGCAAAATCACGGAGGAGGGCGTTGAATTCCGCTCTCACTTGAACGGTGATAAGCTGTTCATTGCTCCTGAAACCTCAATTGAAATTCAGAATGCACTCGGTGCGGACATTATTATGGCATTCGATGAATGCGCCCCCTATCCTGCAGAGCACGATTATTGTCTTAAATCGCTGGAACGCACTTCGCGCTGGGCAGAACGTTGTCTTAAAGCTCATCAGCGACCTGAGGAACAAGCATTATTCGGTATCGTACAAGGTGGAATGTACGAAGACCTTCGTAGAATGAGTGCGGAGCATTTGACTTCAATGGATTTTTCGGGTTATGCTATTGGAGGATTAAGCGTTGGAGAGCCTAAGCCCTTGCTTTACGAGATGCTAGAGGTTACGGTACCTATGCTGCCGACGAATAAAGCTCGTTATTTGATGGGTGTTGGATCTCCGGATGCTCTATTGGATGGGGCCATTCGCGGGATTGATATGTTCGATTGTGTGCTGCCTACGCGCATTGCTCGTAATGGAACCATTATGACCAGCCAAGGAAGACTCAATATTCGGAACGCTCAGTATTCCAGAGATTACGGACCTTTAGATCCAGAGTGCAGCTGTTATACGTGCACGAACTATAGCAGAGCATATATCCGCCATCTCATAAAAGCTGAGGAGATGTTCGGCATGCGGCTGACGACCAATCATAATCTTCATTTCCTATTAGAGATGATGCGTGAGGTTAGGAAAGCCATACTTGAAGACCGTCTGCTTGATTACCGCAACCATTTTTTTGCCCAATATGGATTGGATCACAATGATCGAGGCTTCTAGGGTAGTTTGTATATTCTAAGGATTGGAGGGATAGCGATGTTAATTGCAGCAGCAGGAGGAGCATCAGAGGGTGGAAACAGCATTTGGATCACCTTGGCACCATTCATCATCATGTTTGCCGTATTTTACTTCTTATTAATACGTCCGCAGCAAAGAAAGTCGAAAGTTCGCAACTCGATGCTCACTTCATTGAAGAAGGGCGATAAAGTTACAACCATTGGCGGATTACATGGTACAATCTTAGAAATTAGCGACGATATCGTTGTATTACGTGTGAATGATGTCACTAAGCTAACATTTGATCGTGCATCGATTAATAATGTGACGACCAGTGCAGTTTCTAGTACAGAAGAAAAAGAATAATGAATTGTGGTACATATGAAGTAGTGAAGAGGAGGGATGTCCGATGAGGACATCCCTTTTCTTTACATTCTAACCTCGCAAAATCCTTACCCCATTACCATCGACCGTAACTGATCCTGAACACGCTAACCCCGCCAACATGTCCGTATATTCCTCGCTACCTACATCCACGAATTGGGCTTTTGACGTATGATTCAAGAGGAACAGATACGAAACCCCATTTTTCTCGCGTCTAGTAGCTTCAACGCCTTCGGGAGTAACTAGTGTAGGTACAATGCTCTTATCCGCACAGATCGACTCTAGCAAGCCTGTAAGGAATAGCTGATCTGGACTTGAGGCGACATACCAGGCTTGGCCTTGACCATATCGATTTCTTGTAACGACAGGCATTCCCTTGTAGAAGTCTGCCCCATAGGTTGCCACGACTTCAGCACCCTCAGCATGGATGAGGTCACATAGAAGCTCGCATGTATATTCACCGTTCACGTTCAAGCTGCCAAGCTGTTCGTTCATCACGATTCGATTCTTCTGACCAGGCATTAACGCATCAATTTCTTCGGCCCAAATACCGAGTAACGGACGAAGCTCACCTGGATATCCACCAAGTGTTACGATGTCGTTCTCGTTAACAATGCCACTGAAGAAGGTGGTTATGAAGGTTCCGCCTTGCTCTACGAAATGATTAACTTTATCCGCATATCCCGGTTTAATCATGTAGAGTAGGGGAGCAATAACGACCTCATATGAACTAAGGTCAGTATCAACACCAATCATATCGGTTTGAATATTCATTCGATACAACGCTTGATAGTATTTGTACACTTCACTCACGTATTGGAGTGCGGCGCTTGGGCCACTGGAATATTCAACGGCCCACCAATTTTCCCAATCGAATACAATGGCAACTCTTGAAGGGACTACCGCATCAAGAAGCTGATCTGACAATTGTCCTAACTCATCGCCGAGCTGTGCACACTCGCGGAACACACGAGTATGCTCATGACCGACATGCTCGATAACTGCGCCATGGTATTTCTCACATGCTCCAACGGATCGGCGGAGCTGGAAGAACATGACGGTATCGGCTCCTCTAGCAACAGCTTGATAGCTCCATAGGCGCATAACACCTGGGCGCTTCAATGCATTATATGGAGCCCAATTTTGTTGACTCGGTGTCTGCTCCATAAGCATGAAGGGCTGTCCATTCTTCAAACCACGCATTAGATCGTGAACCATTGCTGTCTGACCGACAGGCGTATCGATCCGTGGATAACTATCCCAGGATATAACATTCAGGTGCTTAGCCCATTTGAAATAATCAAGCGGCTTATATGTGCCCATGAGATTCGTCGTCACGGGAACATCAGGTGTATGTTTCTTAATCTCATTATATTCGGCAATGTAATTATCCAGCATGCCATCTGAATTAAATCGCGCATAATCCAATGAAATGCCTTGGAATGCAGTTGCTCGATGCGAGATGCCCTCTGAAAGCGCATTAGGAGGAACAATTTCTTCCCAATCATAGAAGGTGTGACCCCAGAAATTCGTGTTCCATACTTGATTGACCTTCTCTAGAGTTCCATATCGTTGCTGCAACCACGCACGGAATGCTGCAGCACAATTGTCACAATAACATTCGCCACCATATTCATTCGACACATGCCAAGCAATAAGGGCAGGGTGATCCTTATATCTTTCTGCCAGCTTGGCGACCATGAGCCGTGAATATTTGCGATACGTAGGACTGTTCGGGCACGAGTTATGGCGCTGTCCGAATTTATGCTTTCTACCTTCGAAATCTACGCGGAGTACATCGGGATAACGTGTTGCCATCCAAGCAGGGTGTGCAGCTGTACTCGTAGCCAGACATACATACTTCCCATTCTTGTATAACAAGTCCATCATCTCGTCCAACCAATCGAGTTGATAGGTTTCTTCATCAGGTTGATTCAATGCCCATGCGAATACATTCAAGGTGGCTACATCAATGCCAGCAAGCTGAAACATTCTCATATCCTCGGGCCATATCGACTTGTCCCATTGATCAGGATTGTAGTCTCCTCCATACCAAATCTTGGGTAACTTAGAATTAATCATATTGGCTATGTCACTCCTCATATAAGATTAATTCTATTGTATGGAATTATAAAGTCGCAGTATATATAATAAAGATGTCATAGCATATAACAATATGGAACTAGAGGAGACGGGATTCCCATCGATGAGCACAAGCGTTTCTTATTCCCGATAGCTGATCGAAGACTACCGCTCTATGTCGAGACGAGTGGCTGTAATAATAATCAAGAGAGGATAAGCAGACCCGATGGCTATCCATGTTATCATTGGCTGCAAACGCTAGAGGGTGAAGGGACAATTAGCTTTGGTGGTCGGACCTGCAGCTTGCCACCTCATAGTGGAGTATTGTTATTCCCCGGTGTAGCTCATACCTACCAATCTGTAACTGATAGTTGGGTGACGCTTTACTTGACCTTCGATGGTTCATTAGCTACTGAAATTCTACTCAAGCTTGGTATGGAACGTTCTGCCTCATTTCAGTGGCCAGCCGATGTAGCACTTTCTTCTGCGTTATGGGAGTTAATTGAGGTGATGGACGAGGATGGGCATTTATCAGGTTTGGATGGTTCTGCACATATATTCAAGCTGCTGACAGGACTCAAGAAGCATGCAGTGATGGATGATCGAGCCTCCCTATCCATTCACTTCGAACGTCTTGGAATCGTGGTCGATTGGTTGGAGCTTTATTATGCAGATCCGAATATTGGCTTGGATCATATGGCTCATATTGTTGAGGTAAGTACCCGTTACCTGAATAGGATGTTCAATTCAGCTTTTGGTGTATCCGCATATCAATATTTGATTTCATTCCGAATTAGTAAAGCCAAGATGATGTTATCAGGACAACCCGATCTTACAATTGGACAGGTCGCTGCACTTTCGGGCTACCGAGATACAAGCCATTTTATCGCCGCATTCCGCAAGCTAGAGGGGACAACTCCGCAGAAATTCAAAGCGCTCTACCATCAATGACATTCTGATGCAAAAATTGTATCTAACTCTCACATTCATTTCATAGTCCTTGGTGGAGATTGGTTCCTCAGGACGAGGAGTTAATAAGTAATTCCATTTGTTAGTTCGGATGGACCATCATTTAGAAAACAGCGCGCATATGCATTTATTTTCAAATCCAGCAGCGTTAAATGGGGAATAGTTCTGAGTATTCTTAAACTAGCTCAATAAATGCTAATTTAGAAAGCATAATCAACAAAGGTCTAGCGATAATTCGCTAGACCTTTGTCTTTTCCCTAGTGGTGGGTATATCGGATCCACACTTATCTTTCCATGAGATACAGTTATTAATTCCTTGTATTTAGTATAATTCGGTGCGCGCAGCTAAATAAATAAAAAAGAGATTGAAATCTTGTTAAAGTTTTGTTATCATCTAGTTAATCGGTTTCAGAAACCGATACCAGAAACCGATACCAGAAATCGGTACCAGAAATCAGTTTCAGAATTATATGAGAATGAGGTGAGGTAAATTAAAATTACAATCGGTGATGTGGCTAAGATGGCAGGCGTTTCAAAAACGACGGTATCACGAATTACAAGTGGAAACTTTGAATATGTAACGGAAGAAACTAAGGCTAAAGTACTCAAAATTATTAAAGAGTTGGATTATAAACCTAATGCCTTAGCGCAGAGCTTAAAGCATATGAAAACAAATGTTGTTGGAATCTTGTTGTCTAATCTTCAAAACCCTTTCTGGGCTACGGTTTTAGAAGGGGTGGAGGACACCTGCAGATCGCATGGATACAGTCTGATAATTTGCAATTCAAACGAAGAATCACAAATTGAAGCAGATCATATCGAAGTTTTGCGAACGAAGCAAGTGGACGGAATCATTGTCAACCCTACGATGAAAAATAAACTTTTGTATGAATCCCTTGTGAATAAAAAATATCCGATTGTAGCTATTAACCGTAAAGTAGATGGAGTTCCGATTGAAACAGTCGCTGTAGACAATGTAAAAGGATCGATGCTGGCCATTCAACATTTATTAAGTCTAGGTAAAAGGAAGATTGCTATTATTATTTATCAGCCTGATGGTATTAGTCCGCGATTAGAAAGAATTGAAGGATATAAAAATGAACTTATAAATAATGGTGTTAAAGTGGATGACGATTTCATTCATATCGTTGAAGACAAAAAAGGTAGCGCAAAGGAACGAGTGAGAAAAATTCTTCTGGATCCTAATCGGCCTGATGCCATCTTCTCTACTAACAATATGATGACATTGGAAATATTGGAGGAAATTAAGGCGATCGGTTTAAAGGTGCCAGATGATATCGCTTTAGTAGGATATGATGAAACGGTTTGGTCACAGCATTTGGACCCGCCATTAACTACAGTGAAACAACCTGCCTATCAAATGGGTGAAATCGCCACAGAAAGTCTAATCGCCTTAATTAATGCTAAAGGAATTAGACAGTCACATACGACTTTATTAGAACCTAGTTTAATTGTAAGGCGATCTTGCGGATCTAAGATATAGGAGGTAATATCAAATGCATAATTTAGGTTTTCAAATATTACCTAACCCTGGACGGCCAAATAGACAACTTGTAGATCAATTTAGAGGCGTGGTTACACCACATATCAGTGATAATTTGAATCGATTGCATGCTGTTTCGTCGGGCTTGCGTCCCTTTCATAAAGAAGGGAATTTGTTAGGGACAGCAATAACAGTGAAGACGAGACCAGGGGATAATCTTATGGTCCACAAAGCGATTGATCTTGCACAATCAGGGGATGTCATAGTTGTCGATGCAGGTGGAGATTTGACAAATGCGATAGCTGGAGAAATCATGATGCGCATAGCACAGAAGAAAGGCATTGCCGGATTTATTATCGATGGATCTATTCGTGACATTGATGCTTTCGCAAATGATGTATTTCCTGTTTATGCCAGAGGCATTACGAATCGCGGACCTTATAAAGATGGACCTGGAGAAATCAATGTCCCTGTCTCTATCGGAGGAATGATTGTTCATCCCGGTGATATTATGGTTGGTGATAAGGACGGTTTAGTAGTCGTACCGTTTGAACATGCCGAAGATATTCTGCGGATGGCTAATAAACAGCTCGAAGTTGAACGGAAAATCATGAAATCGATTGAAGATGGAATCCTTGATAGAAGTTGGATTGATGAAACACTCAAACAAAAGGGATATGTGATACATGACGCTACCCAAAAAATATAGTTGGAAAAAGCTTATGCAATTTTGCGAGCAAGTTCTGATAAAGGCTGGGGTGCCAGCTAAGGACGCCTATATTGTAGCAGAGTCTCTAATCGGAGCAGACCTTCGCGGTGTGGATTCACATGGAATTGTACGTTTAGCAATTTATGTAGAAAGAATAGAGAAAGGTATGATCAATCCTCATGCCAATATTGAGATTGATTCTGAAAGCGGGGCAACGGTTTTAGTCAATGGCAATAATCACATTGGAGCTGTTATTGGATCCAAGGCTCTCCATATAGCCATTGAAAAGGCCAAACAAAGCGGGGCTGGAATTGTAGGTGTTAAGGGTTCGAATCATTTTGGTACAGGTGCCTATTATGCATCCAAAGCTATCGAACAGGACTTTATCCTAATGGTTCTGTCGAATGCATCACAAACGATGCCGCCTGTAGGTGGAGTTCGCCCCTTTATTGGTACGAACCCAATCACAGTGGGTGTACCCACAGGTAACGAGGTTCCCTTTATTCTAGATATGGCAACAAGTGTTGTAGCTAGAGGAAAAATTATTATTGCAGCTCAACGGGGGGAATCTATTCCGATAGGTTGGGCTATCGACAAGGAAGGCAATCCGACAACCAATGCAGAGGCGGCTTTGACTGGTTCTGTACTGCCGGTAGGTGGTCATAAAGGATACGGCATTTCGATGTTTATCGATATTCTTTCCGGTGTTTTGACTGGAGCGGGTTTTGGCAAGTATGTAAACAATATGTATGAAAATTGGAATGAGCCGCAAAACGTAGGACATTTTTTTGTTGCAATAGATATTAATCGGTTCATTCCAATGGATTTCTTTAAAACTAGGATGGATCAATATATCCAAGAGATTAAAGCAGAACCAAAAGCACCCGGAGTTGATGAAATTTTGATCCCCGGTGAAATTGAGTATCGGCTTTCCGAAAAACGTAAGCAGCAGGGTATTGAATTGCCTTCCAAAGTGTCAGATGAATTAGCCCGAATCGGAGAGAAATATGGTGTTAACTTGTCTGATGCAACTATGGAAGTTCCAAACAATCATTAGACTGCGGTAAAAGTCAAGAATTTTTCGAAAAAAATTTGGAGGGGTGATG
>JBBDIY010000045.1:0-22776 GCA_040880185.1 Paenibacillaceae bacterium
AAATTCTCGTGAATTCATTTTCATCACCTATATTCAAGTATTTAATTGAATAATAGAGTACCTTGAGTATTTTGTCAATTACTTGATATCTGATTGGTGATTATTAATCCGAAGAAATAACAAACCCGGAAGGGCAGCTTTCCTGTCCTTCCGGGTTCCAATAATCAACATGAGGATGATTCGCTCCATAACATCACGCAACAGCCATTTTCCCCAAGTTTCTTCAACTTCTCTCTTAAGGAATCTTTACGACAAATGGAACAGTGAATACTTGACCTTCATATTGGAACTGGCCCCAGATTTTATAAATCCCGCTTTGAGGGAATGTCGTTGCGAATTTCGCATCTGGGCCAGTAGCCTTTTCCTCCATTGGATGAACGTGCAGATACTGTTCCGCATCCTCTGATAGAATCACTACATGACCAACAGCACCTAGATATTGTTCAAGATTATTAATCGGTTCCTTTGTCTTATCATCCTTAATTGTAAAGTTCAGAGTTACTTCTTTTCCCGCTTGCAATTTGTCGTAGGATAGCGTAACTTCTTTTCCACTCACCGACTTGGTCATATTGTTATCCGGTTCAATGGTTTCCCGCTTCGCCTCTTCTCCTTCAATCTTAATCCATTCGCTCTTGGTCATAGCACTCCCGCTGGTTGGAATGAAATCCGCAAACAGTTTATACTCTCCACCAGAAGGAAATTGGGTTCTGATATCAAACGAACCTTCGCCTTTATATTCAGGGTGGATATGATTGAAGTATGAGAAATCTTTGCTAACAACGATCAAATGCAATTTCTTCTCATGGGCTATATCGAAATTCTCAATCGGTTTATTATCTTTGTTCTGGACTTGAATGTTCAGGCCAATTTCCTTCCCAGTCATTGGTGTCTCTTCGTCGAAAGTCCAAACGACATTGACATCTTCCGGTTCGATTGTACTAGCTCCACCATGTGTAGATCCATGATTCATCCCGGAATGGTCTGTATTCTGTGTTTGATTGCTGCATCCAGCAAATAAAGTGGCCATTAATACTACAATGATTGACACACGTTTCATGAACAATATAGCCTCCTAGCCAAACAATTGGATTCATTTAAACAACATCGTAGCCTTGTTCCTCGATTGCCTCTTTGATCGCTTCTAACGAAACTTTGGTCTCATCAAAATCAATAGTAACCGAATTATTTGCTAAATTAGCCTTTGCATCAGCACCTAAACTTTTAACAGCAGTCTCTACCGAATTTACACAATGTCCGCATGACATGCCCTGAACATTTAAAGTTGTTGTTGTCATTTGAAATCCTCCATAGTCTATTTCATTAATTTATTGACCGTTATCAGTAGTTCATCTATGACTTCGTGATCACCACTCTGAATTCTCTCAATCACGCAGCTTTTCATATGTCCTTCAAGTAGAAGTTTACCCACTCCACCGAGTGCAGATTGAGCGGCAGCTATTTGATTTAAGACGTCATCACAATAAGTGTCTTTCTCAATGAGTCCTTTAATACCACGAATCTGACCTTCAATTCGGTTTAATCTGGAAATCAAATTCGATTTAACTTTATCTGAATGATGGCTTTTTCTATCACCGTCGTTCGAACAACATTCTTCTTCAAGCACGTCATTGGAATGCTCCATGATGTAATTCACCCCCTCTCCCAACCTCATCTATCACATATTTCTAACTTTAACACGCTGAAGCCGGAGGGCATTGAGAACAACCGAGACTGAGCTTAATGCCATTGCAGCTCCTGCAACCCACGGTGCCAGTAAGCCAATAGCCGCTATGGGAATCCCGAGTGTGTTATAGCCTAATGCCCAGAACAGATTCTGCTTAATATTGCTCATCGTCTTACGGCTCATATATATAGCATCTGGAATACTGGACAGATCACTTCGTATCAGTGTAATATCTGCCGCTTCCATGGCCACGTCTGTTCCTGTTCCAATTGCCATTCCAATGTCGGCTGTTGCAAGAGCTGGTGCATCGTTAATACCGTCTCCGACCATCGCCACTTTCTTACCTTGCGCCTGAAGCTTCTTCACTTCTTCAACTTTACCATCTGGTAGAACTTCTGCTAATACATGTTCGATCCCGACCTGCGCTGCAATGGCTGTAGCCGTTCTAACATTATCACCAGTAATCATAATAACTTGGATACCCATTTCCTTAAGACGGAGGACTGCAGCTTCTGATGATTCCTTAATCGTATCGGCGACAGCTATCATGCCAGCATATTTCTGATCTATTGCTACAAGCATAGCTGTTTTACCGTTTTCTTCAAGACGGGACATCGTTTCATAAGCTTGATTGGCATCAACATCGAATTTCTCCAATAAACGACGGGTGCCTATTAATATCTGTTTACCTTCCACAATAGCTTTTATTCCAAATCCAGGAATGGCTTCGAATGATTCAGTTGATGGCAGAGAAATAACTTTCTTCTGAATGCCAGCAACGATAGCTTCTGCAAGAGGGTGCTCCGAATTCTTCTCGGCTGCACCAACAAATCTAAGAAAGCTTTCTTCATCATCTTCGGTTATAACATCAGTCAGCTCAGGTTTACCTTTTGTAACTGTTCCTGTTTTGTCCAGAATAATGACATCGATCTTATGTGTCTGCTCCAAGTGCTCGCCACCCTTAAACAGGATGCCAAGTTCAGCTGCACGTCCTGACCCCGCCATAATAGACGTAGGTGTTGCTAAACCCAGAGCACATGGACATGCAATGACCAGTATGGCTATAGCTACCTCAAGTGCCTGTGCAAAGTTACCTGGTGTTACGAGAAAGTACCACACTAGAAAGGATACTACCGCGATTCCTACAACGATCGGGACGAATATTCCAGAAATGACATCGGCCACCCGCTGAATAGGGGCTTTAGAACCCTGGGCTTCCTCGACCACTTTAATAATCTGTGCAAGGGCTGAGTCCTTACCGACCTTCGTCGCTTTTACCTTAAGCATGCCGTTTTTATTGATTGTCGCACCAATAACAGCATCTCCAACTTTTTTCTCAACAGGAATACTCTCTCCGGTCAGCATAGATTCGTCAACCGATGAGTGTCCTTCTATCACTTCACCATCAACAGGCACTTTATCTCCAGGACGGATTAGCACAATGTCATCTTGGATCACCTCATCTACAGGAATAGATAATTCCTGACCATCGCGTACAACAAGTGCCGTCTTCGCCTTCAATCCCATTAGCGATTTAATCGCATCCGAGGTCCGTCCTTTCGCAAGAGACTCGAACAACTTCCCCATGATGACGAGTGTGATCAGCACGGCACTAGTCTCATAATACATAGAGGGTCCATGATGAATCGAATTATCGGTAAAGAACCATTCCAATGTCAGATATAAGCTATAGAAGTAAGCAGCCGACGTACCGAGTGAAACCAGAACATCCATATTGGCGCTGCCGTTACGTAAAGCCTTATAAGAACCTACATAAAATTGCTTACCTACATAAAATTGAACCGGAGTTGCGAGTATTACCTGTAGCCATGGATTCATCAAAATTTCAGGCAAGTAGATCCATGAAGTAAACGAAATATGACTGACCATGCTCCACAAGAGTGGAAATGAGAGTATAGCAGAAAGCAAAAGTTTTCGTTGTTGGCTTCGAACTTCATTTTCTCGACGATCAACTTCGTTCGTATTCTCCAGTTTGGAGATCGCTTTGTAACCAAGCTTCATCACTTTACTCTGCATGTCAGCAACAGAAACCTCGCTAGGGGAATATTCGACCCGAGCCGTTTCCATCGCAAAGTTGACAGTTGCATGTGTTACGCCTGGCAGCTTGTTCAAGCCCTTCTCTATTCGATTAGCACATGCAGCACAAGTCATGCCTGTGATTTGCATGATGATTTGTTTATTATCATTCAGTTCCGATTCTTGCATGATCTGATATCACTCCTTTCTTCCCCAATATTTATTATACCCCCCCACCCTATGATTAGTCAATGAATTATAGTTTACCCCTGTATGGTAATTGGAAACTCTCAAAAGTCTCAAATACGACTGCAAGTGGGCTTAGTGTTTATATTTAGAACAAACCCCTTATCCGTTAATAGATAAGGGGTTTGAATAAAGTCCATGAGTCAATCGCCTTATCGGCTTTTGTTAATGGCGTCAATCAATCGTTTTTCGACATCCTCCGCAATTCCTATCAGCGCTTCGTTATCGATGAAACCTATAAGTGCCGTAGGTTTGGGGAGACCGATTTTGGTCATTCCTCCATCATCATAGACAGCAATTTTACACGGTAAAAAGTAACCTACCAATGAATTCTCTGTCAGCACTCTCTTTGCCTCAACGGGATTACACACTTCAAGAATGTGGTATGTCTGGTCGAAATCGACTCCCTTCTCATTCAATTTTTCCTTTATGTCAAGATGCCACAAAACCCCGAATTTTTCATTCTTCAAATTTTCTTCCAGGTCAGCGATTGTCTGTTCCGGCGATTTAGTCGTTCCCACGGTATAGTGAAACATTCATTACATCCTCCTAAACGATCAATAGTTAGTGGCTTCTTACAAGCAAATTAACGGCTTCCTGAACTAATTTCCCGGTGTCATTTCCCTTTTCTTTTTCTTCTAGAATACACTGTTCCAAATTAACAGCTACAATAAAGGCCATTGCTTTGTCGGCTGCGCTACGTACAGCAGAAAGCTGTGCAACGACATCCTTGCAGTCTTGACCTTCTTCCATCATTCTCAGAACACCTCGGACTTGTCCTTCTATTCGTTTTAATCGCCTAATCATATTGTCGTCATATACCATTATTCTCACATCCTCCTTCGAATACACATATAGGTATATTATGGCTGAATAATACTTAAAGGACAATACACCTAACGTGATCGCGGACAACGAAATTTATAGCTCTTGGTTTCCAATTCCTTCTGTCCTGCCTGCATTAGAAAATCCCTCCTGTTAATCGTGAACCGCGTAGCATTGGACCTATTTCCATTTCTCAGTTGGACCGGTCCATTCGGACATGCCAGGCACAACGTTCTTTAAATGTTTAAATCCTTTTTCCGTGAGCAATTGACATGCGATGTCACTTCGGGTTCCTGTTCGACATACAACTTGAATTTCTTGATCAGGATTTAACTCATTCATACGGATCTCCAAATCACCCAAAGGAATAGAAATGGCACCTGGTATACGATAAAATGCATATTCCGCTGGTTCGCGTACATCCAAAATCATTAATTTTTCATTGGCTTCCAGCTTTTTCTGAAGCTCCTCATTCGTCAAAGTATGTGGGAAATTCACTTCTTCCTTAACTTCATTTGGATTTGATTTACGAAGGTAATGATTCAGCACTTCACCTTCGTAAACCGTTCCTAAATATTGATGACCTGTATTCTTAGCCCATCCTTTAATATCTGCCAATGACCCTTTATCTGTAGCTTGAACCTCGATAACTTGACCGGAATTCAATTGATCTATGGCTTTTTTCGTTTTTACAATGGGCATCGGACATGCAAGTCCTTTGCAATCCAGAATCAGATCTGCTTGAATCGATGATGGCGTAGACATTTCCTATAACCTCCAAGTTCGTATGTTCATGTCAGAATATCAAACCAAATCTTAATTACCGTTGCTGTTATCAACCCAGCAAGTATCATTTGGAGTGCTTTAATGTTCATTTTTTGTCCAACTTTAGCTCCAATCGGGGAAGCGATAATGCTTGCAATTACCATAAGGATGGATGGAATAAGAAGCATATGCCCACCCATTACTTTACCTACTGATGATCCGATGGATGAGATGAATGTAATTGCCAATGATGAAGCAATGGCTACACGTGTTGGAATCTTCAATATAACCAGCATTATGGGGAGTGTGATAAAAGCACCAGCAGCTCCGACTATGCCTGAGAGAATACCTACGATTGCCGCTGAGATAGAAGCAATAACAATATTGAACCGAATATTCGAGTAATTCCCATCATCTATCCCTTTCTTCGGGAAGAACATCATGATGGCCGCAATCAGTGCAAGTATGGCGTAAGTTAAATTGATCGCCGAATCAGGAAGAAACTGTGATCCATACCCACCAATGAAGCTCCCCACAACAATGGGGATCCCCATGTAAATGACTAATTTTTTATTAATCAAACCGCCTTTACGATAAGCGAACATTCCAGCCAATGTTGCAAAGAAAACTTGCACAGCACTGATTGCAGAAACTTCTTGTGCTGTAAACGCGACAAATCCTAAAGCCGGTGGAATATAAAGCAGCATCGGATATTTGATAATAGATCCGCCGATCCCAACCATTCCGGAAATAAAGGAACCAAGGAAGCCAATTGCAAACAAGGTGAAGATCCAACCGTAATCTAATTCCATAAGTTATTCCTTTCCCTGTTAGTACACTAAGAAGAGTCAGTTTTACATGCATGGAGCTATATTTCTTTGAACAATTTTGCTTGTGACATTTATCATACATATACCGGTATTGGTATTATAATAGGCAATGTTTTTCCTTTTGTCAACCACTGCTTATACCGTCCACAACTTTAAGCTTAAACCTGTTTAGTTTTCAATTAATTTTGGAAATTGCCTTTTTCATCATGTCATAATTAATCGCACCCTGAAAAACCTCTTGAATGATACCTTGTGAATCAATGATATATGAGGTCGGGTAGGCAATAATTTTATATGTATTGGACACGTCACCTTCTATATCCATCACGACTGGAAAAGTGAGTCCCGAATCTTCGACAAAAGCTCGAACATCATTTTGATTTTTCTCTGTTTCTGTTAAATTTATGGCCAGCAGTACTACATCCTTATTATAATCTTTATAAAATTTCTTCATTTGCGGCATTTCAACCCTGCAGGGAGGACACCAAGTCGCCCAGAAGTTCAAGATCACTTTTTTACCTCTGAAATCTGAAAGCTTTAGAGGCTTCTCATTCAAATTCGACAGCTCAAAATCAGGTGCTTGATTTCCTTTTTTTATTCCTATATTCGTCTCCGCCATGGTTCGCTGTTGCTTGCTTTTTTCTGAATAATCTCTAAAAGATTGGTAAATTCCCCCAACAACTAAAATTAGAACAACTATAATAGCTATCCAATTTTTTCGCATCATACACCCTCACCTTTTTTCTTCTCCAATGCGTTCCCAACGAATATAGCGATAATAAATAATAAGATAAATATTACCTGTTCTATGGAAAAGCTAAAGAATAAATATCTTCTTTCCTTCTCCGTAAAGAAGAGACCAATCATACCCAAGCTAAACCAGATCACAATTTGGTTCATAACAATTCGATTTCCGATTGCATTCTTATTGGTATACATAAATATAAGAAGTCCGATCGCAAGGCAAATATATAGCGAAAGAAAAAGTTTATTCGTGCTATCCAAAGTTAAGAGCATGAGATGATATGTACCGCTGCCCGCTATCAATCCGGTACTCATAATATCCAGATTGATCCATACGGAGGTGCCTTCTTTCCGAGAACGCATCCATAGAAATAGGATCGAAATTGCAATGGCCAACCATAACCCCTTATCCCCGCCGTTAAAATAAAGAAGAGACATTGGATAACGAATGACTGTAAGAGGATCAAATATGATCAAACTAAATTTCCATATCATAAAGCCAAGGATAAGTGCAGTAACAAATTTATCACTGATCCTACCGTCCACTCTCGCCCTACTCAAACGAAATTTCAATGCTAAGTATCCAATGAATGAAGATAATATAAAAATGATTAATTCAAAATTCAACATCAATGGTCCTAACGGTATCACATTCAAAAACCCACCCCATTTCATTACTTAAAATCTTCTTCTCCGTCACTCCAAGGTGGTAAATCGATTATCAACCGTTCTATTTCATTTGCCGCTTCTTCGACCGAATTCACTTTAACGACTGACCTATTCTCTGAATTGATTGGTGATGAATGTGCGTACCGCTGATCGTAATAGTAAATGAGCAGTAATTCAATGGCTCGATCGTACTTTTCCGATTTCAAGCTCATCTCGATTTCAACAGCAATGGGTATATGAATGCGAGATTTGATTTGAAGAAATGACTTCATACATTCTTCTTGATGTTCCCATGGACAATAATCGGTCAATATATTCTGAACACGGGCCTCAATAGGTAGCTCTATCCAAATCTGGTGTCCCTCCTCTTTCTTCTGAACGAGTTGATCTGGAAGTACAACCTTACCGATCCGTTTACTCTCCGCTTCGAGAAGTATATACGGTGATTGTTGATAATTGGACAGCTCATCCATAAGTAAAGCATCGAACTTTTTCTGATTATGAGCTTTGAGGCCGATGTTACCAAATGCGGAACCCCGATGTCCAGCTAACGCTTCTAAATCCAATACCGGGTAACCCTGCTCTTTTAGGATATGAAGGATTGCTGTTTTGCCGCTCCCTGTATTACCATGAAGCACAATAGCGCGAGGTGTTATGACTAGTTCATCAAGGGCTTTAATGACACCCTGGCGATGAGCACGGAATCCTCCCTCTAACCGATAGACGTGAATTCCCATTAGGGACAGGACGGTTGCCACAGTTTTGCTGCGCATACCACCCCTCCAGCAGAACACCGCCTTCTCCCCAGGTATTTGTGAGAACTGCTTGATGAAAGCAGGCAGCTTGGCTGACACAATCTCAAGACCACGATCCTTGGCGGCTTGAGCATTAACTTGCGTATATAAGGTGCCGACCTCTGCACGTTCATCATCATTGAACAAAGGGATATTCAAGCTGCCTGGAATGGTGGCATCTTCAAATTCAGATGGAGATCTTACATCGATAGTTATGAGTTCTTTCTTCTGTCGCAGATCCGACAATTCATCCAACGTTATGTCATGAAACATATTTTGTGTCCCTTCATCCTACTTCTGTTGAAACTCCAATATCGTGTTAATCAATAATGATATGACCAGGTGTATCTATCGTAATCTCACCAATTAAACTTGCGTCTACTCCTGCTTGCTTCAGGTTACTCAGCAAGGATTCAGCGTGTCCACTGGAAACTGAGATCAGAAGTCCACCTGATGTAACCGCATCGCAAAGAATCCAACGGTCAATCTGATCCATCTCATCTGGGAAGGTTACATCGTTCTGAACGTGAATGAAATTATTCTTCGTGCCACCAGGAACAAATCCCTTGTCCGCCAGCTCTCTAACTCTAGGTAATAACGGTACTGCTGAATGTTGAATTTTGACACCTACCTTGCTACCCTTTGCCATCTCCAGAGCATGTCCAATCAGTCCGAAGCCCGTCACATCCGTACATGCATGAACTGAATATGATTCCATTACTTCTGCGGCCGACTTGTTTAAGGTTGTCATCACTTGGGTCAGATGCTTCGTCTCTTCTAATGATAATTGATCCTTCTTGATCGAAGTCGTCAATATCCCCACACCAATGGGTTTCGTTAGAATCAAACGGTCTCCTGGCATCGCACCCGCATTAGTAAGAACTTTATCGGGATGAACAAGACCAGTTACTGCAAGTCCAAATTTGGGTTCTTTGTCATCAATCGAATGACCGCCGACTAGTGTCGCTCCGGCTTCTTGGACTTTATCCGCGGCACCTCTTAATATTTCGGAAAGAATTCGCTTGTCCAGCGTCATAATTGGAAAAGCCACAATATTTAATACCGTTAATGGTTTTCCACCCATTGCATATATATCACTAATGGCATTCGCAGCAGCAATTTGCCCGAAATCATAAGGATCATCAACAATAGGAGTGAAGAAATCTACAGTTTGAACAAGTGCTAATTCATCGGTTAATCGGTAGACACCAGCATCATCGCTCGTATCCAACCCAACAAGCAAATCACGATTAGGAAGTGTGGTAGGAAGATTCTTAAGCACTTGCATCAAATCTGCGGGACCAATCTTGCATCCACAACCACCTTTACTTGATAAAGACGTCAATTTAACTTTTTCGAAGGTTTCCATGATGTTGGCACGATCCTTTCTTCTTATATGTAAATGGTACACGATCATGGAGGCTGAATGCAATGGAGGAGTTGCATCCATACCAGGCATGATGTGTTCATGCTGTGCTGCTCCCATTGCCGCGAGCCTCAGAAGAAGAAATGTTTCCGTAGGAGCCAGCCTAGCTTTCTGGATTGGTAATCCAGTTCTAAATCCCGCCACGCTCATCTTCATGACCTTCGTATTGTCTTGGAAATTTACATTAATTCGCCTGGTATTTGGATTACTTCTTACATTTGGAGTCAGTTACTTGGCAAATCGAGTGGATCGAAAGCAAATACCAGATGTACTATTACCTGAAGACAATCACATCGATAGTGACGAAGGTTCTTTCCTCTTTCGATGGATAAGAAGTATAGGTATATTAACGATACAAATCATACCTGCTTATATTATTACCGTGTTTGTTCTTAGTGTCATACAAGGATGGATGTTTCCCACTACTATAAGTAGTGGTGTTCTAGCCATATTAATATTCTCCTTATTAGGTATGCTATTCGTCATTCCAACTGCAGCAGAGATCCCGATTATTGCCTCATTCCTTGCATTAGGTTTAGGGAATGGACCAGCTGCAGCTTTATTAATAACATTACCTGCAATTAGCTTACCTTCACTTACAATGGTATACCATTCCTTTTCGAGAAAAGTCATTGTGTTTGTTGCTCTTTCAGTGGTCGTTGTTGGTATATTAAGTGGAATCGCAGGTTCACTTTTTCTATAAGGTTGGATGAGAATCGTTATTCTGTTGCGGAAATCATCTGCTCTGGACGCACAATTCGATCGAAATCCGCTTCACTTAATAGACCGGTTTGGACTACTGCTTCGCGTAAAGTAATTCCCTCTTTGAAAGCAAGCTTTGCGACTTTCGCCGCATTCTCATAGCCGATATGGGGATTTAGCGCCGTCACCAGCATTAAGGATTGATTAACGTTCTTAAGAATAATATCCTCATTCGCTTCCAAGCCAACAAAGCAGTTCTTATCAAAAGAAATGATAGCATCTGACAACAACCTTACGGATTGCAGGAAGTTATAGATGATCACAGGCTTAAATACGTTCAACTCGAAATTGCCTTGGCTCGCTGCGAATCCAATTGTGGCGTCATTACCCATTACCTGACAAACGACCATCGTCACTGCTTCACTCTGTGTTGGATTGACCTTCCCAGGCATTATAGAGCTTCCGGGTTCATTCTCAGGAATACGCAATTCTCCTAATCCACTGCGAGGACCACTCGCTAGCCAACGCACATCATTGGCAATCTTCATAAAGTCAGCAGCTAATGCCTTCATAGCACCATGGACATGAACAAGTTCATCATGACTCGTTAATGCATGAAATTTATTAACTGCTGAGGTGAATGACGTTCCTAATAATGCAGTAAGCTGTTCGGCGACAAGCATGCCAAATTGAGGATGAGCATTCAATCCCGTTCCTACAGCGGTTCCACCGATGGCAAGCTCTCTTAAGTAATTCATACATATTGTAATCATATCGTAGGTTTTCTCTAGCATCCGACGCCAGCCACTGATTTCCTGACCTAATGTTAGTGGTGTTGCATCCTGCAAATGGGTTCTACCGATTTTAATAATGGAGTGAAATTGGTTGATTTTAATTTCCATGGAGTCCATCAATAGGGTCATGGCGGGTAGAAGTTGATTTTCAATAGCTATAATTGCAGCCAGATGCATGGCAGTAGGAAAAGTATCATTGGAGCTTTGCGACATATTAACATCATCATTCGGATGAACCTTGGTCGTCGACCCAACCTCGGACAAATACCGGTTTGCGAGATGAGCTATTACTTCATTGACGTTCATATTCGATTGCGTGCCGCTACCAGTCTGCCAGACAACAAGGGGGAAATGAGTATCGTACTCACCTTGCAATATCTCATCAGCAGCCGTTACAATCGCTGTTTGCTTCTCCGCAGAAAGCTTGCTTAGCTGATAATTTACAGTTGCTGCGGCTTTCTTCAGAATGACCAAGGCATGGATCAATTCAATGGGCATCGTTTCATGGCCTATTCGGAAGTTTTCCAAGCTACGCTGTGTTTGTGCGCCCCACAGTTTATCAGCAGGCACCTTGATTTCACCCATCGTATCCTTTTCTATTCTGACGTTCATATGCAACAACCCCACTAAATCATATTTAACATCAAAGTTAATTACTGCCTGCCCTTTCCTTCTTCTCAGAAGGTTCGACATGAATATGAACATGTTCGACTTGATGATCGAGATTCATACGTTCTTCGATTTTATCACTGATATTGTGGCTTTGTACCACATTAAGCTCGGCATCAACTAGGATAGTAACGTCTAGAAGTACATTATTACCGTGAATCCTAGCTTTAAGGTCCTGAACCTTCTTAACACCAGATACGGTTTCTATGGTCTTCCTATATACCTTCAGTACATTCTCATCAAATCCGTCTGTTAGAGCATGCGAAGCATCACGGAATATCTCAACAGAAGTTTTGCAAATGATCACACCGACTCCAAAAGCAGCAATAGGATCAAGCCAAGGCCAACCTAGATACGCCCCAACAATTCCTACAAAAGCTCCAATACTGACTAAAGCATCTGAACGATTATCTAAGGCAACGGCTTGAATGGCACTGCTATTGATTTTCTTTGCTAATCTCAAGTTATATACATACACCAACAACATAACGCCAGCACTAAGAATAGCTACAATGGCACTCAGTAAATCCGGTTTTACAATGGATCCTGCGAGATAAGTTTGTACAGCTCGATACAGAACGAATAAACCGACAGTCATCATTATAAAAGAAGCTACCAATGCGGCGACGGTCTCGGCGCGATAATGGCCATAACGGTGATTCTGATCAGGAGGTCTCCGGGAAATCCTAAGACCAATAAGTACGGCAATCGATGCAATGATATCCGTAGTATTGTTCAATCCATCAGCGTAAAGCGCTTCTGAATGATAAAAGTAACCTGCTGTAACCTTAATGATGGATAATAATATATAGGAGAAGATGCTAAACCATACACCTTTCTCTCCTAACTTCATCTTTTCACTTAAATCCACTTTTATTCCTCCGAATTCCACTTTTTCGTCTCTAAATGATCATACAAGATCAAAACCATGTGGGTCTAGAGAAACAGTTTTGTGCTCAGGAACGATTCTTTTCAATTTAAACTCTTTTTCAGTGGTGCAACAAATATCACAACAATTAACCAAGTGCAGCTTGCCAAATAAGCACCGATTACGTCACTAGGGTAATGAACACCAAGATATATCCTGCTCATTCCGATTGTTAATATCATGAACAAACTAAAAACGAACAATAAAATTCGACCAACATGACTAGGAAGATGTCTCCACATCAGTAGAGTCACGATTCCATAAAAAGTAAAGGCATTCATCGAATGACCGCTTGGAAAACTATAACCTGTTTCAATGATGATCGGATGAATCGTCGGTCTCGCTCGCTCGAACAGCAGCTTAAGATACATATTTAGAAGAACTGACCCGCAAACTGTTACAACGAGAATGATAATTTCTAGATAATGCTTGAGTAATATTAACAATATAATGACGCCAATTGCTAATATGCCCACGACCCACCCTGATCCGATAAAGGAGAAAAACTTCATACAATTCGTTAATATGGTGGATTCCATTCGCTGGATATGTTGGATCAACCACTCATCGATCTGAATGATGACTCGACTTTCGTAGAAGACGGACATCAATACGAAAGCAACGAAGCTTAATATTACTATACCTAATAATGTGAGACGATTCATTGGTTGTATCCTCTCGCTCAATGTTCCCTGTAGTGTGCACAATTATGATCTATTTCATTAGAGCGAAATCTGCTATCTCCTAGTCTTCTCTTACACCGAACCTTTTAGCAGCATTAGCGCGAGCACGTGCAATTTCTACCTCGCGATTGCGAGGCTCAGCATTCGTTACGAGTGAGTCCAACAAGGTACGAGCGGCAAGCTCCACATCCTTGATCGCGCGATTGAATGCTTCTTCATTGACCTTAGAAGGCTCATTGAATCCAGATATCTTCCTGACGAATTGGAGTGAGGCCGCCAAGGTCTCAATTTCAGTAGCTGGAGGCTCAAAGTTAAATAGTGTCTTGATATTACGGCACATAGTTTGTTCTTCTCCTTCAGATAATAGTAATTATACGAATAAATCCTCTTTAATCTGTTTACTTCTGAGTTGACCACAAGCAGCATCAATATCCGTTCCATGTTCCAACCGTACCGTACAATTAATATCTTGCTTCTTCAATGTATCATAGAATGCCAATACGGAAGTCTGATCGCTTCGTTGATATTGACTAAGCTCATCCACAGAATTGTATGGAATCAGATTTACTTTGGTCAAATGTCGTTTATCTGCTATGAGATCAGCTAATTGCAAGGCATGCTCCTTACGATCATTAACATCCTTAAGCAAAATGTAGGCTAGCGTAATTTTTCGATTTGTTTTCTCTAGATAATAATCAATTGCTTTCATTAATCTTTCAATTGGAATAGCTCGATTAATTTTCATAATTCGTGATCGCAGCTCGTTATTCGGTGCATGTAAGGATACAGCTAAGTTTACTTGCATATTGAGATCGGCAAACTCCATAATTTTGTCATCCAAGCCGCTAGTTGAGACGGTAATATGTCTAGCACCTATGTCTAATCCCTTCTGATCCTTAATGACCCGAAGAAAGTTAATGAGATTAACAAAGTTGTCAAAGGGCTCACCAATCCCCATCACCACAACATGGCTAACCTTTTCGTCCTTCTCATCTAGATCCAGATGATGCTGCACATTCATGATCTGCTCAACGATCTCACCTGTCGATAAATCTCGGCTTTTGGTTAATAATCCACTTGCACAGAAGCTGCAGCCAAGATTACAGCCGACTTGTGTGGTAACACAAACCGATAATCCATACTTTTGTCTCATTAATACGGTTTCAATCAGGTTTCCGTCATTTAACTTGAATAGAAACTTAATCGTTCCATCCGCCGATTCCTGCTTCACATGCTCGTTTAATGTGTGGATGACATAATGTTCGGTTAATAATGCGATACATGTGCTATGAACATCCTTCATCTCTGCAAAGCTCGTTACTCGTTTCTTATAGAGCCAATCCCAAACCTGGGAAGCTCGAAATTTCTTATGTCCATGTTCGATGAGCCAACCTGTCAATTGATCAAATGTTAATCCATAGATGGATGGTTTATTCATGTATATACCTCTCTTTACTCCATTAATCTTCTATTCTTGTGCACTACAATTGTACAATAGATCAGCTAATTTCGAAAACTATCTATAAAATGTTGAGCGTTCTTAGATAAATATCGATCCTTCAGCCACACAATCCCTACCTCCGACTGAAAGTCTGCATCCTTGATCCGCAGCATCTTCATGACATTGGAAGGAAAAGAGGACATAATTGACATCGGGAACACAACAGCGCCAATCCCACCTGCAACCAACGACATAATGATGGCTACGCTAGAGCATTCACAGATGATGTTAGGCTCAAATCCATGACGCCGACATTCGTTCACAACCTGCTTATGCATCTTCGTTGTTCGATCTGTCTTAAGCGTTAACAAGGGAAAGTTGGCTAAATCCTTCATATAGATAGATTCGTCTCGGAAATGCTGCGACCATGAGCTTGGAATCACGACCACGTACGGGTCTGAAGGTAATGGAAGAATAGCATATTGATGCGGATACGTTTCAGCTTCAAATGGCAATCTGGCTACGATGAGTTCAAGAGCCCTCTTCTCTAATTGTTCCCCCAAGTAGGAATGGTCACCTTCAGAAATTTTGAAAGTAACCTGTGGGAACTGCTGCCTAAATCGTTCGATTTGCTTAGGTAGTAAAGAGATACAAGATACGACAGACCCAATCGAGAGCATACCCCTTATTCCCTCTTCTACTTCTCTAACCTCTTTAAGCGTTTCCTCAAATTGAAGAAGCAGCAATTCAGCCTTCTGTCTTAACAGCTTCCCTGCGTCTGTGAGCTTTAGGCGCATTCTATTGCGTTCGAACAGCTTCACGCCTAACTCATCTTCCATCTGCTTAAGTTGGCGGCTGAGTGGTGGTTGCTCCATATTGAGTAGCTTGGCTGCACGAGTAACCTGCCCTTCTTGGGCAATCGTCAAAAAATACTTTAATTGTCGAATGTCCATACGTTTATCCTCCTTCTGGAAATGAAACTGTCGTGACTAACTCTGGAAATTAAACTGTCGTGACTAACAAGGGAGTATAATTGTAAGTCGATCCTTATCGGGTAACAAGGGAGTATAATTGTAAGTCGATCCTTATCGAGTACATCTTACATACCTTAAGAGTATGAAGTATACATGTAATAGATATTATTAATATATGCGATTCGATGATAGTATACAATCAAGAATATAGAAATTGAAGGAGAGATCCCATCGATGAGTCAACCATTAGAAATTACAATCGAACAGAGTAAGAATCTGAAGATAAAACCACCTCAGGATCAGCTTGGATTCGGGGTCTATTATACCGACCATATGTTCATCATTGATTACACGGAGAATAATGGCTGGCATCAGCCTCGTATTATCCCTTATCAACCGATTGTATTAGACCCTGCAGCTAAAGTTTTCCACTATGGTCAAACGATATTCGAAGGATTAAAAGCTTACAAATCACAGGATGACCGAATACAATTATTCAGACCCGACATGAATATTCGAAGACTAAATCTCTCGAACGAACGGATGTGCATTCCTCCAATTGACAATCAGATTGTTCTTGATGCACTGAAGCAATTGATTGCCGTTGATCAGGATTGGATTCCTTCCGTTGATGGAACTTCTCTTTATATCCGTCCATTTATCATTGCTACTCAACCAGCACTTGGCGTAGCTCCTTCCACTCAGTACCAATTCATCATCATTATGTCCCCTGTAGGCGCCTATTACCCAGAGGGTGTGAATCCGGTCAAGATCTTCGTTGAATCTGAATATGTACGTACTGTAGTTGGAGGGGTTGGCGAGGCGAAGACGGCGGGAAATTATGCAGCAGGTCTCAGAGCACAAGAGAAAGCTAAATACGAAGGATATTCACAAGTATTATGGCTAGATGGTGTTCATAGACAATATATCGAAGAAGTAGGCAGTATGAATGTATTTTTCAAAATCAATGGAACGGTTCATACGCCTGCTCTGAATGGCAGTATCTTGAATGGTGTAACTCGGAACTCCATCATCCAATTGTTACAGCATTGGAACATCCCGGTTGAAGAAAGAGCGATATCTATCCAGGAATTATATCAAGCAGGTCGTGACGGTACATTAGAAGAAGCGTTCGGAACAGGAACGGCTGCTGTCATCTCCCCCATCGGTGAATTAAACTGGCTTGATGAGAAACTTGTGATCCAAGATGGTCAGACAGGTGAAGTATCAAGAAAGCTTTATGATACGTTAACAGGTATACAGAAAGGAATCATTCAAGATCCATTCGAATGGATGGTAGATGTGCCTATATGGACCGCCTCAACCTCCCAGTCAAAATGAAAAATATCGGCTCGTAATCAATTGTACCAGTGCGTCATCTGCTACTTCGCTTATATACATAATCGCGTCAAATCCGTCTAGCAATACAAGCAATCCACCCGACAAAACCTGGTCCATTGCTTGCTCCACCGATTGGACTAAATTAATTTCTCCAACATGAAGTACACATTCCTTCAGCATCTGGATTGTGACACGATGTGGTGGGGTTCGGTCGAGCAGAGAAGAGACCACATTGTCCACCGACTGTTTATCAACCATACCATCTAGAAAAAACAGAACGATACGTTTTTTACTTGTTTTCCCTGCATCTCCGTACCCCCTCATTCACTAACATTCCCATGTATAAACAAAAGATGTGTTTGAATGCACAAAAAAAACGTTAAATCCATGGCTATCCATGGTTTAACGTCTACGAGCGAATGCAACTATGGTTTTATTAAAGAAAGATGATTTCAATCAATTTGTAGTATACTCCAGCAATCAACGCTGTAATTGGAATGGTAATAATCCAAGTTACTATAATACGTCCAGCAAGACCCCATTTGACAGCCGAGAATTTCTTAGCAGAACCAACACCCAGAATAGAGGATGTGATCGCATGCGTTGTACTTACCGGCAAATGGTTAAGAGTAGCCGTTAATATGACCGCCGCAGAGGTTAAGTCAGAGGCTATTCCATTGACCGGTTCAATCTTGAATATCTTCGTACCCATTGTCTTAATAATTTTCCACCCACCAACTGAAGTACCGAGAGCCATGGCGGTTGCAGCAGAGATTTTCACCCACAGTGGAACCTCCAAATCACTTTGGAAATTACCGGCAACCAGAGCGAATGTGATAATTCCCATAGCCTTCTGGGCATCATTCGTACCATGCGTGAACGCTTGGAATGCGGTAGTTATGATTTGTGTCTTGCGAAACCGCTTGTTAAACTGGTGTGGATTCGCTTTGGCGAATACTTTCTTAAAGATCATCATAAGTATAAAGCCGACTACAAAGGCAATAAGTGGAGAGAATAGTAGTCCATACAGAATCCTAGTAAATCCAGAGGCATTAATAGCTGCGAATCCAGCTGAGGCCACTACGGCACCAGCCAATGAACCAATTAACGCGTGTGATGAGGAAGATGGAATCCCTCCCCACCAAGTAATTAAATTCCAGGTGATCGCAGCTAGAAGTGCGGCAATAACAACCTGAAGTCCATGTTCGAGTGTAGCTGGGTCAGCAACCTGTCCACCAATGGCCTTCGCAACCCCTGTGAAGGTTAAAGCTCCTATAAAGTTCAGTGTAGATGCTAGAATAATGGCTCTTCTTGGTGATAATGCACGTGTAGACACCGATGTGGCTATTGCATTAGCAGTATCATGGAAACCATTAATGAAATCAAAAGAAAGACCTAAGAATACGATAATTATCGTAATAATAAGTACGCTGTCCATGTTTGCCCCTCTTTAAGAATTCCTCATTATGATGGATTCCATTGTATTTGCCACGTCTTCACAAGCGTCTGTTGCTAACTCAAGCATTTCATAAATATCTTTTCGCTTGATGAGTTCAATTGGATCTTTGATATTGTGGAAAAGATCTTTAATGCAACTACGAAGCAGATCGTCTGCTTGATTCTCAAGCTCATTGATCTTAATTGTGTGTATACGGATTGGTAAAAGCTTCTTCGTGGACAGCAGACGGATCGCTTGCTGAATTTCCAGAACAGATTTATGTATGATTTCGGCGAATTGATTAATAGGTGCATCATAATCGGTAACATCATACATCTCAAATCTAGATGCACAGGCTTCTATCCCATCCAACACATCGTCTAAGGACGAAGCAAGGGCAACAATATCCTCGCGATCAATCGGTGTGATGAATGTCTTGTTCAGTGCCGTATAGATGGCGTGGGTGTATTCATCCCCAATATGTTCGAAATCTTTCATTTCCTTAGCAAATGCGGCGTTATTCCCGTGCTGCTGGATACCTATAATAAAGCGCTCGGATGTTTTTAATAGGTTATCTGCAATACTCTCCAACGTTACGAAGTAAAAATCCTTTTTCTTAAATACCACTAGGAAAACTCCTTTATAAGAATAGTGTCGAATATCCAACGTATTTAATATTAGCACATCATTACTGAGTAATGTAAAGATTTTGTGAACGTTCTTAATATAGACGAATAATACTATAAATTATCCATACTTAAATAATGAATGCACTCCCTCTAAGTTGAGGAAGTGCATTCATTGTCAAGCTTATTAGACAACACCTTGAGCAATCATTGCATCCGCAACCCTGATAAATCCAGCGATATTGGCTCCAACAACCAAATTACCGGAACATCCATATTCTTCTGCCGCGAATACACTTTGTTCATAAATATTTCTCATAATTTCATGTAGCTTCGTATCCACCTGTTCAAAAGACCATGATAATCTCATGCTGTTCTGGGACATCTCAAGCGCTGACACGGCAACTCCACCCGCATTGGCCGCCTTGGCTGGACCGAACAATACTTTATTGGCAAGGAATACATCAATAGCTTCAAGGGATGAAGGCATATTAGCACCTTCTCCAATCGCTTTCACTCCGTTCGCTACAAGTAGCTTGGCTGAAGTCTCATCGATCTCATTCTGTGTCGCGCAAGGTAAAGCTATATCGCATGGAATGGACCATATTCCGTCACAGCCCTCTGTGTATATCGCGTTCGGATGTTCCTTGACATATTCAGAAATTCGACTGCGTTCTACTTCCTTCAATCGTTTAACCGTTTGTAAGCTAATACCGTTCGGGTCATATATATAACCGTTTGAATCACTACAAGCTAACACTTTAGCTCCGAATTGTTGAGCCTTCTCAATCGCATAAATCGAGACGTTGCCTGAACCTGAGACAATGACGGTGCTATCCTTAAAGCTTAATCCTTTGTCCTTCAACATCTCATTGACGAAATACACACAGCCATAGCCTGTTGCTTCCGTTCTAGCAAGACTTCCACCATAATTAATACCTTTGCCAGTTAAGACACCAGCTTCATTACCACGAAGCCGTTTGTATTGTCCGAACATATAGCCTATTTCCCTCGCGCCTACTCCAATATCGCCAGCAGGAACGTCAACATCAGGTCCGATATACTTGAACAATTCGGTCATAAAGCTCTGAGTAAATCGCATGATCTCAAGATCTGATTTGCCTTTCGGGTCGAAGTCAGAACCACCCTTACCCCCACCAATCGGTTGACCAGTCAGAGAGTTTTTGAAAATCTGTTCAAATCCTAGAAATTTTATAATACTGATATTAACGGATGGGTGGAAACGAAGTCCGCCTTTGTATGGACCGAGTGCACTGTTAAATTGTACACGGTAACCACGATTAACTTGAACATTACCGTTGTCATCTACCCAAGACACACGAAATGCAATCATACGCTCCGGCTCAATAATTCGCTCTAGAATACCACGTTTCATATATTTTGGATGTTTGGCAAGTACGGGTGCAAGTGAATCCACAATTTCTTTAACAGCTTGATGGAACACTACCTCGTCAGGGTCACGCTTAATTACTTTATTAAATACAGATTGTACATATTGCTTAGCTGATTCAATGCTTGTCTCGTTGATCTCTAAAGTTTTCAATGGATAGATCTCCTTTAAGTTTAATAATCTATAATAGTTCGCGTCGAAGCTGCTCTGGAGATTTCGGAGATAAGTATGAGAATGGAATATCAAATACGGTCTTCGCTCCTGTTTGGCCTTCGCGATTTAAACGGAATACCGCTCTTGCATATGCGACCAAGACGCTTGCTGTAAATTCCGGATTACTCTCAAGCTTTAGTCCAAACTCGATAATTTGCCTTGTATGATTACCGGTTATACCACTTCTGATTACAAAGCCACCGTGAGGGATCTCACTATGATCAGCTTGAAGCTCAGCTTCTGTAATAAATGTAACCGTTGTGTGATAATCAGCAAAATAATTCGGCATCGTTACAATCGTATTCCGAATTTGTTCCTCATTAGCTCCATCTTCAGCTACCACATAACAGTGACGTAGATGTTTCTCACTAGTGGACAGCTCAGGAGTTTCGCCTGAACGTATGCGCTCGATTACTTCTTGAACAGGTATCGTATATTGCACACCAGATTTCACACCAGGAACTCGTCTAATTGCATCTGAATGTCCTTGACTTACCCCTTTGCCCCAGAAGGTGTAATCCGTTAGTTTGTTCAGGCAAATCTGTTGCCGAACCACCGCACAAGATCATTACATCGATTTTCCCTGAATATTGCTCAACTGTAGAGATATGTTGGAATAAGATCCCTTCTTCTCTAGCAAATTGATTGGGTTGCCTTCTTGAGAATACGGCAACTAATTCGAGATCAGGATTTTGAGCTATGGACTTTCGTACGCCTTTTCCAAGGTTCCCATACCCGACTATACCAATTCTAATTACCATGTTGAATGGAAACCTCCCAGAAGATAATGATGACCATGGTCGATAAAACTGCTTCATATCGCTATACGAAGTTTTTGCTTCTATCTAATTATAATTATCTTACATGAAATGTAAACTAGCTGATTTGTAATTTTGATGTCAATTTTAAATAAAAATAAAGGAACCTGGTGATCAATGTCATAAAGTTAAGCTCAAAGACAAGACCGAAAATCAAAATGGAATCCGAAACGACATGGGAAAAAACCTGTGTCGTTTGTTTTTTGATGCAAGCAAGGAAAAAAGCGTATAGTAAACAAAGCGGATGGAATATCCGCTTAAAAAATGTTCATGTGAAACGAATTATGCTACTCTGTAGACGAAGCTAACAGCTGATTTATAGCGGATTTTGCGCGTATTCTTCTGCCCTGGGCGAATCGGTCGAATCGGCAAAATGTTTTTGCGAATCAGCGCTTCAACATCGGGCGGGGGTCCATCGCCTCGTGAGCGCAGGAAATGTCTACAAACATGAACGGCAACCGTGAAGTTGACTTGGTAGGGGTGCCGTTTATCCATTTGGGAAATGACGACGTGCGAGGTCATCATTTCAGCAAAATTGTACATGATCATTCTTGCGAAAATCTCTTGGGTGATGGACTCCCGTTTCTTTGCGTGAAAATTCGTCAAACCGACGGTGTACTTTAATGCCCTGAAAGAGGTTTCAATACCTTATGCGAATATTCGCATAATGAATAGAGAATTATCGAAAGTCACGCAAAAAAAGAGCTCCCAGAGCAAC
>JBBDIY010000046.1:0-70373 GCA_040880185.1 Paenibacillaceae bacterium
CTATAAATTCCTTTTGTGACTTCCTTAAATTGGTAGCGTTGTGGGTCAAGCATAGATTACGAGAGGGAGTACGATTGTGATTCCTGTTGCCGGGATAACTCGCGTTGTACTGAATACAATCAGTTTTGCGAAGTCTTTAACTGACAATGCCATTGCTGTGTATGTGGGGTTTGATGATGAGGAAATTCAGAAGATGGAGGAGAAGTGGGAGGAATGGAATCCAGGTATCCGCTTAATTGTATTGAAATCGGGTTACCGTAGTATTATGAGACCGCTCATCCGTTTTATAGATACGGTGGAGTGGAAGACGGCAGAGACGGACCACATTACCGTGCTCATTCCCCAGTTCATTACGAAGCATTGGTGGCAGAATCTATTACACAATCAGACGAGTCTATTAATCAGAGCTTATCTATTCGCTCGTAAAGATATCGTAATAGCGACCGTTCCGTTCCATCTCGACAAGTAGCTCTAAAACTGAAAATATATAAAGTTATATGTTTCACCTTGCATAAAGTAGATGAGAACGAAAGTTAGGCATGCATAGGAAGCTCCGCGTAATGGAAAAGGCACATCGTGCCACCATCGATTGATAGCTGATTCATTGTGCCGTAGCAAATACTCAACAAGATGCAATAATAGAAGCAGTGCAATCCAGATTGTACTCGGATGCTGCAGTAGAGCACCGATATTCACATGAAGCATTCGCCGTGACATGGCGAATGCTTGCTGGATATTAGTGACACGGAAGAACACCCAGGTCCAGGTAATCCATTGGAAGAAGATAATGACCGTGACGACGCGGTATATCCAAGATTTACGAATGGAAGCAATCGATGGCCAACGATTCAATCCTAGACTCAGCTTGTGAAGCATAAGTGCTGCTCCATGAATGGCACCCCAGAGCACGAATGTCCACATGGCACCATGCCATAATCCGGATAGTACCATCGCAGCGAACAAGTTAATATACGCTCTTACTACCCCTCTACGATTACCCCCTAGACCAATGTATATATAATCTTTAATCCACCTCGACAGGGTGATATGCCATCTTCGCCAGAATTCGGTCGGATTGTTGCTAAGGTAGGGGGTATTGAAATTGATCATTAATTTCACACCCAGTATGTAGCCTAACCCTAAAGCCATGTCGCTGTAAGCGGAAAAATCGAAGTAAATTTGAAAACAGAATGTATAAGCCGCTATCCACGAATCGACCGCGCTAAGGGATTCTGGATGAGCGAACAGACGGTCAGCGATCTGAGCTAGTGGATCAGCAAGCAGCAGCTTCTTACACAATCCAATCATGAACAGATAGACACCATATTTTATTTCCTGCCACCCAATGCGCTTCTCTTTGAGCTGTTCTAGCTGCGGGATCAACTCGTCACCACGCATGATCGGTCCAGCTATGAGATGAGGGAACATCGATACGAATACCCAGAAGGATATTAATGATTTAGTCGGCTTGGTGTGACCTCTTCTTACATCTATCAGGTAAGATATAAACTCGAATGTATAGAAGGAGATACCTAACGGAAGGATGATTGTGCTCGCATAGGATTCCAGATGTAGAAATTGGACACCAGTCATGGATTCTAGGGTCGAAATAGCTAGCAAGAAATATTTGAAGAAAGCTAAGTTAAACAGGTTCAAGATAATACCTAGGTAGAACAACCATCGTAACTTTGGACGCTGCATAACATGAACAATTGCGAATGTTATTAATGTCATAAGGAAGAATTGGAATAAAGGACCAATACCGGCGACAGCGTAGAATACTGCATTAGCGATGGCCAGAATGAGTGCTCGTCTTTTCCTTAATAGTAGAAAGGGAATAATCAGAGCGATGAAGAAGATGAAGAAGTTTCCTGAGTGAAAATACATGATTGTCCCCTTCAAGTTATTTATTTAAGTATTCATATTATATTCATAATACCATGGTAAAATAAAGCGATACTTATATCAGAAGTAGGTGATGAGCACGAAAACACGTACGAAGCTCATATGGATCGCCCTAACATTGATTGTATTATTACTTAGCTTCAAAACCGATACATTCTCCATTCTTATATCGGGTGACCCCGAAGCTCTGAAGGAAGTGTCTCGCGGTAATATAGCGATGCTCCTGTTAATTACACTCGTGCTGATGATTATTCAGAATACATTTCCGGTCCTCCCACTCCTATTATTGATCTCCATGAATGTGTCTATATTCGGGCTTAATGAAGGATACATCTGGAGCTGGTTCATTAGTATTATCGGTGCTATCATCGCATTCATGATTACCCGCTATGGGTTTCAGGCGTTATTCCATAAGTATGTAAGTGAGAAGATTAAGCTGCGAATTGAAGCTCATGGCTTCTGGTATGTTATTCTTGGGAGACTTCTGCCGTTCATGCCTTCAAGTTTAGTCAATATTGCTGCTGGGGGTAGCTCAGTTCGCTTTAACAATTTCTTATTGGCGACGATCATAGGTAATACGGTTTATTATAGTATTCTCTACTTAATCTCTCAAGGCTTATTGTCTATACATTGGAAAGGGTGGTTCTAATGGCTCTCATTCTAGTTGTTGATGATGAAGCTCACATTCGTGAGCTTCTTCGTTTGGTGTCGCCCAGCATGGGCGTTATCTATAGGGTGAGAGTCCCGAGTGACGAAGGCAGTAGTAGTCATTAGCTTAAGACAAGGGTGTCCACCGCGAGGTGGAATCTGAAGGAAGTCGGCGGCAAACCTCCGGTTCGAGGTACACGAACCTCATATAGGCTAACATTCGTTGGATGAGACTGCCAATCAAGTCGAAGTCCTTACTGCCAAAGGCGAATGGAAGTAAATGAGGCGAATAGGTGGAGGGAAAGATAACGTTCTTACCTGGGGAGATCTGTACGGAACGCGGAGCTTCCTCCGTAACCTTACTTGTGAAAGTAAGCTGAACGTACAGAAGTCAGCAGAAGCCATAGTACGCAGTTGATGCATCAAATTGCGGAAGGGCTGAACATGAAATAGGAATTGAATATCTGGACGTTCAAGGGTGAGCACTAAAAGCAGACAATCCGAAAGGACTTGCTCCAAGGAGGAAGCGGTGAATCCGCAGGGGACTTAGAGAGGGCATAGTTCATCCATGGCACAAAGAGGGAAAACAATTCACGTAAGGAGTTGTATGAGGGTGATTCAGCAATTACTGTCACGGGAAAACCTGCTATCGGCATTAAAACGTGTTGAAGCAAATAAAGGAAGTCATGGAGTAGATGGCATGTCCGTAAAAGCCTTACGAGAACACATCCTACAAAATTGGCACCAGCTTCGACAAGCGATAGAAGAAGGAAACTATGAACCTAGCCCAGTCCGAAGGGTCGAAATCCCGAAACCCGATGGCAAAGGTGTCAGGTTATTAGGCATACCTACCGTAACAGACCGATTCATCCAACAAGCGATTGCTCAAGTGTTAAATCCAGTGTTTGATCCACAATTTTCTGAACATAGCTATGGCTTCCGTCCAAACAGGCGGGGGCATGATGCTGTTCGAGAAGCGAAACAGTATATGAAAGAAGGGTATCGATGGGTAGTCGATCTTGATCTGGAGAAATTCTTCGATCGGGTGAACCATGACAGGTTGATGGCGAAACTAGCGGAGAAAGTGGAAGATAAAATGATCTTAAAGCTCATCCGTAAATACCTACAATCTGGTGTCATGATCAATGGAGTGGTAATGGATACGAAAGAAGGAACCATGCAAGGAGGTCCGCTTAGTCCGTTATTATCTAATATCGTCTTAGACGAACTAGATAAAGAACTGGAAGAACGTGGACATCGCTTTGTGAGGTATGCGGATGACTGTAACATTTACGTGAAGACACGTAAGGCTGGAGAACGCGTAAAGGAATCCATTACAGCTTTCATTGAAAACAGGCTAAAGCTAAAGGTCAACCAAGATAAGAGTGCGGTAGACCGTCCGTGGAAACGAAAGTTTCTTGGATTTAGCTTTACATGGAACAAAGACCCTAAAGTCCGAATATCTCCTCAATCCATGAAGAGAGTGAAAAGTAGAATTCGGGAGATTACGTCTCGGAAGAAGCCGCTATCCATGGAACAGAGAATTAGAGAACTTAATCAATACCTCACAGGGTGGGGAGGCTACTATGTACTAGCCGACACGCCTAGTGTCTTTCAAGAACTAGACTCGTGGATACGGAGGCGACTTCGAATGTGCCTCTGGAAACAATGGAAGAAACCAAAGACCAAAGTAAAAAGGCTTGTATCTCTAGGAATACCTAAAGATAAAGCCTCTGAATGGGGTAATACCCGTAAAGGGTATTGGCGAATTGCTGGTAGTCCTATTCTCAGTCGATCTTTGGATAACCAATACTGGAAATCTAATGGATTTAAGAGCTTAACGGATAGATACAACCACTTACGGAATATTTCATGAACCGCCGTATACCGAACGGTACGTACGGTGGTGTGAGAGGTCGGGAGTTAATCGCTCCCTCCTACTCGATTATTTGTCTGATGAAGGATTTGAAGTTGTGGAGAAAGCGAACGGTGAGGATGCCTACGACTATATCGTCGATCATCCCGTTGATCTTGTCGTTCTAGATATTATGATGCCGCGAATGGATGGTTGGGAGCTATGCCGCAGAATTCGGGAATTGGGAGACATGCCGATCTTAATGATTACTGCTAAGGGACAATCGTCTCACATAATAAAGGGATTTCAGCTTGGCACAGATGACTATATGACAAAGCCGTTTGATCCAGTCGAACTGGTTATGCGGGTTAAAGCCTTGATCAAACGATATCGGATTTCTGTGTCGCAGATTGTGCAAATCGGTGATCTTAAATTGGACAAAAGCAGTTATAAAATCTATCTCACCTTAACGGATAAGGAACTTACACTCCCACGTAAAGAATTCGAGTTACTGTATGAATTGGCAAGCCATCCCGGACAATTGTTCACCAGAGATAGTTTGATTCAACGTATTTGGGGTTATGATTATGAAGGGGATGAACGGACGGTTGATGTACATATTAAGCGCCTTCGAGAGCGTTTCGAAGCTTATATTTCGGTATTCAAGATTGTGACGTTACGAGGACTCGGATATCGGTTAGAGGTGGAAAACCATGATTAAATCGCTCTATGTCCGTGTCATAATGATATTCATAGGAGCCGTGTTATTAAGTTTGATTATGGCTTTTTTTGTTTCGTCTTTACTGTATAGTAACCGCGTAGAGAATCTTGCAATAGAGGACCTGATCCTACATGGTAAGAGCATTATTCAAACCTATGAGCAAACATCACCCGATAACTTTGAATTGTTCATTGATGGGGTATCCACGA
Source organism: Paenibacillaceae bacterium (assembly GCA_040880185.1). Classification (GTDB taxonomy): domain Bacteria; phylum Bacillota; class Bacilli; order Paenibacillales; family UBA4045; genus UBA4045. The sequence goes on from JBBDIY010000046.1 coordinate 5,339, forward strand.
TCTCGACTTATCGAATCAGGGTTTACAACGAGGAAGATCAGGTATTCGATAGTGGCCGAAGTGATAATGAGCAACATATTGAGCAGGGGGATATCTCACGAGTTTTAAAGGGTGGTGTCTTCAGGGGAGAGGGATATAAACGTGGTAAAGACTTTAATGATCGACTTATTATTGGGATGCCACTCCGTATAGATGGTACTCCACACGCTATGTTCCTCTCCCCAGAGCATATGCCCATCATGGATGAATTTCGAAATTTTCTCTTTACGGTGCTTTGATTGTTCTTGGATTTGGCAGTTTGATCATTCTTGGCGCTGCTCGCTATCTCGTAAAGCCTATGCATGACTTCACTGTAGCAACCAAGAGGATCGCACAGGGTGATTTCTCTGTACGCTTGATAACCAAACGTAAGGATGAGATAGGCATATTGACCAACAGTATTAATCATATGGCCAGAGAGCTTGGGATGTTAGACAAGATGCGGCAGGATTTTGTAGCTAATGTATCTCATGAAATTCAGTCGCCTTTAACGTCGATATCTGGGTTTTCGAAGGCGCTGAAGAATAAGACGATGGACGAATCGAGTCGTCAGCATTATCTCAGCATCATAGAACAAGAAAGTGAGCGTTTATCAAGGTTAAGTGAGAGCCTGCTGCAGCTATCGTCCCTTCAATATGAGCATCATCCGTTTATTCCGAAACCATTCCGTCTGGATGAACAAATTAGAAGTGTAATCATTGCGTGTGAGCCATTATGGACTTCCAAGCAACTCGTACTAGATGTTGACTTAGAGGAGACGGTCATTGAGGCGGATGAAGATCAATTAAGTCAAGTATGGTTGAATTTACTTAGTAATAGCATTAAATTCTCTCCTGAGCATGTCGGAATCCGCATTGAATTGCAAGTGAGAAGAGGCTTTGCTGTTCTGAAGGTATCTGATAATGGTATTGGAATTGCTGAGGAAGAATTAGACGCGATCTTCGAACCCTTCTATAAAGTCGACAAATCCAGAGATCGTGGAATTCACGGTAGTGGACTCGGTCTGTCCATAGTCAAACGTATTATCGACATTCATTCCGGCACGATAGAAGTTAGTAGTAAGATCGGGAATGGGACAGATATGACAGTGAAGCTCCCATTGAAACAAAATGTGTAATAAATCTTCTAACTAATCGCCATACAATCGTCATATAAATTCCCTCTTGTTCATACTGAGTTCAAATTGATCCTGTAAACTAACCTTGAATAATGCACATGCTCGATAGAGAGGAGATTACAAGGATGAGTGGATTAAGTAAATTAAGCTTGAAGAATGGGGTAGCCGTCGTCATATTATGTCTCATGGTTCTGGGGTATGGATTATTCTCAGCGACTCAAATCCAGCAGCAGACATTTCCAGATCTTGAATTTCCGGCCGTATTTGTACAAGCTGTTTATCCGGGTGCATCTACCGAAGAAATTGAATCAGAATTAACATTGCCGATTGAGCAAAGCCTTATGAATTTGAAGGACTATGACACTTTAACGAGCACAACGGCGGAGAATTCGGCAAGCATCTTCATCCAATTTCCCTTTGGGTCAGATATGGCACAATTGACCACGGATGTGGAAGGTGCTATTGCCAAGCTTCAACCGCCCGCTAATGCTAATATTAATGTTCAGCGGCTGTCTATAGGTGCCGCACCTATTTATACAGCGGCGATTTTCTCGACTACCGATGATTCAGACGCATTGGAGCAGGTGCTGACCAGTGAGGTTATCCCTCAATTAAGTAAGATTGAAGGGGTCAGTTCAGCAACACTTGCAGGGACGAAATCGGAGGAACTTCGTATTGAAGTCGATAAAAATCTAGTATCTCAGCATGGTCTCTCTTTAAGTGCGATACAGACCACCATAAAGGCGCTCGATTATGCCGTCCCTCTTGGATCGGTTAGTCAGGACGGAACTACGGTTCCGATCCGATTAGTCGGCAAGGTAGGCTCCTTGGAGCAAATCAAGAACCTGCAACTAACAGCGGGTTTTGGGGCCGGTGACCCAATTAAGCTTGGTGATATTGCCAAGATCACGACCGTATCTGAACAGAATGAGATTGCGAGATATAACGGTAAGGAAAGCTTTATTCTTAATGTTATGAAGACGCAGGACACCAACACGGCTGATGTGGCTAATGAAGTCAAGGATGTGCTAGCTACCTATCAGGAAAGTGCTAATTTAGATATCCATGTGGTGATGGACCAAGGCGTTGAGATTGAACATTCGGTTTCTTCCTTGGTTAAGGAAGGTCTATTCGGAGCTTTGTTCTGTGTCGTTATTATTTTCTTGTTCCTGAGAAACGTGCGTGCGACGATCATCTCTATTCTATCGTTGCCGATTTCTATCTTTGCAACGATAGCACTCTTGAATCAAATGGGTTATACCTTGAATATTATGACTCTCGGAGGTATCGCAGTTTCGATCGGACGAATCGTGGACGACAGTATTGTCGTTATCGAGAATATATACAGGTGGCGGCAAGAGAAGGGTGATGAGTTAAAGGGCAGGGAATTGGCTTATCGAGCGACCAAGGAAGTCATTGGTGCTGTAAGTTCTTCCACCGTGGCTACACTGGTTGTATTCCTGCCACTTGCCTTTGTCAGTGGTATCATAGGGGAATTCTTCCGTCCTTTCGCATTAACGGTCGTGTTCTCTATCCTAACATCATTGCTCGTAGCCGTTATGCTGATTCCCGTGCTTGGGGCCAAATTCTTCAATAAAGTTAAACCTCATAAACCAGGTGGTAAGATGATAACAGGTTTTGAGAAATTAATTCGTGGCTCATTGAAACGAAAGGGAATCGTACTCGGTTTAGCTGCTCTACTATTAGTTGGTTCTCTAGGCACGATTCCTCTCATTGGCGTATCGTTCCTGCCGGCGGAAGCTGTTCCATCGGTATCGATGGAATTGAAGTTGTCTGCTGAGAGTAATCTTGCGCAAACAGATGAACTGAGTAAGCAAGTGGAAACATATTTGCAAGATGTGGAACAGGTGACCAATTACCAAACTTCACTCGGTGGCGATGGAGCAGGCAATCCATTTATGGTGTCCGGAGGCAACCATACAGCTTCATTTACTGTACAATTCGCAGAGAATACGGATATGGACTTGATCCAGGATAAGCTGAAGACGGATTTAAACGAGCTAGTCACCTCGAAGGAACCAGAAGCGGTGATCGAAGTCAGAGAAGGTGCTCAGGAAGGACTTCCATCTGGCAAGAATGTGGATGTCACCTTGTACGCTGATGATGTACAAGCTCTATCTCAAGCAGCGAGTCAGGTAGAGAATCTGATGAGACAGAACACGGATTTGAAGGATATCTCCAACAACCTACAAGAGGTTACACCGAAATGGGTATTATCGATTAATCAAGCGGGCATAGACGCGAATGTATCTTACTTCCAAGTGATGCAAACCGTTAATGAACAGCTCCGACCTACTGATGTGGGGACCTATGTGCTGGATGGGCAACCACAGAATATTACGATGTCCTATCAACAGAATGTGACTTCTAAAGAGCAGTTAGAGAACATCGATATTATGACTGCAACGGGAGTGAAGAAATTAAAGGATATCGCTGATCTTGCTGAACAACATGCACCGGTTACCGTTAACCATGAGGATGGTAAGACTTATGCATTGGTTAGTGGTGTGATTAAGGGTGAGGAAACTTCAGCTGTAACGAAAGAAGTTAAGGCAGATGTAGATAGTCTTGTGCTACCAAGCGGTGTTGAAGTTAGCTATGGTGGTGGATTGGATATGATCATTGAAGGGTTTACTAGCTTGGGTATTGCCATGGTCGCAGCGATCTGTCTCGTATTCCTCGTCATGAGTATGACATTCGGTGGTCTAAGAACACCGCTTATTATTCTTACTTCATTGCTATTCGTTCCTGTTGGATCACTGGGCGCGTTACTCCTAACCGGTAATAGCTTGTCCATGAGTGCGATGATCGGTATGCTGATGCTCGTCGGGATCGTAGTAACGAATGCGGTTGTATTATTAGACCGTGTTGAGAAGAATGCGAAGTCAGGCATACCGCTTACGGAAGCTATTGTTGAAGCATCCAAGACACGGCTTCGTCCAATTCTAATGACAGCATGTGCGACCATTCTGGCGCTTGTTCCACTGGCATTGTCTGACTCATCAACGAGTTTGATCTCAGGAGGATTGGCGATCACAGTTATAGGTGGTTTATTCTCCTCCACATTGCTCACCTTAATTGTCTTACCAGTCATCTATCATTGGACAGGTAAGAAACGCGAATGGGAAGTGGATTCATTCTAAGGATGTGTTGGAGGAGAGGAAATCGGAGTCTTCTGCTCCCCAATTGTTCTGCAAGCGGATTTTCCATTCTAACTTTCTCCTTCTTAGGTCAGCCAAACGGTCTTTTCCCTAAAGTTGGTACGATTTACCGCCGGAGTCATCATATCAGGATAGCCAATATAGATAAAGCCGGAAACTTGTTCCGTTGCTCGCAAATCAAATGCCTTGTGCATGGTCGGGTGATAGGTTGGTGCACCGGTACGCCATATCGCGCCTAATCCTAGGCTATGTGCGGTCAACAGCATATTCTGGATAGCTGCGTGAACAGATGCAATTTCTTCGATCAAGGGCACCCTGGAATCGCTGGAAGGTGAGACTGCAACGGTGATTACAACCGGTGCACGGTATGCTTTCGCTACATGCTTGTCATATTGTTGCGACAACTCCACTCCCGATAGGGCGAGATCGATGCTTTCCGCTGCGATTTCGGCATAAGCGTTGCCGAGTCGTCGCCTTCCTTCCCCTGTCATTACAATAAAACGCCAAGGCTCAGTCAGATGGTGATTCGGCGCCCAAATACCAGCTTCTATGATTTGTTCAATCAACTCATGATCTACTGCATCCGGCTTGACTTTACCAATGCTTCTTCTACTGCGAATGGCTTTCATTAGTTCCATGTCTGTTTCACTCCAACCTTGTATTGTTCTTAACATTAATCATAGCATGTAGAATAATCCGCCTGCAAAGATATAATGAAAGTCTTGACCCTAACATTAATGTCATCGTTTATACTGATAATGTGATCACGATGAGAGGTGAACCATTTGAAGATCGGGGAATTAGCACGACGTACTGGGGCGAGTATTCGATCACTACGTTATTATGATGAACAAGGATTGATTAAGCCGCTTCGCCTAGAGAATGGATATAGGGAATACTCGAAGCTGGCAGAGGATCAAGTGCGTACGATCCAATTCTACCTAAGTCTTGGATTATCTACGGAGCAAATTTCGAGCTTTCTGCAATGTGTGCTGATTAACAAAGAAGCGTTCTGTAGTGAGATTCTACCTATCTACGAACAGAAGCTATCAGAGATCGACCAGCAGATCAATCAGTTGAGTTTGATAAAGTCCAATCTAGAGGATCGAATAGCGTCCATATTGGCAGAACAGCAACAACCATGAATAGAAGGGGGCAGGGAATATGAGTATCATACAAGTTAACGACCAGTCCGTACACAACCAGTTACCGAAGAGTGGAGTAACTCTAATCGATTTTGGTGCACAGTGGTGTCCTCCTTGTAAGACATTGCTACCGATTCTAGAACGCCTGGATAGCAAATTCAATAAGCGAGTTACCATTCTAACCGTAGATTGTGATGAGTCTCCACAATTAGCAGCTCAATATGGCGTCATGTCAATGCCGACGGTCATCGTAATGAATCAAGGCGAACCCGTCGAGAAGCTGGTTGGGTTAAGACCGATCAGTGTCTATGAACAGATGATAGACCGATATTTGGTAAAGGATCAATCTGTAGTCTAGCATAACCCTTCGAGCTATCGTCCATGACAAGAACCCAATCGTTACCTCTCCCGTTGGATGGTGGCGTGAAGGTTCTTTTTCCTGAATTCTTATACTCTCCAATGCGCACACTTGTACCTTTTCTTGGATTGTACCAATAAGTCTTAACGGTATTCCCAGAAATCTTACCCATATTCACTGTGAATGCCTTTCCGGTTGAACTATAAATAAAGGCGTAGTCTTCTCCGCGTGTTCCGGTTACGCGATCCTCACCTGTTAAGGCATCCGTAATTAATGTTTGATCTGGAACCCGTGCAAGTATTGGCCGAGCTTCGATCAATTTCCGCAGCCATTGTAACGATAACTTTCCAGTTGCATCTAGAGCATCATCCCAATAAATCGAAGCATGAATGGTAGCCGTCTTATCCGCCTCATACATCTGCCACAAACTATTATGTCCGTATGTATGACCGAAAGCACCAGCGAACACAGACCAATAAGCAGCTTGTCGTGCATCGTAACCGTCAAAAAAACCATTCTCTGGATTGAAATTAATAGGAAGCTGCTCATATCTGGATTCGATATCTATTGTAGGCTTAGGGTTCTTCTTCGCATAGTCTTTATTGGTCAAATTGTAATTGGGGTTATTCTGCATGGTATGTCCGGATTGGAAGCTATTGAAATCTAACCATTCATCCTCATGAAAATATTCAGAGGACGACTTTCCACCCCAGGGGTGATACGTCTTTAATTGGGTGCTTCCAGCTGAATTTAGACCGTCGGCCATATTGCGGATAATCGTTAATTTCTGTTCCGAATCAGGGATGCGATCTCCACCAAGAACCCAGATGATGTTATCTTGATCCTTATATCTTGCTCCGAGCCATCCGCCATATTGCGTTGCATTCGTTGTATTAAAGATGGGATCAGAAGGCTGTCCCCGATTGTCCCACAGATATTCGCCCCAGCTCGGAAGCAGAGCAACGTAGATGCCTAATGAATCGGCAGTCTCAATCACATAGTCGAGATGATCCCAATAATCATATTCAGCTTCAATCGCGGGGTTATTCCCAGAGGTTGTTAATGGTTTAGCTGGATCCTTACCTGTTAGAGGTAAATCACCTTGGGCATTCGCTACGGTTAAGCCATCGAGTTCGGCTAGGGCAACAATCTGAATGACATTAATGCCATGTTCAACAGAGCTTTCCAGATAAGATCGTACCTCGGCTCTATTCAATCTATGAGGTAACTCCCAAGCCGTGTCTCCTAACCAGAAGAATGGGTTACCATCAACGTTAGTTATAAATTTGCCATTAGAACTTATCGTTAATCTAGGCAAGTGTTTGTCTGTATGAATATCAGAATGGGAAGAGATAGGTAAGAGCATCAGTACAAGTAACAAAGCAATGAATATGTGCAAAATAACACTCCTTTACGATACATTATGTATCGTAAAGCTTACCATTCGAGCATTTATTCGTCAAATACCATGCAATGAACCTCTTCTAAACCACTAGGAGTCGTTCGTTCGTACGTGTCCGTATGAACGAAGCCGGCTTTCAGATAAGCATGATAAGCTCGAAGATTCCAAGTGAGCACCTCGAGATCAATTTCATGATCTGGTGTTCGTCTCCGGGCTTCTTCGGCAATCGCCCTTGCGAATTTACTACCATTCCCACTGCCGCATAGAGCGGGATGTAAGCCGAGACCAAGGCGAGTGACACCTAGCATCGGGAACAATTGGGCGAATCCAATAAGCTCCTGATCAGGATTCAATACGGCCATGTATTGCTCCAACCGAATTTGCGGATCACCAAATTCGAAGCTATTCGTTTGCATATCAAGCCAGCTTTGCCAGTTATACATATCATATGGCTCGGGATATCGCCACGAACAAATAGACTGAGCGTGTTCGATATCCATGGGTACACAGAGGTACACGTAGGTATCATCCATGATCAGATGGTCCTTATTTCGAGTAGCTCATATTGAATGACCCCAGCAGGTGCAACAACGTTGATCACATCGCCAACGGATTTACCCATCAAAGATTGGCCAAGTGGGCTCTCATATGAAATTTTGTTCTCGAGCACATCTGCTTCAGCAGGGCCTACAACTCTATATTGTAGCTTCTCGGCAAACTCCACATCATTGAGTATAACGACAGAGCCTACATGGACTTTGGATGTATCTAAGCTGTCGAGATCAGCAACACGAGCTTTATTGATCATCTGAGTTAGTTGTTTAATTCTGGTTTCCAAGAACGACTGATCATTCTTAGCAGAATGATATTCACTATTCTCCTTCAGGTCACCATAACTAAGTGCCAGTTTAAGACGAGCGGCTAGCTCTTTACGTTTTACATTCTTCAGATCATCAAGCTCAAGCTTTAATTGTTCCATTCCCTCGCGGGTGAGTACAAGTTCATTATCTGCCATTCCTACAGCTCCTAATTGTTAAAGCGATTTGGTATATATGATTCAATTCTACACTATATCGATTTAGAAGTCTTCTTGCGCAAGGTCCTGTATATGCTGAGGTGCTGCATGTTAGCGAATCGAAATCGAATATGATTCGGAATATGAATTTGAATATGAAGATGTATATGAATTTGAATCTGATTTGAATTTGAATCTGAATTTGAATATGAAAAAGGAAATCAATTTGATTAGAAGAATACCATAACGGTTCGCCAGGGCCTTATTATTGGTAGAATTTGATTTCTCACATAAATAGAGGCATGAGAGGGCCTTAAGGTTGAGTAAATATCCTCAATCGTTATGAAATGGGTTGATAACTCTGACCTAAGGTCCCCTAACGCCGCTATTAATTGTAATATTGGTATTATGTAAACAACTAAAGGTCTAAGAGGCCTTTAGTGATCACAAGATTGCTGGGATCAAGGATGGTGCAGCGTGGATCCTGTGAATGCGTGTATGGCTGGGATCAAGGATGGCGCTGCACTACTTCCGCGCTCGCGAGCTTTGCGGCAATGCATGACTCATATTTGGATTCAATGATATATCATCAGTATGTTCTCCACCAAATACCTGTGCATGCTGGTACAATGCTCTGACCTGAGGAACGTACGCAATCAGCGAATTCATCGCCGAAGAAAAATCGAAACAGCCTCTCAGCTTCTTCAACCGATTTGAATTGACTATCGGTTCGAATGTATTCATGTGTGAAGCCATAGTCTGTCACCAGCGCGTTATAGTAACTTAGGAGATAGTCTGGAGGATTGGGCTGTTCATCTCCGGATCCGAGATTCTCAAAGATAATCACCGTTCCCGATGGGCGCAGTACTCGCTCCAATTCCTTCATGATGAGTGCCAAATTTTCTTCCCACAACTCTACATGTGTGTTCGTCGCATAACAGATCGTCCAACCTGCTGTTACCAGATCAACTGACTGTGAGGTGATAGGAAGAGACCGGTGATCGGCGACATAGGATTGCCAATTCGCAACCCCCAGACGCTTCAGATTTTCGGTTGCTCGGTCCAACATCGCTTCGGCTGTATCGGTCACAATGAGAGACTGGACAAGTGGGGCCAGCATACAGCTAAGTCTTCCTGTGCCTGCACCGATATCGAGTACATCGAGCCCCTCAAGATTAGGGACAATCCTGTGGATTGCTTTCATAATATGGTGTTGATAATCTTCCCTATCGATTAATAATTCATATTGCTGCGTTTCATTCTGATAGATGTCGTTATGATCTGGCATACGGTAGTCCCCCTATTCAAATTTGAGATTAGTTCTCAAATTTAGGGTAAGGGTTGACCTAGGGTGAAGGTCAAGGCTTAATTTTTCCTAACGAATAAGAAAGTATAAGTTATCACTTTACTTTCTTTAAGTCGTCAACGGTAATCGCTCTCGTCCATTAGAGGAAGGCGAAGCCGTTTATCCTTGGTTGCATAAACCACATGAATCCATTCATTGATTTGATGCTGCACGGTTATGAAGTCATGCTCATGGAGCCATGATATAAGCTTAGATTGATCTGTAGGATACTTGTCGGATTGCTCGATAAGGGGGTGATTGGAGGAGAGAGAGTGATCGTACATTAAACCTGATATGCATAATCGGCCATTGGGCTTGAGCACACGATTCATCTCTTCTAATGCAAGCAACAGCTGTTGCTCATCCAGGTGGTGAAAGGCGAAAGCGGTGGCGAGAAAGTGAAACTGCTTGTCCACATAAGGAATGGATAGTGCATTGCCAAGCTTGGTGGATAAGTAGGGCAGCTTAGCCCGACACCGAGTTAGCATCTCATTGGATTGATCGATGGCATACATCGTGGAGCCTTTAGAAAGTAGTCTTCCTGCTAAATTGCCTGTCCCTGTTCCGACATCCAAGCCCACTTCGCCACGAAGAGGTGTTATCCACTGTGTCATTAATGCTAGAGTAAGCTCGTATTCTTGGGTAGTTAAGTAACCGCCAACAGCTACCTGCGCAGCGGTTTGGTCATAATCATTCGCTAATCGATCAAAACCCCATTTGTCCTGCCAAGTGGAATGCTGTCTAAGTTGCCTTAATTGTTCTGCTAGCTGGAATAAATCGTCTAGCTGTAATCCAAGCTTTGTTTCGGAACGAGAAATTAATTCATCAATATGAGAGATGGCATGCTTCATCTCAACCCACTTGGCTACCATCACCATTCTTTGTATTTCTAGATAATGATGGACTTCTGCCGAGTCACCTTGGTCGAACTTCTCTAGCATCACTTGAATTTGCAGTATACTTAGACCGATTTCGCGAAGGGAAGCGATTGTCTGTAGTCGCCAGCTGTCCTCTTCCGAGTAATTGCGGTACCCATTGTCAGGGATTCTCTCAGGTTGCAGTAAACCTTTCTGCTCATAGAGTCGAATGGCTCTTGGTGTCATACCTAACCGCTCAGCAAGCTCATTAATTCTCATGAATATAACTCCTCTTACTTGTGGGTTTTGGGTTTGGCAAGAAGAAAGAATATCGAATATTGCATGAGTGCGGTACACAATAATACAATCGGTAACCAATGAGATTGAAGATCCTGTGAGAAGATAAGCAGTAAGGTAACGGAGATTACGCGCCCTATATTCATGAAGGTTTCCCGCATGACGACAAGCTCATTACGCATCTGGCCTTTGAGCGGTAAGGTGCCTATGAGTAAATAGTAATACGAGTTAATCGTGTTGAGAGCAAGGGGATTACTAATAGAGAACAAAACCATGAATACAACAACAGTCCACAGGCGGACGTCATAGAGTAAGAACAATGAGCCAATGACTACAATTGTCGACGAAATGAGGATATAGAACTGTGCGCCATCATCATTTGCTCTACGTGACATCATATAGCCTGTTACCATAATGACACAGGAGAAGCATACGCCAAGATAGCCGACAAGGTCTTCCCGACCTACCGTCTGGTAGAGTAAGATATTCGGTAAGAACAGCATGATGCCTTGGAATAATCCGAACATTAAATACCCGAACAATGCTCTCAACCATACCGTATTCTTGCGCATAAGAAGCGGCATTAGCTTCAGGTAGTAGCTTTTGTGCCGCATAGTGGTCATGCGAACTCTCATACTTACAACTGCCGCTACTACGAACATAATGAAGGAGAGTATGAATGTAATGATATAACCTTGCAAGCCCTCAGCGCGACCAATAATGGTACCTGCTAATACGGGTCCCAACAATCCTGCGGCGTTGAAGAAAACCATGTTCAGGCCTAAGTAACGTATCCGATTCACATCAGTAGAGACATCATACATAAGTACCAGATAGCCAATCCAATAGAGACCTGCTGCAAAGCCGTTCACGAGTGCGAAGAGAATATAGTAGTTTACTACATTCTCTTGAGCAATAATGACAATGAAGTAGAATAGTGCGGTCATATAAATTCCGAGACGATAGGTTACTAATCGATCCTTTCTCTTCGCGATCCAGCCTCCTACTGCAAAACCGATCGGAGTCATAACGAAGGAGATGATCGTATAAATACCATTGACCGATAAATCTTCGGTGAGTCGCCATAAATATAAATTCAGAAAAAGCCCGGCCATCGATGCACCGAACTGGAATATGCTATGAATGGTAATCGTCAGTATGGCCTCACGAGATAATCGTCGTTCTGGATCAGTAGGTGTTCCCTTGTGTGAATGCAGCCATGAAGTCATGCCCATGATGTATATCTCCCTTGAACAACTGAATTTACTTACTTACACGAACAGCATAACACTGCTGACACCTAGAATAGCAATAGCTACAAAATAAGTTGCTGATATCAACGTTAATATGTAACCTATTATAATCATCGCTCCATCCCGTTGCAGGAATCCAATGGATAAGAACAGCATAGCATAAGCAGGCAACGCATTCCCTAGAGGTATAGGGACTGGAACCATGAGTACGATGGCACAGAAGAGGATGATTAGCCCGTTAACGGTAACTGCAATGGGGTTTACAGCTAGAAATTGTAGCCGTGGACTTGTCCACTTTTCTATTTTGCGAAAAATCTTTATAACACCTTTCATTAGACGCACAAAATGTTTGGATTTGATGGTGTGATTCATGAGCCTTCTCGGTAACTTTACTTCTTCATTGCGAACAATACCTAGACATAAATAAATAATCATCAGTCCAAAAGGTATACTGACCCCTGGAATAGATAACGGCAGTAAGAAAGGAACACATAGAATAACAATGAATAGGAAGGGACCCTTCTCCTTAAGCATTGACATTAATTTGCCGAGACTGAGTCCGTTGCTGTGTGATTCCGATTGAAGTATGCTGTCCAATATTTCAGTGACACTACGTTCTGGATTCATTGGAATGGATGACTCCTTATCGACACATTATTATCGTTTTTCTCATATTAGTCTGATTTATTAGTCTGTGCAACATTGTTTTCGTTTAAAATTCGTAATAGAGGTGACTATCAGGTGCGACACTAAGGAATGTACTCTTCCATCAATCATTAATAGATTATGGAAACTGGGTATCGCTGATTTGCAAGGGTGTATGACAAGAACACAGATATCTGTGTCCTTTTTATTTTCTTAAGAATAGGAATCTAACTTGAATAATATATTGAATAGAGGAACAATTTCACTTTAGATTGGGGAGGATGCAAATTTATGGATGGTAGTGCTTGTATGGCTATGTTACTAGCTGGTGGCGAAGGGCGCCGATTATCCCCACTAACGGATAATCTGGCTAAGCCTGCTGTGTTATTCGGAATGGAATATCGAATTATTGATTTTCCGCTTAGCAATTGTGCAAATTCCGGGTTGAACAGAATAGGTGTTCTAACGCAATATCAATCTGAAACACTACATGACCATATAGGTGATGGAAAACCATGGGGACTTCATACAGAGAATGATGCCCAAATTACCCTTCTCTCATCCGACAACATGGAGCTCGAGGAATACTCGGGTACTGCGAATGCGATTTATCAGAATATCGACTTTATCGATCAGCATCATCCCGAGCATGTATTAATTGTATCAGCTGATCATATTTATCAGATGGACTATCGTAAGCTATTGGCGTTCCATCAAGCCAAAGGTGCCTCGGCTACGATATCTGTCGTTCAGGTTCCATCCTCCGACATAAGCCAATTCGGTATTATTAAAGTGGATTCCGATCACAAGATTATGGATTTCACAGAGAAACCGAAGCAGTCATCGAGCAACCTTGCCTCCATGGGTATTTATATGTTTCGCTGGTCCTATCTGAGAAAGCATTTATTACTTGATGCGCATAACCATCATTCCTCACATGACTTTGGCAAGGATATCATTCCGCAGATGCTAGAAATGGATAAAGACATTTACACCTACTTATTCAGTGGCTACTGGCGTGATGTAGGGACAATTGATAGTTTATGGAACGCCCATATGGATTGGTTGGATGGTAAGGTGTTCGGGAATATCGACCAGACCAGCTGGCCCATCATGAGTCGAATAGCTTCTAAAGGGGTAGTGAGCTCTCACTATCCACAGCAATTATCCAACCATCAATCTTTTCTCCATCCCGATAGTTCAATTCATCAATACCTAAGTCGTTCTATCATTTGTAGTGGGGTGGAAGTAGGCAAGAATAGTATAATTAGAGACAGTGTAATCATGCCGAATGTAACCATTGGACGTAATGTACGCATTCATCGTGCGATCATTGGCGAAGGTGCTGTAATTAAGAATGATACGGTCATTGGTGGCCATCAGGACAAAATTACGGTTATCGCCCCAAACTCAGTGATCTCAGGAGGACAGCAGCCCTATTTCAATGTTGCGCTTTCATAGTCTATCTTTTCTCGTTATACTGTTTGTGATAACGAGATGCAGGTCGCACTCCGGCTTATACCAGAGTGCGACCATTTTTTTATGCCTAAGAAAAATTCTCATTTATTCAGTTACTTTGGTGGTCAAACCCCGATTGGGTGGTAAATTTACTACTTATTCAGTTACTTTGGGTACTCGGACCGCGATTGGATGGTAAATTTACTACATAATTAGATACTTTGGGTACTCGGACCGCGATTGGATGGTAAATTTACTACATAATCAGTTACTATGGGTACTCGGACCGTGATTGGATGGTAAATTTACTACATAATCAGTTACTATGGGTACTCGGACCGTGATTGGATGGTAAATTTACTACTTATTCAGTTACTCTCCAAAGCGCCTTATCCGCTCTACAGCAGAATTTCTACACCGAGCAACCGTCATCCGTACATACGGAGCCGTCTTCATTCGGGAGGATCGTGAGCTTGGGCTCTTCATCCCAGGCTTGCTTCAATGCGTTCAGGAAATATTCAGCGGATTGCGCTCCAGATATACCGAATTTCCGGTTAATTACGAAGAAGGGTACGCCGTTAACGCCGAGCTGCTGTGCTTCATGTTCGTCTGCACGAACTTCCGCAGAATAGGCTGAGCTTGCTAGTATATCAAGAGCTTCTTGCTTATCGAGTCCGATCTCCTCGGCTAAACCTGACAGCACCCCGTGATCACCAAGATGCTTGGAGTCCGTGAAGTAAGCTTTATATAAGCTTTCAGTCATAGCAGGCATTTTGTCATACTTCGAAGCATGATGCGCTAAGCGGTGAGCGTCGAATGTATTAGTTAGGACCATCGTGTCAGGCTTGAATGTGAGTCCAACGGCTTCAGCCATTTTGCCTACATTATTGTTCATTTCCTTTGCCTTTTCCCGCGTCATTCCGTATTTGGTGGCAAGCATATCGTGTACATCCATATCAACTTTCTTAGGGGCTTTGGGATCTAGCTCGAAGCTGCGATAAACAACTTCAACTTGCTCCTTATCTGCGAACTTATTTAATGCTTGTTCGAAACTTCGCTTGCCAATATAACAGAATGGACAGGCCACATCAGACCAAATTTCTACTTTCATTAGTTAAGCACCTCTTTATTTGTAAGATACCTTTATTATAACATGCTCAGAAGAGGGAAAGAAACCTTGGTGTCGAAAGCGTCGTCTTCGGCGTGCTGATTCAGAATCGGTGTTCACCCAAGAGATGGCAGCGCCGAAACTTGCGCTGTTGCCGACATTCAGGGATAAGGGGTTGATTTAGCGAATTTGTAAGTCATAGTTAAATAAACTATGTTAATATTGATCAATATAGAGCCGTTAGAGCTCATTCGGAGAGAGTGGAGTTGGAACATATGATGAAAGGCAAACGAGTTGTGATAACTGGTTCGCGAAAGCTTGAGGAATTCAGCACTTTGGTTGAGAAACAAGGTGGAGTTCCTGTTGTTCGTTCGATGCAAGGAACAGTTTACTTGGCCGAGGATGCAGTGGGGGAAGATCTACGCAGACTGGTACTGGATGGTACGGATTGGCTCATATTCGTAACTGGCGTCGGAACAGAAACCTTATTCAATCAAGCGGAGAAATTAGGAATTTACGCTGAATTTCTACATGTAGTTGAACAATCCAAGGTAGCTGCACGAGGCTATAAGACAATAGCTGCCTTGAAGGGCAAAGGGATTAAGCCGTTTGTGGTCGATGATGATGGAACAAACCGGGGATTAATTAGGGCGTTGCAAAATGTTGATTTCGCAGGTCAACGGGTTGTCGTTCAGCTGCATGGTGAGCCAGCCCCAGGGTTGATTCGATTCCTCGAAGGCAAGGGTGCAATCGTAACTCAGTTGCTGCCGTATAAGCATATAGCACCGGAAGATCACATGGTTGATACATTATGTAGAGAGCTAATTGAAGGTACTGTAGATGCGGTATGCTTCACCACAGGCTTGCAAGTTCATAACCTGTTCGATTATGCCAAACAGCATGGTTATGATAAGCAAATTAAGAATGCATTTGACGATAAGGTTCTAGCAGTTAGCATTGGGAAGTTGACCGCGGAATCATTGATCGAAGAAGGTGTAGAACGGATTTTGATACCGGAATCAGAACGTACGGGTGCGATGATCTTTGCTTTAAGAGATTACTTCTAAAAATATAGTGTTGTGCTATGTGCAGCATTGGAGTACTATTTAGTTAGTGATAACAGAACGTCGTTCTATATTATAGAACAATATGCAAAGGAGTTATTATGCCCATTATTCAAGCGTTGGATCGAGCATTGCAAATTGTTGATCTGTTCGATGAGCATACCACTGAATTGAAAATTACTGAGATCAGTATTCGTATGGGTCTCCATAAGAGCACTGTGCATTCGTTATTGAAGACGCTAATGCTGCACGGTTATATTGGGCAGGATGCCGATTCCGGGAAGTATAAACTAGGATTAAAGTTAATTGAGAAGGGTCAACTTATGCTGCAAACACTAGATATCCGAGCTGTTGCGAAGAAAAACTTGTCTGAGTTATGTATGCGAACAGGACAGACGACTCATCTAGTGATTTTGAGTGGCAAGGAAGGCGTATATATAGATAAAGTAGAAGGTGTTAAGGCAGCTATTCGCTATTCTCGTCTAGGTGGTCGAGTTCCCTTGCATTGTAGTGCCGTAGGTAAGGTACTTGCAGCATTCCAATCGGATGAAAAGCAGAGAAAGCTCCTGTCAGACTATATATTCACAATACACACGCCCAACACAATTGGGGATATGGCTCGGTTCTTAGAAGAATTAGCCCAAGTTAGGAAGCAAGGGTATGCTGTTGATAATCAGGAGAATGAGCCCGGGGTACGTTGTGTGGCGGCTCCAATCTATGATCATTCTCGCCAAACTATCGCAGCTATTAGTCTCTCAACGATGACGACGGGTGTAAATGATGATGAGTTTCAACTATTATCGGATCAGCTTATTGCTGAATCGATTGTGATTTCCAAGCTGTTAGGATTTCACGCGACTTGATCATTAATGAGTACTAAGTATTTTTTGCACTATTAATTGAGAACTAAGTTTTATAATATAGAACAAATAATTTCTGGGAGGCTTAATATTCATGTTAATTATTCGTTATGAGGCAGAGAGTACGATTAGGCTAGCGGCCATTAATGAGGAAGGAAGCATATTTCCAATCCCGTATGAGAATTTTCTTGAGCTTGTTGTTGCAGCAGGGATACAAAATGAAAGTCCTGTGACATTAGTTCGGCGAGCAATTAAGAATACGCAACCACTTGTAGGTGGACTTGAAGAACTCAAGCTGCTTACGCCGATTGAAGCACCAGAAATTTGGGCTGCGGGTGTTACATATGAGAGAAGCAGAGATGCGCGGAATTACGAAACGTCCAAGCAAGAACAAACAGAGAAAACCTTTTATGACAAAGTATATGATGCTGTACGTCCTGAAATTTTCCTAAAATCAAGTCCATTACGCTCGGTTGGACCAAATGAGGAGCTGACTTTACGAAGTGATTCAGTTTGGCAAATACCTGAACCCGAATTGGGGCTGGTGCTCAACCGCGAGGGAACCATCTTAGGCTATACAATCGGTAATGACATGAGCTGTCGTGATATTGAGGGAGAGAATCCACTCTATCTTCCTCAGGCCAAGATGTGGAGACGCTCCTGCGCCATCGGACCGGCGATTAGGCTGGCTGAAACGGTTGAGGATCCTTATGATTTTGAAATCAGCTTAGAAATTGTTCGCAAAAATCAGATTGTCGTCAATGGAACAGTTAATACTCGTCAATTAAAGAGAAAGCTAGAGGAGCTCGTTTCCTTTCTTATACGGGATAATGATATTTATGCTGGAACGATATTACTAACTGGCACGGGCATTGTTCCACCGAACGATTTTACATTAGCAAGTGGGGATAGGGTAGATATTCGTATTGCAGGAATTGGGCTGCTCAGTAATCCAATCCAATAGTAGATTATGGTTGCGAAGTTGTTTTAACGACCACTCTCGTGGTTCTCAAAAATAGTAGGAGGTTACTTACAATGACAACTTTTCAATCCGGACAGAACTACAGTAATTATATGAATGGACAGTGGGTAGCAGCAACTTCTGGCGAGTTAGTAGCTAGCCTTAATCCGGCTGATCGCCATGAGATTGTTGGGTATTTGCCAATGTCGAATAGGGTGGATTTGGATCAAGCAGTGGAAGCGGCACGTGCTGCACACGATGCGTGGAGAAGGCTGTCTGGTGCCGTAAGAGGTGAGTACTTGTATAAGACAGCGAATGTGTTAGAACGAAGGCTGAATGAGATCGCCGAGGTAATGACTCGTGAGATGGGTAAAACCTTCGCCGAAGCGAAGGGGGAGACAGCCCGTGGTGTGGCCATATTACGCTACTATGCGGGTGAGGGAATGCGGAAGATTGGGGATGTCATTCCTGCTACAGATAGTGAAGCGCTTATGTATACAACTAGAGTTCCACTAGGAGTTGTTGGTGTCATATCACCGTGGAATTTCCCAGTTGCGATTCCAATCTGGAAGATGGCCCCGGCCTTAGTGTTCGGGAATACGATTGTGATTAAGCCAGCAGCGGAAGTTGGTGTCACTACAGTTAAGCTGATAGAATGCTTTGCTGAAGCGGGCTTGCCTAACGGTGTAATCAACCTTATATGTGGTAGCGGCGCAATTATCGGTCAAGGCTTAGCAGAGCATCGGGATGTGAAAGGGATTACTTTTACAGGATCGAATGAAGTAGGTAAGAAGGTTGGTTATGCTGCTTTCATGAGGGGAGCTAAGTACCAGCTGGAGATGGGTGGCAAGAACCCGATTATCATTGCTGCTGATGCGGATTTGGACCTTGCGGTTGATGCGACGATAAGTGGGGGATTAAAATCGACAGGTCAGAAATGTACGGCGACCAGTCGAGTTATTATTGTCCGTGATGTATATGAAGCGTTCAAAGAAAAGTTGGTTACGAAGGTTAAGGCTTTGAAGATGGGTAACGGCATGGAAGCAGCCTCATGGCTTGGACCTTGCGCAAGTGAAAGACAGATGACATCGGTTTTATCCTATATCAACAAAGGTAAAGAAGAGGGAGCTACATTGCTGTGTGGGGGCGTAAGACCCGAAGATGAGCATCTCAAAGACGGATTTTATGTGACGCCAACGATTTTCGAAGGGGTTACCTCGCAGATGAGTATTTCACGCGAAGAAATTTTCGGACCTGTCCTCGCATTGATCCAAGTTGATGGTATGGAGGATGCGATAAAAGTCGCGAACGATGTTGACTTCGGTTTAAGTGCTTCTATCTATACGCGGAATATTGGTAACGCCATGACATTCATTCATGATATGGATGCAGGCTTGGTACGAGTGAATGCCGAGACCGCTGGAGTTGAGCTGCAAGCTCCGTTCGGTGGGATGAAGCAATCAAGCTCACATTCAAGAGAGCAAGGCCAAGCTGCAATTGAATTTTTCACAACGATAAAGACGATATTCATCAAGCCATAGGAGTGCCGAAATGCCGCTTTGCAGAGTAACTTGGGGTGTTGGAGATCGTGTCTTGTTCGCATAGCGCCAATATGATTTGTTTACTTAACAATTAGTAATAAATTTGGTTAACGGACTTTGAGGCCCTTACTAGTTAACATAACACCGTTCTCATGCAAAATAGCGCCCTACGAAGGCTTTACACCAGAGCAAACGCTCTGATTATGGATGTTTCCTTCTACTTTCTCTAACCTAACGGTCTCCGAGGGCTTTAAATTGTGACAATATCCAGATTTCAATGGATATAAAGGCCTGGGAGGCCGTTAAGTAAAGGGTATGCAGCTTTTACACACATGGACTCACGGACTCATAGACTCAGGGACTCACGGAATCATAGACTCACGGACTCACGGAATCATGAAATCACAAACTCATGAATATATTCAAAAATACATTGTGCCCGTGAGGACATGGGAATTTAGGAGGACGCTATGACAGATCGACTACACAATGTAATGGGTCAGGATACGGATGGCTTATATGACTTTCAGACAGCTGCAATTGGACCCCAAGGCTCGTTACCTCTAACGGATGATATGCTTCGGAATGCTCCTAGCGGTGACTTATTCGGGCTTAGCCAGAATGTCGGGATGGGCTGGAGCCCAAGTCAATTGAATGGTAAACAGTTTCTCCTACTCAGTACTCAGGGTGGTCTTCGTCAGGACGACGGTACACCTATTGCCCTTGGTTATCATACAGGTCATTGGGAAATTGGCCTACTTATGAAAGAAGCTGCATTAGAAATTACAGCTCACGGGGGAATTCCCTTCGCGGGATATGTGAGCGATCCTTGCGATGGTCGGACACAAGGGACGACAGGTATGTTCGATTCCCTTCCATACCGCAATGATGCAGCTATCGTATTCCGCAGACTTGCTCGTTCGCTCCCAACGAGAAAAGGGATTATCGGTGTAGCTACGTGTGACAAAGGTTTGCCAGCCATGCTTGTAGCTTTGGCTGCCTTACATGAACTTCCGTGCATCATTGTTCCTGGTGGCGTGACACTTCCTCCAATTGAAGGCGAGGACGCAGGTAAAATTCAGAGCATCGGTGCCCGATACACGAATGGAGAAATTACATTAGAGGACGCAGCCGATCTGGGATGCAGAGCCTGCGCGACACCTGGTGGAGGCTGTCAATTTCTCGGAACAGCTGCTACAGCACAGGTGGTTGCGGAAGCATTGGGTTTAACTGTCCCGCATGCTGCATTGGCACCATCCGGTCAAGATATATGGAAAGAAATCGGCAGGCAGTCGGCAAGAGCTGTTATCCAGATGGATGCGAATGGCATTAAGATGAAGCAT
The DNA here is from genome assembly GCA_040880185.1 of Paenibacillaceae bacterium. GTDB lineage: Bacteria > Bacillota > Bacilli > Paenibacillales > UBA4045 > UBA4045. Next base: position 26,329 of record JBBDIY010000046.1, read on the forward strand.
ATTCTAACCGATGCAGCGATCAGGAATGCGATGGTTGTACATGCTGCCTTCGGTGGTTCCACAAATTTATTACTTCATATTCCTGCAATCGCTCATGCAGCCGGTTTGCATGTTCCAACCGTTAAGGATTGGAATGAAGTCAATCGTGCTGTTCCGCGAATAGTCAGCGTTCTCCCGAATGGGCCAGAATTCCATCCGACCATCAGGGTATTCCTAGCCGGTGGTGTCCCTGAGGTGATGTTACATCTTCGTCGACTCGGATTACTAGATGAATCTGTGCTCACTGTAACTGGAGAAACGCTTGGAACCACACTCGATTGGTGGGAATCCTCGGACCGACGTAAGAAGGTGCGTAGTTACCTACTCAACATCGACGGTATTGATCCTGATCAAGTCATCATGAGTCCCGATTTAGCAGCACAACGCGGTCTTACTTCTACAGTAACTTTCCCAACAGGGAATATTGCACCTGAAGGTGCTGTCATTAAATCGACTTCTATTGATCCAAGTGTTGTAGATGCAGATGGTGTGTATCGACATACGGGCAAGGCGAAGGTATTTACGACCGAACGTAATGCGATGCGAGCAATCAAGACCGGGGGCATTCAAGCCGGGGATGTTATCGTACTCGTAGGTCGGGGCCCATCAGGAACAGGAATGGAAGAAACGTATCAATTGACATCCGCGCTCAAGCATCTACCTTTTGGCAAGCATGTATCGCTAATAACGGATGCTCGTTTCTCTGGCGTATCTACCGGAGCGTGTATTGGCCACATTGGACCAGAGGGCTTAGCAGGTGGACCGATTGGTAAGCTACAGGACGACGATATCATTGAAATCATCATTGATCGAGTGAATTTACACGGCAGTGTGAATTTTATTGGTTATAGTGACAAGAAGGTAACATACGAGGAAGGCGCTGAAATCCTGAAAGCTCGAGCACTTCATCCTACGATGGCTGCTGATCCAGACTTGCCCGATGATACGAGGCTATGGGCGGCTCTTCAAGCGGTGAGTGGGGGAACCTGGAAGGGCAGTGTGTATGATGTTGATCAGATTATCACCGTTCTTGAGGCCGGTAAGAAAGCTTTGGGATGGGAAGAGTAAGGGCATCTAACCAATAGGTAACTAAGTAAACAAAATGTCAGTCCTTATTATTCGATAATCATTCGTTTATAATGAGAAGATCAAATGATGTTAGGGGAGAACAATCTCATGCAATATCGTAAACTAGGCAAGAATGGTCCAGAAATATCAGTCATAGGGTTCGGCTCATGGGCAACTGGCGGAGATTGGGGTGGTCAAGATGATCAGCTATCCATAGATAGCGTTCGTGCTGCGTTAGATGCAGGGGTTACTTTCTATGATACAGCGGCTGCGTATGGACGTGGACATTCAGAAGAAGTGATTGGAAAAGCGCTAAAAAGTGATCGTAGCAAGGTCGTTCTCGCCACCAAATGTGGGATTGTATGGGATGAGAGTGGGAAAAGTTCGAAGAATGGGTCATATGACTCCATCCTTCGTGAAGCAGAAGATTCCTTACGCCGTCTAGGTACAGACTACATCGATCTCTACCAATTGCATTGGCCAGATACCGATACGAACGCTCCCGCAGAAGAAGCGATGCGCGCGATGGACAAGCTCGTACAGGATGGTAAAGTTCGCTACGTTGGGGTAAGTAATTACAACATTCCGTTGCTAGAAGAGTCCCTTGCGGTTCGACATGTAGATTCTTTGCAACCTCCTTACTCGATTCTAAGACCTGCTATTGAGAAAGAAATCTTACCCTACTGTCTAGAAGAAGGCATTGGAGTCGTTTCTTACAGCGCTCTTACTTCGGGACTACTATCCGGTAACTACACCTATGACACCAAGTTTGTAGAAAGCGATTGGCGATCACGGAATAAAGCACACACCGTAGACTTGAGAGATAACGTAGACCGTGTTGAGAAGCTGAGAGTCATCGCGAATCGACTGGACATTACCGTTCCACAGCTTGCTGTTGCGTATATACTCGCTCATCCAGCGATTACTAGCGCAATCGTAGGCGTTCGTAAACCGAGTCATATTCTTAGCGTTCTTCCTGCGATTGATGTCAAGTTAGATCAAGCTACTCTAGCTGAAATTCGTGTGATTGGTGCTAGAGATTGATGCTGCAATAACATAACTTTCATTTTGAGAGATGACATCATTGTCATCTCTTTTGCTTTGATTATTATCATTACAATCAGTGTTTGTTATTGAAGTGAAATGAATCATTGTTATTGTTGCTACGAACGGGCAGGATAGCACAATAAGTTAATTGTTTCATAAGTTAATTGTTTCCAGTCTAATTTTATGAGAAGATAATCGAGGATGATATGTAAATACAAAATTAAAAAGCATGTTTTTGAAATGAAAAGGAGTGGATTGAATGGGTTTAGATATATATTTTATATCAATTATTATTTTATTAATTTTTATATTACTAGTAATATCGAACTTAAATTCAAAGATCATACGTCATAATAAAAATCTAGAGGATGTCATTTATAGACTAATTGAAATTGTAAAATCAAAAAGTTAATTGATGTATTGAAGTAAAAATAAAAGGGGGATTTAAATGAGAAAATTGTGCTTACTTTTTGGAATACTGTCCATCACTTTTATAATTGCTTCTTGTAATTCTCAATATATAGGGAATCCAACTGCTAAAGATATTTTAACAAATAATAATGATGCAGATATTTTTATGTTAAATGGCATTATATATAGTAATGCAGAAGATATTGAGTGGGTAAATGAACGGGAATTAACATTAGGTGAAGAAGTCGGGGAGATTAAGAAGCAAACTAAAGAAAGTGGTGAATTCGAGAATTATACTGCTACCAAACTACCAGTCGGAACTTTAATATACGAACCAGTTGAAAAAGGCGATATCTATATCGCAATTGTTGACAACAAAGAAATACGATATTTAGGTTTGCGTGAAGGATAATATATTCTTATTGTGCTAACGGGTAACGAGAGCTTAATGATCATGACGGCTGACTATTACGATTGAAGTAACGGGCAGATTAGCTCAAAATAGAATGTGATAGAATATGTACCAGTTTGTAAAGGGAGATGATGATATGGATAAATCAATCCAAAAACTGTTTTTTGAATTAGAATCCGAGGATAAGGATGTCCAATATGAAGCTTTGAAGAGTCTTTTAGCAGTAACAGATAGAGAAGTGGATTGGGCGTATGAAGTTTGGGATCAATTATTGGAATGGCTAACAGACCGTGATAATCACAGAAGATCCAGATCAGCTCAGTTTCTTTCTAATTTAGCACTCAGTGACCCAGAAAAACGAATTTTAAATGATTTTTCAAAGTTATGGGATGTGACATATGATCCGAAATTTGTTACAGCTAGACAAACCTTGCAAAATATTTGGAAAGTAGGGTTATCTGGTCCAGAACAAAAAAAGATGGTGATAATTCATTTGGTTGATCGCTTTCGAAAATGCTCCGATGAGAAGAATAATACATTGATTCGGTACGATATCATTGTAGGCTTAAAGAAAATGTACGACGAATTAAAAGATGAAGAAATTAAGCAAACAGCTTTACAATTGGTAGATTCCGAAGAAAATATAAAATATCGTAAAAAGTATGCTGCCACATGGTCAAATAAATAAACATTAATCGCACTGAGGTCGAACTAACGGATACTATAGCACCATTACAATAAGCTTAAAAAGGAGTAATTAAATGATGTACGAACATCTCGTCATATTCAAGTTCAATACTAATGTCATACCCGCCAAACAACAGGAGCTACTGGATCAATTGCTCGCGTTTCGGGGGCGTATCCCTGGGATATTGGATATAAGTGCAGGCATCAACGTAACTGAAGAGATAGAGAATATCCACGGCTACACGCTCGGATTACGGGTTACTTTCGAAGATCTTTCCTCGTTACGTTCATATGGACCGCATCCCGTCCATCAGGAATTTGTAAAATCACTGGATGGGATGCTGGAAAACGTTGTAGTAGTTGATTACCCAAAGGTAAGTATATGATATAAGGAACCTTACACGTTCAAAGGAGGAATGTTTGTTATAATCAAACTTTCCTTAGTATTTCATTATTAACTGAAGTTATAATTATTATATGTAAGTCCGGTAATAGCCGGATGCATCCGCTGATCGGATGCCTACCGTTTGGGGCCATAGGCACCAGGCGACTTGAGAAGGATCAAGTCCCTGGTTTCCTGTGGCCCTCCAATATCATGTACCGGACAGGCGATTCGGGGAAATGGAACAAGGATGGCACGCTTTCACATCTCGGGCGGATCGACGATCAAATCAAAGTGCGAGGCTTCAGAATTGAACCGGGTGAAATCAAATACCATTTGAACAAGCATCCGCTGGTTGAGGATTCTGTTGTAACTTGCTTCAATGGCGAATTGTTATGCGCCTATTTGAAAATCAAGTTAGCAAGCGAAGTTAGCAAGATGGAATTAATCCAGTACTTGAAAAGGCAGCTACCGGACCATATGATTGATTCCACGATTTATTCATTTTATGGACGAATTCCCGTTGAACACGAACGGTAAAATCAACAAGAACCAATTACCGCAACCATCGGATAGGGGAGAGGAAGACAATCGACATGCTTCGCCACCGAGAAATGAGTTGGACATGCAGCTTAAAGATGTGTGGATGAGAGTCCTTGATGTTCAGGATATCGGTATATTTGACGATTTCTTCGCAATTGGCGGACATTCCTTGTTGGTAGTGAAGTTGGAGGTTGAACTTGAGAAAGAAGGGTTCGATTGCGAGGACCTGGATATATTTAAACACAATACCATATTCGATCTTTCCGAGTATTTTGCTGAAAAGCAGAATGGTTACTCTTGAAGGCTCACCGCAGGATTTACTGACGATAAACGACTTTGACAAAAGTAAACTCTTATAATTACTTAAGTGAAAGTATTCATCAGAGTCCGATGAATAAAGGAATTGGAGTAAGTTTGTCAAATATGTATCGTTTTTTTTAATGATATTCCATTGTAATTTTTATAAAAGCACAGCTATTGATAACCTTGAGTCGTTAAAGTACTGTCCATTTCATTAATTACTTAAGGAAGCAAGCAGAGGATCTAGTTCAAAAACAAAGCAGAAGCTGAGGGAGGAGAGAAAATATATGCGTATACTTGTCATTGGAGGTACCTCATTTATTGGACCTCATGTAGTAAATCAGTTAGTTCGTATGGATCATGAAGTGGTAGTCTACCATCGTGGCGAGACAAACACTGATTTTCCAAAATCAGTCCGCCATATATTAGGTGATAGAAAAAATATGCAACAATTTACTGAAGAATATTCACGGTTTTCTCCCGATGTCGTTATTGATATGATTCCTTCGACAGAGAAAGATGCGGAATTATTGATTGAGACCTTTAAAGGTATAACACCCCGAGTTATAGCCATTAGCAGTCAAGATGTATATCGAGCGTATGGATTGGTCAACCAATTTGAAACTGGGGAACTGGAACACGTTCCGATTACAGAAAACTCCAAATTGCGTAACAAACTATACCCATATCAAGATTCTACAAAAGAGGGTGAGGATTGGTGTAATAACTATGATAAAATTTTAGTTGAACGCATGGTGTTGGAAACCTCTGCTTTTGCAGGTACAGTTCTTCGACTCCCTGCTGTATATGGTCCTAGAGATAACCAACATCGTTTTTTTTCTTATTTAAATTTAATGAGAATAAAAGATGATAGACCTTACATTATTATGGATGAATCGTTTGCAAATTGGCATTGGACACATTCATATGTTGAAAATGTTGCTCACTCAATTGTAACTGCCACCATTAACAGTAATTCTTCCGGAAAAGTATACAATGTAGGTGAGCCTGTTACACCATCCATGAAAGATTTTGTTAAAGAAATAGGAGCAATATTAAACTGGGACGGAGAAATCATTCTCTTACCTAGTATTAACCTGCCAGAGCAATTACAATTTCCCCTTGACACAACGCAGCAGCTAATTGTAGATTCGGGAAAAATACGAGAAGATTTAGGATATCAAGAAATTTTATCAAGAAACGAAGCACTTGTACGAACAATCGAATGGGAAATTCAAAATATGCCGTATGACTTAGATTCGAGATATAATTACAATGAGGAAGATGAAGTTTTGAAAAAGATAGGTTTACTTTTTAAAGAGGGTTATTGCTTATGATTTTAAAAATACTGCCCGAAACATGTGGAGGAAAGCAATATCGCTTATTACCCATAAATTTATCAATGTAGTAATAACCACTAAAAATAGTTTTTGTATGACGGATTGTCAATTTAACTTAGAAAATTCAGAATTTAAGGATTTGTATGTGGATCTGAACCTAGTTATTGCAACAGGGGGAGAGGCCAAGACGTAAGGGTCCAAGGTTTCTGTGCAAGCTCCAAGTTGTAAGTGATAAGTAAATCATGATAAGTGCCTCCTCTTCGTAAATCATAACTGTGTGCCTAACGATGAGTTTGATTTGCAGCACTATAAGTTATCTAGTGCCTCGACAATTCTGATGCTATTGCGCTTAATTACGCGCGATAGCATGTCTTCGACTAACGTCTTCCTAGGCCCTTATATTCTTAAGAACTGGATATTATCACACATATAGAGCCTTGAAAGGCCGTTATGGTATGGTGAATATCCTCGTTCAGCATCAAACAGTGTGGTTTTTTCCGACTAAAGGCTTCAAAGACCGTTATTTTGCTGTTTACCTGTGTTATGTTAACAAATAGAGGTCTGGAAGTCCGTTAGACTCTGATTTCCCACCAGATGTATGAGTTAATCTGTGCTAGCCATCATATTACCACATTCTAAGTGGGAAAATTTATGAACTTTCAACGTCAGTCCGAGCTCTCATCCGATATTGTGCTGGCGTGCAATTCATCTGCACTCGGAATTTTTTAATAAAGTAGCTTAGATTATCGAACCCTACTTCCATGGCGATATCTAATATTTTGCGATTCGTGTGCTCAATTAAGTCTGTTGCTTTATTAATTCGGAATGAATTGATATATTCGATCGGCGTTTGGCGTACCATGGTCTTGAAGAATCGGCAGAAATGACCTTCACTCATATAAATCAATGCGGCCATTTCTTTAATGGTTATTCGTTGCATATAGTTGGTTCCAATATAGTTTAACACCGTCTTAAGGCTATCTATTCGGTTCGTTACAGATGGACTTGGTGCATGACGAATGATCCAACTGTTATGTGCAGCAATATCTGCTAGGATTAAGTAGAGGTGAGCCTTCACAGCTAGCTCGTGACCGACATTCTTCTGTTCTAATATGTGCATGATGCCACCTAAGTTGGCGAGAATCGTATGGTCATGATCAGTATAATGTAAGGGGAGAGTTCTGCTGCCTTCTAGTAGAGGAAGGATATAATCACTATGCACGACGTCTTTGACCCCACTACGCAATATATTCATATTGAATACCACAGCAAAAAAACTGCACCCCGCATCACCTAACGGATAAGCAGCATGAATGTCACCGCCATGAATGAATACTGCCTCACCAGCCTGTGTCGGATAATAATTCGTTCCGATCTGGACGAGCGCTGCTCCTTCAAGGACATAGAAAAACTCAGCTTCTTCATGCCAATGTAATTCTACGATAAGTTCTTCGGGTCCAATTTGTAGCCAATACGGAGCAAGTGGAAATCTCTCATTACCATGCAATCGATCTTCTCTTGGTGCGTTATTAAGAATCTCTTGAATATATACCACCTCACGAGGTGATTATATCATAATCGTGTTATTAATAATCAGAATTGGACGAGAGAATATGTATTGATATCATTATCATAGTAGTAATAGTAATTTTGCTTATGCTTCTGAAGTAGTCTGGCTACACCAAATTCTGAGGAGGTTCCTTAATGAAATTCACTGATGGTTATTGGCTCATTCGAGAAGGCTTACATTTGCAGAATCCGATTGAGATTCGGGATATGAAGGTTGATGCAGATTCGATCACTACTTTCTCAGCAACGAAGGTAGTTCGCTCTAAGGGAGATACGCTGAACGCTACATTATTAACACAGAAATTCAACTCTCCGAGGGCTGATGTTATTAAAGTTCAATTTTATCGTCATATTGGTAAAGCTAAGAAGGGTCCTGAGTTTGATATTTATACCACAGAAGGTCATAAGGTTGACTCGCAGCTCGATGAGGAGCACGCGGTATTCACGAGTGGCCGTCTCAGCGTGCGAATAGGTAAAACCGATGGTAAGATTGATTATTACTACGATGGTAAACGTATAGTAGGAAGTAATCATAAGGGACCCGCACATATCGAAGATCAGAACAAGAAGACATATGTACGTCAGCAACTCGATCTAGGTGTAGGTGAGTATATATATGGTTTAGGTGAGAGATTCACTCCCTTCGTGAAGAATGGTCAGGTTGTCGACATATGGAATGAAGATGGGGGTACGAGTAGCGAACAGGCTTATAAGAATGTTCCTTTCTACTTGTCCAACTTTGGTTATGGGGTTTTCGTCAATCATCCAGAGAAGGTATCCTTCGAGGTTGCATCTGAAGCTGTATCGAAGGTGCAATTTAGCGTGGAGGGTGAGTACCTCGAGTATTATATCGTAGGTGGCGAATCATTGAAGGAAGTATTGAATAACTTCACAGCGTTGACAGGTAAGCCAGCATTGCCGCCTGCATGGTCATTCGGACTGTGGCTGACGACATCCTTCACAACTAGCTATGATGAGAACACGGTGAATAGCTTTATTGAGGGAATGAGTGATCGCGAGCTTCCCCTACACGTATTTCACTTCGATTGTTACTGGATGAAGGAATATGAATGGTGTGGCTTTGAGTGGGACAAGGCTACTTTCCCTGATCCTGAAGGAATGATCAAACGTTTGAAGGACAGAGGACTTAAGATCTGTGTGTGGATCAATCCATATATTGCTCAGAAATCGGACATGTTCAAAGAAGGTATGGACAACGGTTACTTCGTCATGACGATCGAGGGAGATGTATGGCAATGGGACAAATGGCAAGCAGGCATGGCGCTCGTTGACTTTACGAATCCAGCTGCGGTCAAATGGTACCAAGGCAAGCTACAGAATTTATTGGATATCGGTGTAGATTGCTTCAAAACTGACTTTGGTGAGAGAATCCCGACAGACGTCGTTTATTATGACGGATCTGATCCGATCAAGATGCACAATTATTACACCCGCCTCTATAATAAAGCGGTATTTGATTTGCTAGAGGATCAGCTTGGTAAGAATCAAGCGATGCTGTTCGCACGCTCGGCCACTGCTGGCGGGCAACAATTCCCCGTACATTGGGGCGGAGATTGCTATTCGAATTACGAATCGATGGCAGAGACTTTGCGTGGAGGTTTATCGCTAGGACTATCTGGCTTCGGTTTCTGGAGTCACGATATAGGTGGCTTCGAGAAGACAGCACCGCCAGATGTATACAAACGATGGGTTGCCTTCGGTCTATTATCATCCCACAGCCGCCTTCACGGCAGCGATTCATATCGTGTGCCTTGGTTGTTCGGTGAGGAAGCAGTTGATGTACTGCGATTCTTTACCAAGTTAAAATGTAGCCTAATGCCTTACATGTTCAGCAAAGCGGTTGAAGCGACAGTAAAGGGAACACCGATGATGCGGGCTATGGTGTTGGAATTCAATAATGATCCTACCTGTGATCACTTGGACCGACAATATATGCTTGGTGAATCTTTATTGGTTGCACCGATTTTCAACGAGCAGGGTGAAGCTCGCTATTACGTACCTGCGGGTCGGTGGACGGATTACGTGAGCGGAGAAATCGTAGAAGGCGGACGTTGGATTCGCAAGGATTATGATTTCTTCAGCCTGCCGTTGCTTGTAAGACAGAATAGCATCATCGCTGTGGGTAATGAAGATTTGCGTCCGGATTATGACTTTGCTGACGGCGTGAACCTACAATTGTTCGAGCTTCAAGAAGGTGCTGTAGCCGAAGCTGAAGTATTCAACATGAACGGTGAATTGGAGCTTCAGGTTAAGGCTGTGCGGACGAGTGGAACCATTCGCATAGTTACTAAGGGTAACGGAAAACCTTGGAGCCTGACTCTTCGAGGATTAAGTGACATTGGTTCTGTTGAAGGTGCGGCAGCGGAGAAGAATTTGTTAGGGGTAAAACTTACTCCCGAGCAAGGTGTTTCGGAGCTGATCATACAGTTATAAGAGTAGAACAGGCTGACCCTTATTAATATCAATAAGATTCGAAATGTGTCTGAGACATGATTGTATGGCGGAATTGCGGGCAAACAGACACTGTCCTTTGATGAGGTGAGGTGAGAATATGACGGTAGAATACTAGTAGAGATCATGGTAGGTTAAGTTTACTATGGAGAATAATACTGTTCTATCATTGGAGGTGCTTAACTCATATGCATAATCTAATTAGGAAGATACCGCAGGAATGGATACTCTGGTACAAGCAACCAGCTTCTGTCTGGGAGGAAGCACTACCGCTCGGTAATGGCAGACTGGGTGCAATGGTGTTCGGTGGTGTAAGGCAGGAACGACTTCAGTTGAACGAGGATACATTGTGGTCTGGTTTCCCTCGAGATACGATTAATTATGATGCCCAACGTTATTTGCAACAAGCTCGGGAACTCATACTAGCAGGGAAATATGTAGAAGCTCAGCAGCTGATACAATACCGAATGCAGGGACGCAATGCAGAGTCCTATCAGACGGCTGGTGAGCTGCGGATTGAGCATAAAGATGAAGGGAATATAACCAATTATCGACGTGAATTGGACTTATCCACAGCGATTGCAAGTGTATCCTATAAATTGGGCGAGGTTAGCGTACAGAGGGAAGCTTGGATCAGTGCCCAGGATCAAGTATTGGTGTTGCGCTACAAGGCGGACCATCCGAAATCATTACATGTGAACATAACCTTAGAATCCTTATTAAGACATCGAATAGACGGTATGGAGAATGGAATGTTGAGGCTGTTAGGGCAGAGTCCAAGCTATGTAGCCAACAATTACGGCGGGGAACATCCTAATGCCATTGTATATGAAGATGGGCGTGGCTTGTCTTATGAGGTTCATGTCCGCGTTGTATCAGAAGACGGACGTATAGAGCTTCGTGAAGGAACGTCCCTGCAAGTCACAGGTGCCAGCGAATTTACCATCTATTTAGCTACAGCGACCAACTTTGCCGGCTTTCAGGTTCAGCCTGATCCGGAGGATCAGCGGCCAGGAGAACGTTGCAGACAATGGCTGGAGTCGGCAGCAGCTTATTCTTACGAATTCTTGAAGCAACGCCATACCGAGGAGCATCAACGTTTATTCTATCGGGTTGATCTGCACTTAGGTATGTCTGGGGAAGTCAACCTGCCCATGGATGAGAGGTTAAGGAAGTACAAGGAACAACAAGTGGATCCTCAACTGGAGGCGCTGTTATTCCAGTATGGGCGTTATCTGCTTATTAGCAGCTCGCGTCCGGGAACACAGCCCGCGAATTTACAAGGAATATGGAATCCACTTATGCAACCGCCGTGGTGCTGTGACTACACTACGAATATCAATACCGAGATGAACTATTGGTTAGCTGAAGTAACCAATTTGAGTGAGTGTCATGAACCTCTGTTTGACTTGATTCATGATCTAAGCATATCGGGACAGAGAACGGCTATGTTACACTATGGCTGTCGAGGCTGGACTGCTCATCATAATGTGGATTTGTGGCGTATGTCGACCCCGACAGAGGGAGAGGCGAGCTGGGCATTCTGGCCGATCGCAGGTGCATGGTTAGTTCGACACTTATGGGAGCATTACATATACAATCGCGACATAACCTTCCTGAGAGAGCAGGCTTATCCGCTCATGACTGGCTCAGTTTTATTCTGTCTAGATTGGCTAGTGGAAGGGCCGAACGGACAGCTGGTGACGAATCCATCGACATCACCAGAGAACAAATTCGTCACTGCCGAAGGGGTGCCTAGCAGTGTGTCTATGGCGACAACGATGGATATCTCGATTATTCGCGAACTATTTACGCATTACATAGAAGCCAGTCATATATTGAACTGCGATGAAGACCTTCTAGCTGAAATAGCAACGGCTCTGAAGCGATTACCACCATTCCAAATCGGCTCGCTTGGGCAGTTGATGGAATGGTACGAGGATTATCCAGAGCATGAACTCGGTCACCGTCATGTATCTCATCTGTACGGCTTATATCCAGGCAATCAAATTACCGAACAAACACCTGAGCTACTTGAAGCGTGCCGAGTGACGCTTCAACGGCGACTGGAGAACGGTGGCGGACATACAGGATGGAGCTGTGCATGGCTGATCAGCTTGTTTGCTCGGCTGAAGGATGGAGAGCAGGCTTATCACTTCGTGCAAATCTTACTATCACGTTCGACATATCCGAATATGTTCGATGCACATCCCCCGTTCCAGATCGATGGTAACTTTGGTGGTACAGCAGGTATAGCAGAGCTCTTGCTGCAAAGTCATGTAGATGTGATCCAATTGTTACCTGCTCTTCCTCAAGTATGGCCAGACGGATATGTGAAGGGCTTGAAAGCCAGGGGCGGCTTCGAGGTGGATATCGAGTGGTGTCAGCATCTGCTGGTCAGTGCTCATATTCGTGCTCATGTCGATGGGCAGTGTCAGCTAATGTACAATGATCAACAGTTATCAGTTATCGAGACTAACGGAACAGCCATCGAGCTTCGAAACGGTACTTTCGAGGCCAGAGCGGGCGAAGGTTATTATATAAGACAGATTAGTTTATAGAGTCATGTAAGGAGAAGGAGCATTCGATAAACGAATGTTCCTTTCTTTTTCAACTACGACAAGATAGGCAGGCTACTCCCTAAGACCTTAAAACCGCAATTATCGTACAGTATCACATCATCATCTTCTCCTTATTACACCCTCCTTTAGAAATGACACAATTAGATTAAGAATGAACCGTATCTGGGAGAAAGAAGATGGATATATACTAAAATTACGACAGACAGGAGGGTATCTACTTGAAGACTAATGTATCGACAATGCAGCAGAACACTCCATTGATCATCAGAGACGAACCATTATGGAAGCGTTTTAAAAAGCAAATTGCTTTCCAGATATTTGTCTTACTCGGCATCCTATTCATGGGTATCTTCTCCTATGCACCTATGTTTGGCATTCTAATGGCGTTCAAGGATTATAAAATCACTTCAGGAATAATCGGGATATTCACCAGCGATTGGGTGGGGCTTCGATACTTTCAGGAATTCGTTAATGACTACAACTTTCCAACTCTTGTGAAGAATACATTGGCGCTTAGTATATTGAAGCTGTTCTTTTCCTTTCCGATTCCGATTCTATACGCCATTATGCTGACTGAAGTTCGACAAGCCTTCTTCAAGCGATTCGTGCAGACCGTCAGCTATTTGCCCCACTTTATCTCATGGGTTGTCATTGTAGGGGTAGCCTTTGCCTTCTTCTCCACGGATACGGGGTTAGTCAATAATCTGCTTATGGATATGGGATTGATCGATCAACCGCTTCGCATATTGACTGATCCAGATTATTTCTGGGGATTAGCGGTATCGTCAGCGGTTTGGAAGGAAGCGGGATGGTGGACCATCATCTTCTTGGCTGCTATAGCAGGCATCGATCCCTCACTATATGAAGCGGCGGAGATGGATGGAGCCAGCAGGCTTAAGCGAATATGGCATATCACATTACCTGGCATCAAAGGCTCGATTGTTGTGGTATTGATCTTATCGATTGGCAACATTCTGGGCGGTGGCTTGGTTGGGTCAAACTTTGAGCAAGCGTTCTTACTCGGAAATCCATTGAACAGCGATAAGTCGCAAATTATCCAAACCTATTCATTTAATATGGGACTGGCACAAGGGCGATTTGCTTTTGCAACAGCGATTGACCTCGTACAATCCATCATCTCGCTAACATTGATTCTCTCGAGCAACTACATCGCGAAGAAGGTATCAGGAAGCGGATTATTCTAATCAACGAGAGGGGGAAAGACTATGAGAACTTGGAGAAGGCGGTCCGGAGAAGACACTGTGTTGGATACGGTAAATTATACACTTCTGACCATCATCGCTTTTATTACCTTCTATCCGTTCTATTATATTCTGGTCCTATCCTTCAATTCGGGAGCGGACTCCACTTACGGTGGCGTGTATTTGTGGCCGAGAACATTTACGTTAGAAAACTACATCTTCTTCTTCCAAGATATCAATTGGTTGAAAGGCTTCTTCGTATCAACTGCCCGTACCGTTGTGGGAGCAACGATGACCGTAATCTTCACATGTATGATGGCTTATGGTCTAGCAAGGAATGATTTAATGTTTCGCAGAGTCTATTTCATGCTCGTCATTATTGCGATGAATTTCTCAGGGGGATTAATCGCGTTCTATGTTGTGTTGAGGAGCTTAGGACTGCTGAACTCATTCGGTGTATACGTCATTCCTTCTATGTTGAATTTATTCTTCCTGCTTATCGCAATAAGCTTCTTCCGAGAAATTCCGTCTGAGCTCGGGGAGTCAGCACGAATGGATGGAGCGAGCGAAATATTGATTCTGATTCGAATTATCCTTCCGGTATCTATGCCGTTACTGGCAACGATGGCATTGTTCGTAGGATCAGGGCAGTGGAATGCTTGGCTAGACTCTGCCTACTTCGTACAGAATGAGAATTTACGAACGCTGACTTACCGAATGATTCAGGTGATCAATCAGACGGTGATCTCTGCTGACGTTGGTGCTGCCAACTATACAGCCAACTTGAAGGTGACCCAATTTTCCGTACAGGTCACAGCTATGGTAATTTCTATTGCTCCTATTGTGTGTGTGTACCCATTCCTGCAAAGATATTTTGTTCAAGGCATCATGCTGGGATCGGTAAAAGGTTAAACAATTGTGTTATTAGAGCGCTGACGCTTTAATATAATAATGATCGAACAGGGAGGGTCAACATGCAATTATTCAAATTGATGAAGAAGAAACAATTAGTCCTGTTAATGGTTACTTTGGTATTCGCATTGATTGTAGGCTGTAGTAATAACGCGGACACGAATACGAATACGAACACCAACAAAACGCCAACCAACGTAGAGAAGGAAGAAGTAAGTGAACCTGTTAAAGATGAGGTGGTTGAGCTCGACTTGTTCGTCGATCATTCATGGTGGCCAATTAAGGAGTGGAGTGGTCCGATTCCGGAAGAAATCACGAAGCGGACGGGTGTCAAGCTGAACATCACGGTTGCAACGGATGACAAGCAGCTTCCATTGATGATTGCTTCCGGTGATCTGCCAGATCTGGTTTTTACAAGCAATAATGCTCAGCGTTTATCCGATCCGAACTTGGCTTATTCGTGGCAAGAACTGATCGATGAATATGCGCCCGATTTCCAGCCGCATCCTGATAAGATCGCTGTGAATTTAGCCCCGGATGGTAACTATTACACGATCCGCAATAACTTTTCGCCGGCAGAGGAGTGGAAGGCGCACGAAGGCTACGCACTTCAAGGCGGCGCTGACGTCGGATTCCGCAAGGATATATGGGAACAATTAGGAAGTCCGGCTGTGAATACACTTGAGGATTTCGAGAAGCTTCTAGGTATGGTGAAGGATAAATATCCAGATATGGTGCCATTGGTATTAAATCCGACAGACACTTGGTACATGGGCTTCTTCGCCAATAACTACGGCGTAATCTTCAATGGTCTATATGATGATAACGGACAACTGAAGTTTGCACTGCGCAATCCAGAATTGCTTAATGTGTACAAATATATGAATGGTCTGTATCGCAAAGGCTATATCCTGCCTGAGAATTATGCTTACAAGAACGAGGATCAGGCCAAGGAATTGATTACAAGCGGCAAGGGCTTCGCTTATGTTTGGACGTCCGGTGTGGGGGATCGCCTAAATTCGGATACAGCTGGGAATGACAAGGGTATGGTCTTTACTCAGATTGGCAAGCCGATCAGTGATAATGCCAAGATCTATCGTACGGACACCGGCTGGTCAGGTGTAGTCATTACGAAGAAGAACAAGAATGCGGAGAAATCCATTAAGCTTATGCAATTTCTTCTGTCCGATGAAGGTCAGCGATTAGCGATGTGGGGAATTGAAGATCAGCACTATACGATGAATGCGGCAGGCTATCCCGAGTTTAAGTTTGATAAGAACAGTGCAGATGTACAGAATAAAGAAGGGAATTATTGGTGGGGCCTTCTAGCAGGTAGCGCAGTTACGGAAGCACTGTGGAATTACGTTCCAGGCTCCGAAACTACGAAGGCAGGTGTGAATTGGACCAAAGTGATGGAATGGAAGCCCGAGATCGGTTTGGTTAAAGCAGAGCCGGATTCAGCGGAACAAGTGATCATTACAAATCTGAATACTATGATCAAGAATGAAGGTTCTAAGGCGCTGCTTGCTACTTCGGAGCAGGATGTCGAGAAGGCGTTCCAGAATATGGTGGACCAAGCAGAGAAAATTGGAATGGCGAAACTCGAAGCTTGGGCAAATTCAGAATACGAGCAGATTAAAGCTAATTTTAACCAATAAAAAGTCAAATCGAGGCATCTCTTGCTGTATGCAAGGGGTGTCTTTTTCTAAGTGTACCTTAAGAAAGGACGTAATCGTCTTAGGAATAAACCGTATCAATGAGATCATTCAATCAAGTATAATATATCCATAGAATAACCGCATGCTAGCAAGTATAATTAGAACAAAAAAAGAAGTGATGGCGATTGGCAAAGCTACAGCAGCGAGTATGGACGAAGATCAAGAGTATGCGGATCGTACCCAAGCTCATTATTGGTTATCTGTTACTTATTGTAGCGCCATTTACGTTATTCGGTTATATCTATTATAAAGAAATGAATCAGAACTTCTTGAGTCAGTACTTGATTGGTGAAGAACGCATCATGGAGCAGGCTTACAGTAATTTAAAGGTCAATCTGTCCCGAGCTGAATCTGTACACCAATTGTTTCAGAACAATGTAAAACTGATCGAATATTTGAATGGAGCCTATATTACCGATTGGGAAATGATCTACAATTACGTCAAGGAGATTAATCCAACCTTCTCATTTGCATACCTAAGCAACCCAATCGTCGATGAGATTCGTATTTTCAAGGAAAATGAGAGCGCTTTATCCTTAGAGCCTGATATCGTAAATAGAGACACATTAGACAAAAGGGTATGGATGGATTCTATAAAACCACTGCTGCCTAATCAAGGCTTGTGGGCATATACGAGCGATACTTGGAGTGAACTGCCTTCTTTTCAATACTATCACAAAATATTCACGAGTACCTTCTCCAAGGAACTTGGGGTTATTAAGATCTCAACGAACGGTGAACTGCTTCGTCAATTTTTCCGAACTCTGGAAAGCTCGGACGGCGAATTGAATATCATGCTTATTGATCCGGCACAGCGTGATAAGGTTGTCTACTCGCAATTTTCCAATTCCATTTCGAAGGAACAGATTGTCTTATTCGCGGAAGCTGCAATCGGTGCAGAGGATAAGACGTTCTATAACGATCAGAAGCGATGGATGATTAATGCGGTCTATATTGAGCGTCTTGGATTAACAGCTGTGGAAATCAGTGATGTTCAGTCCATGTTCGAAAGCTTGCACAGTAGAAATTGGTGGATGATTGTTATCGGGGCTATATTGCTGGTTCTCCTCTCTGGGTTGTATTATGTGACAGCATCTTCAGTAACTAAACGTATATTGCGTTTATCCCGGCATATGAAACGGGTGAATTCTACTAATTTCTCGACTTATGAAGGGAGGACAGGTCCAGATGAAATTGGATTCTTAATTTCTTCCTATAACGGTATGATCATGCAGATCGATGAGCTGGTGAATTCTGTACATCGTTCGGAGCTTATGAAGAAAGAGGCCGATTTCAAGATGCTTCAGGCCCAGATCAAGCCCCATTTCTTGTATAACACCCTTGAAGCAATGCGGATGCAGGCTGAGATGAATGAGGATGCAGAGGTCGCAGAGATGGCTTCCTCGTTAGGCAGTTTATTACGATACAGTTTATCCAAGAGTGAAGACGAAACGACCTTGAGATATGAGATTGAACATATCGAGCATTATATGGCTATTCACAAAGTACGGATGGGTGAGAGACTTCAGGTAGAGTGGATCAAGAATGGGGACGTGACGAACGTTGAATGTCCTCGTTTCATCCTGCAGCCTTTAGTTGAGAATTGTATCCAGCACGGCTTATCCGGTCTGAGAAAACAAGGATTTATTCGAATTCACATTGATAGGCTTCCTGAAGGAGCAGTGGTAACGATTGAGGACAATGGCCTCGGCATCGCTACGGAGAGATTAGCCATTATCGATAAGGTGTTAGATGGAAGTTTAACGGGTGATGCTATTCCATTCAAAGGGGGCATCGGTCTCCATAGTGTTAGTGAACGCATTAAGTCATATTACGGTAAAGCAGCAGGGATTTCTATAACCAGCCAAGAAGGTCACGGTACGATCTGCACGTTATATTTGTTGAATGGGGAGGAATAACGAATGTATAAGCTGATGATCGTAGATGATGAGCCGATCATATTGAATGGACTTCGTCATATGATTGGAAAGTTTACTTGGTTTTCCGAAATTGTAGGGGCTTCTGATGGTATTGATGCGCTTGAGAAGATGAATACCTTCAAACCGGACCTGCTTATTACGGATATTCATATGCCCGAGATGGATGGACTGGAGCTTATCCGTCAAGCTAAAGTGCGCAATGTGGATCGGTTTATTGTCTTGACCGGATACGATGTGTTTGACTATGCAAGGCAGGCATTGCGTCTTAATGTCATAGACTACTTGCTGAAGCCGATCAAGAAGGATGAATTGTATGATGCACTGGAACGGATTCATCAAGACTGGGAGACAGAGCGTAAAGCGGGGTCTGTGGACGCGCTAGCTTATAGTTACGGGGATGCGGAAGAGCAACAGAATCATATTACCAAATGTCTGAGTTACATCCAGAACCATTTCACCAGAGATATATCCTTGGATGAAGTGGCTGAACACATGGGCTTGCATCCGAATTATTTGAGCTATTTAATTAAAAAAATGACGACACATTCCTTTGTGCACCATGTTTCCACATTTCGAGTGCAAAAGGCTAAAGAGATACTGGAGAGGCGTCCCTCCTTGGCACTGGATCAGGTCTCACGCAATGTGGGTTATGAGAATCCACGCCACTTCTATAAGGTATTCAAAAAGTACGAGGGTACTACACCGGGGGAGTACCGCAGTCAAGTTACAGGTCAGTTATCGTTATAACTAATTATCCGGGAAGGGTCTTCTTCAAGTCCTTCTTTACCAATGCCTTGTGTACCCAAGCTTTGCTCTTCCAACGTAAGAATAAGATAAAACCCCGTACCCACTCATCCGCAATGAGTCCTACCCACATACCGATCAATCCATAACTCCAGTGAAGACCTAGGAGATAGATAAGTGGAATACTGAACACCCAGATGACGATCACCGATGTGCCCATCGTAAATCTCATATCACCTGTTGCCTGCAAGGATCTCTCGAGCAGGATATTAAAGTTCCGGCCTGGCTCCATCAGGAATCCTAAGAGTATTAAGACGGCACCGATTGAGAGGATGTCGGGATCGTGTGTGAATAACTTAAGTAATGGGTATCTGAATATGGCGATGATACTCATAGCACAGAGGGTGAGAATTAAACTTCTACCCAAGTTCAGCATTACTTGTTTATTAGCCTCTTCAAATTCACGGGCTCCAATTAGATGACCGACGATGATCTGTAAGCCTCTTCCTAAGGAGATCGCAAGTATCATGACGAAGAACATAATATTCTGCGTATAGATGCGAGTCGTCAGCAGCTCTGAACCTAATGATGCAATGAATATCGTTGTGACAATCTGACTAGCGAAATAGGAAAGCTGAGACGCCGAGGAAGGTATGCCGACCTTAAGAATCTTGGTGACATGATCTCGCTTCCATCTTACAATATCTTTCCAGAGCAACTTAATCTGTACTCTTCTATTCAACACTAGCAAATTAGCAGTTAAACCTAGAATTTGACTAATCAGCGTAGATATAGCGACTCCCGTTACACCGAGTTGGGGGAAGCCGATAGCACCATAGATGAAACAGTAGTTAAGTGCGACATGGAACAAATTCATCCCAATTACGACGACCATTGTATCTCTTGTAAATCCGTGAACTTGGACAATCGCGGATATCGTGATCATTACCGCTTGCACGAAAAGTGTACCACCTACAATGATTAGATAGATTTTGGCTTGAGAGAACAGAGCTTCCTCTAAGCCGAATATGCCTAGTAATGAGGTGTTAAAGAATACAATTATCGCGCTTAGTAGCAACCCGAATAGGAAATTAAGCGGTAGAGCGGTTGCTACTAATCTAGGAATTTCATCTCTCATCTTTGCACCGAGATATTGGGCGATCACGATGGCTGCACCAACGGACACAAAGTTCATGATTATGACATTGAACATAATGATTTGATTAGCTACTCCGACGGCGGCAACAGCATCATCCCCGACACTACTGAGCATGAAAGTGTCAGAGGTTCTCAGGAACATCTGTAGTGCAGTTTCAACAAAAATCGGCCAAGAAATTGTAAATAGAGATAGCTTTCTCACGCTAATGTTAGATGACATGATTAATGTGTTCCCTTTCTAGTTGCCAACTACCCGATACCATGTTCGAATTGAAAGCCGAGTTCCTTAAGGAATGCACGGGCAATCGTCATATGCCCGACCATACTCGGATGAACACGATCCCAAGCTATCGTGGCGGGGTAGATTTCGATCATTAATTGATCGAATGCGGCCTGTGTGTCAACGAATATTGCTCCATACTCTTCGGCCAATCGCCTAACAACTTGGCTATACTGGTCCATCGTATTACGCATGGCATCATTGCGGTTGGGTTCGATATAGAATGGGGTCATCAGAATAAGACCTTTAAGCATCGGCAATGTTTCATTAATGAGCGCACGTAATGTAACTTCATATTCATCTATATATACATGTGATTCCGCAATCAGCGGCTGGTCGTATTGACGCCACACATCGTTCGTTCCGATCATAATGGACAACCAATCAGGTTTTAGGTCGATAATATCTGATTGCCAGCGATCCTTCAGATCGCGTACATTATGCCCACTAGAACCCACATTCACAACACGTATGGCAAGTTCAGGATATACAGCAGTAAGAAGAGCGTTGACCAAGGAAACGTAGCCTCTACCCAAACTCTCACCTATACCTTCTCCCACAGGTCGTTTGCGATCACTATCCGTAATGGAGTCTCCAATCAGAACTAACTTATCATTTGAACTTAGTTTCATCTTTCCATAACTTCCTCTCCGCGATTGAATATTGATTCGGTTGTTCCCCATTATAAACGATATGCTTAAAGGTAAATAGTAGAAAATTATATGAATACATGCCATTCATTTAAGTTTGTTTTTTATAAAAAGAGTTGTTTTATTGAAAAGACGAAGTGGAGGATTAACTTTATATTTAAACAGTAGTCGATAGGGATCATATAAATGAAAAGTCGAGAGGGGATATGATGTTGAAAAAGCTTTTGATCGGATTTCTAATGGTAGCCTTGGTTTTCGCACTAGCTGCATGTGGTGGCAACAATGAAGAGAATCCAGGAGCAAACGCAGGAGCAAAGGATAATGCTGGAGCTAGTTCAGGGGATAAAGGTTTAGCCGGGGTTTCCATGCCTACTAAATCATCGGAAAGATGGGTAAGTGACGGCGCAAGCATGGTGAAGGAATTTGAAGCATTAGGATATGAAGTAGATTTGCAATATGCGGAGGACGTTATTGAGAATCAAGTTGCTCAAATCGAGAACATGATTACCAAGGGTGTCAAAATCCTAGTTATTGCACCTATTGATGGTGAATCATTAACGGATGTACTAGAAAAAGCAAATGCTGAGGACATTAAGGTTATCTCGTATGACCGATTAATTAAAGGTACTGAATTTGTGAGCTATTATGCGACATTCGACAATTTCAAGGTTGGTGTACAACAAGCATCTTACATTGAGGAAAAGCTAGGTCTTAAAGACGGTAAAGGTCCATTCAATATTGAATTGTTCGCTGGTTCTCCAGACGATAATAATGCTTACTTTTTCTTCGATGGGGCAATCTCGGTATTACAACCATATATAGATTCAGGTAAATTGGTTGTGCGTAGTAAACAAACTACTATTGAACAAGTAGCTACATTAAGATGGGATGGCGCTCTAGCACAGACTAGAATGGATAACCTGTTAAGCGCTAATTATTCTTCTGAGAATGTGGATGCTGTTTTATCACCTTATGATGGTATTAGTATCGGCATTATTTCCTCTCTAAAGGGCGTAGGTTATGGATCCGGGGATAAGGCATTACCGATTGTTACTGGACAAGATGCAGAACTCGCATCCGTTAAATCGATTATTGCTGGTGAGCAAACACAAACTGTATTTAAGGATACAAGAGAATTAGCGAAGAAAGCAGTTTCGATGGCTGATGCTGTATTGAACGGTAAAGAGCCAGAAGTGAATGATTCAAAGACGTATGACAATGGTAAGAAGGTTGTTCCTTCATACCTGTTAGAGCCGCTATCCGTTGACAGTTCCAATTATGAAGCTGTATTAGTAGGTAGTGGATTCTACACGAAAGAGCAGCTGTCTAAGTAAGCAAGTAATTAAGCAAGTATGCAAGTATGCAAGTAATTTTTTATTGATGAATTCAGGAAGACTCCGAAAGGGGTTTTCCTTATTACATTGTAGAGGTTTGGTGGTAACATGTCGGAATCGATATTAGAGATGAGGAATATTACCAAGACGTTCCCGGGTGTCAAGGCGTTAGAGAATGTCAATATAAAGGTGAATAAGGGTACGATTCATGCTTTAGTGGGTGAGAACGGTGCTGGAAAGTCGACCTTAATGAAGGTGCTTAGTGGCGTGTATCCTCATGGAACATATACGGGGGATATTCTTTTTAAAGGTCAGGTATGTGAGTTTAAGGACATTAAACAGAGTGAGCATGTGGGTATCGTCATTATTCATCAGGAATTAGCCTTGATTCCGTATCTATCTATCTCAGAGAACATCTTCTTGGGAAATGAACAAGTTAAGAATGGCATCATTAATTGGAATACGACCATTATAAAGACGAGACAATTGCTACAACGAGTTGGCTTAATAGAATCTCCCAATACACATGTAGCGAATATCGGTGTAGGTAAACAGCAATTAGTTGAAATTGCCAAAGCTCTATCTAAGAAAGTAGAACTATTAATTCTAGATGAACCTACTGCAGCATTAAACGAAGAAGATAGCGATAATTTATTGAATTTATTATTAGAATTTAAAAAACAAGGTATATCATCGATCCTGATCTCGCACAAAATGAATGAAATTTCTAAAGTGGCGGATACCATCACGATCATTCGTGATGGGAAAGCGATCGAAACCCTGGATACACATAAAGACAGCATCTCAGAAGATCGAATTATTAAGGGTATGGTGGGGAGAGAATTAACAAACCGTTTCCCTGCTAGAGAACCGCAAATAGGGTCTACTCTCTTCGAGGTTAGAAATTGGAATGTGTATCATCCATCAGATCACGATCGTAAAGTGAACGATGATATTAGTTTGCATATAAGCCAAGGAGAAATTGTAGGTATAGCGGGTCTTATGGGAGCGGGACGTACGGAGCTTGCGATGAGTATATTCGGTAGATCGTATGGAAAGAAGATCAGTGGCCAAATTATTAAGAATGGTAAAGAAATACACTTAAGAACAATCAATCAAGCGATTGATCATGGTGTTGCTTATGTAACGGAAGATCGCAAGCAGTACGGATTAATATTAATCGATGATGTCAAAAGGAACATAAGCCTAGCTAGTCTGGGTAAAATTTCAAAGAGGTTTGTCATTAATGAAAGTCAAGAGATTGTGGAAGCAGAGAAGTATAGGAAAAAAATGAACATAAAGACACCAAGCATTCTACAGAAAACGGTGAATTTAAGTGGTGGAAATCAACAAAAGGTCGTTCTTAGTAAATGGATTTTTGCCGGGCCTGACATCTTAATCCTTGATGAACCTACTCGAGGTATAGATGTTGGTGCTAAATATGAGATTTACTCCATTATTAATCAGTTAGCTGGAGAGGGTAAGGGGATATTATTGATTTCATCCGAGCTGCCTGAAATTCTCGGTATGTGTGATCGCATCTATGTGATGAGTGAAGGCAGATTGACTGGAGAGCTAAGTAGAGCGGAAGCTTCACAAGAAAAAATCATGAAATTCATGACCAGAACTAGGGGGTAGTCACTTGGAAACTTTGCGTACAATGTTCAAGAATAATATTAGGCAATATGGTATGATCATTGCTTTAATCTCGATTATGTTATTATTTCAAGTCCTGACCGATGGTATTCTATTAAAACCGTTGAATATTACAAATCTGATCTTGCAGAATAGTTATATTCTCGTACTAGCCATTGGTATGCTACTCGTTATCATTACTGGGCATATAGATTTATCTGTAGGTTCCGTAGCGGCTTTCATTGGTGCTGTTTCTGCGATTCTCATGGTCGATATGCATGTTCCCTTTGTAGTTGCGCTGATTATATCACTCTTGATTGGTGCTCTTGTTGGTGCATGGCAAGGGTTCTGGATTGCATATGTGAAAATTCCTTCTTTTATCGTTACACTTGCAGGTATGCTGTTATTCAGAGGGCTAACCATGGTGGTACTACAAGGTATGTCTCGTGCCCCCTTCCCCACGAGCTTTAGGAAGATGAGTACGGGATTTCTACCTGATCTGCTTGGTGGGTCTGTGTTCCACAATCTAACACTTGCATTCGGAATAGGCGCTTCCATTATTATCGTCTGGATTGAGCTAAGAAATCGTAAAATCCAGCTCAGCTATAACTTTACGGTTATGCCTATCGGGTTCATGATTGCCAAGATCATTGCTATGGTAGCTGTAATTAATACATTCACTTATGTGCTTGCCCAATATGAAGGTATACCTAACATTCTGATCATTCTATTGGTTTTAGTCATTATATATACGTTCGTTATGAATAAAACAGTTATTGGTCGTCACATTTATGCACTTGGTGGCAATGAGAAAGCAGCCAAGCTATCCGGTGTGAAGACAGCACGCGTTACTTTCTGGGTATTCGTCAACATGGGAGTGTTATCAGCACTTTCTGGACTCATCTTTGCCGCTAGATTGAATGCAGCCACACCTAAAGCAGGTACGATGTTCGAGCTAGACGCGATCGCTGCAGTCTTCATCGGAGGAGCATCAGCAGCGGGCGGAGTTGGTACAGTCCTGGGTGCTATCATTGGAGGACTTGTCATGGGTGTTATGAACAACGGAATGTCGTTAGTTGGTCTAGGCATTGATTGGCAGCAGGCGATCAAAGGCTTGGTTCTATTAGCAGCAGTTGGATTTGATATTTACAATAAGTCGAAGACTAGTTAGGGACAACCTCAATTATATTTTGTGGCTATTCCTTAAGAAATTTCTAAATGTAACCCATGCTCCATCAAGGGGGATAACTAATGAAACATTCAAGCACACTTGGACATAAGAAAATGTGGCGTGTTCCTTCCTTCTCCTTAGGTCGTAAAATCGTTGGATCATTCGTAGTTGTTGCCTTGTTAGCAGGATTAACCAGCGGGTTGTCTTACTACTTTCTGAACAAAGTTAACGATGCCTATGTATCGTTACTAAATAAGAATATTGCCATTCTGCAATTGACCTCAGAAATTCAATATCAAGCACAGTTACAGTCCAGTTTGCTGTCGGATTATTATGTTGATCCTGATAAAGCGAAGGATCAGTCGATCATTGATGCCAATACCAAACTTTCTTCCTTAATTGAAGAAGTAATGACGAAGGATCAGGGCACGGAAAACAAAATTTACTATGATTCTATGGTGGCTTCCAATAAAACTCTTCAGGCATTAGTTCAGGATATTGTTGCCAATGGAAGTGAGAATTCGGAGAAGGCGAAAGGACTACTGCAAAGATCCATTCCGATGACTCAAAGCTTAACTAAATTGATCGGCAAAATTCAGAGCAAAGAGAAGTTTGTTGTAGATATCAAAAAAAGTGAGAATGAAGAGACAATCAACCAGACGATTCAGACCTTAATTTGGGCTAGTATCATAGCTTTAGTGGTCGCAATTTCAATCGGCATTCTGTTATCAAGGATGATCGTTAACCCTATGAGAGCACTGGTAAAAGCTGCTGGACAAATTGCCGCTTGTGACCTAACCGTGGAGGATATTCAGATCAGGAATCGGGATGAAATTCATGATTTGGCTATTGCTTTTAATCAAATGAAAGGAAATCTTCACTTAGTTATAAGTGAGGTTGGAGGGCATGCCGAACAGGTTGTCGTCGCTTCTGAAGAGCTTGCCGCTCATTCCGAAAGCTTGGGCGAATCATCGGAGCAAATTACTTCCATTACTCAAGAAATATCCTTGGGCTCCGATTCACAACTTCACAGTGTAAATAAGGGTGTAAAGGTTATTGAGGAAATGAATCAGTTGGTGGAACAAATTTCTTCAGTCACGGAATTAACAAACCAGAAATCTACTCACGCTCTGACAGCAGCTATGGACGGTAATGAATCCATAGAATCTGCAGTAACTCAGATGAACTTCATCAACATGAATATGAAGGAGCTCGCTGAAACGGTGAAACGATTGGGTCTTCGTTCAACTCAAATCGTTCAAGCAAATGAGATGATTTCGGATATAGCTAAACAAACCAATCTATTGGCGTTGAATGCTTCTATTGAAGCAGCTCGAGCGGGGGAAGCGGGCAAGGGATTTGCCGTCGTTGCACAGGAAGTGCGTAAGTTGTCCCTAAAAACATCAGATTCTGCGGATGAAATTGCCCGTTTAATCAATACGATTCAAATAGAAACGACAGCTGTTGTTCATTCGACGGAGGCCGGTTCAAAGGAAGTGACTAAAGGTATAATTGTAGTGAATGAAGCTGGACAAGCATTCAAACACATACAAGAGGCTGTTAATGAGGTAGCCCAACAGATTGTGATGATATCCACTCAGTCCGAGCAAATTGCCGAGAGATCATTAACAGCGGTAGAAGCTATTCGTTCCATTGACCTCGTGGCACAGCACACCGCATCCGGTACTCGTGACGTCTCAGCGAATGTAGAAGAGCAATTTGCTAGTATGCAAGAAATCATATCCTCTTCAAATTTGTTGAACCGCATGGCTGGAGAGCTGCAAGAGTTAATCGGTAAATTCAAGTTGTGATTTTAGCCTTTGTCCGATTCATAGTATATACTTAGTTTAGGGTAGTGGGTGGGGAGGGTTTATCATGAGGAAGCTATTGTTCATTTATGTCATCTTAATTAGCACCTTTCTTGTTTACTTTACCTTCTACCACTTCCGAGGAGTGAATAATGAATCATGGGACCAGATAGACAAAGGGCTCCAAGGTGAGATGAATGAGAAATACGTCATGGTTACCTTTCTCTCCGGTATTGATTATTGGAAGAACAGTCTCAAGGGCTTTGAGGATGCTGCCGAATTGCTGAATGTCTCTGTAGAATATCATGGTGCTACGCAATATGATGTTCACGAAGTGATCACGGTACTTGAGCAGGTGATTGCCAAGAAGCCAGCAGGAATTGCTATCACCGCCATGGATCCCGAAGCACTCAACGTTACAATTAATAAAGCAATAGATGCAGGTATTCCTGTCGTCACCTTCGATGCGGGAGCACCGAAGAGTAACGCGCTTTCTTTTCTAGGGACGAATAACTACAATGCAGGGGTTACCGCAGCACACAAGATGGCAGAGTTACTTAACAATAGAGGGAAGGTGGCTGTCATCTCACTTCCTCACCAATTGAATCATCAGCAACGGTATGATGGCTTTCGAGATACATTGCGTAATGAATATAAGGATATCGAAGTTGTTACGATGGAGGATGGTAAGGGGGATCAGATTAAATCTCAGATGGTGACTTATGAAATCATGAAGTCATATCCAGATTTATCAGGTATATTCGTAACTGAGGCTAATGGTGGAATTGGTGTAGGCAATGCGATCAAAGAACTGAATCAAGTGTCCCGCGTACAGATTATTAGCTTTGATACAGATAAAGGGACATTGGATATGGTCCGCGATGGTGTTATCTCAGCTACATTAGCTCAAGGCACTTGGAATATGGGTTATTGGTCCTTGCAATACCTTTTTCACATTCAACATAATTTAGGACGGACCGTATCGGATTGGCAAGAAGGCGATGTGCCGCTCCTACCTGTTAATGTGGATACCGGTATATCTGTGGTTACCAAGAATAACGTGGATAACTACTACGCCAAATAGAAATCGTGTCCATAGAGCGAGGTGGTTCATCTGAGAATCAGAATGTTCGAAATGAATAATGTGCCCATCCGCTATAAACTCATTATTCACTTCATGATTATTAGTATATTACCATCAATTTGTCTCGGCATCCTGATCAGCTGGGCTGTTAATAATGTGATCAGTAAGCAAGTCAATGCGAATACGTTGCAATTAATCGGCAATGCCAATAAATCGTTAGAATCTTATGTGAGTGAAATACAGAATATTACGTACTTGATTTCGTTTAACTCTGAAGTTAAGGACTTCCTGTACCAAGAACAACCCCAATCCAAGATCGACCCTAATCAAACGTATGATATCCAGAAGTTTCTACAGGGCTTTACAACACTGCACTCTGAGGTAGCTGGAATACTGGTTCTTAATAGTAACAATCAGTATATTAGTAATGAGATGTATGCGAGAACGTCCAAAAATTTGACAGAGGAACAGTGGTATAAGGAAGCAGAGAGCAGTAAAGGAATTTTCAAATTAATCGGTCATACCTCAGGCAGGAATATAACAACACATTATAACTATAAGGATGATGAAGTTATATCAGTCGTAAGAGCTATACTAGATCCCGACACCCAGATTACCAAGGGTGTTATTCTGATTGATCTAAAGTTAAGAGTGGTCGCCGAAACGATTAAGGATGTAAGACTTGGCAAGTCTGGCTTTCTTATGGTCATAGACAGTCAAGGGAAAAGCATATATACCCCCGCAAGTCCGTTAGTGGATGGAATCCAGAAACAGTGGTTTGCTGATCAGATGTCAGGGGACTTTTCACGAGAAATTGATGGACAGCGGTTGGAATTTATATATCGAAAGTCGTCTTTTACGAACTGGACAACCGTAGGTGTGTTCTCGACGGATGAAGCTGTCTCAGAGGTTCAGGAAATTCGTTTCTACTTAATTAGCTTTATATTCCTCGTTACCTTTCTCGGAGTGACAGCATCCTTCTATCTCGCCTATTCCATATCTAGACCCATCCAGCGATTGATGAATTCGATGCAAACTGCGGAATCTGGTGATCTAACTATTCGTCATATGGGAGTTCGACTTGATGAGATCGGAATGCTCGGACGGAGCTTTAATGCGATGCTAACACAAATCGTCAAATTGATTTCGCTCGTGGAAGCAAAAGAAAGGCAGAAGAAGGAAGCGGAGCTACGAACGCTGCATGCGAATATTAAACCCCATTTCCTCTATAATACGCTTGACACGATCCAATGGATGGCACGTAAGAATGGGGCGAACGATGTATCAGAGATGGTAGATTCATTAGCTAAGCTATTCCGGATCGGACTAAGCAATGGACATGATGCGATTCTATTAACCGATGAAGTCGAGCATGTGATTAGTTATTTGAAAATTCAAGAAACAAGGTATAGAGATAAATTAACTTTCGATATTCAAATCGATCCTGCTGTAGAAAAATTGTTACTGCTCAAGCTTATTCTTCAACCCATTGTGGAGAATGCCATTTATCATGGTATTAAAGAGCGCAGAGGACCAGGGCACATACAGATCAGCATATCTCTAGAGAAGGAATATGTGATGATCAAGATTGCGGATGATGGTCTTGGTATGACTCAAGAGACAGTGGACGCATTAAACGATAAGTTGAGTCATACGTTGAATGAAATTCAACAGCAGTCTACGACAGAGGATTCAGATCAAGAGCAGATTGCACCCAGAGTGAATCGGATGATCGGTGGTTACGGAATTATGAATGTGCATACACGAATTGTTCTTTCCTTCGGAGAACGCTATGGCGTCTCTATCCAAAGTCAGGAAGGTAAAGGAACGATAGTAACGATTATCCATCCCATTGTCGCGGACGAGGAAGGAGAGGGACGAATTGGGAACACCGTGGAAAGTATTAATCGCGGATGATGAGGCGATTATTCGTGATGGTATACGCGAGAATATAGAGTGGGATCAGCTGTCCTTAGTCGTTGTGGCTGAAGCGGAGGATGGGGAAGAAGCTCTGGAGCGAGCCCTATTGCATAAGGTGAATATCATGCTTGTTGATTTGAATATGCCGATTATGAATGGTCTTACTGTTATGAAGCATATACGTGAGCAACTACCTGAATGCAGAATCGTGATCATTACCGGGCATGATGAATTTACTTATGCACAAGAAGCGATTCGGTTAGATGTAGATGATTACATTCTAAAACCAGTTAATCCTGGGCAATTGGCGGAAGTGTTGCGTAGGTTATCCAAACAATTGACACAGCAAGTCGAAGAGGATAAGTATTTGACCGTTGCTTCCCGTCAGATCGAGAAGAATATAGCCATACTTCGAGAACGCTTTTGCAAGGAATGGTTAGAAGGAAATCTCCAGGATGCTGAAATATACGAGCAGTTGGAATTCCTCCAGCTACCTAAGGATGCTCCTACTTTATTAGGTGTAATTCGCTTTGAGAAGGATGCAGGAAAGCCATACATTACTGAGAAAGACCGGCAATTGTATTTGTTCGCGATTGAGAATATTGTTGGGGAAATTCTGCAGTCGTGGCGTCATATTATTTTTCGAGATCAATATGGGTTAATTGTTATTATTATATGGGATGAGGTCGGAGATGAGGTGCTGCATTCGATCATGAATGCGATTCACCATTACTTGAAGATTACAATCTATCATTCATTCGAAGTCATTGATGCGCAACCAAGAGGAACGATGCAATCCTATCAACGAGCAAAAGAAAAGATTTACACTCTAACGCAGCTATCGCCGATGGTAAGGAGAGGGCAGCA
Organism: Paenibacillaceae bacterium; assembly: GCA_040880185.1. GTDB lineage: Bacteria > Bacillota > Bacilli > Paenibacillales > UBA4045 > UBA4045. The sequence continues at coordinate 57,604 of JBBDIY010000046.1, forward strand.
ATTGGTGAAGGAGCAATATATGAATGCGAAGTTCACACTCGAGATGCTAGCGGAGGAGCTGCAGATTTCACCTATCTATCTGAGCCGTCAATTGAAGGAAGAGCTTGGAACATCGTTTATTCACTTATTGACACAAACAAGAATGAACAAAGCGATTTATTATTTGGATTCCAGCCAATTGTCGATCAACGAAATCTCCGAATTAGTTGGATTTGATAACCAACATTACTTCAGTACTTCCTTTAAGAAGAATGTGGGAATGTCGCCGAATCAGTATCGGAGGGGCAATTAATTGGTATAATCAGCTTAGATCAACATCATAGAGGGGTGCTTTTGTATGAAAAATATCATTCTATTCTGTTACGCACATCCAGATGACGAGAGCTTCGGGTCTGGAGGAACGATTGCGAAGTATGCAGCTCGAGAGGATACGGAGGTCCATCTCTTATGTGCTACACGTGGAGAGGAAGGACAAATGGGAAACCCACCTCTCTGTTCTCGGGCGGAGCTTGGAGCATTGCGAGAGCAGGAATTATTGAATGCCGCTCAAGCACTTGGAATAAAGAAGGTACACTTTCTTGCCTATCGTGACAAGCTGTTATCCCATGTATCGATGAAGCAATTAAGTCTAGAGGTTAAGACAATCATCTATGAGCTTGGTGCGCAGGTTGTTATTACATTCCCATCCCATGGGATTTCAGGCCATCCGGATCATAAAGCGATTCATTATGCTGTGCATGATGCCGTGACGAATGATCGGAGAACACCGGTGAAGAAGCTATATAACCAGACCATACCGGCATCTATTGCTGCTCACAGATTGATTCCTCACAGTGATCCTGATGAACGAGTAACGACTTATATTAGCTGTAAGGAACATATTCCTCAGGTTTTAGAGGCGCTAAGAGCACATCAGACGCAGCATGATGTTATCGAGAAGTATTTTCCGGGATTTAAGGAGGGTAAGCTTGAGGATGCTGTATTCGCAGTTAATTGGTTTATGCTAAGATGGGCGTCCGCAGATGTAGCAACGAGCGCAGCGGAGGATGATCTACTTCAAGGATTGCCGAACGCTCATCGGTGAATATCCCTTGTATTGCTTGAATATCTTGGAGAAGCTATTGATGCTTCCACAGCCGACTTGTTCTGCAATCTCGGTGATGGTCAATGTCGAGGTGCGAAGTAATTTCTCCGCCTCATAAATGCGTTGGAGGTTAATATATTGAATTAGCGTCAGCCCTGTTAATTTCTTGAACGTCTTACAGAAGTGATAAGGACTCAAGTGTACCATGGCCGCTACCTGACTGAGTGTAATTCGATCGTTGAAATGCTCCTCGATATAGAGGAGCATTTCTTTAAATTGGGCAGCTTTTAAGCGGATGGCATCAGATTGGCGTTTATCATCATGAGAAGTAATGAACCCTCGGCATAACCAAGTGAATATAAGCTGACAGTAAGCTCTAATGGCTACTTCGTATCCAATCTGCTTAGTCTGGAATTCACGAATTAATGTTGTTACAGTCGTAATGAGCTGAGGGTAATATGGACTATTCTTGTCTAAGCTATTGGTGAAGATGGTTTTACCTTCTATATAAGGAGACATCAAATCTACAGATAATAAATTAGCGGATTGATGTCCCACAATTGAAGGGTGGAATACGATCGCATAATACTTAATATATTGGTTGAGGTTATCGTTATAACCCGCATGTAATTGTCCGCTATTGACGAATAAGAGGTCTCCAGCAGTCGCATGAATTTGATTACCCCCAAGCTGGAATATAGCTTCTCCTTGGTCCATAAGGATTAATTCGTAATGTTCATGCCAATGTAGCTTCATTATCTGGTTGCCCGTCCGAATGTTCTCAAAAATATTAAATGGAAATGCTTGATTGATCAGAGTTGTATTCTCCCAAAGGTCGTCACGCATACTTGATACCCCCCCAAATCGCAATATCGGACAAAAAAACCGCAATAATATGAGAGACGATAACCTATCTATCTATTATAGTAGAACGGTATTCTATTTACCATATGAGCATTAGGAGATGACTATGGATGAAGCAAATTCGGATTGGTACATTGGTTAAAGGCCAGACAGCAGTTGAGGTAATTCCGCAGATCATGCAACACGGATTCGAATCCTTTGGCTTAACCTTCTGGCAGTCATTGGGTAATATAGACCTTGTTGAAACTGCGAAGAAGGTCAGGGCACTTATTGATGAGCAGGACATCGTTATTGGGACTTTGGGTATATTCGGCAACCCACTTACAGGTGAAGGCAACAATGCAGATACACTATCAAGCTGGGAACGATTAATAGATCATGCTCACCTATTCGGAACGAACATCGTTGCCGGATTCACAGGAAGATTACCCAATTGTACGATCGATGAGTCGATGAATCGGTTCGCCGAAGTATTCGGACCGTTAGCGAAGCGAGCAGAAGATCGAGGAATTCGACTTGCTTTTGAGAATTGCGATATGGGTGGAACATGGAAGTCAGGGGAATGGAACATTGCCCATAACCCAACTGCATGGGAAATGATGTTCAACGCAGTTCCTTCAGACAGTATAGGCCTTCAATGGGAGCCGACGCATCAGATGGTGAGCTTAATTGATCCGCTTCCTCAGTTGCGCAAATGGATGCCGAAGATCTTCAATGTACATGGTAAAGATGCAACAATTGCCTGGGATATCGTGAAGGAATATGGCATACATGGTCCGAAACAATTTGTATGGCATCGTACACCTGGATTTGGTGATACGAATTGGACGGATGTCATCTCGATACTTCGTCAGCATCATTATGAAGGAACAATCGAGATAGAAGGATGGCATGATCCTGTTTATCGCGATGAGTTAGAGATGACCGGACAGGTGCATGCTCTTAATTATTTGAAGAATTCCCGTGGTGGGCAATATGTACCAAACCCAACGGAGGTCAAATAGTATGACGAAGCATAAAATTATAGTTGCAGGCTGTGGTGGAATGGCCAATGCTTGGGTAGAATACGGAAAAAAACGGACGGATGCCAAGATTGTGGGGCTTGTGGATATTAGTGAAGTGCAGGCGCAGAAGTTGGCCGATAAGCATGGTTTGATTGTTCCCTTCTTCGCAGATTTGAAGAAGGCGGTCCAAGCAACTGGTGCAGATCTGGTATTCGATACGACGATTCCTGAGGTTCATAAACAGATCGCTTTATCTGCATTCGAAGCAGGCTGTCATTTGATGGGTGAGAAGCCGATGGCTGCTTCCTTAGAGGACGCACAAGTGGTGTTAGAAGCGGCTCAAGCTCAAGGACGATTCTATGCAGTCATGCAGAACCGACGTTACAACAAGAATATTCGTAGCTTACACGATATTATTGCACAAGGACATATCGGTAGGACGGGATTCGTTAGCGCTGATTTTTTCCTTGGGGCACACTTCGGAGGTTTTCGCGATGCGATGGCTAGTCCATTAATTCTGGATATGGCGATTCATACATTCGATCAAGCTCGATTCATTAGTGGAGCGGATCCCGTATCTGTGTATTGTCATGAGTTTAATCCTGCAGGCTCTTGGTATGCGGGTAATGCTGCAGCGATATGTATATTCGAGATGTCAGATGGTTCCGTGTTTAATTATCGGGGCTCCTGGTGCGCAGAAGGTGTTCCTACATCATGGGAAGCCGAGTGGAGACTGTCGGGAACGAAGGGAACCGCGATCTGGGATGGAAAGGCTGCTCCCTATTATGAGCTCATTACGCCGACTGAAGAGAAGGTGTTCCTGAATAAATTTGATCGATTTGAACCAACACCCAGCGTGATGCAGAGTGAAGGGCACACCGCCTGTCTCGATGAAATGTTCGAAGCGCTGAATAACGGTAGGAAAGCGGAAACCGATTGTACAGATAACATTAAGAGTATGCAGATGGTATTCGGTGCTCTCGAAAGTGCTGCAAAGGGCCAGAAAATTCAACTTGGTTAAATAGACGGTAGTCCTTAATTCCCATTGAACATCATTGTGGTTGCTGGATTAACTTATTGACTAATTCAAGTAGCTTGCCTTTCTCAATGGGCTTTAACAAATAAGATTTGGCACCTTTACGAAGGGCCTCAAGTACCTTGTGCTTCTGACCAATCGCACTAACCATCATAACCTTGGCGTTTGGTTCTGCTGCCATTAATAACTCCAAAGCCTCAATGCCATCTACATCCGGCATATTGATATCTAGTGTTACGATATCTGGCTTAACTCGTTGATATACACTTACTATGCCTTTGCCGGTTGTACATTCACCGACAATCGTATGATCTGCATCTTCTAAGATAGCTGTAATGCTTCTACGCATAATTGCTGCGTCATCCACTATAAGGAATGTTGCCATTGGTATCAAGCCTCCACTTCGGTTGTGAATAAGGTTTCTGGATTAATCGTTGGTTCTAAATGTAAGTACACGCATATGAACGCTCCATACTCCGTATGGAGCGTTTGTGTGTACTGAACAGCTTCTAGAGATTTGATCCACTTCGCAGTCGTTAACCAAGGAGTACCCATCTGAATATCATCGTCATCACGAATCTCAAGTGAATTCCCGGCGAATATATTAATTAGCTCGGCTGTAACATCTGATGCGAAGAGTTCCCAATCTCCTTCGTGGAATTTAAAGGTAACATAATGCTTAACCCAAGCTTTGGCCAAACTAGGCTCAAGTGAGATCAATGCAATGCCTTGGAATGCACCAGACAATTGGATATACGAGCTATAAGTGAATAATATATTCTCTTTAGTTTCTGTATATTCCTGCTGAACAATAGCAATATTCGCCTTCTTACAAAATTGGATCGCTTGCAAGACGAGCTGTTGGAAGAATCGTGTCTCGGATGTCACTGGCAGTTATCTCCCCCCCTGCTGCTGAATAGGTAGATGGATAATGAAGGATGTTCCCGAGTTAGTGCTTGTTGTTACCCGAATGTTACCGTCCATTTGGTTCACTACATGACGTACAGCTGCTAGACCAATACCACGACCTGATAGTTCATCCGTCTCATCCTTCGTAGACAATTGATCCTCGAATATGAGGTCTGCGATCGCCTGTTGATCCATCGTAGATGCGATAGCTTCGTTGATGATTCCAAGCTGAATTGCCTTCGAACGGATCTTATCTATATCCAATCCTCGTCCATCATCTTGGATCGTCATGATAATGGACGATTCATTGCAGATGATGTCACAACGAACATTACCGTATTCATCCTTACCCGCGTCGATACGTTCCTCCATCGTTTCAATTCCATGCACGATGACATTACGGAATATATGAACTAATGATTTAGCAAACTCCTTATAGATCTCGGGATCTACTAGCAAATCTCCACCCTCTATGATAATTGGGCGAATAGCTAATCCTCTGCTCTCTGCCATACGTTGCACATAATCAGGATACTGCTTGAACAACAAGTGGAAGGACGTATACCGCCAATTACGGATATCATCAAGTAACTTCTGACCCTCTTCTCCAGTGAATAGACTTTGGATTTGGTTTTCTAACGCCAGAATCTTTGACCGTTCGATCACAATCTGATCCGTTGTTTGATTCATCAAGTAATGCTTGCCTAGTATCTCAGCTAACACCGTGATATCTTCGACTAAGAGAGAGGGCCAAGGAATACTACGAACATAGTCTATAGCTTGCGATTGTATGTCTATTGAATTCGGATCAGTCGACATAGACTGAATAAGCTGAGCAAGATTGCTCTCAATATCATGAAGCTTAGGTACAATATGAATCATATTCATCTGAGCGAAATTTCCTTTGAATGTATGAACATATCTGAATATCTCAAGCATTCTGTTATGGGTATTGGATGAACTGCTCATAACCTTGTTGAGTAACTCAAGATGGAAGTCCTCGTAGGCTAGTAATTGTGACTGGAATTCTTGGGGATCTATAACGACCTTCACAACCATTCTAAGGAATTGTCGCTCCTTCTCCATCTGTTCTTCAAGGCGTCGATTTTCCGTGATATCGGTTAGGATGATCATGATCGATTGCGTGTGATCGGAATGAGTCTCATTGATAATTCGATAAGTTATAGCAATGGTTTGTTGAAGAATGATGACCTCCTCGGGCAACAAGGAAACAATCATCTCTTGGGTTAGTGAATCCGTTTCATTGAAGAAGTCTGTGAGTATCGAACGCGTTAATTCCTGATCTTCATTTGGAATGGGATGGAGTAGTGTGACAAACGATTGTCCAGCAATATCAGCCTTGAAAATCCTTGTGCACTCCGTACTATATTCCTCATGGATACGTGTATCAGGTCCGAAGGATAGGAAGCCTTGACCCGCATGATTGAGTAAATTTCGAATGGCTGCAGTTCGTTTCTCTACCGTCTGCTCTAATACTTGATTCCATTGCATGATTTGTTGGATAGCTTCAACAATCTTTGCCTCTGCTCGCATAACTCCCTTAGGGATGCTGTCCACCTGTTGACCAGTAGCAATCTGTCCGAGTGTAACGCTGAAATGTCGAAGCGGCATAATAATGCGCCTTTGTATTAAGTACGTAACGATGAAGAGAAGGAAAATCATGATGATTGCTGCATACAGGCTCATGCGAGCTAATCCAGTCGCGGCTTGACTACTTGCTTCAGAGAGACTTTCGATATAGAGGACACCAATCGCTTGTCCCGACATGTCATGGAAAGCTGTTGCGGATTTAGCTTTGGATCCTTCATCGACTTGTTCGGTTTCGAATATTGCAGCAGAATCATTCAAGTTAATCTGTTGTAAGTATTCACTTAGATGAGATTTGGATATGGATTCGGAGGATGTGAGGAACTGCCCATTGTCAGACAGAAGTGCAACATCGGCTTGTAATACATCGCGAATGTCCTTCAGGGAGTCTTCATTAAGCAAACGTCCGAATATGATGAGACCGACGGGATTAGCAACTCCTGTATTGTCGGAAACCTTGGCAACAGCGATCACCGCCATGCCTCTTGACGTGTTGACAATACCAGCAAATTCTTTTGATTGTTGGAATTTTTCGAGGATAACGGGGTATTGTAGCTTTCCTTGCAATTGCGTAATCTCACCCGATTCTATAATAATGTTACCTTCTAAATCGGCTTCAGCAACGAAATCGATACCAGGAATTACAGTAGGGATGACCCCGATGAAATCGTGCAGCCACTGGCGGTCATCACGTAGAAGTGCTTGGCGATTATCTTCCCAGGATCCATTCGTAATGGCCACGCCGAGTAAGGTGTTCCCCTGACGCTCGAACATTCCCTGGCCTGCATGATTTTTAAGTAATGTTTGTTCTCGTTCTAAATCCTTCAAACCAGATGTAATCGTAGAGTAGAAGTAAAAGGAAATAATTAGGAGAGGCGCAACGACTAGCAAGAATATCCACAGAAGCATTTCGTAGCTTAATGAGCGACGTCTGGTTGATGGATTCATAACATACCCCATTTGAATAATAATGTATTAGAAATATTTTACCATATTATGATCCTGATAAAGTGAAAAATGTAAGCGTATTGACATTAAACCAAAGGAAAAGTAACATCGAATTATTAGGTTAACGTTAAGTAAAGTAATTACTAGTTTGAATTTAAGTAATAACTAAATCAAATAAGGTGGTATTTAGGTGAAAGCGAATATAACAATGAAGGATATTGCGGATAAGCTAGGTGTCAGCGTTGTTACTGTTTCCAAAGCACTTAATGACAAGGACGGCGTTGGCGGGGAATTAAAGTCTAAGATTAAACAGATGGCCCATGACATTGGGTACCGGTTTAATACGAGCGCCAAATCGATGAAGGAAGGTTTGTCCTATAATATTGGCGTAATAATTCCTGAACGATTTGCTGGACCGAATCAATCCTTCTACTTGCAATTCTATCAGCAGATATCTAAAGTGCTTGGAAAGTTTCATTATTATGGGATCCTATACATTCTGAGCACTCAGGATGAGGAACAGCTGAATTTACCCCAATTATATTCCGAGAAAAAAGTGGATGGATTTATTGTGCTAGGTCAAATTAGTAACGAATATATCGAGCTACTTCAAGGTATGGACACCCCTTATGTGTTCTTGGATTTTTACACGAATCACGCAGAGGTAGACTCCATTATTTCGGATAGTTATTATGGTGTCTATGAGATGACGAACTACTTAATTAGTAAGGGCCATCAAACCATAGCATTCGTCGGTAATATTCGATCAACAAGCAGTATTCAGGACCGTTTCCTGGGCTATTACAAATCTCTACTCGAACATAACATTCCATTGAATGACTCGTATATTATCTCGGATCGTGACGAACGGGGGATGTATATCGATTTCGTGCTTCCAGATCAAATGCCTACTGCATTCGTATGTAATTGTGATCAAGTTGCCTATAACCTCATCAATAAACTTAATAAGAATGGATATAGCGTTCCTAACGATTGTTCTGTGGTAGGCTTTGACAATGATCTATATGCCTCGATATCCGAGCCGCAGCTTACAACGATTGAGGTGGATGTAGAAGAGATGTCACGAATGGCTGTGAAGTCTGTTATCAAAAATTTGAAAAATCAGAAGGATAAGTACGGGCGGATTATGATTAATTGTAAAATTGTATATAGAGACTCAGTTAAAGCATTGAACTAACGTTGTTAACATAACAAATTGAATGTCAATTATCTAAAAGCGGGGTTTTGCGTGTGTGCGCAGATCCCGTTTTTATTTCTATATTTGAGTTGACAGGAAAGCGCTAACAAAATATAATTAACTTGTTAGCTAATCGATAATCTTAAATTACTTAAGGGGGAGCAAGATGAAGAAGATTTTATTAATTGTCTTAGTGGTCGTTTTTGCATTTAGTATCGCCGCATGTTCAAGTAACAACAGCAATAACAATGCGGTTGAACCTGTGAAAGATGCACCTGCAGCTGACGTCAAGAAAGATGAGCCAGCACCTGCACCAGCAGAAGAAACAATTAAGGGAGAAATTACAGTATTAACGCAAAGAACTGATATTGTTGATACCGTATTCAAACAACAATACTTACCAATCTTTAACGCAAAGTACCCTGACATCAAAGTTAACTTTGAAGCAGTTACAGATTATGAGGGTTCCGTTAAAATTCGGATGAATACAGATGATTATGGCGATTTATTGTTGATTCCTAACAATCTTACACCAGAAGACTTGCCGACTTATTTCGAGCCACTGGGCGGCCTATCTGAGCTTTCCGAAAAGTATTTGTTCGCTCAAGAAAAGGCTTATCAAGAAAAGGTTTATGGTTTACCTATCGTAGTAAATGCTCAAGGTATTGTCTACAATAGCAAGTATTCAAAGATGCTGGCATCACGGAGCTTCCGAAATCGACAGATGAATTCTTAGCAGATTTGCAAAAAATTAAAGACAACACAGATGCGATTCCACTTTACACGAATTATGCAGCTGGTTGGCCACTAGGATGGGATGGTAACATAACTGCAATTGCAGGTGATCCTGATTACAATAACCTTAAGATGCCGCTTGAAGATGATCCATTTTCTCCTGGCAAACCATACTATACGCTTTACAAATTAATGTACGATGTTGCTAAACAAGGTTTGATTGAACCAGATCCAACAACAACGGATTGGGAACTATCCAAGCCAATGATCGGTGAAGGCAAGATAGGAACTATGGTTCTTGGATCATGGGCAATTACTCAAATGCAAGGTGCAGCAGGCGCTAACGTAGATAACATTGGTTACATCCTAAATTCCCGTAAATTTGTAACGATAAATGTCCTAAATTCCTTGATACACAAGCGATTTAGGACATTAAAACCTTGACCATTTCCTCGTTACATGGTATAATTGTAACGAGGAAATGGGGTGGAGTATGGCTGCGATTGTCTATCAAAAAAATAAATTGACCGGGGTGACTTATGTTTATGAATCCAGTTCCTACTGGGATAAAGAAAAGCAACAGTCGCGTGCTACACGCAGATGTGTTGGCAAACTTGACTCGGTGACAGGCGAACTTATTCCTAACATAAAAGTAGACGTTGATTCAGGATCATTACCTAAAAAGCGAGGTCCCAAACCAGTGGCGGTATGTAAAAGAACCTTCTATGGTGCGACTTATCTGCTGGACGCAATTGGACAGACAACAGGGTTGGAACACGATTTGAAACGCTGCTTTCCAGATACCCATAGGCAGATTCTTTCCCTGGCCTATTACTTGGTGCTGGAAGAATCCAATTCAATGAGCCGGTTCCCGCGATGGGCTTCTACGCACCAGCATCCCTATTCGAAAGATATTCCGTCGCAAAGAATGAGCGAGTTGTTCCAATCGATTAGTGAAGAGGATAAACAACAACTTTTCCGCTTACAGGGTAAGCGAAGGATTGAACAGGAGTATCTGGCTTATGATACCACGAGTGTGTCTTCTTACTCCAAGACGCTCAAACAGATCAAGTACGGCAAGAATAAGGAGCACGATCCGCTTCCACAGCTCAATTTGGCGCTGTTATTTGGCGAACAATCCCGACTTCCCGTGTGCTACAGAAAGCTTCCCGGCAATATATCGGATGTGAAAACGATGCAACATCTACTGGATGATATGGACTTTCTTGAAATGAAAAAAGTGAATCTGGTCATGGATAGGGGATTTTATAGCGAGGACAACATCAATGAACTGTATAAAAATCATCATAAGTTTCTTATTGGTGCCAAGCTCTCTCTTAAACTGGTGAAGCCCCATTTAGAAGCGGCCAGAACGAAACTCACTTCAAGAAGTCATTACAGTTCGAAATTCGGGCTGTATTATGACAGCGTCATGACCGAGTGGTCCTACATAGAAACGAAAAAACGCAGCGGAAACACGATGAAAGACACCCGACGTATTTATCTGCACCTTTATTATAATGACGCCAAAGCATCCGAGGATCGTATGGCATTCAATGGCATGTTAGATCGTCTTGAATATGAGTTAAGCAGTGGGAAGCGTAATCCCGAACATGAGCGGCAGTATGCCAAATACTTTATCATCAAAGAAACGCCCGTACGCGGGATGATGATAGAACCCAAACAAGAGGCAATGGATGAGGCTAAAAAAAACTATGGTTACTTTGCTTTACTGTCCAATGGTATAAAGGAACCCTTGGAAGCCCTTGAGATATACCGTTCAAAAGACTTAATAGAAAAAGCATTTGGCAACCTGAAGGAACGTTTAAACATGCGAAGATATTATGTTTCTTCTGAAGAGAGCCTGGAAGGTAAAATCTTTGTTCAGTTCATCGCACTTATCTATCTTTCGTATATAAAAAAGGCCATGAGTGATCATGATTTATTTAAGCGTTACACCATACAGGAATTATTTGATGAACTTGATGTGATTGAACGCTATGAGCAACCAGGTCGCAGACATAGCATTAGCGAGATTACGCAGAAACAAAAAGATCTTTATACTTGCTTTCAGATTGAAGTCCCGACCTAGTTACAAAGGGTCGGGAACTTAGGATACAATAATGTGGATCACAAAAGAGATTAATTTACCAGACGAAATCATCGAAGCTCAAAAAAATGGTGAACTTGTGATATTTGCTGGAGCTGGAATATCAACGCCACACCCATCAAATTTACCAAACTTTGAAAAGTTGGCTGTTGCTATAGCGAATGGGTTCGTTCCATTTGACAACACTATATCTATTGATACTTTTTTGGGAAAGCTACTTAATAGACAAATAAGGGTACAACCGTTGGGTGCCCTTCAAACAAATCTAAACTGTTCAAGCAGTCTTGTGTGATCTTGTAAAGAGCCCCTTCCACGTAACTGCCGTACTCTGGACGAATCGTAGCGACTCCGAATCCGCGTACATTCGTTTTGAAGTCTAAACAGAAGTTGGCTAAATAAGCTCGCTCTACAGGTTCTGCCAAAGGGCAACGGTTTGCCATTTGTTCTATGTTTAGGTTTGATCCATATGCAAAATAATATTGTGATTTCATAGACGACCGCCCCCTTTGTCAGTTTGTAGAATAAAATTTCTACCCCAGAAAATAAGAACGAACGTGAACAGGAATTCGAAAAGATGAAGCAAGCTGGAATACCGCCGAACGAGAAAACTCAACCAAGTAGGTTCTGGAGTCTTTCGAAAAAGGTTATGAGTGGGAAAGTGAAGGCGGAGTGGTTGGAGTGGATCAAGCCATGTCAGATGGAGTTGTTCGATGAATCAATAGGTTGTGAGTCTATAGTGTGATCGGGTATAGTAGTCTCAATAGATTAGAAGGGAGATGGTTCTAGGTGAATATAGAAAACGAAAAGAATGAGGAGAAGAAAGAAGCGATCACACACGGTGGATCTCGACCGAATGCGGGGCGGAAACCAATAGATACGATTCGTAGGGTAATCACTTATTCTCTTACGGAGGAGCAATGGAGGGTTTTGGAATTAGCCGCAGGCGGGAAAAAAAAGGTGCATTCATGGTTTAACAAAATGCGTGCTGAAGAAGCCGATAAATTGCTCCGACTAGAGTTGGATATGTCGAAAAAGAAGAAAGACCAAGAGTAGACCCATAGGAACCGATACTTTTAAAATCGTAAACACTATCACTGGTAGTGTTTTTTTACTTGTCATCCAAGAGTGAGGATCCGTAGCGTCGGTTAATGCTTCAGGTGTGCCTTGAGTATTTCAAGCAGCTGCAGGAGCTCCTCATTTTCTTTCGGATGTGAGCTGTCGGGAGGACATCGATCGGTGATGCCGGTCATTGGCCAAGCGATCACATACCAGAT
>JBBDIY010000046.1:70473-88051 GCA_040880185.1 Paenibacillaceae bacterium
CTTGAGTATTTCAAGCAGCTGCAGGAGCTCCTCATTTTCTTTCGGATGTGAGCTGCCGGGAGGACATCGATCGGTGATACCGGTCATTGGCCAAGCGATTACATACCAGGTATGTGGATCCGCAGTGCCGGTTAATGCTGCAGCTGTGCCTTGAGTATTTCAAGCAGCTGCAGGAGCTCCTCATTTTCTTCCGGATGTGAGCTGCCGGGAGGACATCGATCGGTGATGCCGGTCATTGGCCAAGCGATCACATACCAGATATGTGGATCCGCAGTGTTGGTTAATGCTTCAGCTGTGTAATGAGTATTTCAAGCAGCTGCAGGAGCTCCTCATTTTCTTTAGGATGGAAGTTGCAGTGCTACATGAAAATCAGTTTTAAAAAAATAGAGACATGCCAGTGGGGTGCCTCTATTTTGTTATCTTGAAATTAATTTTATTTGGAGGTAATGGATATGACAACAGCAGGGGAAATTTCATTTTTTGAACCGGTGACTAGAACTGAGAATGTTACGCTTCATGGTTATATTGATAATTTGATCGATAATGAGGACGGGAAGTTTGACTCTATGGGGTCATGTTGGTTCACCGTTCCTCATGAATGGCTAGAAGGGCAGCTGTTGAAAGATGGATCTAATGAAACAGTTGAACAATTTTTAAACAGCTACACTTATGACGATACAGACGGGTTTTTAAAGTTAGCGATTAAGGAGGGTGTATTGATCGGATGCGGTGCTGGTCAAATGGTGGAATTACGAGAGGAGGAATTAGGGGTGTCGAAAGTCCAAGCGATTATAACTATTATCGGCAATCATGCCGTCTCTCACGAGGCATACACACCGTTTATGCCAGTGGTTGTACACCTTAACAATCTGATGTTTACATACGGAACCATTGATGAATTCAAAGCCATGGTAACGGATATTGAGAAATTGTGTGGTAGATCCCTCATGCTCGAGGATTTTTGTGCGCTTGGGGAACGAACAGTAAGTGAGTTTATTCACTTCGTTCAGAGAGGAGAGTGGGAAAAATGAAGCCAGCCACTCCAGAAAAACAAGAAAATCTAGTGAAAAAGTACGCGATGCAAACCATGTATGGACGGATATTCGATCGGTTGGATCAACTAACCGGTGGGATCGTTGAATTCGCTCAGGGCGAACACCAGCATCTTAAAATCGAGAATATGGGTTTCATGCCGCTTTCGATTGAATGTATTGGTCTAAACCGCATTGCAATGGCACACAACTACATCATGAACGGAGACGTTGTACCAGATCCGGATATGGAAATTTTAATTCATCCGGGTACATTTATGGCCGAATCCCTAACATACCAAGACGCTTTTGGATATCTAGAAGTATATGCAAATGGGGAACGGACTAAGTATTACCCTGATCGCAAGACGAAGTTGAATAGTTTTTTAGACATCTGGACGAAGAACATTCGTGATCAAAGTTTTATCAAGTTGGCAGAAGAGTTGAGAGCGAATGCGGATGGTAGGAATGAAACGAAGTAAGAATGCTTACGAGCTGAGGATCCAGGGATGCAGAAAGCTAACCTGGATCGATCCGGCAGGCATTTACAGGAGGGTATCAAAATGGCAAAGAGTATCCCAGGATTAAATACACAGCAAAAGCGATTTATAGATACCTTTAGGAATCTCACACATAGGCATCAGAGTTGGCAAGTATGGAGTGACTTTATCGTAATGACTGCTTGTGCCATATCCAACAGAATAGATTTGAACAATTACAATAAGCGTGAAGCGATCTATATGGATTCAATCAAACGGTATGACGCCAAAGAACTGAAGGTATTCCCTGAATTTGTTTGCGTTAGTCGTGGAAGCACTGGAGGTTGATCCTGAGCAGGATTTTATCGGGATACTCTTTCAATTACTCGAACTTTCGAGTCATTGGCATGGACAATTCTTTACTCCTTACAGTGTGTGCCGGATGATGGCAAATATGCAGATGGGTAACATGTCGGATGAAGTGAAGGAAAAGGGCTTCGTATCCGTTAATGATCCGGCATGTGGGGCAGGGGCGCTACTTATCGCTATTGCCAACGCTGCTAGATCACAAGGCGTGGATTATCAGAACCACATTTTGTTTGTCGCTCAGGACATCGATCGTACTGCAGCGCTGATGTGTTATATCCAATTGTCATTGCTCGGTTGCTCAGGCTATATCGTTGTTGCTGATACACTCAGGCATCCGGTGGTTACTGCAGAGACGGAAGTATGGTGCACCCCAATGTATTTTTCGAAGGTGTGGCACTGGCGAAGGACGTTCAAGACATTGGATCGGATGCTGTCGAGAGAGAGTGCACCAAGGGATTCGGAAACACCTGGAACTAGGGTGCAGGATCCAGTGGCAAACAGGATCCCTGATGAACCCAGCGAGGATAAGGAGCTGGTTCAGCTTGTGCTATGTTAAAGTTGACTCACGAGCAGAAAGCCGACATGCTATTACTAAACTAAAAAAGGAGATCAGGTATTAGGGGGTGGTTGTCGTTTTGATGGAACTATTGCGTGAAAAGCGGTACATTGAAGAGAATAAGTTGACAGAGATTAAGATCCTTAGACTGGATGACCAAAGGGATTAGATGTTATTATAAATACTATTTGAAAATGGAGGGGTAATTTTGAAATCTGCGGAGGAATTGAAACAGGTTATGCGGGATAAGTGGGGGAGCATCATGGCTATCTTTGCCGAGTCTTTCGATGTATTTTTTTGCTTCTAACGGGTTCGATCATGAGCTTCGCACTGAGATAGCCGATGCCGCAGCAATGTTTGCAAGCAACCGCACGGTTATTTCCGAGTTTCCTGTTCCGGTGGATATTTTGCCGATGGGGGATGTACCGGATTGGTTCACCTATTTCTATTTGGCTCTTTTGTCGGGTACTGTCCGTCAGGATGAAATCAAGTGGATTCCAGAAGCGAACCAAGAGGTGAAGCAGGTTGCAATAGAGGCAATCAAGCAACATTATGGAATAACCGTTCCCGATGGATCGAAGGCAACGCTGTTTAATAGGCTGTCTTTTGCTTCAACGGAGGACGAAGTGAAGAATATGGGATTCGTTCTGCAGGGTAGTTTCACCGATTATGATGTGTATGATGGTATTTCGTTATGGAGCAATGAAGACGGGGTTGAAATACTAACCACCAACTTCGAGGGTGAGTTCAAATTCCTCGGTGAACGGACGATGGAGGTTATCAAAACAATCGTGTATGAGAACCGCCTAAGCCGTTTCATTCGGGAAGGAGATATTGTCAAACCAGTCGGGGGCGGGGAAGGGATTTACGGATACGCATGGGATCGAAACAACTGGAAAACTGTTCTCTCTGACTATCCACAATGTCACGTCTACTCATTGGTCGAAAACGGAATGGATTACCGTATCGTTGCAGGAGAGCGCATCACTGGTACTAGAGGCTACATTCTAGCCCGCAGTCATGTGTATATCGGTGACGAGGGAATCTTTCTGAAAGGAGAATCCATTAATGCGCGATTCTAGCAGACATCGAACTGCAAATAGAAATTAAAACTTCGGTACAACAAAGCGTCAGTGCTTCGTTTTCTCATTTCGTTTTTTTTATAGAGCAAGATGGTTAGAATGAGACCGATGTCTCTAAAAAATGCACAATATCTTTGATTACAGTTTCATTTTCCTTAACAAAATCCTCGGAGGTCGGTTTTGAGGATGATGTATGTGTAAGTTGCAGATGTATGAGTATATTTTTATATGAAAGGATAGAATTAAAGTCCCCTGTATTCCCTTCAACATTTGGTTTGAAATAGAGCAGATTGTTTCCCTGGCTCACATTGGTAAATATCCATCCGGTAATCAGCTTATACCCATTTTTAACATCTTCATAAGTTAAAAAATACTGTGTAGAATCCTTGAAATCATTACCTAAAGATAAGTATGTCTTCTTACCAAAAGACATATCGCCATTGACTATAATAATAGATGGATTTTCCAAGGTTGATCCCGTTAGCTTCATTGGAATAGTTGTAAAATGTAATTTTTCTTTAATTGAGTTTACCATATTTATGTATTGACCATACGAAAGATTAGCTTGCTGGTTCTGTTCATTTGTTAAGCCAGTGGAAGCCATATTTTCATTAACTTTGTCTTTGCTTTCGCAAGCAGTTAAATTAAAGAGTAATGCCAGTAGCATAATTGATAACCGAATTATTTTCATTGCATATTCCTCCTTAGGTAAAACACTAATGAAAGGATTATTACTACTAATCTATTCATTAGTGTTTACTTATTAATGTTAAATCTGTGTTGATGTAAAATTCAAGACGGTTACGCTAGAATTTGATGTAGGAGACCATCCGCCTTCATTTGTTGTAACTGTAGTCCCTGTAGCGTAAAATTGCCCGCTCACGGTAGAATACAGATATTCTTTATATTTCGCCGTACCATAGGAATAGCCACCTGGCAACCAGGCGAATATATAACCTGTTTTTCCAGCAGACACAGAGATAGTGTAAAGTATTGTAGTTGAAGAAGTGGTAGTATTAGAATTGGTATACGTTCCTCCAAGTGTCAAAGATAGTTTTTGAAGATAATTTGTTTTAAGATCTGCTGTAGCGCTGACTTGAGAGGTTACTGACCAATGTGAAGTAGTGCTCGAAGCTTGTGTATAACTTAATGTTGCAGGAGATGAGGTTCCATTGTAAGCTTGTGTCTGGCCCACTAAGTAGTGATATGGGTCATTAGAGGACGATGTTTGTGTGTAACTATTAGAGATATATTCATAAAAATAAGGAGAATCCCACCAATCATTTGTACTGACTCCTCCACTATTTGAGGGGTTATTAATTATTTGTCCATTTGTAATAATATTACTGTTGTTAAATGGGGATACATTCAATGAAGTTGTATTTCCAAATGAGTCGGTTTTAGTGCCACTGAAAGCTGGGATGGAATCTTGAGTTACTTCCCCTCTCGACCAGGTTCCTTTTAAAACTTTATCTTTTGGTGCTGCATAGGATGACAAACAAAGGCTAAATGATATTGTCATAATAGCAAGGAATGAAACAGTTTTCTTTAACATTTTAATTTTCTCCTTTTCTATACCTCGATTTTTTTAATACAGAAGTAAACAACAATTAATACAGCAACACCAAATTTAATGTTTTGCGACAAGCTGCTCCTCCAATGAAAAACAAAAAGATCATCACAATAAAAGTAGGATTGAGCAATTGCCTGTTATGTGCATTGGCATACCTCCTCGTACTATAATGAATTTAGTATTAAAACAGGGCTTAGCCCTTAATACATCTAGGTTTACAGCTCTTTGATAATTGAATCGGAACTTGCAGGATTCATGAAATTACTGAATAATATCCTATGGGATATAGGGGAAACGCACCTCCTCCTTGTTGCACTTTATAGTGACTTCTTTTTAAGAATGCGTCCGAATGAAGTTCCTAATATCTATGGTTACTATATTCTATATTTCCATTTTTATCTATAGGTAGAAATACTCATTTAAATTCATATAAAATTTACATTACCTTTATATATTTGGTAGACTCATTAAGTAGCTCACCGTCTTATCCATGTGTGCCGGTACACTTGGGGGTGCCCAGTTTATTTTACACTTGGTCACCCCCGCTACAACCTATCCAACTATTTCGATTCATAGAATTCATTTTTTGATATAAACACTTTTAATAGACTTCTGATCTAGGTAATTATGCTTACAATATATAAACACTTCAATGAGACATTTAGTTACGATTTATGTGAAAATTAATTCTGAGTCTTGTTTTTCAAGTGAATCTATAGATTTGGACAAAGATATTGTCATTTTAAGAAGAGACACTTTGGTGTTTATTTTTTTCTTGAAAAATAAATTCAATATTCAAGTTTACAACTTGATAAATGAATGATATAATCAAGTTATTAAGTTAATTTATTTGGGGGTATGTACTGATGAATAAACAGTCTATAAAAGTGGCAGAGCATAAACGAGAGGTTAAAACGGAGCAGAAAACGAATGCAGGCGTAAATTGTCCGCATTGTGAATGTTCTAATATGGTTCACACTGTAATGGGAGAAACGCACATATATTCATGCTCTGAGTGCCCGAATGTGATGCTTGAATACATAAGTAATAGAAGTCTATATGACTTAATTAGACTCTTGGAGGGATACAAAAGTAGTTCATATAATGAATTGGCATCAATGCTGTCCCGTTAAACGTTGGACTCTTAATAACTGTGAGAAGAGTATTTCAAACTAGAGAATCCACCAAATCAGGTGTTCTCTAGTTCTTATTTTTGGGTTTTTAGAACCCAAATGGGTGTGTTTGAGCAAAGAAAGTTAATAAAAGATATTGCTGAAAAACCTCCTGAATATAACGAAGTTGAAGAAAGTTATATCTCACACCAATTAAAGAATCACTTGGGAGCACAACATTTCTTTGAGTTTGCCAAAGATTTTCAATGGGTGGAGTGGATGTACAATAATAAAAGTTTGGATCTACTCTTTAATACGGACAGCGAAATAACACAATATAACCACATGCAAGCAAGATGGTTCTCAAGTTTACTAGGAAATGACTCAGAGAAAATGATGAAGATCATTATGGAACAAAATGTGGTTAGTAATTACTTAAAGCAATATCTTACCCGGGAACTACATCGTCAGAAGGATGAGCTCTTACCAAATGTAATTGGAAAGTGGTTGCCAGTATTTTTAGGTCATGTTAATTATCACAAAACTGAAGATAGTATAGAGTTTATTGCTCACGATATGGAATACCCCAAGAACAAGGAATTGATACTTATCTTATTTGAACATGTCACACGGCCATTAACAAAATATAAGAAAACATTCTCCTTTTCTGAAAGCAATAATGCTGACTTGGTTGATATTGAAATTGATGTGCAAGGAAATTCATATTGGCTAGAAGAAATATGGAGGAAATTAATAAACCCGAATCTAGACTATTATGCTCTACCATTAATGAACATTTTTATCAATCAACTTCAAATGGTTACATACCTTCTAAAAGCAACTGGACATGGTGATTGGGATCCGGTTAGTTACTCTCGTTCTGCAATAGAGCCTCATGAGCAAGATCGACATCCTGACAGTATCGATTTAGTTATTAATGGTTGTAGAGATGTTCTTGAATATCTCATACAAGTTGATGGTAAGAGTGCACAATCATTTTTAAATCAATGTTTTATGAGTGAGAGTAAGTTGTTAAAGAGAATTTCAATTCATGGTTATAAATTGAATACCGAAATATCGATTAATCAGAAAATAGTATGGTTGCTTAATAACAATCTACTATTCATGCCTGATTATAAACATGAGGTATATCAATTTGTTAAATATGTCTATTCAGGCTTGAGTAGAAAAAGCAAAATAGAATTTTTGAAACATGTTAGTGAAGAATTCGAGAAGAAAAGAGATGACGATGATTGGAATAAAGAAAGTGTTGACTATGAGGAGTTTAATCTCTATTATTGGCTCACTTTATCAGACGTTAATTGTCGTTTAGCACATAAGGCCTTCTTGAATGCTAAAAGAAATAATAAGCTGTTTAAGGTCAGAGATTACCCTGATTTTTCGTACTGGTCCTCAATTGGAGGATATTCTTCGATTAGCAAAGTGACTGCACACGAGATATTGTCAAAAGATCCTGACGATGCTAAGGATCTAAAATGGCTTATTACATATCAAGACGAGGATTATCCATTTGATAAAAGAAGTGGGTTTTTGGAGATTGTTAGTTCTGCCATAGTAACGCAGCATAATTGGGGTTGGAGGCTGTTGAGGCGACTAGCTTCGCCTCCCAAGAAGTGGAAGACAGATCTGTGGAAAGCAATTCTTAATGGATTCAAAGAAATTAATTTAAATAACGATGACTGGGTTGAGATTTCGGAGACTCTAGTGAATCACCCTAATCTCGATGAGATTCGTTACGAAGTTGCTACCCTTTATGATAAAGCTACTAATTCTCACGAAACAGATTTCGAGTTAAGTATCAGTACAATAATTAAAATCTTCGAAAAAATATTTAGTTCTGTTCAAACATCTGATATTTCCTCTGATGACAATGTCTTAACAATGGCAATAAATCATCCAGTTGGGAAATTAACGGAATTTTTTTGTTATTGTATATTAAAGTCTACAATGATGAAAAGGCTAATAAACAGATACTTAATGAAATTAAGACTAATATATTCACTAAACTAATAGATCAAAGCAATCAGCAATCTCAAATTGGAAAAATAATCATGGCAAGCCGGTTGCATATTTTTTTAACTATAGACGAAGAGTGGAGCAAACAATACCTAATTTGTTTATTTGACCCCACAGTTGATAAAGAAATGGCGAAAAAAGCCTGGAATGGATTTGCATATGGTGGTAAATGGAATGAGCGTATTCTCGAAAGTTTGTTTCCAAAGCTGCTTTTAATAATACCAATTGATAACGAATTGAATACTCAAACCCAACAAAGTATATATCAATTATGTGCTTCATTACTTTTTTACTCAACAGAATTCAGCGAGCCCCTGAGGAATTACTTTTTCACAACAGGTAATGAGGATCAATTTAAGTTGTTGACAAACGAGCTTTCAAAGGTTCTTGAACAGCTTGATGCAGCAGCTATAGAACAAGCATGGGGAGAATGGCTATACAATTATTTAAGATACAGCCTGAATTCCCAGATTGTGTAACGAGAAACCTCGAAACCCCGCGTAAATACTGGAAAGTTCTATTGTTACAAATATTTTAAGTATAACGATGAATTTATGAATAAATTTACGGCGAGGCCTTGTTATTACAGCATTCTTAAATTGACCTCGTTATAAATTCCGGGAACTTAGGTTACATGCCGTTCCCATCCAATGTTAATGGTAAAGTATATTCAGGATCCGGTGGGGATTACAAAATCGCGATTAACGTGCATTCTAAGAATAAGGAAGCTGCAAGAGCTTACTTAGATTGGTTCCTAGAAGAATCCGGTTATGCGGATCAAAACGGTGGTATCAATACAGTCAAGGGCAAACCAATGCCAGCTACACTTGCAGCATTCGATGAATTAGGCGTTGAATTGATCTCCGATACTCCTGCACCAGCTGAGATGGATGGATGGAAGAGCAAGATTGATATCTTAGGAGAAGTAGGTTTAGAGCAACCGGATTACAAACAACGTATCATTGAAGCTGGTATCGGTAATAGAAAAGAATCTATTGAAGATATCTTCGCAGACCTTAATAAGAAGTGGAACAAAGCTAAGAAAGAAATTACTGGGAAATAACTAGGAATTAAATCGCAATTTTATGTAGAGGTTTCAAATCATGGAAGGGGAAGCGCTAACGCTCTTTCTCTTCCTTTTCTTGTTACATCTTAATTTCTAAGCGTTCGGCTTGGAGGCACAATGGAGGTATATAATGTCAAATCCAATCACTCAACAACAAATATCACGAACCTTTGCCTTCTCTAACTTAAGCTATAAAACACAGAGATTGGTCATAATAGTAGGCTTCTCTTTAATTCCGATATTATTGCTTCTTACTTTTGCATATTTGCCCTTATATAATTTGATTAGGGATAGCTTCTATAATTGGAATGGTGTAAGAACAAGAAAATTTATTGGCTTTGATAATTACGCAGCTATTATTTCTGACCCCAAATATTTTTCTGTATTTAAGATAAGCTTGTATTATTTCCTTTCCTCATTCATACAGTTAGGATTAGCTTTATATTTTGCCACTGTATTAACTTTTAGAGTGAGAGGGAAAAACTTTTTTAAAGGTTTCTTGTTCTTCCCTTCATTACTTAATGGTGTAGCGATCGGGTTTATATTCCTCTATTTTTTCAAACCAGATGGTACTTTGGATGCCATACTGAAATTATTCGGTTTAGGCGATTATGTTCAATTGTGGATTGGAAACCAGAATATCGTTAACTGGTCTCTCGCAGGGTCTTCAATTTGGAGATATATGGGTACTAACTTTGTAATATTCCTAGGTGCCATTCAGTCCGTCTCAAGTGACATCTATGAAGCTGCAGAAATTGATGGCGCGAACAAGTGGCATATGTTCAGACATATTATTATGCCAAGCATCCGTAGAATTGTTGAATTGAACGTTATTCTATCTGTTAGTGGATCTATTCAAGTATTCGACATTCCATTTATTATGACTAAAGGTTCGAATGGAACTACAACATTCGTAATCCAGACGGTAGACACGGCCTTTAAATTTAGTAAGTTCGGTTTAGCTTCAGCATTAGGTGTTGTTCTCTTAATTATCGTAGTTATTGTTACTCTTGTTCAGAATAAATTATTTGGTGATAAGGAGGGTGTCATATGAATAGAGGCGGATCACCATTGATTGCGTTTTTTAAATATTTGACCCTCATTGTTGGCGTACTTGCTGCCCTTGTCCCCATTACTGTTGTCCTGTTTACTTCTTTAAAGACACCAGATGAGAATGCACATACGAGTGCATTAGTTGCTCCAGATAATTGGCTGAACTTTGTTAACTACAAACGAGCTATTGTTGAAGGGCATATGCTTACAGGATTCATTAATACATTAATTATTCTGGTAATTTCTCTTGCTGGAGCGATTCTGTTTGCTACAATGATCTCTTATATTCTAGATCGCTTTAATTTTAGAGGTAAGAAGCTAATGCTTAATATGTTTGTTCTAGCAGTCCTAATGCCTGGTGTTATTATGCAAGTGTCGATTTTCCAAATCATTAATCATTTGGGTTTGTTTAACACTCGTGCTTCAGCCATCGTACTGTATGTTGGAACGGATATTATCGCAGTTTACATTTTCCTGCAGTTCCTTAGGACGATTTCGACGGAGCTTGATGAATCAGCTATGCTAGATGGTGCGTCCTATTTGACTATTTTCTTCAGAATTATCTTGCCACTACTTAGACCTGCAATAGCGACAGTGGTTATCCTTAAGGGTACGGGTATTTATAACGATTTCTATATCCCATTCTTATATATGCCCAAAGAGGGACTCAATGTCATGTCTACGGCACTCTATAAATTTAAAGGGCCGTACGTATCACAGTGGGAAGTTATATGTGCAGCAATCATAGTCTGTATTATCCCAACTTTAATCGCATTCTTAGCACTACAGAAGCATATATACAATGGTTTTACACAAGGATCGGTCAAATAAAGCTGATCATGTATCTGCTACCGCAGATAACATGACAGCAACCTGTACACATAAAGGAGCATCAATTAACTATGAGTGTTACACATAACAACTTAGTGGGAATCATCGGAGAACGATTACCGAATGTTCCGTGGCAGGATAAGCCTGTTGGGTCAGAGGCTCCAGTTTGGCGCCATAGTGCCAACCCAGTTATAGGACGAAATCCAGCTAAGAATATTGCAAGAATATTTAACAGTGCTGTAGTTCCCTTGGATGGTAAATTTGTTGGTGTATTCAGAGCCGAGACGGTGAATGGTCGGCCTCATCTCCAGATGGGCTGGAGTGAGAATGGTCTAGATTGGGAAATTGCAGAAGAACCGATCCAGTTCATTGATGAGCAGGGTAAGCCTTTTCAGCCTAGATATGCCTATGATCCACGCTTAGTGAAGGTGGACAATTCATACTATATTATCTGGTGCACGGATTTTCACGGAGCGGCCATTGGCATGGCGAAGACGGATGACTTCAAGACTTTCGTACGCCTGGAGAATCCTTTCTTACCATTCAATCGGAATGGTGTGTTATTCCCTCGTAAGATCAATGGGAATTTCGCTATGCTGTCTCGTCCAAGCGATAGTGGACATACACCGTTCGGCGATATCTTTATCAGTGAAAGTCCTGACTTAGTATATTGGGGTAAGCATCGGCATGTGATGAGCAAGGGCGGAGAAGGCTGGTGGCAAGCACTGAAGATTGGTGGTGGCCCAGCTCCGATCGAGACAACTGAAGGTTGGCTCATATTCTATCATGGTGTAACGGGTACGTGTAATGGCTATGTATATAGTATGGGTGCGGCAATCCTCGACCTAGATCAGCCCTCCATTGTGAAATATCGTTGCAAGAATTATATACTAACACCGGAAGAATGGTATGAGGAGAAAGGCTTCGTCAGTAATGTCGTGTTCCCATGTGCAACCCTATGTGACTCAGACACCGGTAGAATCGCTATCTATTACGGCGCGGCAGACACGTATGTAGGTGTTGCTTATACTCAAATTGATGAAATCGTAGCATACATCAAGGATAATCATGAACAAGTTGGCGAAGATCAGAGTATGGGTAAGGTATAAGTAAGAGCGATCTGATGACTCATCGGATCGCTTTTTTTCGTTCAATTTTATTACAAAAGAAGGTAATTTAGCGAATGTTGTCGAAAATTATAGTTGTAAATGCTATCAAAAGTTAACACATTTCATTACCTGAGGTGCCTTCGTGAAAGAATACCAGACAAGCATAAAGCGAATCATCGTCCTAGTAATGCTCATATATATTTTACTTCCTTCCTCTATATATAGCATGGATAATAACCAATCAGAAGTGATTACCAATTGGCAAATCAAGTGGATAGAGGGACCTATCTCGGATCAGTATAAACATACTATTCCATACTCAACTGAAGGATGGTTACAGGTCGATTCAATGAAATCCGTCCCCGTTCAACCACTAGGTATATCGTCTGCTTGGATCAAGGTGACGCTGCCCCAATTTCAAAGTGATAATCTCGGTTTCTATATTCCAGAAATATATGCGCAGAATATCGCGATCTTCCTAGATGAACAGCAAATATACCATATTGAACGAAATTACTTATTTGATGAGAATCGAATTTTCTTAGCGATGGATAGAGAGGATTCAGGGAAATCCATGTATATTTGGATAGAAAATCTGAATTTACTTGATCATCGTATCGGCATAAACAAGGGAATTCAAATCGGCAATTATAGCGAGTTGCTATCCATCTATGCTAAGACAGATTTGGTTAGTATTATTCTTGGTGGCGCATTTGTTCTTATTGCTATGATTATGCTCGTATGTTCCATCTTCTTGAGAAAGAAACAAGTATTTCTTTCTATCTCGTTAAGTATATTAATTTTATCTTTGGGACTATTATTCATCATATACCCCCCTTATATATTCATATTCTTCGAGGATTATGGAGCGACCTTCAATATCTTGTTTGATATAGCGTTACTTGTTTCCATTCCTTCCTTACTGATCTTCTTTGAGCTGATATTCGGAGCAGGGTACTATTCCATCATAACTAAATTGAGGAAATTTCAAATTGTTTATTCCCTATTCTGTATAGTCTTTATGATTATCAATATTCTTACGTCTTATCAATATAATACTCCTTACTACTTCGCCTCAGTGACACTTTTTGGTATCTTTATGATCATTCATATGTTTGTACTTTGTATCATTTCGCTTCGACGTGCGTTCAAGAAGAATATAGATGCCATCATATTTTCTAGTGGGTTTGCTCTATTAACAAGCACAGGGATAGCTGACCTTGTTTGGTTTTATGCATTTGGTTCTCAAAACTTTTTCTTGTGGAGATGGGGTGTAGTTTGTTTTATCATTTCACTGATTCTCCTATTAGGAAGAAATTTGGCGAGCTATCATAAGCAGATTACAACCTATACGAATAAGCTAGAGGAAATCAGCTTTCAACTTCAGCGATCAGAGAAGATGGAGATTATTAGTGAGCTCGCGGCCTCAATTGCACATGAAGTGCGAAATCCACTGCAGGTTACACGTGGATTTCTGCAATTGTTCGCTGAGAAGACAGATAATAAGGAAAGCGAATATATAAAGCTAGCCATTCAGGAATTGGATCAAGCTGCTAATATTATTACAGACTTTCTAACCTTCGCAAAACCTCAGCTTGATGACATTGCCATGCTTGATACTGAAGATGAGCTAAAACAAATTGAAGGGATTATTGTACCCTTAGCCAACTTGCAAGGTGGGAAAATCGAAATGAATTTAACCTCAAACCTATTTATTCTAGGCAGCTCCACTAAATTCAAGCAAGCGATTATCAATATAATCAAGAATAGTATTGAGGCATTCAGCAAAGAGGGCCAAATCGAAATTAAATCATTTCGGTATAGAGATGAAGTAGTTATTCAGATTGTGGATAACGGTGAAGGCATGGATTCAGAGGGACTTCTGCGATTAGGAGAGCCATATTTTTCAACAAAGAAAAATGGAACAGGGTTAGGTCTTATGGTTACATTCCGAATTATTGATATCATGCAAGGAAGTATTGTATTTAATAGCACAAAAGGAGAAGGAACTGAGGTTCTTATACGGTTTCCCTATGCAGCACAACAAAAAAAGATATCTCATATTTAATGGGATATCTTAAGAATTGAAAGAGCTTCTCCTCTATTACCAGCGAGCATTGGGCTCTGCGGCGCGATCTAACACATCTGCCGGATTAGCAGGGATGACTAGATAAAATTGATTTAACTTTTCTTCGACTGCAACAATTTCGATCGTCTCGGGTATGAGGATTCCAAATGCTTCTTGAATGGCAGATTTCGGGTCCTTTAACAAGGCTGCTTTAAAAATTGGTTCTTCCCAAGCCTTTTGAATAATCTTTATCTGAGCAAGACTATCTCGATCTTTATCTATTCTTGAGGCTTCCTGTAGTAGATATTGAACAATTGAATGGTGGAAAGAGATAAGCTGTGGAATAGGGATATTTAAGCTGATTAGATGCTCGTGTTGATCGACAGCTACTTGTACATAGTTTTGCAGTATACCCTTTACGTAGAGAGCTCGCTTGACGAAGGATAGATTCAATTCAATATCGTCCTCCAAAGGACTTTGAGATTGGATGAAGTCTATTAAGCTATTATAATTGCCTTCATGCAGATCATCTTGCCAATCCACCCAGTCATCGGCCATCTGAATCGTTGTAAGAACGAGATCAACAGCAACAGACACGATAGGAATAAGAGATTCTCGTTCCAAGAGCAGACAAGCACTAGTACTACATAGCTTCAAGGGACTAGATTTGCGAGCGAGATACAGCGGGTTCTCAGCAAAATGATGCGCATGATCCTCATTCGCTGCCGCTTCGGCCCAGTCTATCATATATATGGAATATAATTGCAGGAACGATGTAGTTGAAGAAGCTAGCAGTTGAGAATATCTATCGAGAAACTGTAGCTGCAATAAGTTAGCTAGAGGAATTTGAATTTTATTATGTGGGGAAGTAGCGTCCATTCGATCATCTTGTATAAAATAATATAACATCCCAAATACATTAGCTAATGATAAACGTCTACAGGTTTCACGATCGATAGGGATACCAATTCAATAATAGCCCTCCAGAACAATAAATACCGTATATCATATATTTCTACACATTATTACATAGATTTGCAATTTTTATTAGTGGTTTCGTGGGTAATTGGCACAAATTTCTCACGAGTTTGTAGACGAGGGACTTGCAGATTGACGGAGAAATAGATACGATGATAAGTATATCTGGAATAACGAAAGGGAGATGGACATGTCTAGTTCAGACAAGGATTTAAGAATACGCAGTGTTGTAATTAGCGAAGGTGAGAATCGTTCACCTAACCGTGCCATGCTTCGGGCAGTTGGTTTCACAGATGGAGATTTCAAGAAGCCAATGATCGGTGTAGCTAGCACATGGAGTGAGGTTACACCTTGTAATATGCATATTGATAAATTAGCAATATCCGCTAAAGATGGCGTAAGGAAGGGTGGAGGAGCTCCACTTATTTTCAACACCATTACTGTATCAGACGGTATCTCGATGGGGCATGAAGGAATGAAGTATTCATTACCAAGTCGTGAAGTTATCGCTGATTCTATAGAGGTCGTTGTTGGGGCTGAGCGATTAGATGGTGTTGTTGCCATTGGTGGCTGTGATAAGAATATGCCGGGATGTATGATCGCTATCGGCAGATTGAACTTACCAGCGGTATTCGTGTATGGTGGTACGATTCAGCCTGGTAAATCAGGTGGCAAGGATCTCGATATCGTATCGGTATTCGAGGCAGTAGGTCAGTATAACCAAGGTACAATTAACCGTGAAGAGCTACATAATATAGAGTGTCTTTCTTGTCCGGGAGCAGGCTCCTGTGGAGGGATGTATACAGCGAACACGATGGCGTCTGCGATCGAAGCGATGGGAATGTCATTACCAGGAAGCTCATCGAATCCTGCGATTGCACGTTCTAAATCTGATGAGTGTGTTGATGCGGGTACTGCAGTAGTTGAATTACTTCGCAAAGGAATATACCCTAAGGATATTATGACTATAAAAGCATTCGAGAATGCCATTACCGTTGTTATGGCACTTGGCGGTTCTACGAATGCATTCCTTCATCTTATTGCAATGGCTCATGCTGTTGGAGTAGATTTGAAGCTTGAGGATTTCGAGGCTATTCGCTTAAGAGTACCGCATTTGGCTGATTTGAAGCCGAGCGGTAGATATGTTATGCAGGATTTGTGTGATGTTGGTGGAGTTCCCGGCGTGATGAAGCTATTGTTAGAGCAAGGATTATTGCATGGTGATTGCATTACAGTGACCGGCAAGACGCTAGCTGAGAATCTCGCTGAGCTACAACCTCTGAAGAAAGATCAGGATGTTATTCGTCCATTTAATAACCCACTCAAACCAACCGGTCCGCTCGTAGTATTGAAGGGGAATTTAGCACCTGAGGGTGCAGTATGTAAGATGTCAGGTCTTAAGGTTAAGGCCATGACGGGTCCAGCACGGGTTTATGATTCGGAAGAAGAAGCAACAGAGGCCTTGCTGCAGGATAAGATTACGGCAGGGGACGTTATTGTCATCCGATATTGTGGTCCTAAGGGTGGACCAGGAATGCCTGAGATGCTGTCCATCAGTGCTATCGTTATTGGTAAAGGATTGGGCGGATCCGTATCGCTCATTACAGACGGTCGATTCTCTGGGGGAACACATGGCTTTGTTGTAGGTCATATCTCACCAGAGGCTCAGAATGGTGGACCTATCGCATTGCTACAGGAAGGCGATATCATAACAATAGATAGTGAAACTCAATTGATTACCGTAGATGTGTCAGATGCTGAGTTAGCAGAGAGACGTTCACGTTGGGTCGAACGACCTTTACGTTATACTCGAGGTGTGTTGGCTAAGTATGCGAAGCAGGTTTCTTCTGCATCATTTGGTGCTGTAACCGATTAATAAGTGTATTTGTTATAGATAAGGTGTGATCTGCGAATTATGCAGATCACACCTTTTTTAAGTTTGAACAAATGTAAATGTTCCGCTTATACAAATGCGCATCATACCTCCCAAACTCGCACAAAAAATGTGCAAGTTCGGGAGATATGATGCGCGACGGAGGCAACTTGCACAATAAATGTGCAAGTTCGGGAGATATGGTGCGCGACAGAGGCAACTCGCACAATAAATGTGCAAGTTCGGGAGATATGATGCGGGACGGAGGCAACTCGCACAATAAATGTGCAAGTTCGGGAGATATGATGCGGGACGGAGGCAACTCGCACAATAAATGTGCAAGTTCGGGAGATATGATGCG
>JBBDIY010000046.1:88151-102705 GCA_040880185.1 Paenibacillaceae bacterium
CGGAGGCAACTCGCACAATAAATGTGCAAGTTCGGGAGATATGATGCGCGGCGGAGGCAACTCGCACAATAAATGTGCAAGTTCGGGAGATATGATGCGCGGCGGAGGCAACTCGCACAATAAATGTGCAAGTTCGGGAGGTATGGTGCGCGACGGAGGCAACTCGCACAATAAATGTGCAAGTTCGGGAGATATGATGTGAATTGGCTAACTTTCAATCATTACTAAAGATGATCAACATCATCGAGCAATTTCTGAACGGAGTCTGGGTCGAACTCTCCCTTCTCCTTGAATATCTTAATGCGCTCGGCCATCTGCTTCGCAATAGCTTCCATTTCCTCATATTCATTGTTCATCGACGGATCGAACCATACATAGCCTTCTAGAGGACCCCCTCGAAGAAAGGAATGATTCCAATGTGTGGGGTATTCGTAAGGTTGGTCATTGAATAGAAGTCCAAGTACATCATCGTTATCAATGGGGAGGAATTGATGGAAGTAATCTTTCTCACCACTAGCTTTCACATCTATATGCATATACACGTAATGGATATAGTGCTCACCTGAATCAGTATCTTTTACAATATTATAGTTTTCGAGATCCGTTTCCTTCAACGCTTTGATGACTTCGATTCGGTTTTGTAACAAATCTTGATGAACCAATTTCATGGAACGGAAGGATTGTTCATTCACTTCATTCATCATATAGGACTCCTCATTCGTTAATATATAAAGTATAGGAGATTTGAAAATTCATTGTCAACAGAGGTATACTCAGATTGAACGATATCATAATCAATCGTAGGAGAGTGTACAAATTGGATAATTTCAAATTTCAGAATTCTACAGCTATTATTTTCGGAAAAGACACGCATTTGCAGGTTGGTGCTGAAACTGCAAAGTTTAGTAAACACGTGTTACTTCATTATGGTTCGGGGAGCATTAAGAAGACGGGGCTCTATGACGCCGTTGTTCGTTCACTTACAGAAGCAGGTGTGAGCTATGTAGAACTAGGCGGGGTACTTCCTAATCCGAGATTAAGTCTCGTGGAAGAAGGCATTCGCTTGTGTCGTGAACAAGATATTAATTTCATATTGGCTATTGGTGGCGGTAGCGTAATTGATTCCGCTAAGGCAATTGCCGTTGGTGTCGTTTATGAAGGCGATGTATGGGATTTCTATTCGCAGAAAGCAAGCGCTAAAGCCGCTCTTCCAATTGGTGTTGTTCTCACGATTGCTGCAGCAGGGAGTGAAGCAAGCGATAGCTCTGTCATTACGAATGAAGACGGCTGGCATAAGCGTGGTATGGGAGCGGATTGTATACGTCCGACATTCTCTATTCTTAATCCAGAATTGACCAATACGCTTACTCCATTCCAGACGATGGTTGGTATAGCTGATATTATGTCTCACGTTATGGAGAGATACTTCACTTCGAATCGGAACAATGATTTCACTGATCGCTTGTGTGAAGCGACATTAAAGACGGCCATTAATAATGCTCGGATCATATTGCGTGAGCCGAATCAGTATGAAGCACGAGCTGAGATTATGTGGGCGGGTACAATTGCTCACAATAATCTACTAGGTACTGGACGAATAGGCGACTGGGCCTCTCATAATATAGAGCACGAGCTAAGCGGCATCTACGATGTACCCCATGGTGCTGGTTTAGCTGTCATATTCCCAGCTTGGATGAAGTATGTGTATCGTGAGAATGTTGAGCGTTTTGTTCAGTTTGCAGTCAGAGTGTGGGATGTAGATTTAGGCTATGAATCACCTGAAGCGATTGCATTGGAAGGAATCCGTCGTTTAGAAACTTTCTTCCATGACATGGGACTTCCAGTTCGATTAGATCAATTAGGTGTACCTAGTGATGAGCATTTCGACGAGATGGCGGGGAAAGCTGTTGCCTATGGTCCGCTCGGTAATTTCAAGAAAATTTATAAAGAGGATATATTGCATATTCTCAAGCTCGCTCAATAAGAATAAGGAAAGAACAAGGAAAGAACAAGGGTCTGGCGGAATACCGCTAGACCCTTGTTCTTTCTTTAGTAGCTGGAGTAACTGCATCCTCCGTAATAAGGACGGTTAAGTGAGGATGAGTTTGTAATAATGAAGCAGGTAATTCCGTTGTGATTGGACCTGTTAGCGCCCGTTCAATGATATCGGCTTTATCGGCACCTTTGACGATAAGCAGGATCTGTCTTGCCTTTAGAATAGTACCAACTCCCATAGTAATAGCGAATTTCGGAACCTGATCCATCGTATCAAAGAAACGAGCATTCGCACGACGAGTATCATCACTCAGCTCGACGATATGAGTTCCACTCAAGAGGCCTTGTGCAGGCTCGTTAAAGCCAATATGCCCGTTGTGACCAATACCTAGAATTTGCAGGTCAACCTGGCCATTCTGTTGAATAAGTAAATCGTAGCGTTCACATTCTTCTTTCAGTTGTTCAGCGTTGCTGTTCGGAATAAACGCTTGTTCAGCAGGCAGATCAATATGCTGGAATAGATGCTGCTGCATGTAACTATAATAACTCTCAGGATGCTGCTGCGGAATTCCTACGTATTCATCGAGATTGAAAGATGTCGCCTCTTTGAAGCTGACCTTGTGCTCGGAGTACATCTTGCTCAACTGTTCATAGATACCTACTGGAGTGCCACCAGTGGCTAATCCAAATACAGCCTTTGGCTTCTGATTAAGCAAATCCACAATGATTGTTGCCCCAGCTTCACTCAATTCCTCATAGCTCTTAAAAATCATCATTCTCATTTCCATTACCTGCCTTTATCTTTCCGATATTTTTTGACCATGTAATAGGATTGCTCGAGATTAGGTACATATTCGCTAAAGCGCTCACTTACCATACCCGTGAATAGAATGTCTATCATATGCAATTGTGCGATTCTAGAAGCCATATCACCTCTACGCATACCTTCCTCAAGTGAAGAAGTGAATAGTGTAATATCAGCAGCTCGAGAAAGTGTGGAAGAAGAAAATTTCGTTAATGATATCGTTGTGCATCCACGTTCCTTCGCACATTGAAGTGCATCGATGGTTTCTGGCGTTTCTCCTGAATAGGAAATGGCGACTGCTACATCCTGATCCGATAGCACCGCAGCTGACGTAATCTGCATATGCGAATCGGAGTAAGCAGAGCAGCTTTTACCGATTCGCACGAGCTTCTGGAAGAAATCTTGAGCGACAATTCCTGAGGTTGCCATACCGAATAGGGCTATATGATTGGCGTCTAATAAAGCGTGTATTGCTCTGGATAATTGCTGAAAGTCAATGATTCGAGTCGTGTCAGAGATAGAACGGATATGGTTGGATTGTATGGCTTCAACAATCTTATCTAATCGGTTACCTTCAACAATATCCTGATAGGACTCAGCGGTATGACTTTGGGCCAGATCTGAAGAGAGCCTCATGCGAAAATCGGAATACCCGGCAAAATGGAACGTACGACAGAACCGAGATATGGTAGCAGCACTAACTCCTATTTCTCGAGCCAATTCGATAATACTCATCTGTGCAATCCGCTGAGCGTTATTCGTGATAAATTGTGCGATAACGCGTTCTTTGGGACTCAATTTTGTCTGTTCATTAATGATTGAAAGAATATGGCTCATGATGGCCTCCACCTTGCTTGAAAATAATTTTCTTATATTGTATAGTTAAAATGAAAATATTTATTTAATCCGATTATATATGACCTAATAACATTTAGCAATAACTTATAAAGAGGGAAGTGGCACAATGAATAACAACACAAATAGAGAAGTATTGTTTATCAACGCGCGCATTTATACACCGAGTAGAACGATTGAGCAAGGTTATCTAAGAGTTCATGATGGCGTTATTAAGGAAGTGGATAATCAGCATAAGCTCGATCTTATAGAAGTGAGTAAGAATGCTGGAGTAACTATAATTGATTTAAAGGGTAAACAGCTAATTCCTGGATTTATAGATATACATGTCCATGGCGGTGGTGGGTTTGACGTCATGTCGGGGAATCCTGAGGACATCAATGGCATGAGTATATATCATGCATCGAAGGGTACAACGACATTCTTGGCAACGACCCTGACAGCAACACCCGAAGCAATCAGCAAAGCATTAAAAGCGATTAGGAAATCTATGGAGGAAGGTACAACGGGAGCATCTGTTGCTGGTGTTCATCTAGAAGGACCGTTCTTGAATACTGAGCGTTGCGGCGCACAGAATCCAGCTCATATTAGCACTCCTTCGGTCGAGGCATTGGGCATATATCAGGAATGCTCTGGTGGTAACATAGCTTTAATAACGGTCGCCCCCGAGATGCCAGGAGCGATGGAAATGATTCGTTATGCTGTGGATCAAGGTATGACTGTATCGATTGGTCATTCTGCCGCTTCACTCGAATGCGTACAACAAGCAGTCAAGCTTGGTGCAACTCAGATCACTCATTTATTCAATGGAATGAATCCATTGCATCATCGCGAGCCAGGTGTACCAGGAGCGGGACTCATACTTGATGAACTAGCCGTAGAGCTGATTTGTGATCATATCCATGTGCATCCCGCTTTGATTGGCATGGTACTCCGAGTAAAGCCAACAGACAAAGTGGTATTCATTACTGATTGTATGTCTGCATCTGGTCTAGCTGAAGGCTCCTATCACTTAGGTGATTTACCGGTTATCATGAAGGATAGACAGGTTCGGTTACTGAATAGTGATGGCTCTGCGGGTAGCTTAGCTGGAAGCTGCTTGTCGATGGATATGGCATTATTGAATGCCAAGAAAGCTACCTCCGCGAACTTGGAAGCTTTATTACCCGCACTGACGATTAATCCTGCTCGACAAGTGGGCATACATACTCACACAGGCTCCATTGAAACGGGCAAGGATGCCGATCTGGTTGTGCTAGATGAAGAGTATCTAGTAGTAGCAACCTACGTTAAAGGTCGTAATGTGTATACGCATGAATGAATGAAATGAACAATATCTAAAATGTTCGGTAATCAAAGATGATGTCAACAGCATAGATGCCAATTGTTCGATTTCAATTCCTTGCTGATATAAGCGTTTTAATTTACGATGAATTCATAACCTATTACGTGACGACAACCAAACTTATAGACGACTAAGATGATGTCATGTGTTGGGTAACGAGAAGGAGGCGTATCAATGAGTATTGCTACTCAGCAAGTACAATCTAAGGTAGGCGTAAAGGTACACGTTCAACGATTTGGTCGCTTTCTAAGTGGCATGGTTATGCCGAATCTAGGTGCTTTTATCGCGTGGGGGTTAATTACTGCACTGTTCATACCCACAGGTTGGCTGCCTAATGAGGATTTAGCTAAGCTAGTCGGACCGATGATTACTTATCTACTTCCCCTGTTGATTGGTTATACAGGCGGTAACATGATTTATGGTACAAGAGGAGCTGTAATTGGGGTAATCGGTACAATGGGTGTCATTGTTGGGACCGATATTCCAATGTTCTTAGGTGCTATGTTCGTTGGTCCAGCTTCAGCATGGGTAATTAAATGGTTCGATTCTCTGTTCGAAGGCAAGATTAAACCCGGATTCGAGATGCTCGTTAACAATTTCTCGGCAGGTATTATCGGTGGCGCTCTGGCCCTGATTTCGTACAAATTAATTGGTCCTATTGTAAGCGGATTCAGTGACATGCTCTCCAATGCTGTGGATTGGCTAGTTGACTCTAATCTGATTCCACTCGCGAATATTCTGATTGAGCCAGGTAAGGTACTGTTCTTGAATAACGCCATTAACCATGGTGTATTGGGCCCGATTGCTCTAGAGGAAGCAGCGAAGACTGGAAAATCATTGCTATTCATGCTTGAATCCAATCCAGGTCCAGGACTTGGAATTCTGCTAGCTTATTGGGTATTCGGACGTGGAATGGTGAAGAATTCAGCTCCTGGAGCTATCATTATTCATTTCTTGGGTGGTATTCATGAAATTTATTTCCCATATATTCTAATGAAACCTCGTCTCATCTTAGCTGCGATTGCAGGCGGTATAACTGGTAGTTTAACGTTCACGCTCTTGAATACAGGTCTAGTTGCAGCACCTTCTCCAGGGAGTATATTCGCCTACATGATCATGACCCCTAAGGGTGAGTATGTATCCGTATTATTAGGTATCATTCTCTCTACCGTCGTTTCCTTCTTTGTTGGAGCGTTATTGTTGAAGACGAGCAAGGAAGTAGATTCCGAGGAAAGTCTTGAACTAGCTTCTGCCAAGATGAAGGAAATGAAGAATGAATCAAAAGGCATTACCACGTCTAACTCTACAATTTCATCAATTGCAGCAACAGCTGAGAAAGTTGATGTGAAGAAAATTGTGTTTGCTTGCGATGCTGGAATGGGCTCGAGTGCAATGGGTGCATCCTTGTTCAGGAAAAAGGTGAATCAGGCGGGGCTACCGATTACGGTAATCAATACGGCGATTAATGACCTTCCTGTTGATGCGGATATCGTTATTACTCATTCATCCTTAACAGATCGGGCTAGAGTGAAGCTGCCTCATGCTGAACATATATCGATAAGTGATTTTATCCAAAGTCCTGAATATGATAAATTGATTAACCGATTAACTTAATTGCATAAGATGAATAACGCTGACGATCGATCGTTAGCGTTGCTTCATTTTATAATGAAGGATGATGTTGTTGTGAAGGTATCCAATAGACAACGCCAGATTATCGAGATACTTTTGGAACAGACGAATGAGATGACTGTCGCAGATATTGCACAGACGATTCATGTTAGCCCAAGAACCGTTCATCGCGAATTAGCGGAGATCGAGGTTATTCTTGAAGCTTTCGGAATTTCATTATTGAAGAAAGCAGGCATTGGGATTCAAATTTATGCGAATGAAGATCAACTGAGGAATCTGGAAATACAATTGGCGAATATGGAAACAACAGAATATACGGCAGAGGAAAGGAAAGTGCTTATTCTATGTAAGCTTCTGGACCATGATGAGCCTATTAAATTATTCGCGATTTCACACGATTTGCAAGCGGCCATTCCTACGATAAGCAACGATTTGGATGAATTGGAAAGTAGAA
Organism: Paenibacillaceae bacterium; assembly: GCA_040880185.1. Lineage (GTDB taxonomy): Bacteria > Bacillota > Bacilli > Paenibacillales > UBA4045 > UBA4045. The sequence goes on from JBBDIY010000046.1 coordinate 95,238, forward strand.
TTAGGAAGCACGGGCTTTCCTTAGTCCGAAGACGTGGATATGGCGTTGAAATCGTTGGGTTGGAAAGGGCTAAGAGAAAGGCAATTGTAACACTGGCCCAGGATTATTTGGATGATTCCATATTATTCGGAAGTGCGGATTCGGTTTCTGATCCAATAAGCCGTCGATTGCTAACAATGGTCGAGAGAGAACAATTTTTCCTCATCGAGAAAGCATTATGGAAAATAGAAGAGAAGTATCCAACTACACTTACTGAGGGAGCCTACACCTATTTACTTATCCGCCTCTCCGTTGCCATCACCCGGGCTCGTCGAGGTAAGCTGATGCGGCCAGAGGAGTTAATGAACAACGAACGTAAAGTGTCGATTGAGGATAAACGTTTATATGATTATTTTGCCGAGTTGGTGCAATTAGATCTTCCTCCACAGGAAGAAGTAGATATTATGTATTTATTAAAAGAGTGGAGTGAGAATAATAATTTAGAACAAGGTATTCCATTTCATGAGGATCTCAAGCAGCTCGAATTTGTTACAAATTTGATTCGTTATGTAGGTGATGAGCTTGCCGTAGACTTCGAACAGGATCGTTCCTTAAAGGAAGGACTGTTGCAGCATGTTACACCTATATTATTGCGATTAGAAAATGATGAGCACATTCGAAATCCACTGTTATCTCAAATAAAGAAGGATTACGAGAGTTTGTTTGTGATTGTCAAATCGGCTGTCCGATATATAGCAACGGAATTTGTAATACCTGATGAAGAGGTCGGGTTTCTCGTCATGCACTTTGGGGCATCACTAGTCCGAATTCAACAGCTACCGCGAAGGGTGAAAGCTCTCCTCGTATGTACAAGTGGGATTGGATCATCTAAATTATTAGCCGTTCGTATAGAGAAAGAGTTACCTCAAATTGAGTTATTGGCTCATATATCGTGGTTTGAAGCAACTCGAATTTCAGAGGAAGACTATGATTTGGTCATCTCCACTGTAGATCTTCCATTACCTTCTGATCAATACTTTAAGTTAAGCCCACTCTTAACGAAGGATGAAGTGGAGAAGCTACGACGATTCATACAGAATATCACGCTGAAGCGAATTCCTAAGCGAGATAGGAGAGAAGATCAACAACCTCCTTCGTCATTTAGATGGTTGGGTAATATTGAACGGTACTTGCAAGTGATTGTGAGACTCATTGAACAATTCGAGGTTCATCAAGTTTCGCTATTCCCTCATAATGAGCAAGCCGACTTAGGACCGATCGTTCAACATATGTGTAAAGTTCTCAGTGATCAGCGAAAATTAAATCAAATTCAACCGATTATTGAACGATTATTGGCAAGAGAGCAGTTAGGTAGTCAGGTGTTATTGCCCAATTCCGAATTAGCACTGTTCCATACCCGCAGCGAAGCGGTTCTTGCTCCAACGATAACGCTTTTCCGCTATGATCGACCGATACACTTACAAGGTATGAATGATCCGCAGATCAGACAGATTTTGTTAATGCTTGGACCGATGGAGATGGATAGGCAGACGTTGGAGGTATTGAGTGAGATCAGTGCAATGCTGTTGGAGTCGAGTGTGATCCACAGTTTAGAAACACAGGATGAAGAGGCGGTTAAGCAACTATTGTCTAACAAATTCTCAAACTTCATACAAACGAAACTAGATTGGAGAGGGTAGGTATGACAATTTTGTCGAGAGAGCAAATCAGAATAAATGTTAAAGTTAGCAATAAAACGGAGGCAATCCGTTTAGTAGGGCAATTATTGGTTGATGGCGGACATGTACCAGCACAATATATTGATTTCATGCTGAAGCGTGATGAAGACTTGTCTACGTACATGGGAGCAGGCTTGGCTATCCCGCATGGTACGAATGAGGCCAAGCAACTTATTCATTCTACGGGCTTAGCATTTTTAGTCGTCCCTGATGGAGTTGATTTCGGTAATGGGGATATCGCCCACCTGGTTGTGGGTATAGCTGCAATTGGCGATGATCACATGGATTTATTAACGAGTATTGCGATGATCGTATCAGATGACACGATGAATGATCGTATACTGAAGGCTACATCTGAGGATGAGATTCTAACGATTTTCCTAGAGGGTGTGGAGTAATGAGAGCTGTACATTTTGGTGCGGGCAATATTGGTAGAGGGTTCATCGGTTTAATGCTGTCACGTGCTGGATATCAAGTCATATTCGTGGATGTGAATGACCAAATTGTGGAGGCGCTTCAGCAACGAGGGGAATACAACGTAACCCTTGCGAATAAAAACCAGACGATAGAAAGGGTCACAGATGTTACTGCGATTCATGGCAGTCAATTAGAAGAAGTGGCAGCGGCAATCTCAAGGGCGGATATAGTAACGACAGCAATTGGCGTTTCCATTCTGCCGCATATTGCTAAGGTGCTTGCTGAGGGAATTCGACGTCGAATTGAGCAGACAGGGAACCCTCTGCACATTATCGCCTGTGAGAATACAATCGGGGGAAGCAGTCAGCTAAAGAGCCATGTATATGAAGTTCTTAACGAAGAAGAACGACTAGCGGCAGATCGGATTATCGCATTTCCTAATGCTGCTGTAGATCGGATTGTGCCTCTCCAGCACCATGATGATCCACTTACTGTTACAGTAGAACCCTTCTTCGAATGGATTATAGATCGTTCAGCTATGTTCCCGGAATATCCGATTATTGATCGTGTGGAATATGTAGATACATTGGCCCCATACATTGCTCGCAAACTATTCACAGTGAATACAGGGCACTGCTGTGCAGCTTATTATGGATACTTGCAAGGATACGAGACGATACAAGGTGCAATGCAGGATGATGATTTAAGATCAGAAGTTCATGGTGCTTTGGAGGAAACTGGACAATTGTTATGTCATCTATACGGTTTTGAGAGAGTCGAACATAAGAAGTATATACTCAAGGTCTTGGATCGGTTTACAAATCGATATTTAACGGACGATGTTCGTCGTGTAGGCAGGTCGCCAATTCGCAAGTTATCACCGAATGATCGGTTAGTTAAACCCGCACTGCTCGCTTGTGAACTCGGATTTCCAGTTGCACACTTAACAACAGCAATCGTTGCGGCGTTACGATTCGATGAATTAGAAGATACAGAAGCCGTGGAGCTTCAGAATGCTCTCCGTGATCGTGGTATCCATGAAGTGATTGTTGATTATCTGGGTATTGCTGGAGAACATCCGTTGCATACGAAGATTGTTCAACAATATGAGGAAACGACAATGGTAAGCAAGAAAGCATGAAAGGAGTTGATTCCAAATGACTAACGAAATGACGATGCAGTGGAAAGGGATAGCGGCTTCTCCTGGCTATGCGATTGCGCGAGCATTGGTGATGAATAAAGAGAGATTCGTGCCAGAACGTCTTACCGTAGTCAACCCGGCTGAGGAACAATTCCGATTTATCGCAGCTGTTGGTTTAGCCGCAGTGGAGTTAGATGCGATTCGACAATCTACCTTGGAGAAGCTTGGTGCAGCCAAGGCAGAAATTTTCGAAGGTCATCTCTTGCTGCTTCGCGATCCAGAATTAGTCGATGTGATTATCGAGAATATAGGCGCAGAGGGAATTAATGCGGAATATGCGCTCTACGAAGTAGCTCAAATGTTCATCGAGACATTCATGGGTCTGGATAATGAGCTGCTCAGAGCCCGAGCCATAGACATTCGTGACGTATCCGATCGGATTATGAATAAGCTTCGCGGGGTCTCATTTACGGATTTGGTGACATTGAATGAGGAGTGCGTAATTATTGCCGAAGATTTGACACCCTCGGATACAGCAAGCTTAAACCTACAGATGGTCAAAGGGTTCGTTAGTGAAATCGGAAGCCGGACTTCGCACTCCGCCATCATGGCACGCTCATTAGGAATCCCAGCAATCGTTGGTGCAGGTGCAATGGATATTCATAACGGCTCCTATGTGATCTTAGACGCCATTGAGGGAATTGTCATCGTAAACCCTTCAGACGAGCAACTGGCGGAATATCATGAGAAGCAGCAACAGTATGAGTTGAAGATGGCGGAATATCGCAAGCTTAAGGATTTGCCGACCGTCACCGCAGACGGACATCAGGTCGAATTAGCGGCGAATATTGGCAATCTCGAGGATATTGAGAAGGTATTAGACAATGGAGCAGAAGCAATCGGGTTATTCCGAACCGAGTTTCTGTATATGGACAGGAATGGATTTCCCTCTGAAGATGAGCAATTCGAAGTATATAAGCATGTATTAGAAAAGATGAACCATAGACCCGTCGTCATACGCACATTCGATATCGGCGGGGACAAGGAACTTTCCTATATGGAGCTCCCGAGAGAGAGTAATCCTTTCCTAGGTCTTAGAGCACTTCGCTTATGCTTTAGGCACGAAGAGCTGTTCCGAATCCAGCTGCGAGCTCTGCTACGTGCAAGTGTGTATGGCAGCCTGAAGATCATGTTCCCCATGATTGCTGTGATAGAGGAATGGCGCAAAGCAAAGTCAATTCTGCTCGAAGAGAAGGCGAAGCTGCAGGAGCAAGGCATGGCTGTGTCTGAGCGTTTGGAAATCGGGATGATGGTGGAAGTGCCAGCAGCTGCATTATCAGCAGAAATTTTTGCAAGAGAAGTCGATTTCTTCAGTATTGGTACGAACGATCTAATCCAATATACAATGGCAGCTGATCGAATGAATGAATCGGTATCGTATTTGTACCAGCCTTGTCATCCGACCATCCTCAAGCTTGTTCACATGGTTGTCGAGGCCGCGAAGAATCAAGGGAAATGGGTTGGTATGTGTGGTGAGATGGCTGGGGATTCGGCAGCTATTCCTTTATTGATCGGACTTGGACTCCATGAATTCAGTATGAGTGCTAGTTCCATACTTCCATCGAGACAGTTGATAGGGTATCATCATTATGAGAAGCTGGTCCCTGTAGCAGCCCACGCTCTGACACTCGGTAGTCAACGGGAAGTTTTGCAATATGTCTCTGAATATATAGGAAATAAGGGGTGAAGTCGATGGTAACTCGTACTTTTACAGTTGTAAATCCACAAGGCTTTCATGTACGACCTACGAAGACATTCGTCGATAAAGCGATCAGCTTTCCTTGTGAGATTAAAGTTATTCATAAGAATAAGACCATGAATGGTAAAAGTTCGTTAGGTATAATGGCGCTTGGACTCGCTAAGCATGCTGAGGTGACCTTGGAGATTAACGGAGAGCAGGAAGACCAAGCGATAGAAGAACTTGGTGCAATACTTACCGGGATTTATGAATAGATCTATTGTAGATTGAGTGAAAAAAGATGAGGCTGTCCGAGGGTCTAAATGACCTAGGGCTGTCTCTTTTTATCTGGGAAGATTGTTATTGAAAGGCTGTGTTCCAGATGATTGTGGCTTATACTCTAATTAGCGAAACGTGGTTTCATTAAACGTAAACAATCGCCACAACAACTGATAATAGGGTACTGTGGTTTCGTTAATTCTCTGATTCACACTCCAAACAGGCACATATTACATGATTAGTGAATCCTCGTTATGCTAATTCATCCTGTTCGGGAGTCGAAGGGTGATTAGTGTAGTAGGAATGCACTAATTCTATATTTCAAGCCCGCTTTATGAGTGTGTAAGCAACAATTTTCCTGAACACAGCCTATTGAAAACTTTAATTGATTTCTTTGTGAGCGTTCTGGCTTCATTACCTTTGTTTCTCATTTTCCTGTTCTTCGATCGGCAGTTTCTTTTTTTGAGATTAAAAGGAAAAAATAAACAAATATCGAATATTATAAGTGAGATGCGGTATAAATGAGATTGTAGAATATGGTTGGTGATGATCGTATCTCATTCGGGGGATTGGATCGTGTGTGCAATCGATCATTCACCGATTGGTGTGGATGTAGAGATGATAAAGGCCATAGATCTCGGGATCTCAGAGCGTTTTTCTCATTCGATGAGAACAAAGATTTGCTCGATAAGCCTCCGAATCAAAGATTAGCTTATTTCTACGATTTATGGACGTTGAAGGAGAGTTTTATTAAGGCGGTTGGAAAAGGATCAATGTTGTCAGGTTAAGCTTTAACAAGTCAAGCGAGCTGATTCATTCTCCGAGTTCATTAATAAGATGCATCCGAAAGTCAGGGCGTAATGGATAAACAAAAATCTTCTTGGGAGAAGATAGATGTTGTGTATGTCTATCCATTCTGCCCCGACCTGATGTCATACCTATTTCCACCCAGTTAGCTGCCCGATAACATGTACCTTTGTAAAAGGCCACATCGACAAACGTCTCTAATAGCACAGGTTCAAACCCATAACGATCTTTCCAATCGGAACTAATCCGTTTGGCGGCTACAGACAGAGCTTTGCTTGCCAAATTACTTACCTTAACCCAAGGGAAGATAAGAAAGCGCGTATTATTTACAATCTTGTATAATCGTTGATTTCGATCCTTCGTACTCCAACCGATCCAGGCATCCCTCCGAGCCAAAGCCCAAGCTGATGCGGAAAACAACATGCAACCCAATCGTCTATTTTGTGAATTACCTGACCAAATAAAATACCGTTGGTGTGCACCAAAAGGACGCTTGTACCCCAGCATATGATACCGATCAACATATTCGTTCCAAAGTCGTATATCTTGCTGACTTCGTACCGGTTGTAGTTGGATAGATCCCAACTCCGATAACAGTCCCGTAATCTCAGGTTCAGCATCGGTATGTGATCGGCAGAGAGCTTGTTCTTTACGTGGACTACGTACATGCCGTTTAATTGGAAGTGATACCCACTCCCTCAACTCGAGTTTCTTCAATAGTTCCCGACAAGATTCCAATTTGTATTTTCCGTTTGGCGCAACCCAAGATAACATTTCGCAGATGGTTTTAGCCAATTCGGTTTGGCTAAGTCTTGGAAACAACCGAATGATATCTTGAATCTCTTGAAGTTCTTGTTGAGTGAAGACTCTTCCGCATAAAAGTTCCGTCTGAGTTTCAATATGATCTGCCACGACGCTATCCTCCTTGATGCCCATACAAATAACCCTTATGTTCGCCCTCTAATTACAGGAACAATGTTGCGTGTCAGTTCTAAAATCAACTTATCATACATGGCAACTTTCTTCGCATTATCTTCTTCGAGAAGAATTTCGACCAAACGATTTTTTAATTTACCTACTAGGATGTTGTGATTGATTTTGTATTCTTCAAATTTGAGGTTTTTATTTGCGTTCTTTTCCTGCATCTCCTCTTGTGCATCTTGTTCGATGAGTGATGCCATATTACTAAGCAGAGTAGTTGCATGAAAATCTTGTTCAATGACAGTAGGTGTCTCGCCCGAAAAGTTTTCAATTTCAAACTGATGCTTCAGTTCATCAAAACGAGTTTCAATGCTTTATGCGAATATTCGCATAAAGCATTTTATCCGCATCCTTTTGTTATGCGCACCTTTTTTTACGAAACGTTGA
>JBBDIY010000047.1:0-21111 GCA_040880185.1 Paenibacillaceae bacterium
AATTTCATTTCAAACAATTTTCCTTTTATTGGTACATAGAAAGAAATTGCACCCCTTGACGGAAACATTATGATCTATAGGCATTTATTTCCCATTATCCCTGTTTACATACCAAACAATAAAAGCACCTCTATAAATTGACTATAGAAGTGCTTCTATGTGATTAAATCTCTCGCTTCTAAGTATCGCTCAAGTTTACGTTTAACACGTTGAAGTGCATTGTCGATTGACTTCACATGTCGCTTTAGATCAACCGCAATTTCCTGATATGATCGTCCATCCAAATATAGCATGAGTACTCTGCGTTCAAGGTCACTTAGGATCTCACCCATCTTATCTTCCAAGCTCATGAATTCTTCTTTATTAATGATTAGCTCTTCAGGGTCTGTAACTCTCGTTCCACAAATCACATCTAGCAGGGTGCGATCCGAATCCTCATCGTATATGGGCTTGTCCAACGAGACATAAGAATTGAGTGGAATATGCTTCTGCCTGGTTGCTGTCTTAATGGCCGTAATAATTTGCCGCGTTACACAAAGTTCAGCGAATGCCTTGAAGGATGCAAGCTTGTCCCCTCTAAAGTCACGAATCGCTTTATATAAGCCGATCATGCCTTCTTGGATAATATCCTCTCGATCAGCACCGATCAGAAAATAAGACCGTGCCTTGGCACGAACGAAATTACGATATTTGTGTATAAGGAATTCCAGCGCATCACTATCGCCCTCGCGAACCGCTTCAACATTATCCTCATCTGCTCTGAGGTCATACTCTATCCTTCTTACCCTTTCGAGTTCGACACTCACAGAAAATCCCTCCGGCCTGCATCACAACGCCATTTCGGTCACTGAAACTTAGGATCAGTATACATTATGTAATCATTGACCGTCAATAACATGAATGATATTAGAAAACGCTTACCATTGCCCTCTGCGCCATTTCTCAAGCATTTTTTTCATATCTTCGGTTAATTTTGCATCTAAACTCGATTGACGAGGTCGTGGTTCTGACAATTGTTGGCGAACATTCTGTTCACTTTCCTTCACTGCGATTAGCAACTCACGTGCGGATAAACGCAATGCCCCCTTACCAAAGGCGACATTCTGTTCAGCCATATCTGAGGTCGCCACCTGAATGACAACTCTCCTCGCACGTAGCTGTCCGACCAATCGTTCGATGCATTCATCTGCTGTTTCTTTTTCCTTCGTGTATAGAATTTCCAAGCGACTCTGCTTATATTTTCCGCCCGTACCGGGTACTTGATGGGCATCAAACACGAGAATAACCCGCTTCCCTGAGAACCCCTGATAATTGGCCAGTAATTCGATTAACCGATCCCGAGCATCCTCCAGATTGTTATCCGCCAGCTGCCGCAGCTCTGACCAAGCACCAATCATGTTATAGCCATCCACTAGTAGAATCTGACTCATTGACCAGTCACTTAATCTTAATCAAGTTGGCTCGTCGCTGACGAACTGCCTCGTACATTAACACTCCTGCAGCAACAGAAGCATTCAGCGACTGAATATGTCCTAGCATTGGCAGCTTAACTAGAAAATCACATTTTTCCTTGATAAGCCTTCCCATTCCTTTATTCTCATTGCCTATGACTAATGCCAGCGGGATCGTTAAGTCCGATCGGTAGGCATCCTGAGTTGCCGATGCATCCGCTCCACCAATCCATACACCTTGCTTCTTCAACAGCTCAATCGTCTGTACGATGTTCGTAACCCGAGCAACTGGTACATATTCGACAGCGCCTGCCGAGGTTTTGGATACGGTAGCCGTTATTCCCGCAGAACGTCGTTTCGGAATAATGACACCATGTACGCCGGAACAGTCTGCGGTTCGTAATATAGATCCAAGGTTATGCGGATCCTCAATCTCATCTAGTATCAGGATGAACGGAACCTCTTCCTTCTCGCTTGCAACAGCAAGAATATGCTCGACTGACACATAATCATAGGGTGCCACCTGTGCGACTACGCCTTGGTGTGGTACACCTTCGACCATCTGGTCAAGCTTCCGCTTATCGACGAATTGGACAATGATACCCGCAAGCTTCGCCTCCGTCACAATAGGCAAGGTTAGCTGCTTCTGGGCATTGTCTGCGATCCATATTTTGTTAACCGACCTTCGTGATTTTAATGCTTCTAGCACTGAATGCTTGCCGGCAATATACTCTTCCTCGATATGATCCATGCTTATCCTCCTCCCATTTCTTTAATCACTTGGTCCATTAAAGCCTTCAGTCGATCAAACCTTTGTTGATAATACAAATAACCTATCAAACACTCAAACGCCGTACTATGTCTGTATTCTAAGATGTCCGCACTCTTCGGAGCTGAACCCGATTTGGCATTCCGTCCCCGTCGAACGATATCCAGCTCGTCCTCATCCAACAAGGGTAACCATTCAATCAACAGCTTGGCTTGTGCCTTGGCTGCAACAATACGGCTTGCTTGCCTATGCAGATGGTTAGGTCGATGATTCGGTAAGGATAATAAGTATTGTCTAACATACATCTCATATATCGCATCTCCTATATAAGCTAACGCGAGAGGAGGCATGAGCCCGGGTGCTTTAGACGGCGGGAAAGCAAACAATGTTGAATCCATGTAATTCCCTCACTTCCTGCGCCAGCGCAAACCCTGCGGGGTATCTTCCAATAGTATGCCTTGATCTGACAGTATATCGCGAATTTCATCAGCTCGCGCCCAATTTTTCTGTTGCCGAGCATCATTACGTTCCACGATCAATCCATCTACCTCTTCATCTAACAATTCATTCGTTGCCGTCTGTGCCAGACCAAGAACTTCATTCATCGATGTGAATGTAGCAAGTGAACTCACTAGATCCGCATAGCTCACATGCTCTAATTGTAGTAGATGGTTCGTCTCCGTAACCCAATCGAATATGGCTGTAATCGCATCTGCTGTGTTAAAGTCATCGTCCATCTTATCGCGAAACTCCTGTACAATGGCCGATATTTTCAGTTGATACGCTGACTTTTCAGTTGCGACATCAGATGCTTCTGACTCAATAACAGTCCCTAATCGATGCCTTAGGTTCGCGAGACAAGTTTCAATTCGTTCTATAGCGTTAGTGGCCTGCTCCATTGTTTCTTCACTGAAATTAAGTGGATTCCGATAATGCGTCGATAGCACAAAATAACGGATCGCCTCTGCTCGATAACGCTCCAACAGCTGACTCACGTTAATCCCATTACCGAGTGATTTAGACATTTTCTCATCTTTGATGTGAATATATCCATTATGCATCCAATAGTTCGCTAAGGGTTTTCCTGTCAACGATTCAGATTGGGCGATTTCACATTCATGATGCGGGAATTGCAGGTCATGTCCGCCCCCATGAATATCTAATGTATCCCCTAGATACTTGCGTGCCATTGCTGAGCATTCGATATGCCAACCAGGTCGACCTTCGCCCCATGGGCTTGACCAGCTAATCTCTCCCGGCTTCGCCTGCTTCCATAATACAAAGTCGCGTTCATCTTCCTTGCGTTCATCTACTTCAACACGAATACCGAATTGCAGTTCATCGGTATTCTGCTTGGACAATTTACCATACTCGGGAAAACGAGCCGTTCGGAAGTAAACGTCGCCGCCACTCTCATAAGCAAGCGACTTACCAACTAGCTCCTCAATATAAACGATAATCTCAGCCATATCATTCGTCACACGAGGATGTACCGTTGCCGCTCTGACTCGTAATCCTTGTGTATCCACGTAATATTGATCAATATACTTATTAGCAAGCTCGGGAACTGACATGCTGGTCTGCTCGGATTTACGTATAAGCTTATCATCCACATCGGTGAAATTAACGACGAAGGTCACTTCATAACCGGTAAATTCTAAGTAACGTCGAACCACATCGAAGAAGATGAGCGGTCGCGCATTACCGATATGAATATAATCATATACGGTAGGTCCGCACACATACATTCGCACTTGGCCTTCTGTTAATGGTACGAAACTTTCTTTCTTGCGCGTCATTGTACTATATATACTAAGCGTCATCGTTCTCGCCGCCTATCCGTTTTAATCTTTCAATTTCCCTGCGTAGTGAATCAATTTCCCTCTGCATCTGATTGCATAGCTCTAGGGCAGGATCAGCCTCAACACGATGATCCAAGCTATCCACCCGCGATCCGTTACGTTGTACTAACTTGCCTGGAATCCCAACAACCGTAGAATTCTTCGGCACCTCCCTAAGCACAACCGAATTCGCACCAACGAAAGAACCGTCGCCAATCTTAAATGAGCCAAGCACCTTCGCCCCGGAGCCGATAACAACATGGTTACCAATGGTTGGGTGTCGTTTGCCTTTTTCCTTGCCCGTTCCACCCAGCGTTACACCTTGATATAACACCACATCGTCTCCGATTTCGCACGTTTCTCCAATAACCACACCCATACCATGATCAATGAACAGACGTTGTCCAATCTGGGCCCCTGGATGAATTTCGATTCCCGTGATAAAGCGACTCGTCTGTGAGATGACGCGAGCAATCGTAAATATTCGTCTCAGGAACAGCCAATGAGCAATCCGATGCCACCACAATGCATGAAGACCCGAGTAAGTGAATATGACCTCAAATACACTACGTGCGGCAGGATCATTCTCGAATATGACATCAATGTCCGCTCTCATCTGTCTCAATATTCTTATCATTGATTATATCCCCTATCTAGATTAAATCTTCATGCTATGAAACAATAAAAAACGCCTCGTAGCCATATAGGCTACAGAGACGTTGGATACGCGGTTCCACTCTGCTTGGGATTAACAAGCTACACAGGCGTGTACGCATGAAGATTCCCCACTTGAATGTTCTTAACGCGAACGATACGAATCGGCCTACCCCGGTAGTCCGGATCGGCGAATTGGCTCACAGGTGCATTTCCGCGACGAATGGAGGGATAACTTACACCCGGGTCTGTTTCGCGCTCTCGCGAAAATCGAACAGACACTGATTATCCTCTCTGAGCATCCACAATGTAACGTACTTTCCTGATCAACGCTATTGTCTAGATTAATATATCGATTAGTATAACGAAATTGCATTCATCTGTCTATGAGTAAGCCATCTTCTCATCAGACTATTGGGATGTATCCACCTGAGATCATGAACTTATAGAATAGGGTCATTATTGCGCTTATCTGAGACAGTATCCCAGACACACATCAGAATAGGGTCCTTAATGACCTTATTCTAACCAAATGTCATATGGACCAATAATTCCTCCAACTTTCTTAAGGAATAAGATCCTTTTAGACCCTATTTCTTAATAAATCACTCCAATGATCCAAATAAGGTCCTTTTCGCCCTTAGCATTCTTAGATCTCCAGCGCTAAACAATCAATTTGCATATTCAGCTAGCTTCATCCTTCAACCTTCTCTGCTCTCCGCTTCTAGCGCCCAATCCTGCACTTTCTTGTCTGATGGAAGAAAGAACGCAGTCACACCTAACAATGGCAAATACGAACAAGCAATGATTACAGTTGTTAAGCTCGTCAAGTCAATAATCGCACCTAGTACCACCGCTCCAATTGCCCCGATACCAAAGGATAAGCCTGTAACTAAACCCGACATGGTACCCACCTTACCAGGAACTAATTCTTGCACATAGACGACGGATACGGAGAAACTACTATGATTAATGACACCAATGATGAACAACAGCGGATAAGCCCATAGCTCATTCGAGAAAGGTAGTATGATGGCAAAAGGTACCGAAGCGAGAAGTGAGAGCAGGATCACATTCTTGCGGCCAATCCGATCAGACAACGGACCGCCGAAGAAGGTTCCAATGATACCCGCACCCATATAAGTGAATATATAAAGCTGTGCATGTGGAATGGACATATTAAATTTTTCTAACAAGAAGAAGACAAAGTAAGTACCAAGGCTCGCACCAAACCAGGATCTGATGAACGAAGTGAATAAAATCAGGCCAATAGCACTCTTAACTTTCTTCTGGTGCTCAACATCAACTGTTCCTGTGTCCTTCGCCTTCGGAACTCGTGGATTGAGGAGAAGTTGCTTTCTATACCAGCTAGCAATCCACGACTGGAGTATGATACCTATCCCCGCTAATAACGTAAACCAGATTGCCCCGAATTGACCGAATGGGAAGAAGATCCATGCAGTCATCAATGGTGCCATCGCACTACCTGTATTCCCGCCCACTTGGTAAATCGATTGCGCCAACCCTCTTCGCGACCCAGCGGCTAAGTAGGCAATACGCGATCCCTCTGGATGGAAGATCGCTGAAGCAAACCCAACGAATACAACAGAACCAAGAACAGCGATATACCCTGGGGATAAAGCGAGTCCGAGCATACCCAACATCGACATAAGCATGCCGAGCGGCAGGATAAAAGGCGATGGACGTTTATCCGCGTACGCCCCAACAAATGGTTGCATCACCGATGACGTCAAGTAAAGAACGAAGGTGATCAAGCCTAATTGGGTGTAAGAGATATCCAATGAATCCTTTATTATTGGATAAGAAGCTGGGATGACCGTTTGCAATGAATCATTAATGAGATGGGCTGCGCTGACCGCGAATAATATGGGGTACAGCGTTGTTTTGCTTTTAAGCTCAGTTGACATAAATGTAGCCTTCTTATTTTTAATGTTTTTTGTTAAATTGTGGATTGCAAACGACTTAGCACTTTGTCCTTACCTAGCAAATACAAGGTCCGATTTAAATCTCTCCCATGCATATGACCGGTCAGAGCAATTCGAATCGTCATGAATAGATGTTTACCCTTAAAGCCTGTTTCCGCCTGCACACTTTTTAGCATCAAGCCAATCGCCTCTGGTGTATACGTATCTGTCTCTTCAACTAGACGACGGAAACAGTCCAACACCACAGGCACATGGTCGCCTGCAAGCTCAATTCTTGCTTCTTCGTCGTACTCCAGCACTTCCTCGAAGAATACGGAGGTTAACTCCACAATCTCTGCTGCATAATTCAACTGCTCCTGATACAGCGTGACAAGCTCAACTGCCCAAGTATGGGCTTGTTCATCGAGCGTATGTGCCAACAGGCCTGCCTTCTGCAAATGTGGGATGGCTAGATCAGCTACGAGCACTGGATCTGCCTTCTTCATATATTGGTTATTCATCCACTTCAGCTTCTCAGTATCGAATACCGCAGGACTTTTGGCTAACCGATCCATCGTGAATTGCTCAATGAGCTGTTCCTTCGTGAAAATCTCCTCTTCACCACCTGGTGACCAACCAAGTAGCACAATAAAATTAAGTACAGCTTCAGGTAAGTAACCTTGCTCCCGATATTGTTCAATAAATTGCATGATCGACTCATCGCGTTTACTCATCTTCTTACGATTCTGATTTAGAATGAGCGAGAGATGAGCGAATTGAGGAATTGCGAAACCGAGCGCTTCATATAGCAATATCTGTCGAGGTGTGTTGGATAGATGCTCCTCCCCACGAATGACATGCGTAATATCCATCAGGTGATCATCCAATACAACAGCAAAATTA
Source organism: Paenibacillaceae bacterium (assembly GCA_040880185.1). GTDB lineage: Bacteria > Bacillota > Bacilli > Paenibacillales > UBA4045 > UBA4045. Next base: position 7,544 of record JBBDIY010000047.1, read on the forward strand.
TAAGTCGGGATGCCATCGGGACGAACGATAATAAAATCACCAATCCCATTGGATTCGAATTCAACCTGCTCACGAATCCGATCAATGAACGAAATTGTTCGATTCTCATTTACACGGAAACGAACAGTAGGCTTACGATTGTCTGATCGATATTGTTCGATCTGATCTGCGGTCAGATGACGACACTTGCCTGAATAGCTCGGCATCTCGCCTCGGGCTTCTTGCTCTGCTCGCTCTGTCTCTAAATCTTCCTCTGAACAATAGCAATAATAAGCACTGCCTTCGCTCAGCAGTTGTTGAACATAAGGTTGATATAGGTCCAATCGCTCCATCTGCCGATAAGGAGCATAAGGACCACCAACGTCCACACTTTCATCCCAATCCACACCTAACCATCTTAATCCCTCAAGCTGGCTTTCCACACCTGACTCAATATGGCGCGTCTGATCGGTATCTTCAAAGCGAATAATGAATTGTCCACCCTCATGACGGGCGAGTAGATAATCGAATAAAGCTGTGCGGGCTCCACCTATATGGAGATGCCCTGTTGGACTTGGCGCATATCTGACTCGTACGTGATTACTCATTCATTAATCTCCTCTATTCATTAGTGGACTGCGAATTTCTGATTAAACATACAATCGATTGAGCGGCAATACCTTCTTCTCTACCAACGAAGCCGAGCTTCTCTGAGGTAGTTGCCTTTATATTCACGGATCCCATATCAGCCTCTAAGACTGCTGCAATCTTCTCTACCATCAGCGGAATATATGGAGCCATCTTGGGTTTCTCAGCAATGATCACCGCATCTATGTTACCTAGCTTGTATCCCATCGAACGAGCGATTTCCCATACTCGCTGCAATAGCACTAAGCTATCTGCGTCTTTATAAGCTTGGTCTGTATCGGGAAAGTGCTTGCCGATATCGCCTTGACTTAGTGCACCTAATATCGCATCGGAGATTGCATGTAGCAATACATCCGCATCGGAATGCCCCAATAAGCCACGTTCATAAGGAATTATAACACCTCCTATGATACACGGTCGACCTTCGATTAGTTGATGTACATCATACCCTATACCTACTCGCATCATTGTTGTTCCTCTTCTCGTTTGTGCGTCAAGGATCGGCTTACGATTCCTAAACGAAATTGTGCCCATTGCAGATCTTCTGGCGTTGTAATCTTGATATTACCATAATCTCCTTCAACAATCCGCACTGGCATGCCCGATCGCTCCATCAGGGATGCGTCATCCGTACCCTCATATCCATCTATAACGGCTTTCCGATGCGCTGTAACGAGATCGGAACGACGAAAAGCCTGTGGGGTTTGGATCGCCCACAAGCTATTGCGGTCTGGCGTACGTTGCACCATACCGGCTTCATCTGCAATCTTGATAGTATCTTTCACTGGAACCGCGATTACAGCAGCCCCATATTGTTCAGCTGCTCTCCAGCAATCGATTATGCTCTCTGCAGAAACGAACGGTCTAACTCCATCGTGTACGATAACCCATTCCGTATCTAGATACTGTAGTCCTTCGTAGACAGAACCTTGTCTTGATGTACCACCGGCCACAATAGCGGAAATTTTGGTCAAACCATATTTCTCTATGTAAGATTGGCAGTGAACAATATCCTCTTGACCTACGACTAACACGACTACACTGACTTCAACAGTCTTCTCGAAGGCCTCTAACGTATATACCAGTATCGGCTTCCCATTAATTGGCAAGTATTGCTTGCTTTCCTTCGTGCCCATCCGTGTTCCTCGACCCGCTGCAACAATGACAGCACCTAACATTCCCATCCTACATCCCTGCCCTGTAATTCGATATCATAAAGAAAGTGAAGTGAACACTTATACTTTCTTATTCGTTTATGATAATCGTTTTACAGCGCTTTTTCCAACAATTTCGGTTTGGCAAAGATCATACGCCCTGCAGATGTCTGCAATACACTCGTTACCATGACCTCCAGAGTCGTTCCGATAAATTCGCGGCCTCCCTCCACTACAATCATCGTTCCGTCATCTAGGTAAGCTACACCCTGACCATATTCCTTACCATCCTTGATGACTTGTACAACAATTTCTTCACCCGGAAGAACGACTGGCTTGACCGCATTCGCTAAATCATTAATATTCAATACGGAAACACCTTGTAGTTCACATACTTTATTCAGGTTGAAATCATTGGTTACAACTTTACCCCCGAGTAACTTAGCCAAACGAACAAGCTTGCTATCCACTTCACTAACTTCCTCAAAGTCACCTTCATAGATTAATACCTTCACATCTAATTCCTTCTGAATCTTGTTCAGAATGTCTAATCCACGTCGTCCCCGGTTGCGCTTAAGCAAATCCGATGAATCTGCAATGTGCTGCAGCTCCTCTAGGACAAATTCCGGAATGACGAGAATACCTTGTATAAACCCCGTTTTGCAGATATCGGCAATTCTACCATCAATGATCACGCTAGTATCTAATATCTTATGCTCCTCATGCATGGCCGGTCCCTTCTTCGTACCTTTACCCAAATTAACGGTAGCTAGAAAAGCCAGCATTTCCTCCTTCTTCAGTAACCCTAAGCGGAATCCTACTCCCCCGCAGATCGCTGTTACTAAGAACGGCACATACGGAAGATTGCTGCTGAACTCCGATACAGACGGATACACCAGATACGAAATGAATAGCCCTATAAGCATTCCTAAGAGCCCTGATGCCATGTGATAGGCCGGTAATTCTAATAATCTTTCGTCTACAAACCGGACGACTCTCCAGCCATATTCGATGAGTAAGAACGATCCGATTACCATGATGACAGCACCTGCCGCTATGTACAACAAAGACTCTCCACGTAAAGCAAATACACCACTTACTAACACAACCGCCATTAATATTAACTTTTTGAGCATGATATCACCTCCTTTAATTGCTTGATCGGTGTATATATGATTAAGTATGTTCCAATTCCATCTAGACTAATCGTGAAAATTTGGATTTTTTGCCAGCTTGTCTTAAATCCTCTTTGATTTCTGATCACTATCCTTTATAATCAAAGGAAAGAGCGTAAGTGTTTATTAACAGAATAGAGGTGGATATGAATGAGCGTGCTTGATCTGAAAACCTTCCAAAGTCAAGTTTCCGAACTATTGCTCCGTCACCGAAGTCTGCTCGATGTGTTATCCAAGTACCAGCAAACCAACTCTACGGTCAATCGGTCTGTGATCAAGGCCATTACTGAATGTGGCTGTATTGAAGTAGATGCGAAGAAACAGCCATACGATTCTGGCGAGAAGGATCTAGCTGATGATTCGGTTCAACCGTTGACACATACCCATGTTAATGGTCAATTATGTGATGCCTGTCGAGATGTCGTTAATGCTGAGCTTGGTAAGAATCTGTTCTACATGTCTGCTTTATGTAACTTACTAAGTGTTAACCTGAATGAAGTGCTAGACAAAGAGTCTAGAACCTGCAGCACATTGGGGAAATTCAACCTATCATAGACAACTTTGCTCATACATTAAACAAGCTTCCCTCATCGTCTTAAAGAGGGAAGCTTGTTTATTGTGATCTATGATCATATTTCATTATAATGTATCATGAACTTTCGATTTCTTTTTCGATTCAGGCCTATTTCGCTTCCGAGTAACACGTCTAACGTTTTTTTTTAGCCCTAGGAGTGCATAGATCACAAAAGGAATAAACATGAGCTTGGACAATGTACCCGGGTACTTAATAGCAACCAATATCGCGATAATAACCAGGACGGGTATGATCCACATAGCAGAACGCGGTATTCTTACTTTCTTGAAGTTTGGATATTTGATATTACTAACCATTAAGAAGGATAAGATTAATTCAGCTATGAGTAACATCGGAGTGGATAGCTCTTTGTAGAAAAGCGCCATGGTAGCTAGAACACCACCAGCAGCTGGAATCGGTAGTCCGATGAAGTAACCAGGAACGCCGCTGATTACATTAAATCTGGCTAAACGTAGTGCACCGCAAATCGGGAATATCGCCGTGGCAATCCATGCTGCAGGAGAGTTGAAATCCTGAAAAGCAACCGAATAAACGATGAAAGCTGGAGCCACACCAAAGGAAATGACATCCGATAGCGAATCTAATTCCTTGCCGAATTCACTAGTTACATTCAATGCACGAGCGACTCGACCATCTAATCCGTCCGTTAACATCGCTACAATGACCAGCATCGCAGCAATCTCAGACTCATTATTAAAAACGAATATAATCGATACGATGCCAAGGAATAAATTTGCAATTGTAAATATATTGGGTAAAGATCTTGCGAACATGCTGTTCCACCTCATTAATTACTATGCCCACTTCCTAAATAACTATGTTCAGATGGGGCTACGTATCATCCTATGATTGTAGGCAATTTAAATATGTCTGTCAATCAATAGTTGCTCTTCTATACGCTTTAACCCTTCTAGAATTGTACGGGCTCGAACTTCTCCAATACCATCCACTTCATCTAAATTCACAATCGTTGCAGCTCGAATTGCTGCTAAATTTCCAAAGAATCCAACCAGATTGTTAATGATTATAGAAGGTAACCGTGGGATGCGATGTAGTACACGATAGCCTCTAGGAGTGACTACTTCTTCCAATGCGGTATTACTATGAACATACCCCAATAGCTTGAGCGTATGATGATGATCCATCAATTCATCCGAAGACAGCCGCTTAAGCGTATGACTAATTTCCTTCAGCCTTTCTTCATTCTTATCACGGATATAATCCTTCAACAATAGAAAAGCTTCTTGTGCTGCAGAGCCTGCAAGCTCTGCTAACTGCATCTCGATTAATCGACCTTCTGTCCCTAATTCATTAATATATCGTTTGATTTCATCTCGGATACGCAACACCATCTCTGCACGTTGAACAACATTCGCTACTTCAAGAAGCGTAACCGTTCCTTCGAATTCAGCAGCGCCTAAATTCGTAAATGCTTGATCTAGTACGGAGTTATACTTCTCCAGGGTTTGAATCGCTTGGTTAGCTTTAGTTAGAATCACACCGATATCCTTCAACGAATAGCGCAGATTACCTTGGTAGAATGTGATCACATTCCGTCGTTGAGAGATCGATACAACCAGCTTCCCAGTTTGCTTCGACACACGCTCCGCGGTCCGATGACGAATACCTGTCTCCGAAGATGAGATTGATGAGTCTGGGATAAGCTGTGTATTGGCATACAGTATTCGTGATAAATCTTCACTGATAATAATAGCTCCATCCATCTTAGCAAGCTCATATAAGTAATTGGGCGAGAAATCACACTGAATGGAAAACCCACCGTCCACAAGCTGCATGACTTCCGGTGAATAACCAATAACGATCAGTGCTCCGGTCTTGGACCTCAATACATTATCAAGGCCGTCGCGAAATGAGGTGCCAGGTGCAACCATCTTCAGCAGCTTTCCAATAATATCAATTTGTTCGTCTTCTTTCATAATTATGCTCACTTCCTTATAATGTAGATTTCCCAAAAATGTCTATAATAACTTCTATTAATGTATTACATGGAATAATCTTAATTTCCTTTACTACAACAGGTTGCTTGAGCGCATTCTTCGCAACGTACACTTTCTTAAAGCCCATTCTGTCTAATTCTCGAATACGTGTTTCCAATGCAGGGACCTTCTTCAACTCACCCGTGAGGCCAATATCAGCGATGAATACGGTGTGACTTGGAATGCCTTTGTTCTTAAAGGATGAGACAATACTCATAATAACAGCTAAATTCGAGGAATGCTCCTTAAGCCGAAACCCTCCTGTTGTCTTAATCACAACATTCTTACTCGATAGCTCAATTCCTGCACGTTGCTCAAGGACGGATATCAACGTGTTCATCTGATCCTTCTTCGTACACTCACCAATCCGTGAAGGGAAAGGTGTAAAGCTCTGAGACACTAAGCTTTCGATCTCTAGAATGATTGGTCGTGTTCCCTCTTTTGCAACCGTTAAGGCACTTCCGGACACGATGTCATTCGAATCTCGTTGTGTCATGAAGAACTCCGATGGATTATCAATGGGAATCATCCCTTGCTCAGACATTGAGAAGAAGCCTATTTCACCAGTACTACCATAACGGTTTTTCGAAGCGGATAGCTGTTTGAGCTCTTCGCCCTCTTGTCCATCTAGTATAAGTACAGTATCCACGAGATGCTCCAAAGCTCTTAAGCCCGCTAATTCATTCTCTTTAGTCATTTGTCCAACCATAATTACGGCTCTTGGTCGATCAGGGTTTTTCGCTACCTTCAACAGTGCTGTGGCGCATTCCATCGTTTGTGTAGGTGAACCTGGCCTTGAAGGATATTCCTCTAGGACGAATGTCTGAATACTATCTATAATAACGACATCCGGATTGATACTCTCGATACAACCAAGTACATTATTCATACTATTATCAGAGTATACCCATACATTGTCATTGATCGTGGATAGAACTCTATCCGCTCTATTCTTGATTTGGCTCTCACTTTCTTCGCCAGAAGCATATAGTACACGAAGACCTTGCCCCGCCACATCCTCTGACACTTGCAACAGAAGCGTAGATTTTCCCGCGCCCGGTTCAGCTGTTATGATCGTAACGGAATCCCTCACGATACCTCCACCCATCACTCTGTTGAATTCACCTATTGATGTGATGATTCGATCACTATTCTTGGAGGTCGTCTCTGAAAGCCTCTTCACTGGTAAATTTCCTTTAGATATCGAAATGCCTTTAGGTTTATCCCCACCGACCGTTGATTCCATTAGGCTATTGCGTTCAGAACAGTTGTTACAGAAGCCCTGCCATTTTGGATGATGGTGCCCGCAACCACTGCATATATATGCCACTTTTACTCTCATGAGCTACACACCCTTACTGCTGAGATCATCGCAATAGTATAAGTCGTAAGCTTAGTATACACGAGATCAATTGTGAATAAAATCCAATCGGCTCACATTTAAAAAACCGGAGCTATATACAGCCCCAGTTTTCTGATTTTTCATGTGTCTTCTTCTATTAGAAAGTGAACGTATCCGGATGTGAACCGAATCGGTGATCCTGATTCAAAGCATCAAGTGCAGCTACATCATCAGTGGATAATTCAAAATCATATACATTCGCATTCTCACGAATTCGCTCTGGCTTAATCGATTTTGGAATCGTTAATACACCCTTCTGCAGGTCCCAACGGATGATGATTTGAGCTGGTGACTTCCCGTACTTCTTGCTCAGGTCATTCAAGATGGGTAAATCCAGGTGCCCTTGCATGAGCGGACTCCAAGCCGTTATATATATATTCTTCGCATCACAGTAGGATTTAACTTTTTCTTGAGTTAGCAGTGGGTGATACTCAATCTGGTTAACAACAGGAACGATCGTATTCCCGGTGAATAGATCATCTAGATGATGTGTTTGGAAGTTACTAACGCCGATTGCTCTAACTGCACCATCATTATACAATTTCTCTAATGCGCGCCATGTATCCTTGTACTTGCCCTTAACCGGCCAATGTACCAGATATAAATCCAGATATTCTAATCCAAGCTTGCGACGACTTTCCTCGAACGCTTCCAATGTCGTGTCGTAACCTTGGCGGTTGTTCCAAACTTTAGTCGTAATGAATAATTGTTCACGAGGTACACCTGATTCACGGATAGCTTGTCCAACGCCTTCTTCGTTGTGGTATGCTGCCGCTGTATCAATGGCACGGTATCCCGTTTCGATTGCAGTCTTAACAGAGTCAATTACTTCCTGACCATCCTGCACCTTAAACACACCAAATCCTAATCGAGGCATAGTAACACCATTGTTTAATGTGACCGTATCCTGAATACTCGTAATACTCATAATAAAACCTCCCGAAGTTTTGTACCAACATGCAAACGTAAACACACGTGATTCACACTCCCATCTATTTTATCATAGGTAACACATCCGTTTAGGTGGGCATTCTTATGCATTATGACATCAAATCACAAAAAAACTGCCACCTCACAGAAATCTGCGATAGTGGCAGTCGTATACTTTATTTACTTCTGAGCTGTTACTTCCTTATTATGTTCGACAGTCAATGCGCCATCCTTCAAGTCAATGACTAAGGTATGACCTTTACCAATCGTGCCTTTGAGTAGCTCTTCTGATAGTCGATCCTCGATGTGCTTCTGAATCGCTCTACGTAGCGGTCTAGCTCCGTAGGTTGGATCATAGCCTTCCTTCGCAAGGAACTTCTTAGCTTCATCCGTAAGAACGAAGTCGATTTCTTGTTCGTTCAAACGTTTGCGTAGTTCTTCGGACATTAAGGAGACAATACGTAGGATGTGTGTCTCATCCAATGAATGAAATACGATGATTTCATCAATCCGATTCAAGAATTCAGGACGGAAGCTCTTCTTCAGCTCGCCCGTTACTTTGTCCTTCATATTGGAATAATCTTTGCCGGAATCCTGAACAGCCGTAAATCCAAGTGACGAATTTTTCTTAATCATCTCTGCACCAACGTTAGATGTCATAATGATCAATGTATTCCGGAAATCGACCGATCGACCTTTGGAATCTGTCAGACGACCATCCTCTAATACCTGTAACAGAATATTGAATACTTCAGGATGAGCCTTCTCAATTTCATCGAGTAGGACGACCGAATATGGTTTGCGGCGTACTTTCTCGGTTAATTGACCACCCTCTTCATAGCCGACATACCCTGGAGGAGCTCCAACTAATCTGGATGTTGAATGCTTCTCCATATATTCTGACATATCGATACGGATAACCGCATTCTCATCTCCGAACATCGACTCAGCTAGTGCGCGTGCTAACTCAGTTTTACCAACTCCCGTAGGTCCTAAGAAGATGAATGAGCCTATTGGACGCTTCGGATCCTTCAAGCCTGCTCTTGCACGACGAATGGCTTTACTAACCGCTACGACTGCCTCATCTTGACCGATAATCCGTTCGTGGAGAATACCCTCCATCTTCAGAAGTCGATCGGTTTCCTCTTCTGCAAGCTGGCTTACAGGGATACCTGTCCAGCTAGCTACAATCTGTGCAATATCCTCTGGTGTAACTGCGGTGTCGGTACGACCTTGTTTTTCCTTCCACTCATTCTTCGTCCGATCCAACTCTTCACGCATTTTCTGTTCTGTATCACGAAGAGATGCGGCCTTCTCAAATTCTTGACTTTGAACAGCGGAATCCTTCTCCTTGCGGATATCATCCAGCTTATTCTCAAGCTGCTTTAAATTTGGCGGAACCGTATATGAGCGTAATCTTACCTTGGAGCTCGCCTCATCGATTAGATCGATTGCCTTATCCGGTAAGAAACGATCAGGAATATATCTGTCGGATAATTTGACCGCTTGAACAATTGCTTCGTCCGTAATTTTCACTCGGTGATGCGCTTCGTATCGATCACGTAAGCCATGTAAGATCAGAATGGTTTCTTCTGGAGTAGGCTGCTCCACCATAATAGGTTGGAAACGGCGCTCTAACGCGGCATCCTTCTCAATATATTTGCGATATTCATCAAGAGTCGTTGCGCCAATACATTGAAGTTCTCCACGAGCTAGAGCGGGCTTGAGAATATTAGAAGCATCGATCGCTCCTTCAGCGCCCCCAGCACCGATTAATGTATGCAATTCATCAATGAAGATAATTACATTACCAGCTTGGCGAATTTCATCCATAATCTTCTTCAATCGATCTTCAAATTCACCCCGATATTTGGTGCCTGCAACAACAGACCCCATATCAAGCGTCATTACACGTTTGTCTCGCAAAGTTTCAGGAATTTCATTGTTTACAATCTTCTGCGCTAACCCTTCAGCAATAGCGGTTTTACCAACGCCAGGTTCACCAATAAGCACCGGATTATTCTTCGTTCTCCGACTAAGCACCTGGATGACACGTTCAATTTCCTTGGACCTGCCAATAACGGGATCTAGATTGCCTTCGCGTGCAATCACAGTTAAATCTCTCGCAAGACTATCTAGTGTAGGTGTACTTACATTCGCGTTGCTACCATGGCTTGTAGATACACTCTCACTGCTTCCTAATAGCTGCAAAACCTGTTGTCTGGCTTTATTCAGACTAACTCCCAGATTATTCAACACTCTAGCTGCAACACCTTCGCCTTCGCGAATTAAGCCTAACAGAATATGCTCAGTTCCCACATACGTATGTCCCAGCTTGCGAGCTTCATCCATCGACAACTCGATGACCTTCTTAGCTCTAGGCGTATAGGCGATATTCGTAGGTTGCTCTTGTCCTCGACCTATTAATGACTCAACCTCGTCTTGAATTTTCTCCAATCCAAGGCCTAATGCGATTAGAGCCTTAGCGGCAATGCCTTCACCTTCGCGAATGAGGCCGAGTAGTATGTGTTCTGTTCCAATATTATTATGACCTAATCTGACTGCTTCTTCTTGAGCGAGTGCTAGAACCTTCTGCGCACGTTCCGTGAATCTCCCGAACATCATATAAAAGCACCTCCATCATTATTATATCGTTTGTATCAATGTTGCGCTAATCGTGAGCGAATCAATTCTGCTCTTCTTAAATCTCTTTCATCCGGCGACAAGGCCTCACCAGCATATTGTTGCAAATATCCAGGCTGTGTCATTACCGTTAATTCATTCAATGCTTGGGCATTAGTCTGCGTAAGTAATCCGAGATCTACGCCAAGTCGAACATCGGATAGTCGTTGGGATGCTTCTTTCGAATCTATAATCATGGCATGAGCCAGAATACCATAGGAACGATTAACTCGATCTAATGTACGCATTTTCGATTCAGATAAAAGCTTTTCTCGAGCAGCCCTCTCGTGCTCAACAATTTGGCGGGCGACACTATATAGATTATCAATAATATCATCTTCCGATTGACCTAGCGTAATCTGATTTGATATTTGGAATAGATTTCCTGTAGCCTCGCTGCCTTCTCCATACAAGCCACGAACAACTAAACCGACTTGTGATATCGCTGATAGAATACGACTGATTTGCTGGGTTAACACAAGTGCTGGCAAATGCATCATAACAGATGCTCTTATTCCCGTTCCAACATTTGTTGGACAACTCGTTAAGTAACCACGTTTCTCATCATAAGCATAATCCAACTGAGATTCAAAAATATCATCAATCTGATTACACAAATCCCAAGCTTCCTTTATCTGAAAACCGGGATGTAAGATCTGGATCCGAAGATGATCCTCTTCATTCACCATAATACTGATCGATTCATTCTCACTTAGAATGACCGCTCCGTTTCTCGATTCATTGGCTAAAGCGGGACTGATCAGATGCTTCTCCACTAAAACCCTCTTTGACAAATCATTCATCTCATCTAAAAGAAGCAATTCAAACGTGCTAATTTCATTCAGATCTTCGGAGTCGAGTAAAACCTTAATACGATTTAAGGTTTCTATAGAATGTTCATTGGAAGCTAATATCGGAAACGGCAAACATTGAAGATTCCTTGCCAGACGAATTCGACTGCTGATCACAATATCCGACTCTGGACCGCTAGCCTTCATCCATTCACTGAGCGCTTGATTGAAAAAGTTATTGTGTCCCATACCACACCTCCTTCTGGAAATTAAACTGTCGTGACTAACAAGGGAGTTTAATTGTAAGTCGATCCGTATCGAGAGCCCTTACGTTTCATGAGCTTGATGATTACTTTTTCCCTTCAAGCTGACGAATTTGGTCTCGAATGGATGCTGCAGTTTCAAATTCCTCTTGTTCAATGCAATCTTTCAGTTCCTTCTTAAGTCGATCAACCTCGCGTTTGGCTTGGATATCGCTACCTGATCTTCTTGGCACCTTACCCACATGCACGATATTACCATGCACTCTCCGTAGCAACGGATCCAATCGATCAGAAAAACTCGTATAACAAGAGCTACATCCGAATCGACCTATCTTGCTAAATTGTGCATAAGACAACCCACATTCCTCACAATGAAGTGTAGGTTTACTCGTTGAGTTAAGTGTGCTCTGAGATTGCGGATCGAAATCGAGTAAACCCGAGATTAAGTTGTGAATGGAAAAACCATTCGCCGTTCCCGGAATCATCTCACCCTTTTCTCTCGCACATCCATCGCAGAAGTGAACTTCCGACTTCTCGCCATTAATTATTTTCGTAAAATGTAACGTTGCTACTTTCTTGCCACATTCTTGACATTGCATCATAACCACCCTATTCCAAGTAGAGTACTTTATTGTTTATATCTACCTACTGAGCAGGGAAACCAGCATATTCTTAAGCATAATTGCTCGTACTTGATCTCGTAATGGAAGCTTAATCAACAGGGAATCTCTAGAGATCGCTGCCTTCAATAGGTTGGCCTCCCGCGTGTTGACGTATCCAGCATCCTCGAGTTGATAAATCAAACCCTCGGCTGAATCCTGATCAATCTGATCATGGACCGTTCGCAGAATATGCTCTAGAATACCATTTTGCTTGGGCATATCCACCTTCTGAATTCTAATATATCCCCCGCCACCACGCTTGCTTTCTACGACAAAACCTTTTTCCAAAGAAAATCGAGTGCTTATCACATAATTAATCTGCGATGGAACACATTGAAATTGATCGGCCAGATCATTTCGCTGAATCTCTACTAATCCAGCAGGGCTGGTATGCAGAATATTCTTCAGATATTGTTCGATAATATCGGAGATATTACGCATCGATTTTCCCTCCATACCGCATTATATTTAATGGTTGACTTTGACTATCTTTGACTTTTGATTTATTATACTCGGTTTTAATTCATTTGCCAAGTATCCCAATAAAATTATCTATACGCATATTGTAATTATTGTTCGCTGTAACTTGAATATCTATACTCTCAGAGGAGAGCTCCTCCGCTATATATCTAATGCGGGGGAGGCGGACGGGAGTAGACGGGAGTAGACGGAATTAAGAACGCACTTACAATTAAGCCAATTCCAACCGTTCTTAAACCTAGAATATATGCATAATTACAATTAAACTTTATTTAAGGTGATCATTCCAAGGAAAACCAATGAAATATAATTCCTGCAGGTGCTAATCTTCATACTTAATCTGCAACTGAGGAGAAGGCGATATGGAAAGCCGATCACTTTTGTAGCATGTATGTGAGATACTTACTTTTAACTACCAAAAAACACCCTCGACAAAAGTCAAAGGTGTTTCTTAAGGAACAACAAGAACGGCGAATCGCCTACTCTGCTGTTCATTCTGCTTGGCAACGTCCTACTCTCCCAAGACCCTGCGGTCCAAGTACCATCGGCGCTGGAGGGCTTAACGGTCGTGTTCGGGATGGGAACGCGTGGTTCCCCTCCGCCGTCGTCACCAAACAGGTTTTATTTGGTCGAGTTACTCCCTGAATGGCTTCAGAATCATAACCGACATTTGAAAGGATCAGCCATCCGAAGATGTCTCATTCCCTCAAAACTAGATGCGAAACGAAAGGTTGCCGCTGTTTTTTTTAAAAGCATTTAGGATAAGCCCTCGACCGATTAGTATTCGTCAGCTGCATGCATTGCTGCACT
>JBBDIY010000048.1:0-20578 GCA_040880185.1 Paenibacillaceae bacterium
GAAAGTTGGGGACTTGACCGGGTAGTGATCTTCCTATTTGAGAATGAGCCCCTTATTCTAAATTATGGAAGGTTAATTGTCCAGCTAATTCGAAAAATAGAAGAAAGCTATGGTTTCAATGAGATTTAAAAATTCACAAAAATTCATCGGATCATGAAATATATTGCTCGTTTAGTAAGAACCAAACGGGAGTTTGAATGTCCAGCAAATATGGAAAACATAGGAATGCGATTGACTCCGCTATTTAAGCTGATTACCAAAATGGATAGAATAATGCAATACACTATTATATCGCTCGTTTAGTACTAGGCTCTTTCTCAAAGGCAATGATACCTCCAGCTGAGTTCACCGGGCATTAAAACTCAATTCCCGTTCTTTTACTCCTTAAAGTGGTTTCACGTTAAGGAATGCAAACCATTTTCTGGTATCTGTCATCGTCTTTGAGAAAGAGCCCAATATTGAGCTGCTTTCTTACAAATTTGTTTGATCTCATCGGATGCCGGATGCCAGTCCGGCAATGATCTAGTATTCAGGAGACCCATAGATAGAGGGGAAGCATTCATTAATCCCACGTTATGTTGCTCTAGCAATGGAACAACTTCTAGTAAACTTGTATCATTCAGTGAATAGTGACAATACGACAATATCGCGTCGATCTGCTGATGGGCAAGCGTCTTCTCGAATACGGAGAGCGGTAATCCCGATACACCTGCGAATCTAATTTTCCCTTGCTCCTTCAGTTTACCTAACGTGTAGAAGGCCTCTATTGCTACTTCCTCGAAGGGAACAAATTCAATGTCATGTAAGAAGAGAATATCCACATAATCTGTATTTAACCTTAACAAGCTTTCGTCAACACTAGCTAGAATCCGTCGTTCGGAAAAGTCGAATGACTGTGTCCCATAACGCCCTGCCTTAGTCGACAAGTAAAACTTATCGCGAGGAATCTGGGCTATCGCTTTTCCTAATACCATCTCAGCCTTCGTCAGTCCGTAATAGGGTGATACGTCAATAAGGTTAATTCCTGCATCAATCGCTGCATGGACGGTTTGAATGCTCTCCGACTCTTCTGTTTCATGGAACACAGAGCCTAGTGAGGATGCTCCAAAGCTAAGAATCGATACGTCTAATCCGGTTTTACCAAGCTTTCTATACTTCATATTGATCATCTACCTCCTAAATGTTTTGGGGATAATGACCACGCTAGTGGACGATAAAACTACTTCGTAAGCATAGGCTGAAAGTTATTGATGTTTAATTTATAGAACAATAGTGCGTTCAACCCGAACAATCGAGCCTTCTCTGATTCACCCCAACTTGGAGGTAATGCTTGAGTAACAATGTCCATGACTTCATCATACTGTGCTGTAAGCAGACATACCGGCCAATCACTGCCGAACATGACCCGATTAGGACCAAATACCTCTAGAATATGTTGGATATATACAGTGAAGTCACTAACCTTCCATTTCTCTTGATCAGCTTCTGTGGCCATACCAGACAGCTTGCAGTATAGGTGTTCATAATTCGCAACCTTCTTCATCTGCTCACTCCACGGCTCTAAGACGCCATTCTTAATGTCGGGTTTAGCGATATGATTGACTACACCTCTCAGCTTGGGGACAAGCTCAAGTAATCGAAGTAGGGCTCCAATCTGGTGTGAGACAAGAAGCAAATCCACAGGAATATCCTTCTCCGCACAATACTGCAATGTTTGAACAATGTGAGGCTGAACAATCTTATAAGGATCTGGCATGTCCTGAATCATAAGGCGAAATCCAACAAATTTCGGATGTTTGTAGAAGCGATCAAGCTGCTCTTGGTAGCCAGTGTCGTCCAAGTCTAACCAGCCCACCACTCCTAATATGGAATCCGTCTTGCTAGCCAACTCCAGAATATATTCGGTTTCCTCTATCGTAGGAGCCGCTTGTACAACGATTGTTCCATCCATGTGATGGATTTTTAATTGCTGTGTTAAATCCTCTGGCAAGAAATCACGGTATAATGTTTGTAATTGTGGTGTAATCCAACCGTAGTCCCCACGATGGATTGCCCAATAATGCTGATGAGCATCGATTCTAATATTCATCTTCCGGACACTCCTCAAATCGGTCATATCTTCTTTTCTCAGATAGCAAATAACCAATTATTGCGAAACATATTCTATTATGATATTTTGGCGATCCACTTGAAGACATATGGATAGGATACTGTTGTCGTTAATGGTGGTGGTTATCGAATAATTGTGTAAATAGTCCCCTGATCTGTTTGAAACCGATAATGCCCCCGTATAGGCACCTCGACCCTAACTGGCACTTCACCCACATTAATTGAGATTTGTTCTTGGGTACGGATCGTGCATAGACCATCCTTCGCAGATCTAATGGTTGCCTCCAACAGCCTGCCACCCTTCCATTCCAAATCGACCGTAAAACCTCCCCTGGCACGTAGCCCTTTGACGGAACCTTCTGACCAAGCTGCAGGCAAAGCCGGAAGCAGGTGCAGCTCTCCGGTATGGCTCTGCAGCAGCATCTCGGCGATCGCGGCAGTACCACCGAAATTACCGTCGATCTGAAAAGGCGGGTGATTGTCCAGAAAATTCGGCAATGTCGAGTGCGTCAGAAGTGCAGTTAGATTGGTTGCCGCCTCCTCTGCGTCCTCCAGCCTAGCCCAGAAATTGATGATCCACGCTCGGCTCCATCCTGTATGGCCGCCGCCGTTCGCCAACCGCCCCTCCAGTGTGCGCCGCGCGGCCGCCGCCAACTCAGGTGTGCTGGCGAGCGAGATCTGGCTGCCGGGATGCAATGCGAACAGATGGGAGATATGACGATGGCCCGGCTCCGCCTCCTCATAATCTTCGTACCATTCCTGAAGCTGGCCATTCCGGCCAATTTTCGGTTGCGGAAGCTTTTCCACTACCCGTTGAAGCTCCGGTCCCAACGCCTCACTTCCCTGGATGCCGAGTGTTCGTTCGGCCTCTAGTACTGCGGTGAACAGCTCACGGATGATCTGTGTGTCCATTGAAGGTCCCGCGCACAGGACACCCGATTCGCCATTTGGAAGTATGTATGTGTTCTCAGGAGATACAGAGGGGCAGGTAACCAGCTCGCCACCCGGCGATTCCACCACGTAATCGATTAGGAACAACGCGGCCTCTCGCAAGGTTGGAAAAGCGCGACTGAGAAAATCTCCATCCATCGTAAATTGGTAATGATCCCATAGATGCAGTGAAAGCCATGCGGCGCCCATTGGCCAGTATGTGGAGGGCAGCCACGTATCTTGGGGGGCGGTATCCGCCCAGATGTCGGTGTTATGATGAGCGGTGAAGCCTCTGCAGCCGTACATGACGGCAGCTGTATGCCGTCCGGGTTCACGCATCCGTTCCAGCATCTCGAAGAGCGGCTCGTGGCACTCGGAGAGCGCACAAGACTCTGCAGGCCAGTAGTTCATCTGCGCATTTATGTTAATCGTAAATTTGCTGTCCCACGGCGGAAGGAAGTGCTCGTTCCATATGCCTTGTAAATTTGCGGGTAGCGATCCCGGCCGACTGGAGGAGATTAACAGATAACGGCCGAACTGATAATAGAGCGCGAACAGACCAGGATCCGACTCGCCACTCCTCAGTCGTTCCATGCGCTGCTCCAGACTCATGCGCCCAATTTCCGCCTCATCTGTGCTGAGCGACAACGATACACGTCTAAACAGTAGGCGGTAGTCGTCGATATGGCGCTGATACAGTGTGATATAGCCCAGACGTAAGGCCGCATCCGTGCTTTCTTGCGCTTCTGCCAGCGGATCTGGAACACGGAACGTCGTTGCGGCTGCCAAAACCAGAGTCACACTGTTCGCGTGTTCCACGACGAGGTGCTCGCCGATCGCCTTTACCGTTCCACCCTCCGCCTCCGCCTTCAGCACCGCTCCATACTGGCTGCCGCCTTCGCCACCACAGCTACCGCTCATCCAGATGGAGTCGTCTCCCCTGCGGCCAGAACGGTCGGCATAACGCCAACGGCCACGCTCCAGGCGTGCTGTGAAAGCGATAGAGCCCGGTCGATCGGCAGTAAGCTTCATGACGATTGCTTGCTCGGGATAGCTAGCGAAGATCTCGCGTCTGAACGATACACTACCGTGTTTGAAGGCGACCGTAACGCTGCCCCTATCCATATCTAACACGCGCTCGTACTGCTCCGTCACACCGTGCGGAAGCGCGAAGTCAAGCAGCAAGTGGCCAAGCGGCAAGTAGTGCCGCTGTGATTCAGGCAGGCCTGACAATGACAGAAGGGCCAGTCGTTCTGCTTCTTTCAGCTTTCCTTCGAAGATCAATCGGCGGATTTCCGGCAAATTCGCCCGCGCGTCCGGATTGTTGCGATCCCGCGGTCCGCCATACCAAACGGAGTCCTCATTGAGTTGCAGACGCTCCTGCAGCGTCTGGCCGTACACCATCGCTCCTAGTCGGCCGTTGCCGATTGGCAGCGCTTCCTCCCATTTTGCCGCTGGGTAGTCAAAAAAAAGCTTGTTGTTTGTCAATGTTTATCTCCTCCAATACCTGTATATAATGATCCTTATAATAGGCATCAATGTAATCAGTCGATCTCTTTCTAGAGAGACTCGAGCTCATTGTCTTCGCGGTAGACTCCCGGTGTAACGCCAGTATATTTTTTGAACACTTTCGAGAAGTAATGCCTGCTCTCGAACCCCACCCGCTGTCCGATTACGTTTACTGGAAGATGACGCTGAGTTTCCAGCAGCTTCTGCGCTTTACGAATTCGGAAAGCGTTCAGGTAATTCACAAAATTATCCCCCGTTTTCTTTTTGAATAGTCTGCAGATGTAGTGCGGATGGAGATTCATCAGATCTGCAAGACGCTCCAGCGATAGGTCTTCCATGTAATGTACTTCCATATAAGCCAGGATGCGTTTAACATGTATTGTATATTCCGAGTCGGAGTCAGAAGGAAGAGTCTCAGCGATACGCGCCAAAAGTTTCGCCATCTCATCCTTATCGACCGGTTTCAATAAGTAATCCGCAACGCCTGCGCGCAGAGCTTTGCGTACATAATCAAATTCTTCGTACCCTGTCAGTATGATAAAGTCAACACATAATCCACCTTCTCTGGCTTCCTCGATCAATTCAAATCCGTTCCCCTCGGGCATATGGAGGTCCGTAACGGTGACATCCGGCATATACACCTGCATGATCGCAAGTGCCTCAGACCTATTATTAGCCGCACGAATCTCCGTCCCAGGAGGTGCCACTTCGTTAATTATCTTGGTAAGACCATTCAGAATCAATGGTTCGTCGTCCACAATCAGTACTTTCATCATTTAGTCGCCATCCCTTTATCTATAATGATAGTCAGGCATGTTCCCTTCCCTTGCTCACTCTTAAGCTCTAGCCGTGACGTTCCGCGGAAGAAGGATTTGATTCGCTGACTGACATTATAAAGTCCTACGCCTCCTTCTCCCTCACTCATAAATCTATTATCATTGTTCCCCGACAATTTACTCCGGATAGCGTATAGTGTCTCTTGCGGGATACCGGGTCCGTTGTCTATGATGGATATCTGGATTTCATCAGCTGTCTCCTCCGCCAGTAGCTGAATATGAACGGGTCTAATTATAATTGATGCTCCGTGGACAATACTATTCTCAATTAGCGGTTGAAGTATAAACCGTGGACAAGTAATGCTCTCTGTACCCACAGCGACATTAATTTCGTAGGTCAGCCTGTTCTGAAGCCGCATTTTATGAATGTTAAGATAAAAGGTTATCGTCTCTATTTCCCTGGCCAGTACCGTATCGTCCTTCTGAGAGGACAAGCTGTAACGCATCAGCTTCCCGAACCAGAATGAAATGTTGGCTACTTCTTTGTCATTATTGGCTTCGGCGAGCATCCGGATCGTCTCCAGTGTATTATATAGAAAGTGTGGCTTAATCTGCGCTTGAAGCACTTGATAAGCTGCTTCCTTATTGAGTATCTCGGCACGGTGGACGTTGTTGATAAGCTCATCCATCCGGTGGATCATGTTATTGTATGTGGTGATAAGAAACCCGATTTCATCCTGGGTGTCGTGGCGGTTGTCCATCATCCTCATATTATCATCCCTCAGATTTCGCATATGTCTGGCAAGCCGAAGGATGCGCTTCGTTATGGTAGATGCAAGCACGTAATAGGCAAAGGACAAGGCTACCAGCAGGGCGAAGACTGTTGAAATCAGGACGATTTCCTTCCGCTTGACGTTACGGAATACGTCTTCTACCTTACCCATTACTACAACACGAACGCCAAGCTCCTTGATATCCAGTTGATTCACGATTATTTGCCGGTTGATGATGTAGTCTCTGTGTTTATTTGCAACCAGCAACTTCTGCGTTATATCGTCAATTCCCGCCGAGGCTTCTCCGGGAGTCAATGGCATGCTCTGCTCGGACAGTAAAAAGGATTTCCAGTTCTCGTTAACCCCTGCCGCTATAAAGAATTTATGGATTAAATCGCTGTTGATTCGAATCCTTCCCTCCTCGCGCGTTTTGCTGCACGCGAATCCTCAGTAGTACGGCTCGATCCGACACCCTGATACCTACCTATCCCACTTCCCGATCGCGGTTATAGGGACGGCCTCCTCGGTGAGATTTCTTCACCGGGTACCGAGGGCTTCTCCAGTTTCCACAATCTCTTTCCCTCCATGTCGCCGCTGATACCCCGCCGGTGAGAACTGCCGTTTCAGACGCTTCCGGTCAGTTCTTGTTGCTTTCGCGCGTTATCGACCGTCTCTGCCACCGGAATTGCGTGTAACGAGGCTACGTCTGCGTTCAGAGTACGTTACAACCTGGAGTTTTGCTGACGTTCCTAAAGAACGTTTTGTCAGAGGGCTTCGCCGGTTCACTTTCGTTTCGCGGCGCCTCTCAGGCTATGGGAGTGTCGTCTTTTCTCCTGATCGGACTTTCACCGACAAGAAATTGAGTCCTTAGCTGGACACGTAGATCATCCAGCGATGACGATAGATTTCGCTAATTTGCTCTGCCGAGAGATCATTCACAATGGTGAGGACACGGTAATGGTTGCCCTTATCGTCGGTGAATTCCACCAATCGCAATGGAACTTCTATAACTTCACCATTCTCAGTAAAAGCGACTTTCACATCCGCGTCACGCAAAACT
Organism: Paenibacillaceae bacterium; assembly: GCA_040880185.1. Classification (GTDB taxonomy): domain Bacteria; phylum Bacillota; class Bacilli; order Paenibacillales; family UBA4045; genus UBA4045. Next base: position 7,158 of record JBBDIY010000048.1, read on the forward strand.
CTAGAGAATTCCGGCACATGTCGCTCGCACACAACAACCGCCTTGTTTCGTTTCTGGATTCGTGCCACAAAACGGATGTTTTGCTCAGACCACGCTTTGTAGTACCTGTATACAATGCACCCGCGATCCATGACGTAAATCACATCGTCAGCAACAACCAACTCCATTACAACTTCGGATTCCGCAACGCTAGTGTAATTCGCCGCAAAGTTGCACAACGTCGCGTACTCCGAAGCAGTATGCGACGTTGTTGCTTTTAACGTTTCGAGTAATACAACTGATCTTAAATGCCAACAAGGCGAACAATCAATCTTATTTCTCGATCTACTCTATTTTCCAATACCAGAACTAACGCGGTAACTGCGTAACTGGAATCTCGAGAGAGGCGTTTGGAAGACCGCTTACATGTACTGAGAGTATTGATACACCAGATTCATAACCTGCACGAACGATTGCAAGTAGCCTTCCTTTAAATGAAGTATGCTCTCCTATCGTGTACTTCTCTTCAGTCTTAGGCCTGCCGGTGCCGAATGCCGCAAGCGTTGCTGCACCTTCCACCGTGGCTGTTGCTGGCAGCTCAGCATCCGCGACAAGATTGCCATCTTCGTCAACTATCTCTACGACAGCGAAGCACAGCGATTGTCCGTCTGCTGTAAGTTGTTGTTTTTCTGCCACTATTCGAATACCGAAAGGCTCACCAGATGTGCGTACTGTGTCTGAAGATATTTTCTTTCCTTCCGTGTAGCTGACTGCCTCTAGTACTCCTGGTTCAAAAGCAAGAGTGAATCGCGCTTTGTAACGATTTTTCTTGCCTGCCAATTTTCTTCCGAGACTTTGGCCGTTTACTATCAGTTCCACTTCTTCTGCAGCAGAATAAATGTCCACCTCTACGAATTTCCCTTCGTCTCCGGCCCAGTTCCATGCGTTCTCGCACTCGGTCCATCCCCATCCGCTCAACAGTTCAGTCTTACCATAGTTCCGTGGGGGATGAGAAGCGATAAAGGTTTCATCTGAACCCCATACAATTCGACGATAAGCAAGCTGTGGTCGCTCAAATCCGCACATGTCGAAGTCTGAGCTATACGACAAGCGCCAAGGATATGGCGAAACATGCAAGTTTTTTCTTAGTTCTTCGGCTTTATCCGGCTCGGCATACACAAATTTGCCAATACCCGCTTCTCCGATATGATCCCAGCTTGTCCAATTAAAATCTCCAATCACATAGGAATAACGTTCGACACCTTCCCAATAATAATCCATATCTCGAGCCGTGCTTTCACTTGAACAGATCACTCGGTTAGGGTATGTTTTTGCCGCATCTTCAAACTGATGAGGTAAGTAATTATAACCCACGACATCTAGCGGGGCGCAAAAATTCTCCGTGTACTTTCCCCAGATGCTCTGCCCGTACTCTGAATCAAAATTAACAAAGCCAGGAGATTTCTTGGAGCGGTTGTTCGTATCCTCGTAGAACTTAATCTGCTCATCGTCTTCCAACGCGCTATAAAATGTACAAACTGAATTTGTTACAGGCCGAGTAGGATCCAACTCTCGAACCCAATCCGCTAGTTTGATCGCCCATTCATAGCCACCTGACAAGCCGCCGCGTTCATTCACTTCGTTGCCTGTGGACCACATGATCACACATGGATGATTACGGTCGCGAAGAATGAAAGCTTCGATATCCGTCTTCCAGTTTTCCGCAAAGTTCAGACTATAATCATAAGGTTTTTTTGCCATGGTCCACACATCAAACGCTTCGTTGATTACAAGAAGACCTAATTGGTCACATGCATCCAGCAGATGCTTGGACGGGGGATTATGTGCGCAACGGATTGCATTGTAACCATTGCATTTGTGAAGCTCCATCTTTCGATACTCACTGTCCCTATATGATGCAGCTCCGAGTATACCGTTATCGTGGTGCACGCACCCACCTTTCAACTTTATAGATCGGCCGTTCAACATAAAACCATTCTTTACATCCACCAAGATGGTCCGAATGCCGAAATTAACACATTCTTCATCCAACAAGGTGTTATTATCGTATAATTGAGCAGTAATTCGGTACAGGTGGGGCGAATCAATATCCCACAATTCTGCTTCTTCAATGGCGATCATTACCCTACCAGTACGTTTTGTTCCCGCTGGCACATGTATGCTTACTCTACCGTTACCTCCCTCGACACCGCTTGACGCTTTCTCAGCTTTGATATTCAACCATAAATTAGAAGTAGTGGCCGTGTGATTCTCTACAGTCGTCTCCACGACAACAAACGCCGTCCCATTGACAATGTGCGAAGTGTGCGTATTAATTCCCCAAGGTGAGATATGCACTCTTGGACCAGACAGTAACTCGACACTGCGATACAGACCTGATCCTGTGTACCATCGGGCGTTGGGTTGTGCGGAATTGTTAACTGTTACAGCAAGTCTATTTCTTCGTCCTGGATTCATATACGGAGTGAGATCCGCATGAAAAGGTGTATAACCATAATGATGTCCAGTTACTTTATGCCCGTTCAAAGTAACGACGGTGTTCATATAGGATCCGTCAAACTCGACCAATAAACGTTTATCCTTGGCATCTTCAGGAATATCAAGATATTTCGTATACGTTCCGATCCCTCCACCATAATAGCCAGTCGCCGCCCCTCCTGGTGCATCTGGGAATGTGTCGGATTCAATCATAAAGTCATGCGGTAAGTGTACGATTCTTCCTTGTTCACCATCCTTGTTCAGAACTGGTGCAGGTTCGCCATGTTCAAATCTCCAATTTCGATCCAAATTCCGCCTGATCATTTCAATATACTCCCTTTCAATTCGATTTCATTCTCCAGCGCCTGGCGTGATTCCGGTATTCTTCTTAAAAATATTAGGTTCATCATCCACAATTAACATCTTCAACTTCCACTCACCGTCCTCTTCGCAATGACAATGCACATGTTGGTGCCCTTACCTTCCTCACTCGTAATCTCCAGTCTGGAATCTTGGCCAAAGAAAGCTTTGATTCTTTCATTAACATTATTAAGACCCACACCTTCTCCGAAATCGCTTTTATCAAACTCTTCGTATTTCAATAATTTGTTTTGAAGATTGCGCAGCTTTTGAGATGGGATACCGCAACCATCATCGCTGACGTTAATCCGTATTTCCCGTTCCGACTCCCTAGCTTGAATACGAACGTGGACAGGACGCAAAACCGTAAACACGCCATGAACAATACAATTCTCAATAAGCGGCTGAAGCATAAACCGCGGACAAACCAACTCATCCGCATTCAAAGCGACATCGATCTCGTACCTTAGTCTGCTTTGAAGCCGCATCTTGTAAATATTAAGATAGAACGTAACCATCGTAATCTCCTTGGAGAGCACCGTCTTGTCCTCTCCGGAAGCAAGGCTATATCGCATCAATTTTCCGAACCAGAAGGAAATATCCGCAACTTCTTTATCATTATTGGATTCTGCAAGCATTCGGATTGTCTCCAACGTGTTGTACAGAAAATGCGGTTTGATCTGAGCCTGCAATACTTTGTAAGCGGCTTCTTTATTTAGTAGTTTGGCACGATGAACCTTGTTGATCAGTTCATCCATGCGCATAATCATCGAATTATAAGTGGAAATTAGGAAGCCAATTTCATCTTTTCCTTGGAGCCTCTCCGGTATTAACATATGTGGACTGAAATTATTATCAGTAAATGTGCGCATATGTCGGGTCAGCTTAAGAATTCGTTTAACTATTGTGGAAGCTAACAAGAAATAAGCGACAGAAAGTCCAGCTAACAATAGAACTATGATCGAAAATAAGGCAAACTCTCTACTCCTGATTGTGTGAAATACGTTATCTACCTGTCCTGTCACTATGACGCGAACATCAAGCTCATCAAAGTCCAACTGATTCACTATCGTGTTTCGATTAATAAAATAAGTGCTCGTATTCGAATGAAGTTTGCGAATTGTAGCTTCATCCAATCTATTACCCTCATCAATCGTCAGAAGGCCTTGGTCGGACATAAAAAGAGCTTGCCAATTCCCTTCTACACCGGCGGCTTTGTAGAACTGATTTATGAGACTGCTGCTGATCCGCATTTCAAGAAGTCCGATTTTCTCTGTAAAGTCCGTACTATATAAGTATTGGTAATAAATGAGCTCCGGATCCAATACTTCGGTATCGGCGCGGATCCATGCACCATCGCCTGGCTTCAGGGTCATTATCGCACTATCCAGACTTGGCTCCAGCTCTGATATGTCAACAATTTGATCCCTTATAGAAAATATATCTCTTTTCAATTTGTATATAACAATCGATTTTATCTCAGGGTTAGCAAATAAGGATTGCGCGTATAATGGCCGAATGTAACGAATAAACGAATAGACGCTTTCTCCATCGTGTTGATATGCACCATTAAGATAATCGACAACATAAGAATTATTCTGCAGGATCCGATGAACCGACTGGATGCGGGTAAAATCTGTGCGCATGTTGGCATAAGCTTGCTCTAGTATCTTCTGGCGGCTTTCAACAAATTGGTGAATTAAATTTCCATATATCTCCCTATAGTGGCTGTAACCAAATATAATGACCGGCAACACGATAAGGATGACATACCCCAACATAATCTTCCGCATAATACTCATGGTTGCCCCTCCTCATCGTAGGAACTTTCTTCTGTTAGATTACCATGAGAATACAGAATTCGGTAGAGACACAGTGTGCCTCTACCGATAAATAAGTGTGATTTTTACTCAAAAAGCACTTTCTTTTTTTGATAGGTTTCATTTGCCCAGTCTACTAATTTCTGTAATCCAATATCCTCTGCATTTTTTAACATGGTATTGAAATTTGCCTCAACTTCTGCTTCGGATTCTGCTAAATAGATTTTCACTTTCTCATTTCTGATCATTTCGTCAATTTTCGTTTTGATTGTCTTTTCTGTGGAATCCGGTTGCGCTTGAATCAGTCCAATCTCAGGCTTATAGATGGTGATAGCTTTTGTTTCGAGTAATGCCTGTGTCTTCTGGGTGCCAGGAACATAACCTGCCAACCCCGCCGCAATTCCATCGCTATACAAAATCCACCAACTGATTCCGGTGCTAGTTTTATAATCAGAATCTGATTGACTATAAGTAAATTCAGGATATCCCTCATCGTTCCACGTCCAATGCTCTCCTTCAATTCCAAACGTCGTCAATTTTTTGCCTTCATCGCTTGCTAAGTATTGAAGAAATTTGATGGATGCTTCAGGATCCTTGTTGTTCTTCGTAATGAAAGTTCCGGCCCATCCCGTTCCCCAGCTCACCTTCACCGCATCTTCTGACAAGGCGCTTGGCAGCATTTTGAATTTAAATGAACCTCCTTCCTTCTCAATGGCAATGTTGTTCGTGTCTGCCGTGCTAACCGTATGGCTATGGGCGAACGCTTTACCATTGGCTGCATATTGATCATCTATCTGATCGTTCGGATAAGCATAATTCTCAGATTGAATGTATCCATTCCGATAAAGGCTGTTCATATATTTAAAAAAGTCTAACAATTTGGGTTGATTAATGAAGTAGTCGATCTTTCCATCTTTTTCATACCAGCCTTCTAAGGTCGCTTCAAGTCCAAATTGCTGTATAAAATAAGGTTCGATCCAATTAATATCCATCGTCAATGGAATCATATCCGGATACTTCTGTTTGACCATGCCAAGAACATTCGAGAAATTTTCGAGTGTATCAATAGAAGGATTTCCAAGTTCAGCAAGGATATCTTCCCTAACAGCAATGCCCGGATTACCGTCCCCGCCTAAAGCAAATGGATTAGCTGCCATCTCTTCCTTAGTCGCAAATGAATTTTTAATCGTGTAGAACTTTCCATCGTCCATCGTATTGATCGCAATTCTTGTTTTGTCTATCTGAAAATCCGGAGCATATTTCTCGATCAGCTCATTCCATGAATATGAGACTTTCGGATCTGACATCCGATCCACATTATCATAACTAAATACAAGATCCGGCAAATCCCCGGAAGCGATCATCAACGGTAATTGCTTTTCGTCAACAGCGACGGATACCTTAAGTTTGATGCCTGTTTTTTCCGTGAGTTTTTCTGCAATGGATCCTTTCCAATCTTTTATGGCCCACCAAGGTGCATCGAAGAAAATCGAAAGTTCTTTGACCTCCTTGTCATTCACTGGTGTTACGTTTGCACTTTTACTCTCCTGTGCGTTATCAGCTGCCTTATTAGCGGATTTTCCTTGCTGGTCGGACTGGCTATTATTATTACTGCAAGCCGATAATAAAGAAAATACTAACACGAAGATAACTAACATGACTAACGATCTTTTTGCTTTTCTACTTTTCAATCTTAACCCCTCCATCATTGAATGATTTATATTAAAGCCTTGCGCTTTAATAACATACTAACCCCGGTCATCCCTTGACCGAACCCAACATAATGCCTTGTACAAAATACTTCTGCAGGAACGGATAGACGCACACAATCGGTGCAATGGAGACGACCATGGATGTAACCTGCAGTGAATAACTCGTGACGCCCGACGAAGCAGCATTAGCAGCAGCGATCGCATCCATTGGGGTGTTGCTCTTGTTGATGACTTCCATCATTCGGTATGTGAGTGTCCGCAAGCCTTCTGATTGTACGAAATAAGCGGAATCCAGCCACGCGTTCCATTGACCCACGCCCAAGAACAGTGCCATCGTTGCGATGAGCGGCGTCGAGACCGGGAGAATAATGCGGACGAAGATCACGAGCTCGTTGGCGCCGTCCATGTAAGCCGATTCCTTCAGTTCACCGGGAATTTCTCGGAAGAACGAAATGGCGATGAGCAGGAAAAACGTGCTCAGCATGGTGGGAATAACGTATACGCCGAACGAATTGAGCAGACCGAGCGAGCGCAGCACCACATAGTATGGAATGAGGCCGCCGGAGAAATACATGGCGAATATGATGACCGTGAAATACACCTTGCTGAACACTAGATCGCGATGCGAAAGAGCGTAGGCGACCAAGCATGTGAGCAATACGCCCAACGCGGTGCCCACAACCGTTCGGGAAACGCTAACCAGAAAGGCGCGGTACCAGTTCGGATCGTTCAAGAACATCTTGTAATTCTCCAGTGTAATGCTTCGAGGCCATAGGTAGACGCCTCCAAGAAGTGAATCGGATCCCTTGTTGAATGAGGAGATCAGAACGTAATAGAACGGATACAGCATAGTAAGCATAATGATAAACAGGAACACATAAATGAAGCTATCCAGCAGCAGATCCTTCTGTCTTTGACTCCTGAGCACGACAGCCACTCCTTTCTCTAGAATAAGCTCGACCCCGACACACGCTTGGCAATGTAGTTGCTAGAGAAGATCAGAACGACCGAGATGATCGACTGAATCAGATCGATGGCTGCTGCATACGAGAAACGACCGTCTCTAAGACCGACCTTAAACGCATAGGTCTGCACGATCTCCGATGTTGGATTGTTGATGCTGTTGCCTAGCAGGTACGCCTGCTCGAAGTTCGAGCCGACCAAGCCTCCTCCGAGGATACTGCCGATTGTCAAAATCAGCACGACTACGATAGTCCCCTTCATACTTGGAATTGTAATGTGACGGATGCGCGCAAGCCTTCCGGCACCGTCGATTTGGGCCGCCTCGTACAAAGCTGGGTTGATGCCTGAGATCGCTGCCAAGAAGATGATCGTCCACCAGCCCACCTCCTTCCACACCGCACTTCCAACGGCAAGTCCCCAGAAGTGATCCGGATTAGTCAGAATATCGAGCGGCTTGTCGATCAAGCCAAGTCCCAAGAGTGCCTTATTCACAATTCCGACATCCGTAGAAAAGAAACTAAACGCGAGACCAACCACAACGACCCAGGAGATGAAATGCGGCAGATAACTGATCGTTTGCACGATCCGTTTGAAAGCCATGTGCCTTACTTCATTCAACAGGATCGCGAACATAATCGGTGCAGGAAAGGTGAAGATGATTTTTAGCAGGCTCAGTACCAGCGTATTGCGTACAATCCTGTCGAACTGGTAATCGTTTATGAATTCGTCAAAATATTTCAGCCCGACCCATTCGCTTGTAAAAATGCCCTTGATTCCGGTCGAGATGCTATAATCCTTAAAGGCCATGATAATACCAAACATGGGCGTGTAGGAGAAAATCAGCAGAAAGACCATACCCAACCCTACGAACACATGTAGCACCTTTTGCTTTTTAAACCGCTTCCATAAAAGCGCATTCTGGCCGGTTTTGACCATGGAGTTTGTAAGTCTTGTATCAAGTTCCATTTGAGTTCCTCCTTTACTTAAATATTAGACCTCCGAAAACTTTAACGTAAGCCAACATTTTTGAGAAAGCGTTGTCATTTATTGATCTTTCCCTATCTAACCCCTTATCGATCTCGGGTCGACTAGCATTCGTTACTGCCTGTACCCGATAACAAAAGCATGGCCAAGCTATTGAAACAACCTGGCCATGCTTTAAATAACATTATTTACTTAGGCACCACTCAAACTCCAGTTTTGTATGGTATGCTTGTCTATCGACGACTCGCTTCATACCATCCGAAGAATATTTCATCAAGTTAGTTATTCCAATGTAAACGAAGCTAGACTTGCGCCGCCCGCGCCTGTATATGTAAAGTACAGTGCCTGAATGCCGTCCGGAATGATGAGATTAGTAGAATATTCATTCCATGTATTCGTAAAATCAACCGGTATCCTTCCAAGAGCCATGCCGTTCCAAGATGTTCTTACTTCAAAGGCACCATGGCAATATCCACGTACCTTGATTTTGACTGTCCTGATCCCGTCGCAATGGAAATATTTGAATCCGGCCGTAGCGGAATCTCGCAGATTGGATATATACCCGATTTCCTCATCCCCGTCTTTTCCATCCTGGGTAATTTTCGGAAACCGACTGTCCATCCATTCTCCAGGAGCACCTGTATACAGGGCCTCGTCTTTGCAGAACAGATTGCATGCCAGGTATGCTGGATATTCTCCGCGACCAACGAGCGGTCCCCCATTTGAACCACAGGATGTCATTTCCACCTGGGGAATCGTGCCGTCATCCCGAAATTCGATCTGCTCGATGCAGCCCTGCCGGCTGAAATTTGTTCCATTCGTGTGCCTGTGATAAAAAATGTACCATTCCCCTTTAATTTCAACCGTGCTGCCATGGTTATTGCCGCCGTAATACATGGGCTTGTCTGCTGGTTTGTATGAATCTATATGAAGATCGGCATTGCTTACAATGACTCCACGGTATTCAAAGCCTTTCGTCGGAAATTTGCTGGTTGCATAACACAGTTCGTGCATAACGATCGAGGAATAAATAAAATAATACGTATCGCCTTTCTTCCTGATGGAAGGCGCCTCAAAAAATTCATGCCCTTCATATCCGCTGCCCTTGCTGTAAGGTTCACTTGGTGCAATACATACCGGTTCTTCCAAAATTGTGAGCATATCCGGACCAAGCACCGCAGCCATTGCACCTTTTCTTGATTTGTCTCCCGCTGCGCAGAAGCCCGTATACAGGTAGGTTTTGTCTCCTTCTGTCAATACGCCTGGATCAAATTGAGGTTCGTCGCCCTCTCTATCTCCCAAGCGTGTTCCATCGGCATACGTTACATAGCCGTAGAATTCATACTTTCCAGCCGGTGTATCGCAGACGGCTACCGAAACGATGGAAACCTTATCAAGAACATAGTAGAGATAATACCTTCCATCTGGACCAATGGTGACGTCCGGTGCATAAAGACACATGCTGCCTTCAGGATTAAGCGGATCATCCGTTTTCTTGTAAATCACGCCTTCATACTGCCAGTCGGCCAAATCCTCCACAGGTGCCGACCAGCATATATAATCGTTCAAACAATAAGCATGACCGTTATAACGGTCATGTGAGCCGTACACATAAACTCTGCCGTTAAAGACATACGGTTCCCCGTCAGGAGTATATTCCCATGATGGAAGAAAAGGGTTCAAGCCTTGTTTTTTCATTTTAGTATCTTCCTTCCTTGAAGACTCTATGTTTCATGAGGCTTATTTGAATAAAGGCTATCATTTGATTTTACATCGTTACCGAACCGATAAGAGGCTCCTAAATTTCTGCGATACTTCCATCCAGTCTATAACGGGGTTTATACTGCATAAATGTGTATGGATATTTTTCAAACGCCATTTCATTAAGTTCTATACCCAGACCGGGGCCTTCCGGCAAAGGAAAATACCTATTTTCAGGCTTAAGCGATATATTGTAGATGTCCTGTCGTGCGTATACAGAACTGGCCGCAAACTCTAGGATATCGAAATTTTGAGTGGCAGCGCTAACGTGTAGACTCGCTGCTGTTGCAACCGGACCATTCGGGTTGTGTGGTGCAAACTTGATATGATATGGCTCCACCATTGAAGCGATTTTGCGGATTTCTGTAATGCCTCCGCAGTGGCAAATATCGGGTTGCGCGAAATCAAACAACTGGTTTTCAATAACCTCGCGGTACTCAAAACGGCTGTAAAGACGTTCACCTGCTGCTATGGGGACTTTGCTCGAATTATCGCGAATTCTTTTGTATGCGGCAGAATTCTCGGGAGGGATCGGTTCTTCGAAGAAATAGACATTGTGTTTTGCAGCCACCTCAATCTGCTTCATGGCAACAGCAGGCACACCTTGACCATGATTATCAACACAGATCACTTTATCCTTGCCAATTGATTTGCGGATAGAAGCAAGATTCTCATCCAAAAATTCGATATCGGATGCCGGGTCGTAAGTGGTTCCGGGTTTTCCACCTCCCGTTTTAATGCCATCAAAGCCCATTTTTACCGCCTTCAGTGCGGATTCCGCATCGCCTGCGTGAGTATATGTGCGGATTTTGTCTCGTACAGCTCCACCGAGAAGCATGTATACCGGCACATTATAAATCTTGCCGTTGATATCCCACAGTGCCTGATCAATCCCGCTAATGGCAGACATATATATAAATCCGCCTTTCCAAAAGCCGTGTTGATACATCTTCTGCCAGATTTTTTCAATATTGCGGGGATCTTCACCAATCACACTGCGTTCCGCTAGAACACGAATACTCTGTTCAACCGCCTTCGTCTGTCCTTCAACACTGGCCTCTCCCCAGCCATATAACCCTTTATCTGTCATCACTTTGACAAATAGCCAATTCTGTCTGAGTGTAGATACAAAATATGTTCTAATTTCAGTTATTTTCATGCCATACAAACCCCCCTACAATCTTTTATTGCATTGCACTTACTCCTGAGGTTGTTAAATTCAACTCATTTGACTGCGAACAAATTCTAAACCTTTTCTTGCAATTACCTCTTCATTCTCTGTCCACCTGCGCCATAGGTGAAGCATAGGAACAATATCGGGTACCATATGACTGAAAGCTTCTATAGTTAAATTACCCGTATAATTCATTTCTTCAAATGCTTTGAATAAATCATTGGGAATTGCATGACCGCTTCCAGGTGTTCCACGATGGTTCTCCGAAATATGAATATGATATATATACTGGGCATACGCTCTAAATGAATCTGCTACGTGATTTTCCTCAATATTCGCATGATGGGTATCTAAAAGTAATCCAACATTATCCATTCCAACTTCTTGAATAAACCGGACACCTTGTTCGATCGTATTAACCATATACATTTCAAAACGATTTAATGGCTCCAATGCTAATTTCACATTTGCCGAAGATGCATATTCAGCAGATTGTCTTATGATCTCTGCTGATCGTTTCCATTCGTCGGATGTTGGTGATTGGCCAGTGAATTTTCCTAGGCCTTGAAATATTGGACCTGATAAAAGTTCTGCACCTATTGCTTCCGTTTTATCCACTGCGCGTTTGATTTGTTCCAACGCTTCATTGCGAAATTTGACATCAGGACTTGCTGGATCCGCTGTTTCGGATCCTAATATAACTAGAGCTGTTCGGGCTAGATTCAGTTCATTACACTGAGTTGAGAACGATCTACAATCTTCAATGTTCATAGATGTTACGGGGAATTCAACACTATCGAATCCCCATTGTTTAATTTGTTCAACTAAAAACTTATGCTTTATATCCGATGGACAATCAGTCCATAAGAAGAGATTAATCCCGACTTGTATCATATCAACTAATCACCACACCATATTTAATTTGTTAATCTGAAATCCGGTATTTCCATAATCTTGCCATTATTCATCGCAGATTCATGTGCTATAATTCCCGCACATGTGTAATTTGCAGATTGATATACATTTGGAAATGGACTGCGATTTTCAACAATTGCACTTATGAATTCATGTACCATATGAGGATGTGAGCCTCCATGTCCACTTCCTTGAGTAAAGGATAGATGCTGGTTCTCCTCACTATCATAAATACCTTGTGTTGTATACTTACGTATGGGTTCTGGCAGTAAATGAGCAAAATCAGGTATATTTACTTTTTCTCCGTACTCACCTGTAAAAACTAGAGGTTTATCTTGTTCAAGACGTTGCCATTCGAAACTCATTTTATCTGCATATACATTAAAGCTCTCAATATACTCTCTTGAAGTCTCAAACAAAGAACGGGTCACCTCAGCTGCCAGATTGGATCCCCTTAGTCGAAACAGTGCGGATTCAACTGCAAAAGGAGATCCATATTTCATCGTTAACCTGTCCTCAATTTGACCCGAGCCAAAACACGATACATACTCTGCTTCACAACCCGCTAATGCTAGCAAAGGGCTAATGGCATGAGTGGCATAGTGCATCGGCGGCAGTCCTTCCCAATAGCCAGGCCATCCTGCCATTTCTTGTTGATGTGAACCACACAGAAATTGAATTTTTCCTAGCTTTCTTGAATCTCTCAGGTCTTTGGCAAATAGAAATTCCCTTGTATATACAGCTGTTTCCATCATCATATAATGTTTTCCAGATTCTTGTTGAGCCTTGACAATATCCCTACATTCCGCTGCAGTTGTTGCCATGGGCACCGTACAAGCCACATGCTTGTTTGCACGCAATGCGGCAATCGTTTGCGGAGCATGAAGATGAATCGGGGTATTAATATGAATTGCATCGATATCTTTATCCTTCAGTAAGTCTGAATAGTCCGAATATCTCTTCTCCACTCCAAAGGCATCACCAACCTGGTTTAATTTATCCTTTGAGCGCTGGCAAATGGCTACGATTTCAGCATCAGGGTGATCTTGGTAGATTGGAATGAATTCAGCACCGAAACCAAGGCCAACAATAGCCACGCGTATCTTGTCTGTCATTATATGTGCACATCCTTTTCTAATAATTTATATGATTATCTGTTAGCAAGTATTTTTATGCGAATTTTTTATATTCCTAATCTCTTTGTTACTATTCACAGCCGCATTTAATTTCCGTTATTTTCTGGGAAGTTCTTTC
>JBBDIY010000049.1:0-92164 GCA_040880185.1 Paenibacillaceae bacterium
AAAATTTGGACATCGAATGGCGAAAGGTGTGCGGTGAGACACGGACGCCGCGGAGGCCGGCTGACTTGCCATATCATTTTCTGCTCTATCTTTACGAGTTTGAGTTGCTCACCGAGATTAGTAGCGATAGCATGTTCACGGTACAGAAATTGTAAAAATGCTTTACAACTTTTGATCCGGCCGTTGATGGTATTTCCAGCCAACTTTCTGTCCAGCATATTGCCGATAAAATACTGTTTGATATCGTTGTAAGTCAATGTGCTGAAATCGATTGGGATTTGCGCCTCCGCAAATGCTTTTTGAAAATCGTGTAGATTACATTCATGAAATTCGATCGAGCGTACGGCCAGTTTTTTGGCGCGCAAATCGAGCAGGAAAAGGCGAACCCATTCGGGGTTCGAGTCCCTTCACCGGCATCACGCTTTGAAGCTTGTAGAATGCAATCATTCTACAAGCTTTTTCCCATTAAATCACATAATTAAGGAGTGAATGAATGTTACAAGTAGGCAGGAGATTATTCATCATCTGACCCATCCGGGCCATTCGCGACTACTGGAATATCCTCTTCTTCTGCAGGCATAGTCTTATTAGATGTAGTGGAAGTCGTTGGTTTATCGGATTTCAGATTGCCAGACATTTGCTCATAGAACAGCTGCATCGCCCATTCCATAAGGGCTTGTCGTTCTACTGAACTCAAGTCATTACCAAGAACCTCGTGTGGAGTAACCGTGGAGGGATCAATTAAGACGTGACGTTGGCGGTTTTTGTAATTATTCAGTGTAATCCAATACAGCACAGTTTTCTTACTCTGACTGTCAATGACATATTGATAATGCCAATCCCCGAATCTCGGATGCTCAGCCATCGTTTCTTCACTCTTAATTCCTGCAGCGATCTCAACTCGATCACGACGAGCTGTCTGTACGACCTTCCATTGTTCTTTGAGTAAATTGGCTACAAATCCATTGCCAACCGTTTGTTGTAATTGTAATAAGTTTGCTGGGGACATAGAGAGAGACGGAATAAGCCGCGTACCTACATAAGCAGAAGGATGCTTGGTTCCAGCTTTAAGCTTTGGTTTCTGCTTCTTCTCAGGTCGTTTGATCGGCATCTCTCGTATGGCACCTCACTTTGCCCTATTATAACATAAGGGTTATTCCATCAGTAGCTATTAACTACTGGGGGAATAACCCACTTCTACATTCTTATTGCACACGTATACTCCCTTAAACTTTACTTCTATCCCTATCCTTGCCTTTGTTAAACATTCCGGCTAGACCAAGTAAGCCTAATAAACCAAGCCAGCCCCAGTCGGTATCATTCGTTGTATCCGTAGTCGCGTATCCACGAACGTTACCACCCGTTGTATTCCTTGTTCTTACTCCATTATTATCATTATCGAATAGTGTGCCCATTCCATTGGTACGGTTGTTAATGCCATTCATATCTAAATCATTGCCATAACCGTTGTTCGTACTTGTACCGGTCATAGTTCCAGTTTGCCTGGAGTGTGTGCCTGTCCCATTAGTACCTACTGCCATTGCTGGAGCAACTAATGTTAGACAGAAGAGCGATATTAAAGCGATTTGCACCATTCTTTTCACTTGATGTTTCCTCCTCTAATTTTTATTGGTTTCCTCCTCGTGTAGGCAGGAGTGCAATTATTATTAGACAAAGGCGAATAGAATACACAAGGGAAAAGTTAGCTGATTCAGATGGAGGGAAGTGACAGAAATAGGTAAGGGAAGTAGAGGGATTTCGAATAAAACAATAATTCTCATTGTGGCATTATTCATATTGTTAATCGTTGTATTAATTGTATCTAGATGTTGATTTCTGTAAGAATGCAGACACAGCCATGAATGAAGCCCCAAGCGCAGTTGAATGTGAACTAAGGTCTGAGAACTGCACGGTAGCTGATTGTCTTTGGATAGGTAGGGCACGCTGTTCAACGGTTTCTCGTAAAGTGCGGGAAACCCATCGTTCTGCTAAGGTCAGCCGATTTCCAATAATAATAAGATCAGGATTAAAGATATTCATGATATTGGCAATGCCTATTCCTAGGTAGTGTCCTATCTTCTCGAATGCTTCAATGATGGATACTTGTCCAGCTTCAGCAGAAGCAATGAATGATTCCAACGTATCGATCTTACTGTCGGGTTGGATCGTCTTGCCCATTGTAGACAGAGCTTGTTCAGATGCATAAAGCTCCCAGCACCCAAGATTCCCACAACGGCATAGTTTGCCATTCGCGTCGATTGTCATATGACCGGTTTCACCCGAATAACCAGCGGTACCGCGAAAAACCTCATTATTCAATATGATGCCCGCGCCAATACCTATTCCTACACTAATATAGATGAGATTCTTAACTTCTTTGCCAGCTCCATATTGCTTCTCGCCGATTGCCCCCATATTGGCTTCATTATCGACGAAGATCGGTATTTGAGGATAGTAAACCTGCACTTCAGCCCGCAGATCCACATGTGTCCACCCTAAGTTAGGAGCGAACAGTACCGTTCCATCTGAATCAACCATTCCGGGAACACCTATACCAATTCCTGTAATACCATATGGACTTGGAGGTGCCTGCAAACTAACGACACCTACTGTACGGACAAGCAAGGGTATGATTTCCGATGATTTCAATCCGGTAATGTCCTCATGATGCTCACTGATAATTAATCCTTGCATGTTTGTAAGTATTGTCAAAATATAGTTAACACCTAAATCTACACCTACTACATAACCTGTATCACCATTAAATTCCAACATGACAGGCTTGCGGCCACCGCTTGAAGCACCGATTCCTGTCTCGAAAACAAGTTGCTGATTAATGAGTTCTAGAACAAGACTGGACACGGTCCCCTTGTTCAAGCCTGTCAATTCGGATATCCGTGCACGAGATATGGAATGATGCCGAATGATCGTATCCATAACAATGGAAGTATTAATCTCCTTAACCATGAATTGATCTCCGGTTCTTCTCATAACTTGTCCCCTTTTATAAATATAGTTAGTAGTATAGCATAAAATTACTTTGTTCGACCAATGTACAAACTCTTATTGATTTGATATGATGTTCTTAATAAAGAAGGAATCAACAAAGCTTATGCTTACGAAGTAATTTTTATGAGAATGACTAGCTGCGTAAGTCCATAAGCTATATAAAACTTAAGGAGGGCATAATAATGGCATATTTTGAAAACGTTGGAAAAATTTCATTCGAAGGTAATAAATCGAGTAATCCATTAGCATTTAAGCACTACAATCCTGAGGAAATCGTCATGGGTCAAACGATGGAGAAGCTCTTGAAATTTGGAGTGTCTTATTGGCATACTTTCACTGGTGGAGGAACGGATCCATTCGGCGCAGCGACTGCAGAAAGACCTTGGAATCATTTATCTGGTATGGACTTGGCAAAAGCGCGTGTAGAAGCATCTTTCGAATTTTATGATAAAATCGGTATTCCTTACTTCTGTTTCCATGATCGCGATATTGCTCCAGAAGGTAATACATTGCAAGAAACCAATAAAAATTTAGATGTGATTGTAGATTTAATTAAATCGAATATGAAATCCAGCGGCAAAAAATTGTTGTGGAATACAGCAAATATGTTTACACATCCACGGTTTGTTCACGGCGCTTCAACTAGCAGTAATGCGGATGTATTCGCTTATGCAGCAGCGCAAGTAAAGAAGCAATTAGAGGTTGGTAAAGAGCTAGGAGCGGAAAGCTATGTATTCTGGGGTGGTCGTGAAGGTTATGAAACCTTATTGAACACAGATCTTAAGCTGGAATTAGATAATCTGGCTCGATTCCTGCACATGGCTGTTGATTATGCGAATGAGATTGGCTTCCACCCACAATTCCTTATTGAGCCTAAACCAATGGAGCCATCGAAGCATCAATATGATTTTGATGCGGCTACGACAATTTCCTTCTTACAGAACTATGGATTGAAGGATATTTTCAAGCTTAACATTGAAGCCAATCACGCTACACTTGCTGGTCACTCGTTCGAGCACGATCTGAGAGTAGCTCGTATTAACGGTGTACTTGGATCGATCGATGCAAATCAAGGTGATATGCTATTAGGCTGGGATACCGATGAATTCCCTGCAGATTTATACACAACCACTTTGGCAATGTACGAGGTGCTCTTGAACGGTGGATTAACTAAAGGTGGAATTAACTTCGATGCTAAGGTTAGACGTGCTTCCTTTGAGCCCGATGATCTGTTCTATGCACATATTCTTGGAATGGATAGCTTTGCAAAAGGATTGAAGGTAGCAGCTAAGCTAATCGAGGATAAGGCTTTAGAAGGCTTCATTAGTCAACGGTATGCAAGCTATACCGAAGGTATCGGCGCTGATATTGTTTCTGGGAAAGCTAATTTCAAAACTTTAGAACAATATGCGTTAAAGAATAATCCGATTGTAAATCGCTCTGGTCGTCAGGAAATGCTTAAATCATTGCTCAATCAATACATTCTTGCTGAATAATATCTCATGGGGGACAAACAAGTGAAATATGTTATTGGTGTTGATCTTGGTACTAGCTCTGTTAAGGTGCTTCTTGTGGATAAACAGGGAAATGTAACAGCTGAAGCTTCCATGGATTATCCATTAGTCCATGAGAAAGCTGGATACAGTGAACAGGACCCTGAGCATTGGGTAACTGGAACGATTGCAGCGCTCAAGCAATTAATCGAAGCGTCAGGTGTGAGTGCGGATCATATTGAAGGTCTTAGCTTCTCAGGTCAGATGCATGGTTTGGTCTTATTAGACGACCATCATAAGGTAATTCGACCGGCGATTCTATGGAATGATACACGAACAACAGAACAGTGCAGACAGATCGAACACATATTAGGCGATCGATTATTAAGGATTACACGCAATCCAGCTTTGGAAGGTTTTACACTACCGAAGATCCTATGGGTGCAGCAGCATGAGCCTGAACTGTATAAGAGAGCTTCTGTATTCTTATTACCAAAGGATTATCTGCGATACCGTCTAACTGGACATATTCATATGGAATATTCCGATGCAGCAGGAACCCTGATGTTGGATATCGGTGCCAAGCAGTGGAGTAAGGAGTTGTGTGATGCTGTTGGCGTGAGCATGACATTGTGCCCACCATTAGTTGAGCCACATGCATTAGTAGGTACATTGTTAGCGGATGTAGCTAGTCTCACTGGATTACATACGACAACGAAGGTGTTCGCAGGCGGAGCTGATAATGCTTGCGGTGCAATTGGGGCAGGCATTCTATCCGAGGGCGAAGCGATGTGCAGTATCGGGACATCGGGTGTAATCTTGTCTTATGAGAATAATCTTGATGCTGATTATCAAGGAAAGGTACATTTCTTCAACCATGGTAAGGCGGATAGCTTCTATTCCATGGGTGTTACCCTAGGCGCAGGCTACAGCCTAAGCTGGTTTAAGGATGCATTAGCTGAGCAATCTAGCTTTGATGAGCTACTTGCTGGAGCTTCAGCAATAGCACCAGGAGCTGGCGGTTTATTGTTCACTCCCTACCTCGTGGGCGAACGTACGCCACATGCGGATGCCAATATTCGTGGGAGCTTTATTGGATTAGATGGCTCTCATACACGGGGCCATCTGACACGAGCGGTTCTAGAAGGGATTACTTTCTCGCTTCAAGAGTCCATTGATATATTCCGTAAAGCAGGTAAGAAGATCGAATCCGTTATATCTATCGGTGGTGGAGCTAAGAGCGAGCTATGGCTACAGCTTCAGGCAGATATATTCAATGCAACGGTCATTCGACTAGAGAATGAACAAGGACCTGGAATGGGAGCGGCTATGCTCGCTGCATATGGCTGTGGATGGTTTGACTCACTTGAACAATGTGCGAAGGTATTCATTAAACGTGCAGGTCAATTTACTCCAAATGCTGATTATGTTGCGAAATATGAACAACTTTTCGAGCTTTACAAGCAGGTTTATGTGCAAACGAAGTCTTTGAATGAGGGTCTAATGAAATTCCGATAAAATATGGAATTTAATGATGAGACTGCGCTTTAGTAGATGATGGATAATCTACGAAGTGCAGTTTTTTGCGCGAATAATTCACTTTATTTGATGAATTCTGGGTTTATTTTCACTGTATTCGGAATCTAGAAACTAGAAACACTATGTACTGATAAGGAGATGTTGTAATGGCCAAAAGAAGGAGTAGGAGTTATGTAGTTCCAGAGGCAGAGCGAAGTATGCAGTTTTTCAAGGCTGAAGTAATGCTTAGGGAAGGCTTCGATGTGAATGTGAACGAGCCTGAAACTGTCAAGTATGAGGTTGCAAGAACGATGGGAACCCCGCTAAATCCGCTATATAATGGTGAAATGCAAACAGTATCAGCCGGGAAAATTGGTGGTAGAATTGGTGGGATGATGGTTAAGGAGATGGTGCGGATGGCTAAACAATCTTTGATGGAACAAGGTAACCAAACGAGGTAATGTACCCTTTTGCGATAATTCGCTTGAGGGTATTGTTTTTTTGTGGTATGAAAAGGGTAGTCGTTACTCGAAGGAAGTGTGTTGTTATGATAACAGGAGTCATTGTAGCAGGTGGACAAAGCCGACGTATGGGTGGAAAAACCAAGGCTTTATTACCTTTTCCAAAGCTACCATTAATTGTTCTGCAATTAGAGAAAATGAGTAAATGCTGCGATGAATTGTTAGTCATTACCCATGATCCGGCATTATTCGAACCGGTTGTTAAAGGATTGGCCCGAGTTATTCCTGATATCCATCCAGGGCTTGGTCCTCTAGGTGGTCTAGTCACGGCAATGACGCATTGCAAAGGTACTTACATCTGGTTCGTTGGTTGTGATATGCCTTATATTAGCTCAACAGCAGCTATGGTGATGAAAGAGACATTGGAGCACAGTGATGCGGATGCAATCATTCCGGTTGAGGAGGGGATGGTGCATCCCTTACATGCCATATATCATATAAGAAGTAAGCCCGCCGCTGAGGCGGTGATCGCCAAGCAGCAGTTCAGTATGATGGCTTTCTTGTCATCTATTACATGTATGGAAGTAGATGCATCGTATTATGAACAGTATGGAATTCCATTTGATTTTACAGTGAACATGAATACACCTAGCGAATACGAACAAGCTCTGCCGAAATCAACTTCTTCCTTGCGGTTTCAGCGTGAAACATTGACTGTTGCCGAAGCTCAGACTAAGATTGCTCCCTTTATCGTTAAGGCTGGTGAAGAGATTGTTAATCTGACGCACAGTTTCGGGCGTTATCTCGCACGGCATATATTCGCTTCTCATGATGTTCCACACTTTCGCCGTTCAGGATACGATGGTTATGCAGTACGGGCAATAGACACGCAAGGTGCAAGTCACAATAAACCTATTAAATTGAGCGTCATCGAAACAATAGCCTGTGGAAGCGTTCCGTCAAGGGAGGTAACGAAGAACACGGCAGCTCGGATTATGACGGGAGCGGCTGTCCCTGAGGGAGCTGATGCGGTAATTATGTTAGAGATGACGGATTGTGCAGAGCTGCCTACAGGATTAGATGTTCATGTTAAGAGAGAAATGAAGTCAGGAGATAATATCACTCCTATAGGTCAGGAGATTGGGCAGGGTACAACCGTTATAGCTAGTGGAAAATATATTAACGCAGGAACGGCAGCCTTGTTGGCTACCTTCGGTTATATGGATGTCCCCGTTTATCGAAAGCCTAGTGTAGCGATCTTCGCGACCGGTTCAGAATTATTAGATGTCCAAGCACCGCTTGAGAATGGGAAAATTCGTAACAGCAACAGCTACATGATCGCTGCTCAAGTGACAGCAACTGGTGGACAACCGATTATCATGAACGTTCTAAGCGATGATGCTTCAACTGTAATGTCAGCTGTACTAGCTGCGATGGAACAATATGATCTGGTTATTACAACAGGTGGAGTGTCGGTCGGGGATTATGACATCATGGTTGATTTGTTTAATAGGTGGGACGGTCGGCTGCTTTTCAACAAAGTTGCGATGAGACCAGGAAGTCCTACTTCTGTCGGTGTTCGTAATGGGAAGCTGCTCTTTGCGCTTTCCGGCAATCCCAGCGCTGGGTTTGTTGGATTTGAACTGTTCGTTCGACCGGTGATTACTGGAATGATGGGAGGGACTCATTCAATCCCGAAGCTGATCACTGCAAGCTTGGCAGCGGATTTCACCAAACCTAGTCCATATCCACGTTATGTAAGAGGTGTATACAAGATGGATCAAGGTGCAGTATGGGTAGAGCCGATTGGACCAGACAAATCGAGTGTGATGGTTTCTCTCCTCGATGCCACCTGTTTAATTGTTATTCCAGCAGGTGGGCGAGGTTTACATCATGGGGATCAAGTTCAATTCATTGCGATTGGACACATATTCTGAAGGGAAAG
Organism: Paenibacillaceae bacterium; assembly: GCA_040880185.1. Classification (GTDB taxonomy): domain Bacteria; phylum Bacillota; class Bacilli; order Paenibacillales; family UBA4045; genus UBA4045. The sequence goes on from JBBDIY010000049.1 coordinate 8,427, forward strand.
CCATATTATTGATCGAATAAGTCGACTTCTTCTAGAGGCTTAGAAGCGGACTGGACTAAGGTCTAGCGATAATACCGTCGCTAGTCCGTTTTACCAATGATCTTAATATCCTACAATAAGTACATAAAGAACAACACATATCGAGGGGAAGTGAGAAACAATGAGAATGAATGGGAAATCGGGATTTGCCTTCGTGTTAATAGTCCTAGGTGCTCTGTTATTAATCGGTAATATAGGCTTTGGACTTGGTTATTTACTTGGCTACCTAATTCCAATTGCGTTAATTATCCTCGGATATATTGGAATCAAGAACGGCAAGAAATTTATCGGGTGGGTGATTCTAATCATCGGGGCCATGTCACTGATCGGTAAGTTTGGAAGTATCCTCGGATTTGTTGTGGCAGTTGGAATTATTATGTATGGCATCTCGTTATTAAAGAGAAATCCAAAAACGTATTGAGTTTAAAAACCAACCATAATTTACAGAGTTTCTCGATACAGATCGACTTCCAATTAAACCCCATTGTTAGTCGATACGGATCGACTTCCAATTAAACCCCCTTGTTAGTCACGACAGTTTAATTTACAGGAGGCAGGACAATGAGTGTTATGAAACGCGTAAGGGATATCAGTGTAGCTACCTTCAACGATAAGCTAGAACGTTCAGAAGATCCAGTTAGGCTGATTGACCGATACTTAATGGAACAGAATGAGCAAATTCAACAATCGGACAAATTACATCAGCAATGTGTTCAGCATGCTACACAGCTGAAACTGCAATATGTTCAAGCCGAACAGCTGCGGAACAAACGTGAAGAGCAAGCTGTTATGGCCTTGAAAGCGGGGGAGGACGATCTCGCCAGGCTGGCTCTGCAAGAGAAAATGTTACATGACGAGAAATATGTGCAGTACAAGCAGCTTTATGATCAGAGCATGCAATCCATTGTTGAGTTATCTCGACAAGTAGATGTTCTGCGGGCCGATTATCAAGAAGTGTATAACAAGCGACAATATTATGTTGCCAGAATGCAATCCGTGCAGCTTCAACAACGGATGAATGAAAGACTTGGCTTTTCTGGACAGCAGTCAGGAACACGTATATTCCAGAGACTTGAGGATCGCATAACTGGACTTGAATTAGAAACGCAATCCTTGTCCGAAGTAAGACGTAAAGGTCAAGAGCTACTGCTCGAGGCAGGTACCGGAATGAAGAATTTATTGGATACAGAACTATCCAAACTGAGACAGAAGCTTGAACAGGAAGGAGTTGCAGGAAGGTGACGAAGCTATATCGATCACAACGGGATAAGAAAGTATTCGGATTATGCGGCGGTTTAGCTGAGACATTCAACATCGATGCGACGATCCTGCGGGTTATTGTTGCAGCAGGGGTTATCTTCTCAGGTGGAGCAGTACTTCTCCTATACATTGTTGCAAGTTTAGTAATTCCTAAAGAATCGGATTTGTACAATGCTCAACCGCAGCATTCTGGGTTTGGACACCAAGGTTGGAATCCACCAAGCCCTGGGCCAGGCATGTCACCACCGAATGCTTACAAGCAAGCTCCACCTCATCAAACAGCGCCAGTTCAAGCAACATCGCCAAGTATAGATGAGCTGATGAAAGATATTGAGAAGAAAGCTATGCAGAATGAGATTGATCAATTAAAAGCCAGACTGGCTAAATTAGAGAAGGGAGACGAATAAATATGGGAATTTTTCAAAGAATAAGTGATATGACGAGGGCTTCTGTGAATGAGCTATTAGATAAGGTAGAGGATCCAATCGTTATGCTAAACCAGTACTTGCGTGATATGGAGGAAGAAATTGCTGAAGCCGAGGTAACTGTTGCTAGACAGATGGCCAATGAACGTAGAACGTCTCAACGACTAGTAGAGGCTAGACGCCTAAGTGCAGAGAGAGAAGCACTAGCGGAAGCTACATTACGTAATGGTCAAGAAGCAACAGCTAGACAAGCATTAGAGGAAAAACTTTATTACGATCAGAAAGCGATTGAATATGCAGATCTTCATGAGAAATCCCGCGTGCAATCGGAGCAATTGTCCTCACAGCTACAACAAATGAAAGAAGAGTTTTACAAAATGCGTAATAAACGCAACGAATTAATATCCCGTGTTGAGCTAGCTAAAGCTCAAAAGCAAATGGCACAAATCAGCAGCAGCAATGTGATTCAAGGTGGTTCTGCTTCTAGGGGCTTCCACCGCATGGAAGAGAAAATCATGCAATTTGAAGCAGAGGCTCATGTAGCGAGTCATGTATATGCGAACCCTACTGCAGCGATAGATCCAGTAAAGCAAGAAAAGGTGGAAGCGCAATTGCAATCACTGAAAGAGAAGCTAACAAGTATGGAACCATCGATATCTAATTAGTAAATGTGATATGATATGATAGGTTTGGTTTAAAGCCATATCCAGCGTTTAGGCTGATATGGCTTTTTACTACTTTAGACATATAATTATGAGAGTGAGGTGGGAGCGGGATGGAAAACCGGAGTCGCAATACAGCTATTATGCTGATCATTGTGGGCGCATTTTTTTTGTTAGGTAATTTCATTGGCTTTATGACCGTTTCCGCCATCATTCTCATTTGGTTAGGTGTTTATAAAGTACGAACGGATGGAGATTCTAAAGGTTATATCGTGTTGACGATTGGCGCTGTACTATTCTTAGGTCATCAATTGTTGATTGTGATCGCTATTATTCTCATCTCTCTTGGGTACTTCCTCATCCAATCTAAGAAAGTGCATCGAGATGGTAGCTATGTACAGAATCAGACCCTGATTGAGAGTATTAAGTGGGATCGTGAGCCATGGATACTAAAAAGCATGAGCCGTTGGAGTATTATTGGAGAGGTCCGAATGGATTTAAGCCTCGCGATTCAGGACGAATTAGAATCCATTGTTATGCTGCAAGGTGTGATCGGCGATATTGATATTATAGTTCCTGAAGATTATGGCATCTCCTTAGAAGCGAATGTCCTTGTCGGCCGTATTGGGATTGGTGACGAGAAGGATTCAGGCATGCTGAACAAACGAATATGGAGGTCTGCAAATTATGAGACTAGTGAACATAAATTGAAACTAATCGTTTCCTATGCCGTAGCAGACATTGAAGTGAAGACGCTCTAATACTTATTCATAGTTCACAGAAAGGGGACGCGATCGGTGATAAAAGAGAAGAAATTGACGAGTATGATTTGGCGGAGCATGGTGGAAGCTATTGTTTTCTGTCTGCTGCTACTGGCGATTATCGTCTATTTTCTGCAATATTATCGCTATCTTCGTCCCTTTGATGGATGGGTGGAAACGATAACGACCCTAGCTACCCTTAGTGGAATTGCCATTGCTAGCGGAATCGTCTTCGGCTATTGGCAAAGTGGGAATCTGCGGCGACGTTTAGATCGAATAAGGGATTCTATGTTACTGTTGGAGAAAGGAAACCTATCGCGTGCAGTGCCTTACATGGGCGAGGATGAGGTGGGTCGACTTGCAGAGCAGTTAGATAGAATGAGTAAGAAGTGGGAGGAGCAAGTATCCTCTTTACAACGGTTGTCCACACATAATGCAGAGCTGGCAGGTAAAGCACGATTTACAGCGATTATTGAAGAACGACAACGATTAGCTCGTGAGCTGCATGATGCTGTAAGTCAGCAGCTATTCGCCATTTCCATGACGGCTACAGCCATTGGTAGAACGATGGACAAGGATTATGATAAAGCCAAGCATCAAGTCGCTTTAATCGAAGAGATGTCCTCTGTCGCCCAATCGGAGATGCGAGCACTTCTATTGCACCTAAGACCTGTTCATCTTGAAGGCAAGAAATTGTCTGATGCTCTTCGTGAATTAGTCAGGGAATTGCAAGAGAAAGTACCGCTCGACATTACTTCGGATATTGATCAAGAGCTTACATTATCCAAGGGGATTGAAGACCATCTGTTCCGAATTGTTCAAGAAGCGTTCTCTAACTCATTACGCCATGCTAAAGGTACGAAGCTACAGCTCACACTTAAACGAATTTCCGATGTTGTCATTTTATCCATTCGCGATAACGGGGTTGGATTCGATGTAGGACTGAAGAAGCAAACATCTTATGGGATAACGACGATGCAGGAGCGGGTAAATGAGCTTGGAGGCTCAATTAATATCATCTCTGCATTGAACAAAGGAACCAGAATTGATATAAGGATACCCATTATGGAGAGGGAAGGAGATGCGGTCGATGTCGGATAATCAAATCATTAAAGTGTTGCTTATTGATGATCACGAGATGGTTCGAATTGGATTAGCAGCAGTGTTAGCTACAGAGGATGGTCTAGAAATTATTGGTGAGGCAAGTAATGGGGTTGATGGGATCAGACTTGCTAAGGAATATTCACCCGATGTTATCCTTATGGATTTGGTTATGGAAGGAATGGATGGAATCGAGACGACTCGGCATATTATGAAGCTCATGCCCGAGTGTAAAGTCATTGTATTAACGAGTTATCTAGATGATGAGAAGATGTATCCTGTCATTGAGGCAGGTGCGTTCAGCTATTTATTAAAAACCTCACGCGCAGCTGAAATTGCTCAAGCAATTCGTGCTGCAGCAAGGGGTCAGTCCATTCTGGAATCACAGGTTGCGACCAAGATGATGAACCGAATTCGTCAGCCGAAGCCCGTTGCTTCCGCCCATGAGGATCTGACTGAACGCGAGATGGATGTTCTTCTGATGATTGCTCGAGGTAAGTCCAATCAAGAAACTGCGGATTTATTATTCATTGGTGTGAAGACCGTAAAATTTCATGTTACGAACATATTAGGTAAGCTTGGTGTAGAGGATCGCACGCAGGCTGCAATTTATGCCCACAAGAATGGGCTTGTGAATGAATAATTGAATGAATATGTGAGATTGGATGAATATCTCAGTATATGCTAAACTACTTAGTGGAAATTAAATATACATAAGAAAGAATGATGATAAATGAATGGAACGATTTTCTATATATTCGGAGCAACAGGCGATTTAGCCAAACGCAAGCTATATCCAGCAATTTATAGCTTGTTTCGCGAAGGCAGATTGGATGAATTTGCAGTGATCGGGTTAGCTCGTCGGAGCCGTACCAATGAACAATTCCGAGATGATCTCTATCATTCAATTCAAGAATTTGTCCGCTATAAGATTGATCAAGACGATCAATGGAATAAGTTTGCCGCGCATTTCGAATATCAATCTCTCGATATTAATGACATAAGTGGCTATCAAACGCTACAACAAACTTCTGTTCGATTGGATACTTCCTTCACTCTTGAAGGGAATCGATTATTCTATTTAGCTTTATCGCCTGAATTGTTCGGTCCGGTAGCTAAGAACTTACGTGATGGTGGGTTATTGAATTCTTCTGGTTGGCATCGTGTTGTTATTGAGAAGCCATTCGGTTATGACTTGGTTTCTGCGAATAAATTAAATGAACAAATTCGCGAAGTATTCCGTGAGGAACAAATTTATCGAATTGATCATTATTTAGGTAAAGAGATGGTTCAGAATATTGAGGTCGTTCGATTCGCGAATGCGTTCTTCGAGCCTCTGTGGAATAATAAGTATATTGCCAACATTCAGATTACCTTGAGTGAAACGGTAGGAGTAGAAGAACGCGGCGGGTATTATGACAAGTCAGGCGCACTTCGTGACATGGTGCAGAATCATTGCCTGCAGATGGTTGCTATGATGGCGATGGAGCCTCCAAGTCGACAACACCCTGAGGATATTCGTGATGAGAAGGTCAAGGTTCTGAGATCGCTTCGTCATTACAAGCACTTAGATGATGTTCGTCAGAATGTTATTCGTGGTCAATATAAGAATGGGATTGCTAAGGGTAAAGAACTACCAGCTTATCGCGATGAAGTGAATAATGAAAGCTCGGTGACGGAGACATTCTTCGCTGCCAAGGTGTTCGTGGATAATTTCCGCTGGGCTGGGGTTCCCTTTTACGTGCGAACGGGCAAAAGGCTACCTGTGAAGACGACTGAGGTTGTTGTTGAATTCAAGAACATGCCGAATAATATATATTTCTCCAAGCATAACAAGCTTGAACCAAATTTACTCGTATTCCGCGTTAATCCAGTGGAAGGTATATATTTTAAGATTAATGCCAAGAAACCTGGCTCTGAATTTGCTTTGCTACCTGTGGTCATGGAATTCTGCCAAAGCTGTCAAACGGGTATCAATACCCCTGAAGCATATGAACGATTATTATTGGATGTCGTCCGTGGGGATTCAACTTATTTCTCCCGTTGGGATGAAGTCGCCTTAGCTTGGGAGTTTATCGATCCGATTGCCGAAGCATGGGCACAAGGCGGAGATGACCTTACACATTATCCAGCAGGATCTTGGGGTCCTGTAGCCGCAGCTAAGTTATTAGAGGAAGATGACTATCATTGGTGGCCGGTGAATGGTCAAGAGGAAGATGAAGTAGTCTGGATGATCTGAGAATGAGGTGAGTGTATAATTGTTGAGAATGTATGATATTACAATGACGATCCACCCTGGTATGCAGGTTTGGAACAATGATGAGTCTAAGAAACCGATTCTGAGAAATGAGAGCACTTTGGAAACAGCTACAGCTTATGAATCTCGGATTGATATGAACGCTCATACAGGAACACATATAGATGCACCTCTTCATATGGTGGAAGGCGGGGCACCGATTGAGTCGATTGCTCTTGAGCGATTGGTAGGACCAGCAAGAGTTCTTGATCTGACCGATGTTGTTGGTAGCATTGGACGCGAACATCTGAAACCATTTGGTATCCAACGTAATGAATGGTTGCTATTCAAGACGAAGAATTCCTTCTCCGAGCAATTTGATCTACAATTTGTGTTCTTGAATGCGGATGGTGCTGCTTACTTGCGTGATATTGGAATTAATGGTGTTGCTACAGATGGCTTAGGCATTGAACGTGATCAACCTGGCTGTCCAACACACCACACTTTCTTCGCGGCCGATATCCTAATTGTGGAAGGAATTCGACTGAAGGATGTTCCTGCAGGGAATTATACTTTTATATTAGCACCTCTGAAGCTAGAAGGTATTGAAGCTGCTCCGGCTCGTGCATTCTTAATGGGACAATAATAAATAGCATGAGAAGGGAAATTCGTAATGAGTAGAACACAGGAAGATGAACTGAAGCAGGAAGTATCCAAACGACGAACATTCGCCATTATTTCTCACCCGGATGCAGGTAAAACCACATTGACTGAGAAATTATTATTATTTGGTGGTGCCATACGATTAGCAGGAACGGTTAAAGGTCGAAAAGCAAGCAAGCACGCGACCTCAGACTGGATGGAAATTGAGAAACAACGGGGGATCTCCGTTACCTCAAGCGTAATGCAATTCGATTATAACGGGCATCGTGTTAATATTCTAGACACTCCTGGTCATCAGGATTTCAGTGAGGACACGTATCGGACACTAACGGCAGCAGACAGCGCAGTGATGCTGATCGATTCGGCAAAGGGTGTTGAAGCACAAACGAAGAAGCTCTTCCAAGTTTGTAGGATGCGCGGCATTCCGATCTTCACCTTTATTAACAAAATGGATAGAGAAGGGCGTGATCCCTTCGAGTTGCTGGAGGAGTTAGAGCAGGTGCTTGGTATTCGCTCCTATCCGATGAATTGGCCGATTGGACAAGGAAAGCAGCTGTGTGGGGTTTATGATCGTCAGCAATCGCAAGTGGAGTTATTCCATAGTGATGAGGATCATAAGAATATCACAGTTCGACCTGTAAGCGGTAAGAATGACCCGATTATTCGTGAGATGGCGGGAGACTTCCTGTTCGAGCAATTACAACAGGAGCTAGAATTGCTAGACGTTGCTGGAGATGAGTTTGACTTCGAATTGGTTCGTCAAGGTGAGCTTACTCCTGTATTTTTTGGCAGTGCGATTAATAACTTTGGTGTTCAGACGTTTCTTGAGAATTTCTTGAAGCTAGCTCCACAGCCCATTCTGCGTAATAGCACACAAGGGCCTATCGAACCAACTGAACAACGATTTTCCGGATATGTGTTTAAGATTCAAGCGAATATGAATCCTGCGCATCGGGATCGAATTGCTTTCCTACGCATCGTATCGGGTAAATTCGATCGTGGAATGACGGTCCGTCATGTGCGTGTAGGTAAAGATATTAAGCTCGCTCAACCCCAGCAATTCCTTGCTCAAGATCGTGATATCGTCGAGGATGCCTACCCAGGTGATATTATCGGTCTGTTCGACCCAGGTATATTCCGTATAGGAGATACACTTAGTCAGGGAAGAGATATTCAATTTGATGAGTTGCCTACTTTCTCACCTGAGTTATTCAGTAAAGTAACGGTTAAGAATGCTCTGAAGCACAAGCAATATCAGAAGGGTGTCGACCAGCTTACAGAGGAAGGTACAATTCAAGTATTCCGCACGATCGGGTTTGAAGATGCTATTCTTGGTGTAGTAGGCCAGCTCCAATTCGAAGTGTTCGAATATCGGATGCGAGCAGAGTATGGGGTAGAGGTTCACTTGCAACGTCAGCCCTACCAATTCGCAAGATGGGTTATCGATGAGAAGATGGATCCATCCAAGTATCGGATAAATTCGACATTAGTGAAAGACAAAAATGATAACTATGTAGCCTTATTCGAGAATGAATATGCAATGCGTACAGCAGCAGACAAGAATCCAACAGCGAAGTTCTTAGAGACGGCGCCTTGATGGGGTAATCTTAAAGATCGCGGAAATTTTCCGTGGTTTTTCTTTTATGATAGAGGGACCATTCTATTGACAAATGATGCTGTAAATCGTAAAATGTACGCGTGTACATAATTCGCACTATGGAGCATATTAGTATAGATAGGAGGGAGAACACATTACAACAAGAAAGGATGTAGCTCGCTTAGCTGGTGTTTCTGAGGCTACTGTTTCACGTGTGTTTAATAATGTGGGACCTATTCGTGAGCAGACAAAACAAGCTGTTATCAAAGCGGCCGAGGAGCTGCGATATACTCCGAATGCACTCGCACAGAATTTCGTTCGGGGACGTAGCGGCAACCTAGGTGTGATGCTTCCGTTACTGCCGAAGGTGCATTTGTTCTCGAAGTATTATTTTGCAGAGATCCTAAGTGGGATTGGTCATGCGGCGAATGAGAGAGGCTATGATCTGCTTCTGATGTTCGCAGGTGCTCATGATAATAAAGATTACTTACGATTGTTCCATGCTAGGAAGGTCGATGCCCTGATTCTATTAGGTCGCAGAGATATCCCGGAGGATCGTGCATCGTTGACTGCATTGGTTGATCACAAACTGCCGATTTGCTTAGTGGGACAGAGATTTGCTAATCTCCAAGCAGACACTGTAGACGCGGACCATGTTACAGGTAGTTATGAGATGGTGAGGCATCTGATTAAGTCAGGTCGAAGACGAATCGCATTTATGAATGGTCCATTGGAATATTCGAATAGTGAGGATCGGCTAACCGGTTACAAAGCTGCGCTGTCAGACAATGGGATTACTTATGATGCTTCGCTTGTATTCAAGGGGAATTTCAGCCGGAAAAGTGGTTATGAATTAGCACCGAAGATTGCAAGCATTCACACTAGCCTAGATGCTGTATTCGCCTCTAATGATCGCATGGCCGTTGGATTATTGCAGGGCTTGAATGAGCTGGGCCTAACTTATCAAGAACTGCCCATCGTTGGTTACGATAATTCGGATATTGCACAGTTCTGTAATCCCCCACTTACGACAGTGGAGGTACCTTTGTTCGAGATGGGGCAACTGGCTACTCATAAATTGTTAGATCGTTTGAGCGGAAGCTTGTTAGGGGGACCTTTCCATGAGAAGCTGCCCACCCGGTTGGTTGTAAGGTCAACATCGAAAAACTTTTAGGAGGCGATCTAATGAAATTCCGTATTGGAATGATTGGATATAAATTTATGGGGAAAGCACACAGTGAGGCATACAGAAGCGTGCCGATGTATTTCCCCGATACACCTGCACCTGTTATGAAAGTTATCTGTGGGCGTGATGGTGAAGCTGTTGCTCAAGCTGCCAAGCAGTTTGGGTGGGAGGAATCGGTAACAGATTGGCAGGAACTACTGAAGAGAGATGATATCGATGTCATCGATATTAATGCACCAAGTGATGCGCATAAGGATATTGCAATCGCAGCGGCACGAGCAGGTAAGCATGTGTTCTGTGAGAAGCCACTTGCACTAACACTCGCAGACTCTAGAGAAATGCTAGCAGTTGCTGAGGCAGCGGGAATCAAGCATATGGTTGGCTTTAATTATCGCTATGCGCCTGCTGTGCAATTGGCAAAGAAGCTCGTGGCAGAAGGGCGATTAGGTCAAATTTATCACTTCCGTTCTACTTTCTTGCAGGATTGGATTCTAGACCCTGAGTTTCCATTGGTGTGGCGATTGCAGAAGACTATTGCTGGATCTGGCTCCCACGGAGATCTTGGTGCCCATCTCATCGATATGGCCAGATTCTTGGTTGGCGAATTCGACGAGGTTATGGGGATGAGTAAGACCTTCATTAAGGAACGTCCTATCGCCAGTGCGATGACAGGACTGAGCGGCGCCAAGGTGGGCAAGGATGCACCAAGGGGTGCAGTTGATGTGGATGATGCTACCCTTTTCTTGACGCGGTTTGAGAATGGCGCATTAGGCAGTTTTGAAGCAACACGATTTGCAGCTGGTCATCGGTGTACGAATTCTTTTGAGATTAATGGAAGTAAGGGTAGTGTGAAATTCGACTTTGAGCGAATGAATGAGCTGCAAGTGTACTTTACGGATGATGCGGAGGATGTGCAAGGGTTTCGTCGAGTATTGGCAACGGACCCTGCTCATGCTTATATGAATCATTGGTGGCCGGCTGGTCACACGATTGGTTATGGACAGACGTTCACACATGAGGTTGTTGAGTTGATGGAAGCATTAAGGGAGAATAGACAGCCTGTACCGAATTTCGTGGATGGTGTGAAGTGTCAGGAAGTGCTTGAAGCGGTGGAGCGATCGATTGATGAACGTCGTTGGGTGAAAATTAGTGAGATGTAATCATGAGCATATGCTTATGAAGTAGTTTTATCGACCACCAGCGTGGTCATTCAAAACTTTTGAGGGGTTGAGTAGAATGAAGAATGCATTAATCGCATGGGGTGGATGGGATGGACATCAGCCGGAAGAGGTAGCTGGCATCCTTGGTGGGTTGTTGAGGGAAGAAAATTACACTGTGCAAATTTCTGATACCCTAGATAGCTTCCGTGATGCTGAGAAATTAGCTTCTGTGGACTTAGTCGTGCCTATATGGACGATGGGAACTATTGCGAAGGAACAACTGGAGCCTCTTCTAAAGGCGGTACAAGAAGGCGGAACAGGCGTCGCAGGCTGTCATGGTGGGATGGGCGACTCCTTCCGTAATGAAGTGGAGTATCAATATATGGTTGGCGGACAATGGGTAGCACATCCGGGTAATGATGGTATCACATACCAAGTTGATATAACTGACGAAGACCACCCACTTACGCAGGGGATCAAGGATTTTATCGTGGTTTCGGAAAAATATTATATGCACGTTGACCCAGCGATTCATGTGTTAGCTACAACTACCTTTGATGAAGTGAAGATGCCTATCGCATGGACGAAATCCTATGGAGCAGGCAAAGTGTACTACAACTCGTTAGGGCATCAAGCTAATATTGTGAGTATGCCCCAGGTGCTGGAGATGATGAAGCGTGGAATGGTATGGGCGACCAGATAAACTAACATATGATGGGAGTATGAGACGATGGATAAGGTAAAAGTAGGCCTCATAGGTTGCGGGAATATTAGCAAAGCTTATTTAAACAATTGTACGAAATATAACAATCTGCAGGTGATTGCCTGTGCAGATTTGGATTTGGCTAGAGCACAAGAAAGAGCAACTGAATATGGCGTACCCATTGCTTGTACACCAGCTGAGCTGCTCGCGAATAAGGATATAGAAATTGTCATTAATCTAACGATTCCTAAAGCACATGCTGAGGTTTGCTTGCAAGCACTTGAAGCGGGTAAGCATGTTTATACCGAGAAACCGTTTACGGTTACAAGGGAAGAAGGACTAAGCATCCTGAAGAAGGCTAAAGAAAAAGGTTTACTCGTTGCAAGCGCACCTGAAACATTCATGGGTGGAGGCATTCAGACGTGTCGTAAATTAATTGACGAAGGCTGGATTGGCACCCCTGTAGCAGCAAGTGCATTCATGATGGGCGGCGGGCATGAAGGCTGGCATCCCGATCCTGAATTTTATTATGAGGTAGGCGGTGGCCCGATGTTTGATATGGGTCCTTACTACATAACCGCATTAGTAACATTACTTGGTCCTATTCAAAGGGTTACTGGTTCTACGCGGATTTCCTTCCCTGAACGCACAATACGCAGTGAGAAAAAGTTTGGCAAGAAGATAACGGTTGAAACTCCAACCCATGTAACAGGGATATTAGAGTTCACTTCTGGTGCTGTAGGAACAATCATTACTAGCTTCGATGTATTCGGAGGTCATAGGTTACCTACTATTGAGATCTATGGCAGCTTGGGCACACTAAGTGTTCCGGATCCAAATACGTTCGGTGGTCCTGTGTTGCTTCGCAGATTTAACGAGAAGGAGTGGCGCGAAATTCCATTGACACATGGCTACACGGATAACAATCGTGGCATTGGTGTGATGGATATGGCATTTGCTATCCGTAATGAACGCACTCATCGAGCACATGGCGATATGGCCTATCATGTTCTTGAAGCGATGCATGCTTTCCATGATTCTGCTGCTGAGGGACGACATTATATGATGAAGAGCACATGTGAACGACCTGCAGCTATGCCTGAGCTATCTTTAGATGCGGGGCTTGTTCGCTAAAGTTTCGTTCAGAGCAGATGCGAGATCATGCTTCTGTTGCTCATCAATATGCTGCCAGATCATTTCGAAGATAACACCTAAACCGGGTAAAGCCATTTCATCACTACCGATCGACCCATCAACAACTTCAATTAATTGTTCATTGGATTTATTCTGTATGCGCTGTATGATCGCTTGACGTAAACTTAATGTTTTCATTGAGTTGATCAGACCTCCGAATAATGGTTTATTCCTTCACTTACTGTGTGTTAAAAGACAGGTTTTCATGCTTATTTTCGCAAATTGTGATGCAGTGGGAATTCATGTGGACATTATGATATAATGTTTGCATTGATTTTGATGAACGAGGGCTAGAGAGGAAGCTGGATTTATGCAGAAGAAACAATTCGCGATTATAGGTATGGGTCGATTCGGGTCTAGTGTTGCTAAAACCTTATATAATCTGAATTACGAGGTGCTAGCTATTGATAGTGATGAGGACCGCACGCAAGAAGTCATCAATATGGTCACGCATGCTGTACAAGCGGATTCTACAGATGAGGAAGCGCTTCGTGCACTCGGTCTTCGGAATTTCGATGTCGTAGTCGTTGCAATTGGACAAGATATTCAAGCGAGTATCCTTACAACGTTGATTCTGAAAGATATGGGTGTCAAGATGCTTGTAGCCAAAGCGCAGAATGAATTGCATGGTAAGGTACTATCCAAGATCGGTGCGGATAAAGTCATTTATCCGGAACGTGATATGGGGCATCGAGTCGCACATAATCTCATCTCACCGAATATTCTTGATCATATTGAAATATCCGACGATTATAGCATTGTCGATTTACAAGTAGGTCCAAACCTGATCGGCAAAAATTTACGTCAGTTGGATATCCGCAATAAATTCCAATGTAATGTGATGGGGATCAAGAGCGCGGCAGGAAAGATGAACATTGCTCCTAATGCAGAGGATTTAATTAAAGTCGATGATGTACTTGTCGTGGTCGGTAGGAATGAGGATTTACAGAAGTTTGAAACGAGCTTCTCAGATCGAGGGTGACATAGACAAGTGACTCTGGAGATATTATCCGTCCATAATATACGTGTTAAGCAATGGGCTGCCCTGCAAGATAGGAAGCACCGTGACCGTGAGAATAAATATTTGATTGAAGGCATTCATTTAGTACAAGAAGCACTCACTTACAGCGTCCCTATGGAGACGCTGATTTTCTCGTTAGATCGAGGTCTCCCAGCTGATATCGTGCCACTCCTTCAAAGTGAGATAGAATTAATTGGTGTTAGTGAGGCTATATTAGCTAAGATTTGCGATACCGTGTCTCCCCAAGCTGTTGTAGCAGTTATGCGTAAAGGTATGACAGCTGTAACGGATATTCTAGATCATCACCGTTCGCTAGTTATCATAATTGATGGCATCCAAGATCCAGGCAATCTAGGTACCATTATCCGCAGCGCTGACGCTGTTGGAGCAAGTGCTGTTGTTCTAGGTAAAGGGACGGTAGATCTCTACAATGCGAAGACGATTCGATCAACGATGGGTTCGATGTTCCACTTAGCTATAGCAGAATGTGACCTAAACACGATACTCCCATTAGCCAAACTTCAGGGCATCCAGGTTGTGTCAACTCGTATTGAGCAAGCGATTAGCTGTTATGATGCAGATTTCACCAAGGATACATGGATGATTGTCGGTAATGAAGGTCAGGGTGTCTCGGCGAATATCGCACAATATGCGCAATTGTTCGTGAACATCCCAATGCCTGGTAAAGCTGAGTCACTGAATGTAGCCATGGCGTCGACTGTGTTGTTATTCGAAGCCATGCGACAGCGACAAATATTATATAACGAATAGCCGCACTTAAGCGGTGAATCAATAAAGGAGGTTTGGTCATATGAGAATGGTGTTTCGTTGGTATGGTGATGGGAATGACACAGTCACACTAGAGCAGATCAAACAGATCCCAGGTGTCGAGGGCGTCGTTTGGGCTTTGCATGATGTACCCGTAGGCGAAGAGTGGCCGATGGATAAGATTATGGCTTACCATGATCAAGTGACACCTTATGGCTTTCATCTTGAAGTCGTTGAGAGCGTGAACGTGCATGAAGATATCAAGCTCGGATTACCCTCGAGAGACAAGTATATTGAAAATTACAAACGTACGCTCGAGAAGCTGGCTAAAGTTGGCGTTAAGACGATCTGTTATAATTTCATGCCGGTTTTTGATTGGATTCGGACGGATTTACATAAGGAGCTAGCGGATGGGTCTACTGCACTTTTCTATGAGAAGGCTAAGATACAACACGTTGATCCCATGGAGCTTGCTCGAACCATTAATGAGAACCCTAAATTTACAATGCCAGGCTGGGAACCAGAGCGGATGGAAAGACTGACACAGCTCTTTGAAAGCTACCGTAATGTAACAGAAGAAGATTTATGGGGTAATCTACAATACTTCCTTGAGCAGATCATTCCCGTCGCGGAGCTCCACAATATCAGAATGGCGATTCATCCTGATGATCCACCATGGTCGATGTTCGGGCTTCCACGAATCGTTAATTCACAGGGCAATATTCGTAGACTGTTGAAGCTGGTCGATAATCCCTATAATGGTGTGACGCTATGCAGTGGCTCACTTGGGGCCAATCCAGATAATGATATCGTGGCGATGGTTCATGAATTTGCTGACCGCATTCCGTTTGCCCATATCCGTAATATCAAGGTATATGATAACGGTGACTTTATTGAAACCTCACATAGAACTAAGGATGGAACGGTTGATATTGCGGGCATCGTTAAGGCATACCATGATAATGGGTTCACTGGATATGCCAGACCAGATCATGGAAGGCATATTTGGGGTGAGGAATGTAGACCTGGTTATGGTCTATACGATCGAGCTATGGGTATTATGTATTTGTGGGGTTTATGGGATTCACTTGAGCATTCAGCTAAAAAGCTAAAGCTAGTTCTTCTGATTGGTTACATATGGGCATATAAATGAACATATGTAACGCTAACCAGGGGGATTTATAACCGTGGCCAGAAGATGGAGAAGTGGAAAGCGTCAATCAACCGGTAAAAAGAGGATCATTCTGGTCATCTTATTCTTATTCGCCTTCTCTTCCTTACAGACGTTCATATATGTAGAGAGGAATCTTCGTGAGCCACTCATGAATGTTGCGGCAATTCGTGTTAAACAGAAGGCCACCGAAGCGATTAATACAGCGATTACAGAGAAAATGGCTGAGGGTACTAATTTTGACAAGCTCATTGACTGGAAGGAAGATAATAGTGGCAAAATAACCGGGTTCATGCTGAATTATGCTGAGCATATGAAGATTGCTGGGGACACGGTGAATATTGTCCAGAACACATTACAGAATTTACAGGATATCCCCGAGCATATTCCACTTGGTTTAGCGTTTGATAGTGCTATCTTAGCCTCCTTCGGTCCTAATATCCCTCTACGTTTTGTGCCTGCAGGTGCAGTTAAGGTGGATTTGAATACGCGGCAGAAGGATGCAGGCATCAACATGTTACTTGTCGAGGTTTATATTCGGATTATCGCTGAGGTTACGATTATTATTCCGTTCGAAACTAAGCCGGAGGTCGTGTCTACGGAAATACCAATCTCCTATCTGCTGGTGGTTGGTGATGTGCCCATGTACTATTTTGACGGGAAAGGAAATCCGGTTGGGGATTCACAAGCATTACCACCGAATATCGCATTGCCCGGTCTCATTCAGGAGCAAGGGAATGCGGATCAGACGCCTGTTACGAATTTCAATACGGATGATAGTGTAGGGGATTAGCATATTGGTTACCGGCTACCCTGCTTCCTTAGTCTTTCCTCACGTTCCCAGCGAAGTAAGTAAGGATAGGGATCGAACGACCAATCTGTATAGCCTGCATCCCGATAAAGTCCGTAGTGCAAGTGAGGCGGGAATTTCCCTTGTGTGCCAGGCTTCCCGTACCCAGAGCTACCAACCCAGCCAATCGTTTCTCCTGGAGAAACGATTGTTCCTTGTTCAATCACCTTGTCAAATCCAGACAAATGTGCGTAGTAGTGATATACATTATTAATGCTTCGTATGCCAACACGCCATCCCCCGAAACGATTCCAACCCTTCGTTTCCACAATTCCATAGCAGGTGCTACGAACGGGATATCCATATGCTGCGAATAAATCAGTGCCTTCATGTATGCGCCGTCCACCCCAACCCCTTTTTGCTCCCCACGTGCTACGGTAAGAATAATCGGCTCTGAGTGGAAGAGGAAAGGCATGTTGCTCCAGCTCCAATGTGTCATATTCAGCATAAATCTTTGCGAATTGCATAATTCGTTCGACACTACGCGGATTCTTATAGGTTTCCCATAAGCCAATTCTGAAATCCTGTACAGAAGTGCCGCTCTTCAGTACATGCATGGCCATGGTATAAAGAATATCCTCATCGGAGTGTCGATCAGCCAGACCGTCTCCATTACCGTCAAGTCCGATTCCCCCGAAGAAGGCAATGGATCCAGGAGCTTGATCGGCTTGGTCTGGATTCAGTGCGCCAGCCCATTGTTCTTCTGCATAGTAAATCGCTACGAGACCATCTCTGACCGGACGATTTTTCTTATTCATAGTCGTCATACTTCGTTCATATTGATCGATCGCAGCTAGATAAGTCCATGGTATACCTGTAGTGGCACTCATCTGTTGGAGAAGATTAAGGCGATTTGTGAATTCATTGGGAATATCCGTTGGTTGAGTTGATTGGCTATGTGCTTTTGTTGATCCAATTAAGAATAATGAACATAAACACATTGAAAAGATCCAGTAACGAAGCATAAAAGTAACGTCCTCTCGAAAGATCTGATAAAGTTTATCATGTTCAAGAGGTTTGATTTTATGTATCATAAAGAAGTTAATGTAATGTGAAGGCATTCTCGATAAGGATCGACTTCCAATTAATCTCCCTTGTTAGTCACGACAGTTTAATTTCCAGAAGGAGGATGAAAACGTTGAAATTTAATCACCGTTCGGAGCATACCGATGACAATATGCTGCTCATCCAAGCGAATATTGATGACATGAACCCAGAATTCACATCCTATATCACGGACCGATTGTTCGAAGTCGGGGCTAATGATGTATATTGGGTGCCGATTATCATGAAGAAAGGTCGACCTGGTCTCATGCTCAATGTTCTTGTGCAAGAGGACCAGCTCGACCGAATAGAGAATATTATTTTCAGTGAAACGACGACTTTAGGACTCCGTTATCTGCATGCAGCTTGTCACCGGTTAGGTCGCGAATTTATAGTCGTTGAGACTTCGTGGGGACCTGTCCATGTAAAAGCTGGATACTATCAGGGTAAATTGATTCAATATGCACCAGAATTCAAGGAATGTGAGGCCATTGCAAGAAATCATCAGGTTCCCTTGAAGCAGGTATATGAAGAAGTGAAGAAGCTATTCTTGAAGAAAAACTGAAGTTTAATGCCCGCTCAACAGCGGGCTTTCCGTACTCAAAGTACTCTCTAGGGCGGATTTTGAGACTGTCGATTAATTCGTTTTGTTTCGTTACGAGTGAAAAATGGTTTGCTTAAACTCAGAAGCATATGCTCCCGAAGTAGTTTTCTTACGAAAACTTTTCCTTGTTTTAAGTTCCTAGATTATATAAATTGAAGGAATGGAACTTAAAGCCAAAACTCTCGCGGCAAACCATCTTTTCACTCTTCACTTTCAAAAATACGAATCAGGTATTTTAATTTAATCAAATTACAATGAAAATCGCCTTTTTTCTCCGTTATTCACTGTATTACTTCCGTCCGGGGCGCGCGTGACCTATAAACAGCTTGATCAAATTTCTTTCGGTGATCTTGAAGTCTTTTCGGTTTTACCTGAACATCCAATTTGGAGCCGGAATAAAGAATTTATCGATTTCAGTTTTGCTGATCAAATCTGTGCGCCACTTTACTCTTCTCGTGGGCCCCGTCTGCGCCTTCTCTGAAGCTAAAACTCCATATCATTCAGCGGTATTACAATCTGTCTGATCGTGCTATGGAAGAGAAGATCATCGGTGATTTGTTTATCAAACGATTCTTAGATGTTCCTGTCAGCTTTGTCGGATTTGATCATAGCACTCATGGTCTTGATCGAGACCGAGTCGGATCCAATCTGTTTGATGCATGCCATCATTACATTCTGGCTCAAGCTAGAAAACAAGGGCTATGGGGTGGGCGATAACAAAGATGTTTGGTTAGTCGATTTCTTTTCCCACCCACGGTAACATTGCAGGACGTTTTGCTTATCGTCTCATCAAACAAGCGATCCTTCGCGTGGTTAATCAGTTTAAACGTGCGCATTCGTTTCTTTTTCACAAGGTTCAAATTGATCTGCCTCTGCAATCATTGATAGACACTCCCGCCGCTACATCACCGGAAGAATGGGTAGCGACTTTCAACGAGCTTGTTGTTCTTGCCTATGGATTACTCCACTAGTTTGAAGGCGAAGAAATCCGTTCGATCTTCTGGTCATGGGCTAAGCTTGAGCAACAGCGAAATTCGTTTGAACTACAGACCATCTTGTATCGTATTCTAACCGAGAACGTTAGCCCGAAGGATCCGACGAATCCTGACGAGCCTCATAAAAAGTTGAGCCGCGACCAACGTCCTAAGGATCGTATCATCAATGCAGTGGATCCCGAAGTGAGAGAGGGGACCAAAAACAAACATACGAAGTTCATGGGTGACAAGGTGCAGGTGGTTACATCAGCTCTTCATGGCATTGTACAGGAAATGAAAAGGATGGTGATCGTTTGTCTGAATTGATTCAAGCGATAAGCCAGAAACAAAAAGTGAAACCACTGACGGTTGTCGCCGACTCCGCTTATGGATACGGTAGTCACCGGCAAGCATTCACTACAGACGGTATTTCATTGGTCGCCCCCCTTCAGCAAATTAGCTATTCCTACGGGCTTGTTTCTGAATGAACAGTCCACCGATTACTCAGAGCTCAAGTCCATTACTTGCACCGCTGGACAAGTGACCCAAAAAGGAAATTATAATGAAAAGCAAGAAGGAACACAGTACAAATTTTCCAAATCGATTTGCCAGATATGCACGAAGCAGCAGATATGCACGAACAATACTCGAACTGATCGAACGAAATTCATTAGTAATTATTAATGAAGAGTTTCAGATAGCCAAGAAATACAATGAGACGGAAGAAGGAAAAGCCCTGCTCCAATCCTGACCTGCTATTGAACGGAAAAACCATAACGGACTTGGTCGTGCTAGGTTTCACTCACGGGAGAAACGTCGCTCCGATGTGAAGATAGTGAATATGGTCGTGAACTTGAAACAATTGGTGAAGCAATTCGGCAGTATAACGATGGACCTTTGTTCGCAAGAAGCCCCACCCATACAAGATCCATATTTTGCCGAAAATCAAAAAATATGTTATATACAGATACTGGGAAATGATGTATACTTCTATTTGTCAATAGATTTTTAAAATACTAAAGTTTATTGACAATTTTTCAATTTTTCAGTTGATAAGCTGGCCAGCTGTCATATACAAAATAATAGGAGATGAAAAAGTGAAAAAATTTATTATTGGAGTTACACTACTTTCTTTTATTTCGACAGCAAATCTCGTTTCAGCAAAAGAAAAACTGAATATCCAAGATGATATTCAAGGTGCAGAACGTCAAGTCATGGAACAGGTTATGCAAAACATGTCTCCAGAAGAGCAAGAAAACGTTATTTATGTCGATGAAAATGGAAAAGTTTATGCCAATAAATCTGAACTTAAGAAAGAAGTAGAAAAACTAACAAAAATTAAAGATAATCTTTTTGAAGATGGCAAAGGTAATCGGTTTGCTTTCCCAGATCAAGGTGAGAAACCAACAGAGAATAAAGTCCCATCTGTTTTAGCAAATTCTGCTTTGGTTAATCCCTTCTCTTATTTTAAAAAGGACCCTGTCAAAATTTTATCTGCTTCTTACCCATCTTTAAGTGGAGGAACGGGACCATACCGCAGGGTATTTTCGAAACCTAACTATACCTGGGCTTCTGCTTACGCCTATTTGCCTGGCGGAACAGATATGGTTGACAATAATGCTGCGGGTGGCAACGGGGATACAGGATATGTTTATACAGGTGGATGGGGTAACACCGGCTCTGCTGTAGACGCAGGCTTTATGCATGGAACTACTAACCACGACTGGGCTCCAATGCTTCAAATTAACGGTTCCGCATATGGCCAAACGCCACGGTTATCTGAATCTCAAAATGTATTCTTGAAATTTTGGGTTTCTGGAACAGGACAAATCTCTATGTATTTTGCCGGAATTGAAAAGTCAACGGGGCTTCAAATTACAAGGACATATGTATATAGTGCTCCAGGTTTTTCGACAACCGGCGGAAACATTATTAAGCGAATGACAACAATCGGACAAACCACCGAAAGTTTCACTACTGGCTCCCATATACGTAATGTTCATTGGTATAGTACTTATATTGGAACAAGTTCAACATCCAATCATGCTTGGGTCTCTACTGATCAAGCAACAGACTCTTTTAGTGGCTATCATTCTTATCCCAATTCAACTGTCGTGACTGTGAGTTATGTTAATGCTGGGGAAGAAACTGATAATATTAATTTGTAAATCTATATAGTTTGTTAAAATTCTGACCACCGTTATATTCGGTGGTCAGACACATTCTAAGAGGGGGACATTATATTTTCAATTTTATGAGACGACTCTCTAGTTAGAGCAGACAGACATTCTACTCCAGACGTAACTTTAAGGATAATTTCAGCGTCTAATAATTAGAATATTGTTACAAATGGTACACAATAAATAGAATCTTTGGAGGTGAGCGATGGGAATAATTTAGGACCTTTCAACAAAAAATATGTTACTATCGAATTTTCTTGTAACCAAAGGATTTCTACAATTGAATAATGGTCCTTAGAATAGTACAGAAAAACATAACATAAGTTTGAATAAAGGAGATACTAACAATGAAAACTTCGAAAAAAATTACTTTGTCATTATGCTTGTTGTCTTCTCTAATTCTTGGGTCAACACAAGTAACTAAAACAGTTGATGCCTCTGTAACAACAACCCCTGTGTTACTGAAGGTAAATGACTATTATGTATTATATACGACACCAAAAGCGCCCTATTTGGACACACAAAACCGTATAATGATCCCTTTACGTTCAATCAGTGAGTTGCTGGGAGCAAAAGTTGGTTATGATGCGAAAACAAAAATAGCGACGATTAAAATCGAGGGAAAAACCGTTACATATCAAATAGGATCCAAAGCGGTAACCGTAAATGAAGAAAACTCAGAACTGGATACCCGCCCAGTTATTTACAAAAATTCAATGTTTATACCACTTAGCTCACTCATTAAGAATCTCAACATTGAAAGTAAATGGGATCAAACTAATAAATTGTATTCATTGTCAGGTGAAGGTTTGATGCAGACTGATATGATTAAGAATTGGGAAGAACTTGACCATTTCGAAGGGCCAGTTCAGAATAATAATGCATTTATGCCTTTATCATACGTTTATAATATAACTCAAAATACAGTGAAAATAAAATCAAAAAATATTTCTGGAACCAAGATATTGAAAGGTGCGGAAGATGTTCATCCATATTTTATTTTTGAAAATTCCGCGCAATTTGATAAAGCTGATCGTGAACGCCCTTTTGTAGAAAAGGACGGAATTGTTGAGTATACCTGGACATTAAATCCGGGAATTATTGATGGTAAGAAAGAAACCCTGCAATATATCCTTGTTAAAGGAAGGACACTAGATAAGAACTCAGACTAATGACAGTCAATGATTAAATACAAGGCACTTGTGAAAGAGTGCCTTGGTATTCTGCATTGGCGAAGGAACGAAACTTGGAGTAAATCACAATCTCCTTCTACGGCTCTGCAACTTTTTGCATATGAAGTTTGTAGAAAACAATAGTGTTCTGCCCTTGGTCAACTGTAGCAGTTCGTTATAATATTGCAACTGGTCATTGATCCATTATCCTGTTTACATGTTTACATGGGTCAAGAACGTTCTCCGATTCATAAATCAATGACTGCTTATCGTATTGAAAGGATTGCTGAATCAATTTTAACTCGACCTGATTTTTGGATAAACGCCATTGATTGAGGATGCTTGATATAATGTACCCCTAGGTTAGACACAAAATACTAAAAATAAGATAAAATAAAACTATGAGAAAATAGAGAACGACCTATCCCGAGAAGAAGGCCAGAATTGTTCTAGAGATCCTTAGAGAAGAAATCCGAAATGGGATAAGGAGTGGGTATGAATGGATATTTAATTGACACTCTCATTTTCGCTCTAATGCTTATGTCCCGTTTGTTGATCAAGGTTTTTTGGAGTTTGAGTGTGCTCATGTGAATGCCCGTGCTCGTGAGAATGCTCGTGAGAATGCTCGTGAGAATGCTCATGATGAACGTGATCCTCGTGGGCAAGTGGATATGGCGGTTGCCATTGTTGCATTAGATCATCGGCTTCTCCCACAATCACTCTGAGCACATTCGGATGCTGTGGCAAATCTCTTGTGCCTGCACCATAACCAATGGATTCAATTACCATCGTAGGTAGGCCTCTCATGAACTCTTCAGCCAAGGTGGAGATAATGCCAGCACCTGTTGGTGTGGTCATCTCCTTGAGGAAGGGGGTCGGGGCGATAGGTAGCCCCTTCATCATCTCTAAAGTTGCAGGAGCTGGTATGGGATAGAATCCGTGATCGCATTCAACGCTACCTGAGCCAAGAGGCACATGTGCACTAATGACCTTCTCGATTTGCAAGGAATCCAAAGCTAATGCTGTTCCTACAACATCTACGATAGAATCGATAGCACCCACCTCGTGAAAATGTACGTTATCCAATGGAATATTGTGAATTTTCGCTTCAGCTAATCCAATTTTCTTGAAGATGGCTAAGCTTATTCGAGTTACATTCTCATTAAAGTCCGCCTTATGAATGGCATCCACAATCGCACTATAATGTCGGTGATGTACAGGTGGATGAGCTGGACTGGGGATCACATTGAATTTGAGAGCGGTGATCCCACATTTGACAACCGTTTTCCACTCCAATGTATATGGCTCCAAATCGATCTTAAGTAATTGTTGCTCGATGTAAGCTTTGTTCGCACCCGCATCTACTAACGCAGCTATCGTCATATCTCCGCTTATTCCCGAGAAACAGTCAATATATAAAATTCTCACTTCATAATCACTCCAATTTTCCTTGATTTGATATTAACATTCCAGCAAAATATCCTGCACCGAAGCCGTTATCAATATTGACAACTACAATACCGGGAGAGCAAGCGTTCAGCATGGATAATAGCGCAGATAAGCCTTGGAAGCTTGCTCCATATCCAAAGCTCGTAGGAACAGCGATTACAGGTCGTGAAACCAGGCCGCCAAGAACACTAGCTAACGCACCTTCCATACCTGCTACCACAATGACAGCAGCAGCACCACGGATGATAGGTAACTGCGCAAAGAGACGATGTATGCCTGCTACACCCACATCATACACTCGTTCGACACGGCAATTCATACACTGTGCAATAATAACGGCCTCCTCTGCTACTGGCACGTCCGAGGTTCCAGCACAGACAACAGCGATATAGGACGAGTCCGTAATGATAGGGGTATTCTTAAGCCAGAGTAAAATTCTAGCCTCAGCATGATAAGTTAAATCAGGTATAGAAGACATCACTTGGGATGCTTTATCAGCGTCTACACGTGTAGCAATTACACGATCATTAAACTTTCTCATCTCCGTGATGATAGCTGCAATCTGCTCTGCTGACTTACTCTCCCCATAGATGACTTCAGGGAACCCTGTTCGTCCCTCTCGATCAACATCTAGCTGAGCGAAGCCGAGATCTGATACCCTTCCACTCACTGATGATAATTGATTAATTTGATTGGCAGCTTCGGATGGTTCGAGCTCACCTAATTTAACTTGATGAAGAATATGTTCTAGATTCAACTACTGTTCACCTCAACCTATAGTTATAGATGCATGTATAGTCTACTTATCATAACAGAATGGGGAACGATGTGGAATGTTTGACCATTCATGCTATAATACAAAAGACGGGTTCCTTAATTGAACCTCAAACGGAAGGAGAAGATTGTATTGCCGACCGATCAACTAGAGAGAAAGCCGGAATGGCTTAAGATAAAATTAACAAAAGGTGAGAATTTCAAGCAACTCAAGGAAATTATGCGGAGCAGCACACTGCATACTGTGTGTGAAGAAGCCAAGTGTCCGAATATTCATGAATGCTGGGCAAGTCGAACAGCAACGTTCATGATTCTCGGAAGCATCTGTACAAGAGCGTGTCGATTCTGTGCAGTCAATACGGGTTTACCTACTGAATTAGATGTACAAGAACCTATTCGTGTAGCTGAAGCCGTTGTTCAGATGGGTTTGAAGCATGTAGTCGTCACGTCTGTGGCTAGGGATGATTTGGCTGATGGAGGAGCATCGATCTTTGCTGAGACGATTAGACAAATCCGTCTTTCCTCACCACTCTGCAGCGTAGAAGTGTTAATTCCTGATTTTCAGGGCGATGCACATGCATTGTTAACTGTGTTAGAGGCCAAACCGGATATGTTGAATCATAATATAGAGACTGTAGCACGATTGTCTGATCGAGTGCGATCCAAAGCTAAGTATGCTCGCTCTCTTGAGTTATTAGCTCGTTCCAAACAGATGGCCCCCACGATACCAACGAAATCTAGCATCATGGTTGGGCTTGGTGAATCCACAGAAGAGATTGTTCAAACGATGGATGATCTTCGCACAGTTAATGTGAATATTCTAACTCTAGGTCAATATTTGCAACCTACAAAAACACACCTAAGAATTAAGAAATATTACACACCGGACGAATTTCTTGATTTAAAGAATGAAGGCATGCAGAGGGGATTTAGTCATGTCGAATCTGGTCCTTTAGTACGTAGCTCCTACCATGCCCATGAACAGCTCCAAGCAGCGAATGAAACCGTTGCAGCAATGAAATAATTCTTGAGGGGGACATTCATCATGATCCAAATTAATGACAAAACCTATGAGCTCACCTTTGAGCATAAAGATGGATGGAACCCTGATGCATTCAAGGAACGTTACAGTGATGTGTTGGATCGCTATGATTACATAGTCGGAGATTGGGGCTATAGCCAGTTGCGATTGAAAGGCTTCTTTAAGGAGAACAGCTCCAAAGCAAATAAAGATACGAATATTATCAGCTTGCAGGATTATATTAATGAGTATTGTAATTTCGGTTGTGCTTATTTTGTTATAGAACGGAGTCACAACCCAGATCAAGTAGAAGAGCGACAACTAGCAGTACCCATCGAGGATGACCCATCGGAATAGGTCGAGTACTATTGACTTGAGCCATTATCATTATTAATGAATGCATCCTTAACTCGTGTCCAGAACGGGAATGGACGATAACGGGCAAAGCTAGCCTTCCGGACAGAGACACTACAACGAATATTGTCCACATCCACCATGTCTTTATGGATATGATCAATAGAAAGTTGTAGTTTTTGACCTGTCAGGGGAATGATATCACAATGATGGTGACTTGGTAGAATCATAGAAGAACCTAATGTTCGGAATACACGATTGTTTATAGATGCAATTTCAGCGATTTGAATCGATTCATGAGATGGGTGAATGATTGCCCCGCCTAAGCTTTTGTTATATGCAGTGCTCCCTGATGGAGTGGATACACATATACCGTCCCCTCGGAACATCTCGAACATCTCATCGTTAATATTAAGCTGTGCGACGAGTGTTCCTTGTTCGCCCTTCAACGTAAATTCATTAAGTGCATAATAGGTGGTCGATTCTGTTCTTGTTGTTATCACAATCTCTACTAAAGGATAGTGAACAATCCGAATATCCTTACCCAGTGTGTGATTGGCCATGAAGTGTACAAGCTGTTCAATTTCCTCGGGTTTCCAATCTGCAAAAAAACCTAGATGACCTGTATGGACCCCTACAAAGGAAACTTTCTCCCACAGCTCAGCATATGTATGGAATGCTTGTAATAAAGTGCCGTCACCGCCGATGGATACGACGATATCAGGCGTTTTCTCGTTTTCTATCATTCCGGATACCGATGCCAACTGATGGAATTGTTCGGTAAGTCGGACAGAATCTTCATCGCCACGATTGACTACATAATAGTTCAGCAAAGTATTCTCCTCATTTCTAGATAGATGATTCCATCATAATCAATATGTAGGTTGAAAACAACAATAGCATTACTCATCTGAACGATCTGTTGTAGAATAGAACATCCAACGGAACGTAGTAAAGGCAAGATAAGCTATGGGGATAAGCAGTAAAGGAAGGATGGCTATTACTAAGATAATCATTAAACTAAATTGAAAAGAAGGATCAAACGTATTCGTACTGCTCACAGGAATGGCCAGTTGTATCGCTGCTCTTAAGGAATCTGTTGGATTCCAGAGTATGTAAACAAGCAACATAGCAATGAAACCATGGAGGAGTCGTGCAATTACGAAAGGAGTATAGCGGAGATTGGTTTGAGTGAGTAAGCTTGTAATTTGGGCATGTACGCATAATCCTCCCCAGGATAAGATAAAAGATGCGATTGCTACTTTATGAATGAGAGGGATAGCGGGTACTGCTCCGCCGACAGCTTTAGCCCCCAAGGTTACCTCGAATAACCCATTTACAAAGGCAGGAGATAATGGGCTAGGCAGATGAATAAGTTGGAAGAGAAAGGCGAAGATCGCATAGGTTAAATTCATGATCCCGATTAAGGACAGTTGCTTGAGAATAACGGAGACGAAAATGACAAGTCCACCTATCACAAATACTAGCTTTAAGCTAGTTTGAATGGCTTGTTGCAGCATAACACCTAATGAACGTCCATCCTGAATTCGTGCTTGATGCATAGCAAGAAAAGCATTCTTCAAGAGCGAGCCTCGTATTTTCTCTCCCTGAGGTAGGGTATTGGGGCTAATCTTTCCATGGAATCTCATTAGTAGGCCTAATATTATTCCTCCCCCGTAATGGGAGAGCGCGAATATAACAGCTAAGCCAGGGTTATGGAAGAAGCCGACCGCGACTGCTCCAATGAGGAAGATAGGGTCTGATGTGGTTGTAAAGGCTACAAGACGCTCGGCTTCATCACGATTAATTAATTGCTGTTCCCAGAGCTGTGATGTGAGTCTTGCACTCACCGGATAACCAGCAGCAAATCCCATCGCCATTACAAAACCACCGTAGCCTGGAATACGGAAGACTGGGCGCATCATAGGATCGAATAACCCTCCAATGAAATGAACAAGACCAAGTCCAAGTAATAGCTCAGAGATGACGAAGAATGGGAACAATGCAGGGAATAAGACTTCCCACCATATGGAGATGCCTTGAATTGCTGAAGTTAGAGATTGCTCAGGATATAAAGGCATCAAGCACAGAACAATGACCCAAGGTAGCAACATGAATATATATTTATAAGTCGTAGATAGGGGCATCTGATTCCTCTCTCAATTGTGCTATGAAAAGCTCGTAAGAAGTCCTACCAGGATCTACTATTATCCTATGTTTGTGCATGCTATAATAGAAATAACTGAGTCTATAGAACTGTTTTTCATATTAAATGTGTTACCTTTGATCTATATGAACAGGGTTATCAGTTATTCATTTTACTAAGGAGGGGTTCTGTTGGAGTTGGAGCCGCTGTTTCTAGTCAATATAAATTGTATCAATTGTGAAAATTCATTCAATTCATCAAGAGTACGTCCAAGCTTTAAGAAGCCCTTTGCTAAGGACACTGATTTTTACAGTCATTACAAGACGGTCAACCCTGATTATTATGTTGTGAGGGTATGTCCGTTCTGTGGATTCGCAACGACGGAGCATACGGAGAACAAATTATCGAAGGAGCAGAAGGTTGTCTTCAAGGAGAAGATAGGCTCACAATGGTCAATGCGTGATTACAGTGGGGAACGAACGTGGGATGATGCAGTTCAAACCATGAAGCTGGGGTTAATATGCTGCCAGATCAAGGAGGAGAAGCCAAGAGTTATAGCGGGCATACTCCATCACATCTCATGGTTACATCGAGAGAAGGCAGATCAAGTAAATGAGTTTAGATTTATGAAATTTGCCCTTGATGCCTATATTCAAGTTTTCGAAACGGAAGCTATGGATTTAAATAATGCAAGATTGATGTATTTGATCGGTGAACTTCATCGTAGACTAGGTAATTATAATGATGCCGTCCGTTGGTTTACGAGAGTTGTTAATGATAAACGAATTATGGATGCTTCCATGATCAAGGCATGCAGGGAGCAATGGGCAGCAACCCGAGAAGATATGATTGCTGCGAAGATGGAGCTTCCTGATGAGATGAAAGAGAAGAAAGCTTAGGCGTCGGAATTTTCTCCGTCGTCTTTTTTCTGCTCCATTGCTGCTAGTTCAGTTAATTTCTGTAGTAGAATATGTTTAGGCATATGCATCAAATGTTCAATCGGAATGTTAAGCTGTTTCGATAATTTAATGGCTGTTTCAGCAGAAATTTGTAAGGGTTGCATGGAATGACCTCGATTCGGGAGAATAACTTAAGTTTACATCTAAGGTAATCTATTATCAAATCAAATGATGGGTGATGATTGAATGTTGGATTCTTTAAATCAAAGTTGGCAATTGGAGATGTTCCCAGGAGGGAGTACATCCCCTCTATTCGCAGATCATATTACACGGCTTCAGACTGAGCTAGTTCAACTGACCTCAGTATTGACTGCTGAGCGAATATCGGTTGATGATGAGAACGGATGGCAATCGCTTCTGGCCTCAATACAGTCTATAACTGGTGCTCTGAGAGAGGCGGATTCATTCGTATCCTGCGTGAATGCACAAGATCAGAACGATGAAGAAGCCCAGAAGTTAACCGGTATTATTAAAAGTCTGTATGCAGATTACGCTTCTGCAATGAATTATTGGGAAGATTGGTTTCTGACTATTAATGATCAGCAATGGAAACAGCTGTGCCAATATGATTTCATACGTAGCGTGGAGTACCCTTTACAGGAAAGAAGAGAGCTTGCGAAGGATAAGCTGCCCCCTGTTATGGAGACACTCATCAATGAGCTAGCAGTAGATGGCTATCATGGTTGGGGTGAGCATTATAATACCGTGGTTCGTCATATCGTGATTACCTATGAAGATGAACATGGTATAAAGCAAGATTGGTCCGCGGGTCAGGCTGCCAACCAACTACACCATGCTGATCGTGCTGTTAGAGAAAAAGTATTTGGGTTATGGGAGCAGGCTTGGGCTGAGCAGGCTGATCATTGCGCAGACACACTGAATCACTTAGCAGGTTTTAGATTAGGTGTTTATAAGCGGCGGGGGTGGAATTCCATCCTTAAGGAACCATTATCCATGAATCGGATGAGTGAACAAACGTTAAACGTGATGTGGGAAGTCATCGAGGCTAATAAACAACCGTTTATCGAATATTTACGCAGAAAAGCTCAATTGTTAGGTGTAGAGCGTTTAAACTGGCATGATGTTGATGCACCACTGGAGAGTGTGCAAAGCAGCTATTCATTCGAGACAGCAGCCGAATTGATAACTGAACAATTCGGAGTATTCAGCAAAGATATGGCCGAGTTTGCTACATCAGCTTTCAAGCAGCGTTGGATCGAAGCCGAAGACCGACCAGGCAAGCGACCAGGGGGGTTCTGCACATCGTTCCCGATGAGTAAAGAAACTCGTATATTCATGACGTATGCTGGAACTGCTTCTAATGTTTCCACGCTTGCACATGAATTAGGTCATGCTTATCATCAGCATGTGATGAATGACCTTCCTGTTCTCACGCAGGATTATGCGATGAATGTTGCAGAAACCGCCTCGACCTTTGCGGAATTAATCGTAGCGGATGCGACAGTGCGTGCGGCTAAGACAGATCAAGAACGGATTAGTCTGCTAGAGGATAAGATTCAGCGATCCGTTGCATTCTATATGAATATCCATGCGAGATTCTTGTTTGAGAATGAATTTTATCGCAAACGCCAAGAAGGCTTAGTCAGTGCGAAACAATTGAATGAATTGATGATTCAAGCTCAGAAAGAAGCGTATTGTGATGAATTGGCTGAGTACCACCCGCACTTCTGGGCAGCTAAGCTTCACTTTTATTTAACCGATGTTCCCTTCTATAATTTCCCGTACACCTTCGGATATATGTTCAGTGCAGGACTTTATGCCAAGTCCATAGAAGAGGGTTCTGGCTTTGCAGAGAAATATGTAGCCCTTCTTAGGGATACAGGAATTATGACAGTTGAGCAGTTGGCTTCCAAGCACCTAGGTATTGACTTAACGACGCCTGACTTTTGGCAGGCTGCGGTAGATCAAACAGTGGAGGATGTCACATTATTCCTGCAGTTAACAGAGTGAGAATAACGCAATATGGATATATAGAAAACGCGCTCGTCCTAAAAAGGGCGAGCGCGTTTATCTTTGATTGTTGATTTATGAGGCAGTTAATTACATCTTAAATACGGAGATCGTACGTTGTAACTGACCAACGGTTTGTTGCATTTGTTCAGCTTGTTCGACCATGGACTGTACGGCGTCAATCTGTTCCGACATCGACGCTGATACTTCTTCAGTCCCAGCAGCAGATTGCTGTGTGATCGAGGAGATGTTCTCCATGGCTGCCGAGATGAGTTTAGCGCTATCAAGCATATTCTCGCTTTCTTTAGAGAATGAGCTGATCTGCTCGGTGATAAATGTAACACTGCCTACAATTTCCTGGAACACCTTCTCCGTTTCGCTAATTAGATCATTCTGAGCGGATACGATTTCTTGGTTTGCATCCATGTTCTGAATAGCTAAGGCAATTCCTTGTTCAATCGAACGAACGAGATTGAATACTTCTTTAGTGGATGAAGTGGATTCTTCAGCGAGCTTACGTACTTCTTGAGCAACAACGGCAAAGCCTTTACCATGCTCACCAGCTCTTGCTGCCTCGATTGAAGCATTCAGTGACAATAAGTTCGTTTGTTCAGCAATTTCTGAGATTGATTTTGTGATCTTACTAATCCCTTGTGCTTGTTTAGCTAATTGCTCAATGGTATCTGCAACAGCCTTAGTAGCATCCACATTACGTTTCATTCCTTCTCCTTGTCGTTCAACAGCGAATCGACCTTTTTCAACTAGCTTTACAGCTTGCACGGAGCGGTCATTCATTGCCTTTGTGGAATGAGCATATGAGGTTACCTTCTGTTCAATATCTTTAATGGAAGTTGAGATACTACCAACATCCTCCGATATTTGGGAAGCCCCAGTTGCTAGTTCACCTGATGATATGGTCACCTGACTTAGAACATCTTTCAGATTCTGATTACGACTATAAATCTGTCGGCTAGATTCAGATACATGCTTCGTAATTCCGCTGGTTTCTGTAAGGATATCTCTGAGCTTGTCCATCATCTTGTTGAAACTGTTCCCCAGCTCACCCATTGCATCATTAGAGAAAATATGTACTTTCTGCGAGAAGTCTCCTTTGGAAATGTTCAAGGCAATTCGCGAGATAGCATCGATCGGTTCAGTAAGCGTTTTCTCAAAAAGATTAACAAGAGGGTAGGTACTAATAACAATTACAATAATGATGGCAATTGTGAGGTAAATAGGTATTTGGAGCAGGTTTGCGACAAGCATTAATAATGAGATAACGATTACAATTGCAAAACATCCTAAACGCAATTTAGCCTTAAACGATTTCTCGCTCAACCAGTTCATATGTAGTCCCCTTTAGAAAAGAATGATGTTGTTTCCTATTATAACATCGACATATCCAAATGGTCTATTGTCGTAACAATGAAAATTTCATTATTTTAGGGAATATTATGTAAATAATTGTTGTAATAGGGATATAAACTCATTATAATAGTACTTACGACCTATTTTATTACATACGATTGAAAAAAATGATGAAAGGAGGGAATTTAAGTGATCTTGGAGACATTATCATTAAACCGCCAGATGGAGATGGTTTTTCGCGAACTCAGAGATGAGCTAGCATCACTTGCGTCAGGAACCATATTCATGCAAATCCGCAATAATCTGATTGGCAAGTTTGGAGTCAAGCATGATTTCGTTGGGAGTAAAGACGATTCGTTAAAGGATGATGGACCAGGCTTATCAGAGCAGCATCTACAAGCTTTGCGCCACATTGGTATCCAATCGTTACAGAAGAAGAAATGGACCCATGGTGAAATCCAATTGGAATTTGTGGTAAAGGACAACTCTTTGGATACTAGCATATTCTCGGAATCTAATTACAACATGAATCATTTGCATACGAATAAATAAGAGCTTATAATATCACAAAAAAGCTATCCAATTCCTAAGGGCATTCGGATAGCTTTTCCATTATTCAATTACTTTTTCGAAAAGTTTCCTGCAAGTTGCTGCTCAGCAATCTGTACGAGACGTCGGGTAATATGTCCCCCAATTGCACCGGTATCCCTTGTTGCCATAAAGCCCATGTACCCATCCTGCGGAATTTGTATGCCCAATTCCTGAGCTATTTCGAACTTCAATTGGTCTAGTGCTGCATTTGCTTGAGGTACGACGAGCGTATTGCTTGAACGACTTTGGCCTTGTGCCATAATAATCACCTCCATTAGGTAGTATGATCAATTATTAACAATTTACACGATGATCGTATTGGTAAATTTCGGCATGGCGAATATGGAAGCAAGGTTGAAAGTTGACAATCATACTGAGCGATGTATAATGAATGAAATTACGGATTTGAAAATTGGATATGGATGCAATGATGGGAGTAAGTAGGCGCTATTTAACTATTCAGAGAGTCGATGGTTGGTGTGAATCGACAGTTAATCGCGTTCGAATGGGTCTCGGAGCAGAAGATTGAACCACATGTCCAGGAAGATGGGCAGTGTGCAGTAGATCGGACGGTTGTTCCTCGTTATAGGAACATGAAGGTTTCTGATTTTTGGAAACGAACAAGGGTGGTACCACGGCCTCTCGTCCCTTACGGGCGAGGGGTCTTTTTGTTTTTCAAATAACTTTTGGAGGGCACATTTATGAAACGAGTCTTGTCAGGAATTCAGCCAAGTGGAACATTAACATTGGGTAATTATATTGGGGCGTTGCAGAATTTTGTAGCCTTGCAGCATGAGCACGAATGTTATTTTATGGTTGTAGATCTTCATGCCATTACAGTTCCCCAAGAGCCAGCATCGCTTCGCGAGCAGACGGAATCGGTAGCTGCATTATTCATTGCAGCAGGCATCGATCCGAGTAAGGCATCGATTTTCCTGCAATCCCATGTTCCTGCCCATGCTGAGTTAGGTTGGTTGTTAATAACACAAACCTACATGGGTGAATTAGAAAGAATGACCCAATTCAAGGATAAGTCTGCTGGTAAGGAATCGATTGGTGCAGGACTGCTTGTGTATCCCGCTCTGATGGCGGCTGATATTCTGTTATATAATACCGATCTTGTCCCAGTAGGTGAGGATCAGAAGCAGCATCTGGAGCTTACACGTGATTTAGCGGGGCGGTTTAATCAGAAATATGGTGTCACGTTTAAGATACCTGAGCCTTTTATTCCTAAAGTCGGTGCGCGGATTATGTCATTGGATGATGCTTCGAAGAAGATGAGCAAGAGCAATCCGAATCCTGGTAGTTACATTGGGCTACTTGATACCCCCGATGAGATTCGTAAGAAGCTTGCACGCTCTACTACCGATTCTGGGCATGAGGTTATATTCGATCCTCAGAATAAACCCGAAATCAGTAATCTGATGACCATTTATGCAAATTGCGCAGGGATAAAGCTACAGGAAGTTGCATCGAGGTATGAAGGACAGGGATATGGTCAATTCAAGAAGGATTTGGCTGAACATGTCGTATCGGTTATTGAGCCATTACAAGAGAAATATAGAACGATTCGTGCATCTGGTGAAATTGGACGTATTCTTAAAGAAGGAGCGGAGCGTGTTGGCACTGTGGCCGAACAAACACTCCGCTCCGTGAAGGAACGAATGGGCTTTATTCTCAGATAAACAAATAGGTTTAGAAGCTACTTAAATTTAATTTCTTCTCTACACGATCTTCATTCATCCACCCTACGTAGGAATCAAGTGGTTGGAGATCGTGATCCATTAATATAACCGCGACGAATGGATAGTTTTTCCGATGTCGATATCGTACATCCGTCCAACGAACTTCGTGGCCCCAGTTGTGATGCCTGACTTCGGAACAAACGGTTGAAGTAAAGCTAAGGAATGCTTTGACATCAGGATGAGATCTTGATGCTTCAATAGCAGGATGATTATCACAACGAGTTGTATCTACCCAATGCAGCCATCCTGAACGAAGCTCACCTAGCGCATAATTACCGTCTAGCTTCTTTTTAACAACGTTCCACCTTTGATAATGGATGGTGGGGATGAGCATATAGTGCTCACCATCCATGTATGTTTTGTCGATGGAAGGCATTCGCCGCTCCCATTTGTTATGCTGTAATGTTCGTATCACATAATAGACGATAATCAGAGTATACAGTGTCGAGAAGATTATAGAGGGTTCAGCTAGCTTCATCGCCCAGATGAGTATAGCGATCACATGAGTTGTGAATACGACGGGGTCAAAGATATGAATAATATTCCATGCAAACCACTCTTTCGTTATCGGTCTTAATGCTTGGGTTCCGTATGCATTAAACATATCCGAGAGAACATGAACAGACACCGAGATCAATACCCACATACCTAAATGAAGCAATGGTAATCCATTAAAGATAAGCTGTAAAACTAAAGTAATCAAAACGGACCATATCGCTATCGCAGGAATGGAATGTGAAATTCCACGGTGATTTTTTATATAAGTTGCACTACTCTTGAAACGCAATATGGTATCGAAATCTGGAGCTTGTTGGCCAACAATGATACCGATTAATGCTGCTGTTGCGAGTTCAGGATTTGCTGCAACTACAGGATCGACATATGCTAATCCTGCCAAGCCCAATCCGATAACAAGATGTGTTCCGGTATCCAACTGGCATCCTCCTATTCTTAAATTAAATGTGTGTGACTAACCAGATTTAACTGGTGTAATTCATAATGATTTGTTTAGTATTGAAATCATAAGTCTATTTTATCATGAATGAACGGAAATTATATGGATGGAAACACAAGAATGTATGTAGTATTTGTCGAATATATGATTTTTTGTGCTCACTAACTATAGTTTTGGAATATATGACCAATATCATCCAGAATAACCCTGCCATAGAACTTCTCAGGGAGGAGAGTTCAGGCAAGGTATTCATCATCGTACCTTTTTACATAGTAGAAATTTGTTAACCAAATATATACGAGTGTGTCCTAGTCGGATATGAGTACTTCAATTCTTCGTCGAATGTAATGTAGTCTAAATTAACCATGAGCAACAAATAACGCATTCCTGTTTGTGGGTCGCTGATGATAATATGATCTCGACCTGCAGCTTCAACAATACCTTTGAAGATCTTGGCATTCCACTCTGAATTATTCTCGTAAGTCATATAAATCGTTGCGGCCTTCCCAAGATTTAAGCGCAGTATATTCTCGATATACGATTCTTCCATAGGAAGTCCTCCGGGCTGTGCAACGGCCCCCGGTGAGATTGAAGGTGGGAATGTGCCGCCAGGAATGCCTGGAGGTGTATTCATACCAGGCGCCATAATAGGCATTGCGGCCCCTGGCATTGCGGCCCCCATATATGCCCCATAGGATTGCGGCACAGCTCTAGCCTCTGAATAGTAAGGGTTACTGATCATTAGGTATTCTCTCCTTAAGGTAATTTTTTGTTGTCTGCGTGAGCGCCTAACATAGGCCTACGTCTACATTAAACAGTTTATTTCGATACGAGTGTGTTTGTGACTTGATTGTGAAGATTTCACTGAAGACTTTCTTACTTTCTGTTGCAAACATTGTAATAATTTATTGGGGTTGCTATGATGAAATAATAATGAGGTTGATGATTCGTACTAGGAGGAATTGAGTTTAAATGGTAGATCAGTCGCTTTCCCACCCGGTTTCAATCCGGGATTATATTTACTTAACTAAACCAGGTATACTGCGTTCTAATCTAATTGCAGCTTTCGCAGGATTCTGGGTAGCATCTCAAGGTGACATACAATGGGGCTTATTCATATATATGTTGATTGGCACAACTCTTGTTATGGCTTCATCTTGTGTGTTTAACAACTTCTTAGACCGCGATTATGATGGTTTAATGGAGAGAACAAGTCACAGACCTCTCCCCTCGGGCCGGATATCAGCAACAGAAGTATTCATATTTGCCTCGATTCTAGGTGCTTTAGGTTTATTCGTACTGTTCTTACTTACAAATTCGTTGGCAGCATGGTTAGGTGTCGTCGGTATGGTTGTTTATGTAGTTATTTATACGGCATGGCTGAAGCGAACGTCCACACTAAGTACGGTTATTGGATCGTTCTCCGGTGCAATGCCTCCAGTT
This sequence comes from Paenibacillaceae bacterium, assembly GCA_040880185.1. Taxonomy (GTDB): domain Bacteria; phylum Bacillota; class Bacilli; order Paenibacillales; family UBA4045; genus UBA4045. Next base: position 45,974 of record JBBDIY010000049.1, read on the forward strand.
ATCGGCTATACAGCTGTAACTGGATCGATGGATGCAGGAGCTTGGATTTTATTCGGTTTTCTATTCTTATGGCAATGTCCTCATTTCTGGGCATTAGGAATACGAAGAATGGAGGAATACCGTGCTGCTGGGTTTCAAATCCTACCGGTAGTCAAAGGTGTTCAGCGAACGAAGATCCAGATGATCCCTTATGTGGTGTTGTTAATCCCTGTATCATTGCTTCTATATTTCATGGATTACGCTGGAATGTATTACTTTATTACAGCTCTTGTCATGGGAATTCTCTGGTTATTATTATGCTTCGCGGGATTTGTGACGAAGGATGATAACAGGTGGGCCAAGCGGACATTCATGTTCTCAATCTATTATTTGCTCATCACACTTGTTGTTATGATTCTAGATACAACTCAGATTTAATTGCGATAACGAAAGGAAGATGATGATGAAACAGCTTAAGCGCTTTTGGTTCCCTGGTGCGCTTGTCATCCTATGTGCGGTTATAGTACTTATCATTTGGAAGCCAACAGGTTCGGGTTCCAATCTGAGAGATTTCGGTGCAGCACCTGATTTTCAATTAGAAGACACTGAGGGCAATTTAGTATCACTGGATAATACAAAGGGAAAGGTTAGGTTAGTTTATTTTTTCTTCGCGAATTGTCCTGATGTATGCCCGCCAACGACTGCTATGCTGTCCAAGCTTCAGACAGAGCTGAAGGCACGTGAGATCTTCGCGAATGAAACAGCAATCTTCTCCATTACATTCGATCCCAATCGGGATACGACAGAGCAATTGTTAAAGTATTCAGCGAATTATAATGTGGATACGACAGGTTGGTCATTCTTACGTGGAGAAGAAGACTATACGATTAATTTGGCTAAGGATTTAGCAATATCGGTTATAAAGGATCAACAAGGAAATTTCCTGCATCGGAATTTATTCGTACTTATCGATGACGTGGGACGGATTCGTGGCTGGTATAATGCTAATGATCTAGATGTAACAGTGGAGCAAATAGCCGCGGATATGCAAAGCCTGCTCTAAGAATGCTACTCTGTAAGTTGGATAAGACCTGCCTTCACAAGCCGTTCAAGCAAATATTCATTCGGTGTACCTTCTACGCCAGCATAACCTTTATGTGTATAAATATGTTCAGCATTCGGGAACGCGTCGCGAAGTGCGGCGCGTATTCTTGCGCCTGAACGATCATTATCCGTGAATATATAAACATCGTTATCCTGGACTTCAGCTTTTAATTGCTCCAAACGTTCAGTTCCTGGGGTGCCATAGGTGCATAAGATAGTGACCTCTTCGTCTGGGAGTAACTGTCTTATTCGAATGCGATCGTTCTTACCTTCCACAATGAGGATTGGCTTTGTGTTGGATGTATCCACTTATTTAACCACTTCTCTCTACAATTGAATTTATGGTAAGCTAATATAATAGATTAGTATATCAAAATTGGGAGGTTTGTATGGATCCAATTACATACCAACCCTCTAATGAGGTGGTATTATGGTTGACAAGCTAGAATTGCTTCTACAAATGAATTACATTACGTTATTGATTGTTTGCGTATTCATCGTGTCGCTGGCACTCGGGTTTGCTCGAGGTGCATCAGCATCAGCGAAGCAGCTATTCCAACTTATTGCTTATGGCGCGATGACGATGATTGCCATCTTCATAGCATGGAAGTGCACAGGGAAACTCTCACCAATGTTCCACTCCTGGTTAGTAAATCAACAACTGATGATTCCTAATGAGAAGCTAGGAACCATAAAACAATTTTATTATACATTTATTACTGGGTTGCGTGATTTCTCTTTATTGCGTTTTGCATGTATTTTTATACCCACTTATTTCGTAATCCGATCATTATTAGGCTTTAGTTTCTTTATGATCGCAGGACGATTTGGTGCAAACCGTGAGCATAAGCATCTTGAACAGTCAAGGACGATTACTAGTGGCATCATTGGAATGGTTATCGGTTCCACCCTCGGTGTGGCAAGAGCACTCGTTCTTGTGGCCATATTATTCGTATATGTAACCTTACAACCGCAATCCTCTTTATCCCAGTACGCTCAGGGATCTTCGTTATACCAGCAAGGCGCAAGTCAAATACTAGCTCCTTTCTCAGCGGATTTCATTGCTTCGCAAGTTCCTGTATTCACTAGAGCTGTCGAACAAGAATTCCAGAATATTCTGCAACGCAAATATGAGGTGATCGACCAGCATGTCCCGGCGGATATCGCAGGTGCGGCAATTGAGCTTACGAAGGGTAAGAAATCGGATGAAGAGAAAGCACATGCCTTATATGACTGGATAGGTTCCCGTATTGTTTATGATCATGAAAAAGTAAGACGTTACGAGGAAGAAGATATTTGGTTGGAGCAGACACCTGAGGACACCTTCAACTCGCATAAGGGAGTATGTATTGATTATGCCCGATTATATGCAGTGATGGCTCGTTCGGTTGAATTGGATGTTAGGGTCATCACGGGACTTGGTTATGACGGTCGAGGAGGCTATGGTCCTCATGCTTGGAATGAAGTATATGTATCGGACAATAATAAGTGGATCCCACTTGACAGTACTTGGGCATCAAGTGGAAGCAATTGGTTCAATCCAGATAAATTTATAGAAACTCATATAGAAGGCGCCTAGGGGTAGCCGAATGATTGGCTGGTGTTGTACTTAATCCTAGGATTGTGTTCCATGATTGTTGGGATGTATACTTAGGAACAGTGAAACGTGTAGTTGAGAGAGGATTCCGATGATAAAACCTATTACAGCCTATAAAGGTGTGTTCTTCGATGCAGGAGATACCTTAATTACGATCCCTGCAGCACATGAAATTATGTTAACCTATTTGCAAGAGCAAGACTTTCATGTTGAGCCAGTAAGATTGGAAGGATTACTTACAGAAGCAATTGATCATTTCTACACGAATAAGTCTAATTACACGGATGAAGTGTGTACACCGGAATCGGATCGGCAGTTCTGGGTAACGATTTATACCTTCATTATGAATCACCTTGAAGCTTACTATATTTGGAGTGAGGATCGCATACATCGTTGCTGTCATGAGATGTATGATGTGTTCGTCGCAGCCGAACATTATTCTTTATTTGAGGATGTTATTGATTGCTTAACAGCATTATCTGGGCGAGGGCAACGTTTGGGTGTTATTTCTAACTTCGCACCTACACTCAAGGGTATATTGGAACAGAAAGGAATTGCCGATTATTTTGACCCCATTATCGTTTCAACTGAGGTCGGTCTTGAGAAGCCAAATCCTGCAATATTCTCTTTAGCCTTACAAAGAGCAAATCTCGACGCGAAAGACGTCCTATATATCGGGGACCACGCTACCAATGACGTTTGGGCACCACAGCAAATAGGGATGGATGCGCTTCGTATTATCCGATTTGATGGAATACAGGCTAATGGGATACAGTCAAATGGAATACGTTCCTTGAGAGAGCTTTATACATGAGAATATTACTAACTGAACAGAAAGGAACGTAGTGATGGCCAAAATACATGATTCGAAGGATCCCGCTCAACATGAAGCTAATCTCAAAAGACACTTCGCACTTCGACTGAATATTTTCTTCTTCAGTGCGTTCTTACTGTTCTCGATTCTTGTTGTACGATTGGCTTTCTTGCAGTTTGTCGAGAGTGATGCAATGAAATTGAAAGAAGAGAGCAATAGCACAATCAGTACGCCAATCGCTCCAATTCGCGGTAATATATTCGATAGGAATGGATATCCGATTGCCTATACCGAATCAACCCAGTCGCTTTACTTTCGAGTTGAGCCAGGACAAAGTAGAGAATCAGTTATCCAGCTTGCCATAGACCTAGCAGAGCTATTCAAGAAGGATGGCGACCCTAGTAAGCCGCTGATTACAAGTGAAGAGATCATAAGTAAGATGGATGTTGGTTATGATCTTAACCAGAAAGAAACAAAGGATGCAGTTCTTATATCAGTGCCTCGTCGTATTAAAGAGGGATTATCTCAGCGCGAGATTGCCTATATACTTGAACATAAGGATGTCCTAAAAGGATTAGAAATTACGGAAGAAAGTGTACGTAGATATGATACCAATTCTATTGCAACTCAGTTGATTGGGTACATGAGAGATCATTCCGTAGCAAAGAACATAACAACCTCCTATTTGGATCGGTATAAAGATGGGAATAAAGAATATACTAATGATGAATATGTAGGTTTTGACGGCTTAGAATTTCTATATCAGGACGTATTGCGGGGAAAGAATGGCTCGAAAACGTATCCGATTAATGCTCAGGGGAAAATTGTCGGACCGGTGGAAATTAAATTTCCTGAAAAAGGTCAAAATCTGACGTTATCACTCCACAAAGACGTTCAATTATTGACCGAGCAAGCAATTGTAGATCATATTAATTATATGAAGAGTGATGAAGCGAAAGGACTAGATGTTTCAGAAGGTAAGAATGCCGTTGCTGGTTATGCTGTGGCGATGGAAGTAAAGACAGGTCATGTCGTTGCTATGGCTAGTATGCCGGATTATGATGCGAATATATGGCGTGGAGGAATAAGCCAGACGAATCTGGACATGATTGCACAAAGGTACCAGAATGGTGCAATTCGAGATAGAAAACCCGATTTAATCCCAGAGGAAATTTATAAGCACCCAACATCAGTTGTTCCTTTGGGGTCGACGATCAAGCCACTGACCGTACTTGTTGGACTTAATGAAGGTTTGATAACAACGAAGAGCACTTATATGGATACAGGTATTTTCGTTTATGGAAAAGATGAGTCCAAAATTAAAAATTCTCAGTCGCACTCTTATGGATTGTTAACCCCAACCACGGCAATAAAGAATTCATCTAATACCTTTATGTCAGAGATGATTGGTAATAAGTTATATATGAGTAGTCGAATTAAAGATCCATTGGATGTTTGGGATTCTTACATGAAGCAGTTTGGACTCGGCGTATTAACAGAAAGTGGCCTTCCAGGAGAACAAAGTGGAACGATTGATTATTACAAAACAGTCGAAAACTCGAGTGAACAGGCAGCTTTAGTATTCGCCTCATTCGGGCAACAAGCTAAATATACGACACTTCAGCTCGCACAATATGTAACGATGCTGGCGAATCGTGGTAAGCGACTAAAACCTCAATTCGTTACGAAAATTACGGATTATGAAGATCATGTGGTACAAGAGTTTACAGAACCAATTGTTCTGAATGAAGTAGATTATCCGGAAGAGTATTGGGATACGATTCAGGATGGAATGCTTAGCTCAGTTCAAGGCTTTGACGGATTCCCATACTCCTTCCGTAGGAAGACAGGGACATCACAATCAGATATTGCCGGTCAGCTTGTAGATAATGCAGTATTCATTGCTTATGCACCTGCAGAGAATCCTAAGTTAGCTGTTGCTGTTGTTGTTCCAGAAGGTGGATTTGGTATGTTAGGGGCTGCACCGATTGCTCGTAAAATTTTCGATGCATATGATAAGTATGTTGGACTGGTGGATGACAAGTAACATTTAGGATAGCGTGTTAAACAGACCGTTAGGGCGAATTGGATCTAACGGTTTATTTATGAAATAAATGTTGCACAAGTGCAACATTATTGTGTATAATCAAAATAAAGGTATTGATGAAACATTTATAGTTAAACACAACTTAGTAAGCTTAATGTTACTTCATATACTTTCTTTGAAAGGGGCAATTGTGATGATAGCTATCTCCGTCAAAAATTTAAACGTATCCTATCATGGAGACGAAGCGGTAAGGAATATAAGCTTTTCTGTAGAATCAGGTAACCTGGTTGGTGTAATTGGACCAAACGGCGCAGGTAAATCCACGCTGCTCAAGGCATTATTAAACTTAATTCCGAAAGATAAGGGTGATATTCAAATCTTTGATCGTTCGATAAGGGATATTAGGAAGAAGATCGCCTATGTTCCACAACGAAGTGAGATTGATTGGGATTTCCCCATAACCGTATTAGATACCGTCTTGATCGGTACGTATCCCAATTTACGATTATTCCAACGTCCAGGAAAAGCAGAGAAAGCACTGGCGTATGAATGCTTGGAGAAAGTAGGTATGACAACATTCAGCAATCGGCAAATTGGCGAGCTTTCTGGTGGACAACAGCAAAGGGTGTTCTTAGCAAGGGCGCTGGCTCAAGAGCCAGAGATGTATTTCTTGGATGAGCCTTTCGTAGGTGTAGATTTAGGAAGTGAGGAAACGATCATACGTATTCTTAAAGAACTTCGTAATGCGGGTAAAACCGTTATCGTGGTTCATCATGATCTGACGAAGGCCAGCACTTACTTTAACAAGTTGATTTTATTGAATAGAGAATTAATTGGTTATGGCTCAGTCGAGGATATATTCCGTCCCGAGCTGCTGGCCAAAGCGTATAAGGGTCATTTTGCATTCATGGAACAGATCGGAGTGAGTGTATAATGGAATTTATTGATGCATTAATGAATTATGAATATATGCAGAAGGCACTTATAACTTCAATTATGGTCGGGATCATCTGTGGTGCCATCGGTTGCTTCATTATCCTGCGGGGAATGGCACTGATGGGTGATGCAATATCGCACGCGGTGTTACCCGGTGTTGCATTGTCTTATATGCTGGGGATTAACTTTTTCTTTGGGGCTGTGCTTACCGGTGTGATAACTGCTGTGGGGATTGGCTATGTGAGTCAGAATAGTCGTATTAAACAGGATGTATCCATCGGTATCATGTTTACTTCATCTTTCGCTCTAGGCATTATAATGATTACCTTGATGAAGAGTAGTACGGATTTGTATCATATTCTCTTCGGCAATGTACTTGTCGTACGTACATCCGAGATGTGGACTACATTTGCTGTGGGTATTGTCGTACTGAGTGCCATTTATTCTTTCTATAAGGAATTGCTAGTTAGCTCGTTTGATCCAATTATGTCTGCTGCATATGGGCTTCCGAACCGATTGATTCATTATTCATTAATGATCATGCTGACGATGGTTACAGTAGCCTCGCTCCAGACTGTGGGCATTGTGCTTGTTGTAGCTATGCTGATCACTCCCGCAGCTACAGCGTACTTATTAACTGATCGTTTATGGATCATGATTTTCCTCTCCATGGGATTTGGTGTGATATCAGCAATTATTGGATTGTACTTTAGCTTTACTTATAACCTAGCATCAGGTGCATGTATTGTTCTCGTAGCGACAGTACTATTCACATTCGCCTTCACCTTATCCCCGAAGCAGGGAATAATCTGGCGTTCTATGAAATCGAGAATGAATAAAATAACCTCCATACCCATGGAGTAATCTAAGATAGGGGAATATAAAATGATGAAGAAATTACTGATATCTGTTATTAGCTTAGCCGTACTAATTGTATTAGCGGGCTGCGGTGTAGATGGATCGAACCATTCAACAGATAGCAAAGATGATAAATTACAGGTCGTTGCCACATACTCGATCATTTACGATATTGTTAAGAATATTGGGGGTGATCGGGTTGATTTACACACCTTAGCACCAGTTGGCTCTAACCCTCATGAGTATGACCCACTTCCTGCAGATGTAGGGAATACAACGGATGCGGACGTGGTTTTCTATAATGGACTTAATCTCGAGGCAGGGAATTCATGGTTTGAGAAGCTGCTAGTAACAGCAGGTAAAAGCGGTGAGGATGCACCAGTGTTCAAATTAAGTGAGGGCGTAGAGGCCAAATATTTGACGACCAAGGGCAAGGAAGGTGAAACGGATCCGCATGCGTGGCTGGATATTCGTAATGGTATTAAGTATGCAAGCAATGCGAAGGAAGCCCTGATTCAAGTGGACCCTGATCATGCAGAAGTTTATGAACAGAATGCTGAGGTATACATCAGCAAACTGGAACAACTGCACAAGGATGCTGTAGAACAATTTAATGAAATTCCCAAGGATAAGCGATTCTTAGTTACGAGTGAAGGAGCATTCAAATACTTCTCAGCTGCCTATGATTTTCAAGCAGGATATATCTGGGAAATTAATTCAGAGAACCAAGGTAGTCCTGATCAGATTAGTCAGGTAGTAGAGCTAATTAAAGAGAAGGATGTTAAAGTATTGTTCTTAGAAACAAGCATCGACCCTCGCAGTATGGAGATGGTTTCCAATGAGACCGGTGTTCCGATTGGTGGCAAGATCTTCACCGATTCAATCGGAAAGCCTGGTGAAGATGGTGATTCCTATCTGTTGATGATGGAATGGAATATCAATATTATCCTAGAGCAACTTCAGAAGCACTCATGAGTTCTAAATTTGGCTGTTGGGAATTTCAACGCGGAACTCCGTTCCGTTATTCTCGCTGCTGGTGACGATAATTTCCCCATTATAGTAATTCACTCTTTCCTTCACGATGGATAATCCAATGCCGTTATGTTTGGCCAGATCCTTCGTCGAATAACCTGCAAGAAATATTCGCTGAATGTGCTCTTCAGGAATGACATGGCCTGGGTTTCGAATCGTGATAATCAATTTCCCATGCTCCATGATTCCATGGAGCTCAATCCAACGTTCATCTACAGGTAAGCGGCTTGCTTCATCCATTGCGTTATCGATCAAATTTCTCCGATTAATTCTGCAGTATAACGTGCTAATTCATCATATTTGCGCCTACTCACCATAGCATGAATGACTTGGGCGTGGTTTAGAAAATCATGTCGCTGTCCTCGAATGGCGGTAAACATCTGATTTACATCTTCGATATGCAATTGCTGTGATATTCGTGCGCCCTCATCAACAGATTGACTAATGACTCGCATGACCAATAAGATAATCATAAGACTGAATATACTTGCAAGGAAAATTAAGCTGAAGTACAATCCATTCGCATGGGTTGGGAAGATCGGTAACAAGAAAATAAGTAATAGAAATTGGACAATTAACAACACAATCAGGTAGAATATGGTATTCTGTCTTTTGGATGTGATGAACCGATGTAGGCTTTTCCCTGGATGGACTGCTTTCTTGGACATATACAGGGTAATCGCGATAATAATCGCGTATTGGCAGTAGCGTGAATGCGGCTAGGGAACTTGCTAGATACAGACCTGAGGGCAAATGGAAGAATAGCCAATTCACGCTGAGTGCTTGGGTGCAGGTGAAGAAGATCATCCGATCCAACCAAGGTCGTAGGGGAATACCCCAGAATACGAAGCTGAACATAATGGTTATCAAATAACCTGGGAGAGACACAAAAGCCAGTAAGTTAATCATCTCGATGAATGAAGATTGCAAGAATAACACCTCCATAGTAGTTCGTTGAATAATTTTGTCATTTTCTGTCGAATTAAGTAACTACACTGTATCCTTTTTTACCTTCTATGAAAAGGGTATAATAAACATAAACATGTTTGATGCTTAGGAGACACTGTCATGAAAAATTATCGGTTGATCGCTCTAGATATGGATGGAACGTTGCTTAATAAGTCGAATACCATTTCACCAGAAAATCTATATTGGATCAAGAAAGCTGGAGAAGTGGGTGTTGCAGTTTGTTTGGCATCTGGAAGAACTCATAAGTCAATTGTCCCATTCATGGAACAGTTGGAGCTGAACACGCCTGTAGTGGCTGTAAACGGTAGCGAGGTATGGCAGAATAAAGAGCAGTTGTATCATAGAGTGTTAATGGATAAGGATCACGTTAAGGAAATGTATCGCCTAGCGAAATTACATGATATATGGTTCTGGGCAAGTGGCTTGAGTCAGGAGTATAATCGAGAAAACTGGGATGGCTTCCCTCAGGATGAGCAGTGGCTGAAGTTCGGATATTATATTGACAACGAACGACTCAGGTTGAGTATCATCAAGGAGATTAGCTCATGGGGAACATTAGAAATCACGAACTCAGATCCGAATAATATGGAGATGAATCCTCTGGGAATTAATAAATCCTATGGTATTCAGAAAATGTGTGAAATCATTGGATGTACCATGAGTGAGGTTGTTGCGATGGGTGACAGCATGAATGATTTGGCGATGATTGTTGATGCGGGGCTTGGTGTAGCGATGGGTAATGCGCAAGATATGATCAAACAAGCGGCCGATGTAATCGCGCCTACGAATGAAGAAGACGGTGTCGGATTTATAATCCGCAAGTATGTCCTAGGCGACCAATGATAGAGATCATTGGTTGGTCGCTCATTATCGCTCTTCTGGTTGTAGGCATGATCGGTGCGGTGTACCCCGTATTGCCCGGAGTACTTGCGATATATGGTTCGTTTTTTGTATATGGTTTTTTCTTTAGTTTTGAGACGTTTGGATTCGGGTTCTGGTTTATTCAAACTGTGATTCTATTGATTATCATGGTTGCGGATTATGCAGTGGGTGCTTATGGTGTGAAGAAATTCGGTGGATCACGAGCGTCGATGATCGGGAGCACCATCGGCATCATAATTGGACCTTTCATCATCCCAATACCTGGTCTAGGTTTAATATTGGGACCGTTCGTGGGTGCGTTTATTGCTGAACTTATTATCGGTTCATCTCCAAAGCTAGCACTGAAAGCTTCAGTAGGAGCACTAATCGGATTTTTTGCTTCTACAGCTATGCGAATAATCTTGCAGCTCCTTATGATTATTATATTCATATGGTGGCTGTTATGGTTTAGTTAGAAGATAAGCATTATGATGAAGGGTCTGGTGCAACTCGGGATGAAGAAAGATACATTACTGAAAGGCACGATCATCCTTGCATCCGCTGCCTTGATTGCGCGTGTATTAGGCGTTGCTCAACGTATACCATTGAAGCATCTACTAGGTGATACGGGGATGGCAACTTACGGGATTGCTTATAATGTTTATTTTGTGTTACTCATGATTGCTACAGCAGGGATACCTAGTGCTCTTAGTAAGCTGATATCAGAAAGAATGGAGCTTGGTCATATAGAAGAAGCCAAACGAGTGTATCGAGCAGCGATTGGATTTGCGATTGGTGCTGGAGCTTTTATGACTGTGGTACTCTATGTGGGTGCTCCATTCTATGCGGGAATTAACGGTGACCCGAATTCCACTCTTGCCGTCCGGGCATTAGCCCCGGCATTACTGCTATTCCCTGCCATTGCAATCATGCGTGGATACTTTCAAGGTTTGCAGTTTATGCTTGCAGGTGGTATGTCACAAATCGTAGAACAATTCGCACGAGTGATTACAGCCGTGTTCTTGGCCTATCTCGCTTTGGAGCTTGGTTATGGTCAACAATGGGCGGTTGCAGGTGCTTCCTTCGGTGGTGTGATGGGTAGTATAAGTGCTTTTGGAGTTATGCTATGGTTTTCTCGCCGACTGAAGTTATCTGATCGCATAGCTGTTGGCACAGCATCATCGTTACCTGTTCGTGAAGTAAATAAGGAAAAGCGTATAATGTCATTACTCCAAACCTACAAATTAATTTTTGTCAACTCGATACCTATTACGCTGGCCGCGCTTTCGGTGCCACTTATTAACCTGATTGATTCATCCACTGTAATTCCGCTGCTAAAAGGTGACATTGGATTTGATGAAGCTTGGATTTCACTAGGATTATTGTCTGGACGAGCCCAATCTCTAGCGGGCATACCGATTATTCTAGCTATCGCAGTAAGCCAAAGCGTATTACCCATCATCTCGTCCGCACATGCTCGTCGTGATCATGAAGAGGTTGGACGTCGAGCTTCACAGGTCATCTGGCTATCTATTATCATTGGGCTTGGTATTGTGCTTACGATGATTACGGCTGCTAGACCCTTGAACGGCTTCATATTCGCAGATACCAAGGGAACAGATATTATTATGATCCTCACCGCAGCATCGATGTTACAGATTGTCATGATGACAACCACTTCAATACTGTATGGAATTGGTAAGATGAAAGTTGCTGCAGCACATGTGTATATCGGTATTGCTGTGAAGGTAGCGAGTTTATTCTTACTAGCTCCTGTTATAGGTATGTATGGAGTTCTTATTTCTACTCTATTATGCTTTGTAGTCATTACTGTATTAAACCTTGTGGCAGTTCGCAGATCGATGAACATTGTTGTATTAGGCCGTCGTTGGATTGGGCTAATTACTGCCGTAATCATTAGCTTGTGTGTAGGATTTGGAACGGATTGGATCGTTAAGTCGTACCTAACCGGTTTTACTCGCATATTGGACTTTATGCTCCAAGCTATCATTGTTGGTAGTCTATGTGGGATTACTTATATGGCATTATTATTCGTATTCAGCGTAATTCGGCAACAAGAGGTAGTTTTACTACCGGGGCCACTTCGGACAATAAGTAAGAAATTCGTGAGAGGGAAAGGATGAGTAATATGAAATCAATTAGTACTGAAGATCAGTTCCAAACCGCCATTCGTGGGGATAAACCAACCGTAGCGATATTCAAGGCGACATGGTGTAAAGACTGCCACTACATTGACCCATTCATGCCGGAGGTGTATGAGAAGTATGACCATCAGCTGAACTTCTTAGAGTTAGATCGCGATAACTTCCCTGAGTTAAGTGAGCAGTTGAATATTCTAGGTATCCCGAGCTTTGTTGTGTTCCGTAATGGTCAAGAAGTCGTGCGTTTTGTTAGTAAGTTACGAAAAACACGTGAAGAAATCGAACATTTCCTTGAGCAAGCTATAGCTGTGTCACAGGCACTTCCTAAGGTATAAGGCCTAGTACCTTCGAATAGGTTTGTAGTAGATGAACCTAGTTATGGAGGGGTTTTTTAATGAATGAACGTATAGTATCAGCAGCAGACGACTATGGCTATGAGCAGATGATGAAACACCTTACCGAGCTCTGTCGAGCCTATCCCTTCCTACGTCTATCCTATATAGGTGAGAGTGCTATGGGCAAGCCGATCCCTGCTATACAGGTAGGATCAGGTACAGATAGAATTCATTATAATGCCGCATTTCATGCGAATGAATGGATAACAAGCTTGATCCTCCTGGTTTTCCTGGAGGATTATGCGTTCGCGATTCAAACTGAGGAACGTATATTCCATCAACGTGCTATGGATTTATTCAATCGTTCAACATTATTCCTTGTACCCATGGTCAACCCAGATGGCGTTGATCTTGTCCATCGTGGAATGAATGAAAGTCATCCATACTATGATCAATTGTTGCAATGGAATCAAGGATCTACCGATTTCTCGCAGTGGAAATCGAACATCCGAGGCATTGATCTGAATGATCAATTTCCTGCATATTGGGAAGTGGAGAAGCTTCGCAGAAGTCCAGAGGGACCTGGACCTAGGGACTATCCGGGGCTCAAACCATTGTCAGAGCCTGAAGCAGTCGCTATCGCGGAATTCACTAAACGTAATGACTTCCATCTCGTGATTGCTCTTCATACTCAAGGTAGGGAAATTTATTGGAATTATCGTAATTACGAGCCGAAGCAGGCGGGTCGGATGGCCGAACAACTGGCGAGAGTAAGTAATTATGAAGCAGTCAAGCTAACGGATAGTGATGCAGGTTATAAGGATTGGTTCATCCAAGAATACAGTCGACCTGGCTTCACGGTTGAAGCTGGCTATGGCTGTAATCCATTGCCTATTAGTCAATTTCGCGATATATATGGAGAAGTGGGTCCATTATTAGTGCTCGGGCTTACTTTAACGTTCTGAATAAGCTTTTGTGGTGTAATTCTGGACTTCCTCACGTTTATTTCATACAATAAGGAACAACGGAATAATTAGTTGCGGTTTTCACAACAAAATATAGGCGGGTTTTCTATTTTTGTTGTGAATTTACCGCAAGTTATTATTCGCTTGTTCCAAAGGAACAAGAGCAATTACTACAATTACGGAGTGTGGGATGAATGAATTGTAAAATCACTAGAAGTGCCGCCAAGGTCCTATTGAATGAATTAGCAGCAGAAGAGAATAAGGATATGAAGCTTCGAGTTATGGTAACTCACGCTCATGGAGATCATGCTCACTATGGCTTGGAATTGGACATGCCTACAGACAACGACGAGGTTGTGATGACCGACAAGGAAATCGAAGTTATATTAGCGAAAGACCAGCCTTTATTAGATGGCGTTAAGATTGATTATCTATTCCTCCCAGAGGAAGGCTTTGTGATTACAAACCCATCTAAAGGCAACTTGGATGATCATTAAGATCAGATAGGGGAATAGCTTCATGGCCAACGATATCCGTATTTGCGATAAATGCCGACATATGAAGATGAGAACGACACTCTCAAGGTTAGAGCAGATTGCTCCTGATGCTGAGGTTAAGGTAGGTTGCAAGTCCTACTGCGGTCCCTGCTCTCGCTTCGCCTTTATTTATATTAATGGCCGATATGTGACTGGAGTAACTGAGGATGAAGTGATTGAGAAGGCTCGAAAATTTGTAAAATAATGCTACAAACATAGATCGTCCTGATTAGCCTCTGGGCAGATCGGACGGTTTTTTGTTGACTGTAAATACCTGTCACGTCATAAAGATGAGTAGGTATCGAGAACCATATACGGAATATTCAGGAAATAAGACTATCGGCCAATATCAAATAAGATTTAATGATTGTAAGATATGAATTGTAGAACATTACATTAACAAACTTCGTTGTTTCTCGACAAAGGCAAAACTGATGAAAGTCAGTGACGCAAAGCTAAAGGGACTGTAACATGCTGTCAGCCAGCTACCGAAAGAGCATGGGATAAAGTGACCTTTACTTTGAAACCCCTCTTTCGGTGAAAAGCGGGGTTTGTTATGCACTGGAGGTGAATTGGAATTGTGATGCTGATTAACCGACTGAATGGAAATGTGCTTTCGAATAATGAGGTGCCAGCAGTTCCCATTAAGTAGCTTTGAAGTTGATTTTCAAAATTAGGAGGAGGATTGTTATCATGAAAGCTCAGAAAATGATTTTAACCGGATCGCTTTTGTCTATTTTGGCCTTCAGTTCTTTATCTAGCGCCTTTGCAGTTGCAGAGGCGCCTGCAGATGCAACCCCCAATGTTACAGATGTCAACATATTTATTGACTCTTCCATCCAAGGTCATGATCGTGAAGTTATTCTCGACGTCATGCGAACATTAGATCCGGCTGATCGCGAGAATGTCACATATCGTGATGCAAATGGAAAATATTACGCTAACAAACCCGTGTTGATGGAGGGCATTGTCGAATTAAAAAATGTCGGGGATAACTTATATGAAACTCCCGATGGCCAAGAAAGATTTGCCTTGCCTAATGACAATGATCCTCGCGCAAAAGCTTATCCCGAAGGGCAACTCACACTAGAAAATGCACAGCCAGAAACCAGCGCTGTACAGTCTAATTCGTCTTGTACGATTAACCAGAAGCTACAAGGAAATTTGTTGGAGCCTCTGCCACCCAGCCCTCTTGCACCTCATCGACAGGTCCTTACAGACGCGTTACCTCATTAGCTAGCTATTCTTGGGAATCTGCTTATGCCCATCTGCCCGGTGGATCGGATATTTCAGATCATAATTATACTGGATATCCAAGTTACAATGGCGACAC
Organism: Paenibacillaceae bacterium; assembly: GCA_040880185.1. Classification (GTDB taxonomy): domain Bacteria; phylum Bacillota; class Bacilli; order Paenibacillales; family UBA4045; genus UBA4045. The sequence goes on from JBBDIY010000049.1 coordinate 61,502, forward strand.
TGGTTTCGTTTATATGGGTGGATGGGGTCAAACTAGCGGAAATGTCGATGCAGGCTTGATGCACAGCACATTTTATGACAATTGGAGTCCAATGTTCAATATCGCAGGTACTGGTGTGATTACTTATCCTGAACGTTATGCTACCAATCAAAACGTAAACATTAAATTTAATATTCCTTCGAACGGTAATGTTTCGCTTACGGTTAGCGGCATCATTTACGGAACCAGTACGGTTGAAACCTATACGCATGTTGAACCAGCAAGCGGTTTTGTTTACAACGGTACGAATATCTTGAAGCGTGTTACATCAATCGGCCAAGCTACACAAGACTTAAGCTCAGGTTCTTGGATCGATAACGTTCATTGGTACAGCAGCTTAATTGTGGTTAGCTCATCTAATTACCATACATGGTTGGCTGCAGATACCTATGGTTATTGCTCCTATACAACTTCCGTTGTTACAGTAACCTTTGTCAATGCCGGTGAGGAAACTGACAGTATAGATTTATGATGAATTGCCGGATTTAAGAAGGGGAACACTAAAGAAGGTAATTCATTCTTTAGTGTTCCCCTTTTTCTGTAAGTGTAACTTTTTCTCCAATGTATGCGTCTATAATGACAAGCAAAAAAAGGAGGAGTGTGACATTATGAAAAAACTTGCACGCATTTCTTTATCAGCCATTGTAACGGTGCTTATGTTTTCCTTAGCATTGGGGAGTGCTTCCACCGCATTCTCAAAGACAACTACCATCAAAGCGCCAGTCATGTTGAAAATCAATCAATATTATGTCCTGTACACTACGCCGGATGTGCCTTACATTGACAAGCAAAATCGCTTTATGATGCCGCTACGGGCTGTTAGTGAATTGCTCGGCGCAGAAGTCAGCTACGATGCGACGAGCAAAAAGGCAGCGGTTTCCTGGGATGAAAAAACGGTCGAAGTTACGCTGAATTCCAAAAATGTAATGTATAATGGAACAGCCAAGCAAATTGATACGATTCCATTAATTAAGCAAGGACATGTGTTTATTCCAGCAAGAGTACTTTTAGATGGTCTAAATATTAAAAGTACCTACAAGGACTCTCTGCTTACGATGACGGACGAAAGATTCAGAGACAGCAGCAAAATCATCTCTACATTAATATATGACGGAGTTGACTTCTATGGTACACGCAAAGATGTAGATATGAATACAAATGATATCCGCCCGCTGTATGTGGAATTGACACTTCCGACATCCAATAAAAGTGGAGCAATAAAAATAAAATCTCAAAATATTTCGGGTAATGACATGCCTAAAGATACCGAGAATTTGCGTCTCACGTTTGTTATGGAAGATGGTTCTATGGGTTTCCAAGGTAAAGATAGAACCAGACCTGCTGTAAAAGCGGGAGCCACATACGAACTTTCATTTGATATTAGTTCGTCTGAAAATCCTATTAAATATATACTGGCTGTCGGTAAAACTGTAGATTGAACGAGCTTTGTCTGAATACAACATCATTCAATAATCTGTTGGAACAACAGAGAACTTATGGAAGAACTAATAATATACTTGCTCCCTATCTGTGGTTGATATCATAACACGAAACCTAAAATTATAAAAAGCGTGTCAGACTAAACGCAAACAATCGCAGCAACAACTCAAATAAGCGTACTGTGGTTTCATTAATGTTCGGATTCACACGCTATAGAGATGCATATGACATGATTAGTGATCCCTGTTGTCCTAATTCATCGTGTGTGTGGATCGAAGGGTGATTAGTGTATTGGCGTTTATTGGCGTTGTGCTAAACTTGCAGAGGGTTTGAAGCTAGAGCAGCTTGCTCCAGACACTGAGGTTAAGGTAGGCTGCAAGTCCTACTGTGGTCCTTGCTCTCGCTTCGCCTTTATTTATATTAATGGCCGATATGTAACTGGAGTAACAGAAGATGAAGTGATAGAGAAGGTTCGTAAATTTGTGAAGTGATGATTCCGTCTTAGACCGTCCTAATTAGCCCTTCGGCATATCGGACGGTTTTTTATTGACTAAAAGTAGCTGTCACGATCAAAAATGAGTAGGTAGCGAGAACCATAAAGAGAATATTCAGAAAATAAGACTATTGACTAATATCTATTAGGCTTCAACGCTTGTAATATGTGAGTTGTGAAACACATTAAACAAACTTCGTTGTTTCTCGACAAAGGCAAAGCTGATGAAAATCAGTGACGCAAAGCTACAGGGACTGTAATGCGGAAATCCGCATGATGTCAGCCAGCTACCGAAAGAGCATGGGATAAAGGTATCTTACTTTGTGACCCCGCTTTCGGTGAAAAGCGGGGTTTGTTATGCACTGGAGGTGATAGAAAGCTGTGATGCTGATTAACAAGGAAACCGGGAAGGTGCTTGCGAATGATGTGTGTATGGCCAGAACATTCTGGTCACGATTCAGAGGTTTGATGTTTACCTCAGTGTTTAGACCGGGTACAGCATTACACATTCAACCATGTCGATCGATACACACATTTTTCATGAGATATCCGATTGATGTATTGTATCTCGATAGTAATCTCAAAGTGATTGCTGTTGAGGAGAATGTCAAGCCAGGTAAGTTTGGTCGTATTCACCGTAAAGCATCGTCTGTAGTAGAGCTTCCTATTGGGGTAGTTAGTGAGACAGAAACCGAAATCGGACAAGAAGTTCAATTTCAGATCCACCCAAATTTAATTGAAGAGGAGAAATGAACATGTTGAACAAATTAAAAGGTCTAGTTGTTGAAGAGAAGGGTCAAGGAATGACGGAGTACGGCTTAGTGTTAGGGGTTATTGCTATCGCGGTAGTTGGGATACTGCTTACTTTGAAAACTCAAATTATTGCTCTCTTTAAAGCAGCTACAGATGCTCTTACTACAGCAACTCCATAGGAGAATAAACCCCATCAAACGGAAAATAAGTGGAGGGTCATACGTTTTCGAACGTACGATCCTTCTTTTAAATCAGAAAGTGGGTTGATGATCAGATGGAGATCGGAATGCTACCAGTACTAACGCTGTCTGTCGCCTTGGTCATCAGCGTGATTACGGATTTAAGAAACAGGAAAATTTATAATTTGGTCGTTTTCCCTGGTATTGTTGTAGCTTTTATGTTTCAAATATGGTTTGCCGGAATGAGTGGTGCCCTTGAAGCACTTGCTGGATTCGCGGTTGGGCTTGGTCTACTTCTCATTCCTTATCTCTTAGGGGGGATGGGGGCTGGAGACGTTAAGCTGCTAGCTATGATCGGTGCATTCAAGGGTACATTATTCGTTCTAGTAGCTGCAGCCTATATGGCGGTAATTGGAGCGGTACTAGCAATGCTAGTCCTTATCTGTGCCAAGGATTCGATTAACCGGATTAAATTGATTGCTTTTCTAATTTGTGGATTGAAGAGTGGCGTCATTATACCCATTGATTACCGAGCAACGTTCCCTTCGGAAGCTAATCCATATGGTGTTGCTATCGCTGGTGGAGCTTTTTGCGGTTTATTGTTCTTTTAGTAATAATGTGTCAATAGTGGAGGTTTACTTATGTTTAAACGGTTCATCTCTCATGAGAAAGGGCAATCGTTGGTCGAATTTGCTTTGCTCCTGCCCTTGTTACTCTATTTGGTCTGTGGAATTATTGACTTCGGTAGAATTATGTATACCCAAATGCAATTAAATTTAACAACTCAGGAAGCCGTTCGGCTTGGCGGTCTGGGAAGAAGTGATGCGGATATAAGGCAATATACATTGGACCACGTTGATCATCCAACCAAAGTGATAGTAACGATTACTCCCTCCGATTCCTTACGTAAATCGGGAGATTATGTAAAGGTTAGCTTGGAGGAGCAGATGGAATACATAACACCGCTAATGTCGACTGTATTGCCTTCTCCCTACCGTGTCGTCACGGATTCAACAATTCGAGTGGAATAAACCTGGAGTAGCTTGATCATAAGGCGATCAAGTGTATATGTTCAGGTTAGGGGGTATGGTTAGGGTGTATTCATATGATAAGAAAGTGCTGGTTCATAGGTTGAAAGCTATTTTCCATCGACAACAGGGTAGCTCCATCGTGTTAATTGGTCTTGCCATGGCAATGTTATTGGCTATGACTGGATTGGTGGTTGATTTAGGGGGTGTATATGTAGCTAAAACTCAGCTTCAGAAAGCAGCGAATGCGGCTGCACTGTCAGGGGCACAGGAGTTAACTCATAATGAAACGACGGTAAGGAATATTGTCATCGAAGTACTCTCAAAGCATGGCGAAAGGGATAGTCTTGCAGAACAACAAGTCGAGATGGGGCACAAGGTATTCGTTCGATTGCATCGACCGGTTACATTGGTTTTCTCTGGACTATTTGGATGGGATGAGGTACCTGTCGAGGTCAAAGCAACAGCAGTCTTAGAAAATATGGGTAGGGCTACTGGAGTAGCTCCACTAGGTATTGATGATTCCATTCCATTAGTTTTCGGGCAGGAATACAGGCTAAAGGTAGACGAAACAGAAGTTGACAATGGCAATTTTGGTATTCTAGCTTTGGGCGGGCCTGGATCAAACACCTATGAAATGAACTTGAAATACGGCTATCAGAATGAGATCAAGGTAGGATCCATTATCGATACTCAAACGGGTAACGTTGTGGGTAAAACGAAAACAGGTGTGCAGGAAAGGATCAATCAATGTCCCTATCCGGTTGGTGAAACGTACCATCGGGACTGTGCAAGGGTTATATTAATACCTGTTTATATACCTTACAACGTGGAATCTAATCAAGTGAAGCAAGTCAAAATTACAGGTTTCGCCTATTTTTACATATCCGCACCCATGGATGATCACGATAAAACGATTAAAGGCTTCTTCATCGAACGAGCAGGTACTGGATTTAATGAACCTAATGCGGGCAATAACGGAGCATATTCCATTAGATTAACAGAGTAGTCCCCCATGCTTAACCACTCTTGTTCATCATGAGAGTTTAATTTACAGGGTAGGTGTAAATATGAAATCAAAGATCATTATGCTACTAGCGATTGTAATGGGATTAATCACGACATTCTTTTTCTATAATTATGTTAGCAATATCAAGGGAACGCCGGCATCCGAATTGGAAACCGTTGAAACCGTTGTCGCCAAACGAGATATAAAGAAGAATGAGCTGATTTCACAGGATATGCTAGAGAAAGTCAAGGTAGTGGATAACGGATTGTACAAAGAGGCTATTCGTGATTCGGCTGAATTGAATGGTAAATATGCATTGGCGGATATCGCCAAGGGTGAGCCATTCCTTCCTCATCGTGTATTGGGAGCACAGGAAGAGAAATTGTTCGTCTCTAGAAAGATTGCAGAGGGGTACCGCGGAGTATCGATAGGACTCAATTATGTACAGTCTGTATCAAACCTAATTGAACCCGAAGATTATGTAGATGTGATCTATACTAAGCTGGGTAAGCCCGAATTAGATATAGAGACCGTCTCAAGTATTCTTCTTGAACATGTTAGAGTGTTAGCAGTTGGACGGAGAATGGTGGAGACGATTGAGGGAGATGTTGTTGTAGAGTACAGCTCGGCAACATTGGAATTGAAATCTCCAGAAACCGTAAGATTAGTTAATGCAGCTAATGACGGTATCCTTACATTAACATTGCATAGCCGTATTAAGGGGGTAAAAAAATGAATAACACATCTGTGCAAGGAAGTGGGGTGAATAAAAAGCGTGGGGAGATGATCGTTATTTGCAGTGCCAAGGGGGGAGTGGGAAGAACCGTATTAGCGGTTAATCTGGCAGTTGCTCTCTCTAAGAATAATATCCAGGTCAACATCATGGATGGGAGTTTTCAATTTGGTGATGTTTGTATGGCTATGGATCTATATCCAACCTTCTCCATCAAGGATGTAGTGGAACAGTTATCGACATTAGATGATTTTGCTCTGACAGGCTATCTCGTTCATCATAGCAGCGGTGTAAAGGTGTTACCAGCACCAGATCGACCCGAATATGCCGACTTAATTGAGCCTCAGGCGGTTGAACGGATAACTGAACTATTGCTGGCTAGACATGATTATATGATTGTTGATACAGGGGTAGGGCTTCAGGAGAGGAGCTTACAGCTTATTGAGAAGGCTGACCAAGTGTTTGTTGTAACTAATCTGGAGATGGCCACAATCAAGAACACCAAGATGATGCTTGAGACACTTGAGCTTCTTGGTTTAAAGAATAAAGTGAAGGTAATCGTCAATCGGTCAACAATGGAGAGTGTCATTCAATCATCAGATGTAGCGGATATTCTCGGAGAGGATACCCCTATATTCATCCCGAATCAATTCCAAATTGTTTCTCAATCCATGAATGTGGGCATTCCATTTGTAATAAATCAAGGGAAAAGCGACGTTGCCAAGGCGTTATTCAAGCTAGCCGAGCAATTGATATCCCGACGGGAAATCACATTGTTCAAACCTAAGGCTCCGAATCTTATACAATCTTTATTTCATAAGCCCAAGACGACTTAGTGAAGGGGTGATCATATTGAGTCTACTCGGAAAAATCCAGGCTCGCACTGGAGAAGATGTAATTGAAGCGAAACCTGTAAAAGACACATTGATAGAAGAACAGCCGTCTTCTGGTATAGCCATACAACCAAAGCCAATAAAGAGAGATTTAGTTTCCTCCTTCCGAGATTTGCGGCGGAATGATACGCCTCCCAAGCAGAGTGCATCAAGGATGAGCAAACATCAGGAATTAAAAAATCGTCTTCATAAAATGATCTTGTCGGTCATGAAGGATGAAGATGTTGAAGCCATTATTCCTAAGATTGACGCGATGGCCGTCGAGATTATTAAAGAGGACGAGTCATTCCGAGGAACGATCGATCGCAAGAAGGTCGTTGATGAACTCATTAATGACCTTGCTGGATTCGGGCCTATCAATCCTCTACTCATGGACCCTGATGTCTCCGAGATCATGGTGAATGGTCCAAATCTGGTATATGTAGAGCGTAATGGAAAGCTAGAAATGACCCATGTGCAATTTCGCGATGATGAGCACGTTATGAATGTGATTGATAAGATCGTATCGCCTATCGGTCGTCGTGTGGATGAGTCTAGCCCTATGGTGGATGCTCGATTGCCTGACGGCTCACGTGTGAATATTATTATCCCGCCTTTAGCTCTGAATGGCCCAACGATTACGATTCGTAAATTCTCCAAGGATCCTTATACCATTGATGATTTGATTAAGTTTGGAACGGTAAATCAAGAGATGGCTATATTCCTTGAGGCCTGTGTCAAGGCAAGATTGAATATATTTGTTAGTGGTGGTACTGGATCTGGTAAAACCACAACGTTAAACGTTCTATCTTCATTCATACCAAGTGATGAAAGAATCGTGACCATTGAGGATGCCGCAGAGCTGCAGCTTTGGCAAGATCATGTTGTTTCCCTCGAATCAAGACCCATGAATATCGAAGGAAAAGGCGGAATTACGATTCGAGATCTGGTGAGGAATTCACTTCGGATGAGGCCAGAGCGAATTGTCATTGGTGAGGTGCGGGGCGGAGAAGCACTGGATATGCTTCAAGCGATGAATACGGGTCATGATGGGTCGCTAGCCACAGGACACTCTAATAGTCCGCGTGATATGATTGCCCGCTTGGAAACGATGGTACTCATGGCGGGTATCGAATTACCTGTAAAGGCTATTCGAGAACAGATTTCCGGGGCAATAGACTTGATTATCCAGCAATCAAGGCTGAAGGATGGCTCACGTCGAATAACCAATATTACGGAAGTGCTTGGTCTAGAGGGTGACGTTATTGTACTGCAGGATATATTCGTCTATCGGCAAGAGGGTACGAACTCCGATGGGAAGATTGTAGGTAAATTAATCCCAACCGGTGTTCGTCCTACATTCTACGAACGTTTCGAAGTTTCAGGTATTCATATCCCGGCCTCTGTCTTTATTGAAAGAGAGGAATGGTCGAGATGATGGTATGGTTTCTACTCTTTTTAATTCTTTTATCCACTTTTTTGTTTTTCTATTCTTTGTTTTATCGGGTACTTATGACGGATAAGAGATTGGATAAAAGAAGAGCTTATTACTTAAAAGAAAATGACCAAAAACGGTTAAATCATAAGTCATTTAATCTGTTAGTGCAGCTACAAGTATACAAACAAATGGTGCGACAACGCATGGTCAGTAAGAAGAAAAATGACAAGCTGGAAATCGTGCTAAATCGGGCCGGAGTGCTGTTGAAACCAGAAGAGTTTGTCATGTTCCAATGGATCGCGATGACGCTGGGTGGCGGCGTTATGTATTTATTAACGGGGCGAATATTCTTTCTTGCTCTTGGCTGTGTAATGGGTTTCGTAGCCCCCAGAATGATCGTACGTCGTAAACAACAAAAGCGGCTTTCTCGTTTTAATGATGGGTTACCTGACCTCATAACGACTGTAATTGGATCTCTTAGGGCAGGCTTCAGCTTTATTCAGTCATTAAAGACAGTGACAGATGAGGCAGATTCCCCGATCAAAGAGGAGATTGAGTTAGTACTCAAGGAAATGCAATATGGTAGTACGATTGAAGATGCCTTACAACAATTGAAGGATCGAATTCCGAGTGAGGATCTTGAATTGATGATTCAAGCGATCCTTATCCAGAAGCAGGTCGGTGGTAACTTAGCGACTGTGCTGGAAACGATTGTTCAGACGATCCGTGATCGTAATAAGATCCATCGTCAAATTCATACGCTGACAGCGCAAGGTAGATTATCGGGCACAATCATTGGTCTACTACCTGTCGTACTCGGCTTATTCCTCTATTTGATCGACTCTAATTATATGGGTAAGTTCTTAGCACATCCCATAGGGATGGTGATGATTGGGGTGGGAGCGGTTTCGGGTACAATCGGTTTTATTCTTATTCGCAAAATAACAACGATCGAGGTGTAGACTAATGGTATTTGTGACCTTTTTTTTTACCGTGATGTTATTCGTCTATGCATTCTATATCTTCAATAAAGAACGCAAAATGAAGATATGGAAGCGCTTAGGGCTGGATGTGGAAGGTAGCAGAGGGTTGTCAGGCGGGACCATGGATACTCAGAACAATACATCAGCGTTAAGACGCGTTGCTATCATCGTGTTCAGATGGTTTAAGCGGTTTTTGACACGTAAGTTGCCTGGATCAAAGGAAGCACGAATTGAAATGAAATTACTTCAGGCTGGCAGGCCATTTAATATGTCAGCTGTTGACTACCGTTTATTGCAAACGGTTCTTTTTGTTATTTTCCCTCTCTTATTTGGGGCATACGCCTATTTATTAGGTATGGGTACCACTGGCCTAGTAACATTGGTTATTCTTGGTGTTGTCTTAGCGGCGGTCGGACCCCATTATTATTTGCGTCAAAAGGCCAAAAAACGCAGTAGGCTGGCTTTAAGGGAATTACCAGACATATTGGATTTATTAACTGTTAGTCTGGAAGCAGGGCTTGGGTTCGACTCTGCACTAAGCAAGCTAATCGCTAAAAAGCACGGTATCGTTTCCTCTGAATTTCGGCGTTGTCTCGAAGAAATACGACTGGGAAAGACGCGGAGAGAAGCCCTGACGGGTGTTAAAGAGCGTTTGGATTTCGATGAAATAAGATCATTCATTAGCGGGATTCTACAAGCAGAAAAGCTAGGGATCGGTATGGTACAGGTAATGCGTGTTCAGTCAGAGGAAGTGCGCGAGCAGCGCAAGCAAAGAGCAGAGGAAGCAGCCATGAAAGCACCGATAAAAATGTTGTTTCCACTCGTTATTTTCATTTTCCCCTGTATATTCATCGTGCTGTTAGGACCGGTTGCAGTTGAATTCATTATTAATTTTTAAATGCGCTAGAATTTATAAGTTTTTGACCAATTAAAACTAAATCAATATGTTCATGCGAGTAAATCCATGTCTAAAGCGCATGTGAAGTACGGGTTAGCACAGAAAAGGACTGCGGATGGTTTTTCCGCGGTCCTTTTCTTGTGTGTAGACCGATTAGGTTACTTCGGAATATTCAAGCTGCCGATCGCTTGTAGATCGCTGAGGTTATGAGCTCTAATCATGCTGTTGGATAAGGTATAAAGTGTATCATCCATATACAGGATCCGTCGAACATTCTTATTACTATCATACCAATTGTTCCCGGCTTTGCTTAATTGCTCGTCCGTGATATGGGTAATCCGTCCCTTTAAGGTAAAGCCCTTAACCACATCAATGTTGTACACATAAGCACCTTGATAACTGAACTGACCATATTCCAATGGGGAAGTATGATTAGCCTTTACTTCATACAATTCAACTGGAAATGCCATGAGATTTTTCGCCTTAGCGAACAATAGTGCTTTATGGTTGTTCAGAAGCTCTGAATTTGTTCCACGATCACCGATTTTCAAGGTGTGTAGCTCTTTGGGCTTCGTAACGTCAGTCACATCGAACATCGCGATTTTCATTCCAAGGTAATAGGCTGTCGTATTGATGATATTCCCATGCTCATCTTTATTAGATTGCTCTATCGTGTCTTTCCCGAAGCCAATAATGTGAGTCTCATCGTAAGGATGCAGGTAATCGCTGTATCCAGGAATTTTTAGAGCCCCAAGAATACTAGGGTTAGTCGGATCAGCAACATCAATGACAAAGAGCGGATCAACCGTCTTAAAGGTGACCATATACGCACGATCACCCATGAATCGAACAGAGTAGATTTTCTCGCCGGGAGCGATATTCTCAACCTTACCTATTGTGTCTAAAGATTCGTTTAACACATAAAGGTTATTGTTCGAGATGAGTTCATCAGATCTCCACGCCTCACCTGAGGTTGTTGCAATCCGGAAATTACCGTTGTGCTCATCCATGGAGAACTGATTTAATATCGTTCCGGGTACTTCCCCATCAGCCATATACGTAATTGTTCCTTCGAATAAGGCAAACTTGAATATGGCGGTTTGGGTTGATTGTGGCGTATAACGTCTCTTTGTCAATTCTGAACTAACGCCATCTGTTGCTGGTTGAATAGGAATGTCATCATACTGTGTAACTGCCACATAGAGATGCTCAGATGATGCATAAATATTCTGACCGGACCCAAGATATGCTTGCACCTCCATAGACTGATCATTATCATTCAGGTTCACACCACTTATAAGCAGGTAGTTAGGTTCAATCGAGTCAGGAAAATAGCGAATTTCATCGTAGCTAATCGGTACCATTTTGTCGCTTGAATTAGAGTCTCTGTATGTGGGTGCTGCTACATCAGCTTGCTCATTGGCCATGTAGTAATAATTAATATTCTTGTTACTTACTAGATATAAACTGGAGCCAATCTTTCGCGAAGATACGTAGTTACCCTCAATTTCGACCTCGCGAATTTGTTTGGGTGCTGTTCGGTCACTCATATCATAGATGATTGCTCTGGTTGTATAGACGGTAGGCTCAACTGGATAAATCATTCTCTTCTCTTCTGCCATGGGCACTACGTCCATCTTATTAGAATTGCTGGAGCCGATCACAATGAGCTGCTCATCCTCAACATAGATTTCCATAGGTGTAAACCCAGTATCTGCATAAGGAATCGTACTCACAATCGACATCTGATCAGCTGGATAAGCGCGAGTAATAACGACTTTCTGCTCGATGACCTGATAAATGTAAGTGTCATCAGATTTAACAACATCAGATTCATCTACACCTTGCACTTGTACATTGGTTGTGGAGTAATCAGAAGCACCTGAACCAGAAGCAGCATCTGCAGCGGGCGCAGCGGTAGGAGCGTCCTCTAATGCCTTGCTCTCCATCTGAATACTTTCTTTGGATAACCTATTATTCATCGTATAAGAGTTGCTCATCTCGCTCACTAGAGATTTCAGATGCTCATAAGAACCAACCCGAGGAAGACCTTCCTCCGGATAGTAGACAGCCGCGGTTCGAGTTGCCGCATGCCACTTCACAACAGCGCCGAACGATTCATTCATCCATCTAAGAGACACATAGACTTTGCCATCAATCAGCTGTGCAGGATGGGCTATAAGGACTTCTTTGCCATTCGTCCAGCCCTTCGTCTCATTGACCTTCACCTTAACTGTTGTTTCATTGTGTGTAGCAGTTACGCTATTAGTGGCTTCATCCCATTGTACGTTCGCGCCTAGAGCTGTGAGTAAGCTCCGCATAGGGACATAAGTGACTCCATCCTGCAAGATGGATTCGGCGTCTAGCTGGAGCGGCTTGCCGTTCAGTAATAAAGAAACATCAGTAATAGCCTTCGTATGGTTGGAACTATTGGAACTATTGGAACTAATGGAACTAATGGAACTAGCAGCTAATGCTTGTGGTACAACTAATACGAAACATAGCATAATGGTAAGTAATATTCTCCTCATAACGGTAACCCCCTATTTCATTGTAAATTGGATACCCATTTCTCACTGTAATTGACGATGTGATCTAGAAAAATGTTACAATCCGTGGATAATTAAACGCGATAAGTTTAGAATGAGAAAGAAGTATGATTTGAGAGGAGAATTGATCAGATGAATTCGGAGCAGTATGTTGAAAGCTTGATACAGTACGATCCCATATTAGAAAAAGTAAAAGAAGGCATTCGCCAAGAAGGAATGCCAGAAATTTCTATAGCTCCAGGGTATGGACAACTATTAACACTTCTAGTGAGAATGACTAAGGCACAGAGGGTTTTAGAAATTGGTGCTTTAGGTGGTTATAGTGGAATTTGTTTGGCGAGAGGGTTAAGTGAAGGCGGTAAGCTAATCTCACTAGATATGAATGCACAATTTGCAGAAGTCGCTAAGCGACACCTACACATGGCTGAATTGGGACACTTGGTGGAGTATCGAGTTGGTGATGCTTCTGCTAGCTTGCAGCAGCTTGAAACAGAAGGTGCGAAGTTTGATTTCGTATTTATTGATGCGGACAAAGGTGGGTATCCTCATTATCTAGAGAAGGCAATTGCGATGGCAGCTCCTGGTGCTGTCATCGTGGGTGATAATACGCTCATGCATGGCAAGACGATAAATCCAAGCGCGAACTCGCCTTCAGTTGTAGCAATGAGACAGTTTAACGAACGAATGACCTCTGACCCGAGGCTCGAAGGAATGATTATCCCCGCTTATGATGGTTTAGCAATCGCACGAGTCAGATCGTAATCATCGCTTCGAACGATAACCCCAGTATGCGGTGAGGATTGCAGCGACTAGTCCGACAATCGCTCCGAATGTAAACCCACCGCTAAGACCAAATGATTCATTAAGCCAGCCCGCAATGAATGGACCTCCGAACATACCGGCAGCGTATACAGATTGATAAAACCCCATAGCTGTTGCTCGTTTCTCATTATCGATCGATTGGATCGATAGGCCCATTAAGAGAGGTAAGTGTAATCCCTGTGCGAATCCGTTAATCGCTTGAGTCAATAGCAACAGGGGTAAGCTATGATAGAAAGGAATTAATGCTGTACATAATCCACTTATGATAAAACCACTAAGGATGGTAGGCCAGATTCCATAACGTGGAGCGATCCTCTTACCACTTATAAGAGACGCATAGGCATGGGGAAGCATAAATACAATGACCAGCATACTTAAGTATATTTTATCAGCACCTATGGATACGGCATAGGATGGTGTAAAGCCAAACATGGTAATGAATAGGACACTATGTGCTAAGATACTCAGAACCGACACCTTCAGTAAAATAGGGTGACCAATAACGGAAGGGATATCGCGGAATTGCATGGGAGGTCGATAGACGCCTTCCTTCGATTCATAGATAAACCAACAGATTGCACCACCTATCAATGCAATAACTCCACCGATCCAGAAGGTAGATGTCCATCCCCAAGATTCGGCCACGACTCCACTAACTCCCATGCCGATTAATTGACCAGTTACTGTCGCCACACTAATCGTTCCCATAGCCTTAGTCGCTTCATTACCTACATAATAGGAAGCATACAGAACGGTGAAAGCTACCCATGCTGATGCAGATATTCCTGTCATTGCTCGTGCAACAGTAACACCGACAAACCCATCGAAGAGAATGAATATCAGACATCCGAGTGCGCTTGTTACAAATCCTACAACGATGAATGGCTTACGACGGCGAATTCGGTCTGATAGTATCCCTAGAGGAAACCGTATTAGAATTTGCATAAAACCATAACTACCAAGAACAATTCCCATCATGAGAAAGCTGAATCCGATCGATTCCATATAAGGAGACAGAATGGGGACATAGGTATAAAGGGAGCACCAATATAATAATGTAACAACAATGAACAGAGTATGCTTTCCGGGGGTAATAGATAATGCTGCAGTGTGTTTCTCGATGTCGTTCTTCTCCCTTCGGGATAATCTCTTTCATTAGTCTAGCAAATATTGAACCTGGAGAGTAGGTTGTTTTTTTATGACAATTGTACATAGTAAACTGATATAATACATTAAAAGGATGGATTGGGTAGGCTATATGCGAATAACTCACTGGTTTACAAAGGCTACTTTAAGGAAGATAAGAAGCATGGTTATGGTAAGGTTTTCAAGAATGGAATGGTCACCTTTGAGGGGGAGTTCATCAATGACATTCAGCAGTAATAAGCGAATCATCGTCGCACACAGGGGATGGTCGGGCCTAGCACCAGAGAATTCGATGGCGGCATTCCGACTTGCCATAGCAGATCCAAGAATTTCATGGATTGAGCTGGATGTTCAGCTTTCCAAGGATGGAATCCCCGTCGTTATCCATGATTATAAGCTCCGAAGAACAACGAGTGCTTCTGGGGATGTTAAGGATTATACCGCCGAGCAGCTATCACAGCTAGATAATGGCTCGTGGTTTTCTCTCGATTTCCATAATGAGCGGATTCCTACGTTGGAGCAGGTCCTGAAGGAAATTCAAGGTCGAGTTAAACTAAATATTGAATTAAAAACAAAAGATCAATTATATCCAGGGCTAGAGCAAGCTGTTATCAATCTTGTGCAAGCTTATTCGCTGGAAGATGACGTAGTCATCACATCGTTTGATACCGGTGCTCTATTGAAGACGAAACGGTTAGCTCCTTCCATTCGTACGGGACTCATTACTTCTGATGTGCCCATCACAATTAAAGACCAGCTCCGTGTGCTAGGGGCTGATCTTTTGTCTGTGGATTATCGCATCGTGGATCCCAAATTCGTCCGTAGTATGATGGAGTCTGGTTATGATGTCATGGTTTGGACAGTGAATGAACCGCAAACTATTATGAGGTTGGTATCACTCAATCCGACACTGTGGATTTGCAGCAATTATCCAGATCGTTTTTTCTGATAACATCTACTGGCTATGTATGTTATTCCGTTTTGGCATTCAATACCGCATCTGAGTATTGATCGCGGACTTTGATGATGTCCGGGAGCTTCTTCATGAATGCATCGACAACATGAGGATCAAAGTGTTGTCCGCTCTCTTCCTTGAATAGGTTAAGTATTCGATCTAGTTCCCATGCTTGCTTATATACCCGATCACTGCCAAGTGCATCGAATACGTCGGCAAGAGCAGTAATTCTTCCGTATATATGTATTTCTTGCTCCTTCAGTCCTTGTGGATAGCCTCTGCCATTCCACTTCTCATGATGCTCATAGGCGACAATGGCTGCTGTCTTCAGGATACGTCGATTTGAATTACGTAGCAGATTATAACCGATATCCGTATGGGACTTCATAATATCAAATTCTTCATCGGTCAATTTGCCAGGTTTCTTCAATACTGAATCGGGAATAGCAACCTTGCCAATATCATGCATAGGTGAAGCAAGCTTGAGTAATTCAGCTTCCTCGTCATTCATTCCTAGTGCAAGTGCGATAATGTAGGAATACTCTGCAACTCTCTTAACATGGTTACCTGTTTCCTTAGAACGGCTTTCGCCGATTTCTCCCATGGTCATGATAATTTCTTTTTGCGTTTCTTCAATCTCGTTAGTGAGCATAACGGATTCAAGGGATTTCCCTGAATAGGATGCTGCTAAAGTTAAGAATTCCAAATCCTTCTCTGTGAACAATCCACTAGTGGTCATCTTATTAACGGCTTGATAGGCTCCGATGATCTTTCCTTCATTATTGCGAAAGGGAACGGAGATAATCGATTTCGTTCGATAACCAGTCTTCTTATCGTTTGTTGGGTTGAAACGGGGATCCTCATAAGCATCTTCGACGATAATGGGTTGACCACTCATGATGGCATGGCCTACAAATCCCGTATTTAGGGGAACGCGGATTCCGGGAACACCGTGAGCAACAGTCGTGTATATCTCATTCTTCTGCTCATCGATTAACCAGACCGTACAGCGATCGGATAGAATCATCTCACGACCCATATCAGCCATGAGGATCAGAACACTATCCAATATGCGTTCGTTGGCTATTAATGCAGTATAATTAAATATAACCTTCAGCATTTCTTCAGGTGATAGTTCTTCTTTCAATTTGATCAGGTCGAAATCATGCTCTTCGTGCATCCGTGCACACTCCTATTAACTATTCTCGTAAATATTATTCCGCATTATTTGCCAATATCCTGCAAAATTCGACAATTAATTTGCCGTCTAGTCCTTAAATGTTTGAGGAGGTATTCGAAATGTGGCTTTCTTTATTATTCGGTTTGATTGGGAGCTCGATGATTGCGTTAGTCGCCTACCGATTACAATCCTTGTCTAGCTCAGGAGCATTAGCTGCAATAGGTGTGGGCACCATCTTATATATGAGCGGTTCCGTGGCATGGTTTGGTACTTTAATCCTATTCTTCATCACATCCTCAGGATTGTCGAAATGGCGCAAGCGTGAA
Organism: Paenibacillaceae bacterium; assembly: GCA_040880185.1. GTDB lineage: Bacteria > Bacillota > Bacilli > Paenibacillales > UBA4045 > UBA4045. Next base: position 78,345 of record JBBDIY010000049.1, read on the forward strand.
AAGCAACAAACGGACTCGGTATATGAGAAAGGTAGTCGAAGAGATGCGGGTCAGGTGCTCGCTAACGGAGGTTTGGCTGCGGTAATTAGCATGGGATATATCGTATTCCCGCATCCAGTTTGGTGGTATGCATTCGTTGGGGTAATGGCGACGGTAACTGCGGATACATGGGCAACAGAAATCGGTTCGCTCAGCCGAATGGAGCCTCGTTCAATTCTAAGCTTGAAGCGGGTTCCTCGAGGCACATCTGGTGCAGTCTCACGGTTAGGCAGTTTAGCAGCAGTTTTGGGTGCAGTCGTTATAGGGGGAGCCGCAGTTGGATTGTTAATGCTAGAAGAACAATTTGAATCAGCAACATCAGAGACTATCCGACTTGTAGTAGACCCGAATCTGATTTGGATTGCACTTCTCGGGGGATTTCTTGGGGCGATGACGGATTCGATATTAGGTGCGACGGTTCAATCTATGAGAAGATGCTCGATTTGTGGCAAAGAGGTTGAGCATACTTCTCATTGTAGCGTTCCCACTGTTCATATACGTGGTTGGTCATGGATGAACAATGATGCAGTCAATATGATAAGCTCCTCAGTTGGAGGGGGGATTGCTGTAATCATTTGGATTTGTTATTATTGATGTAATGTAAATTTATTGTTGTAAATAATACGGTCGTGAAGCACACGCCGCTCGCTCCCAACAGGGAATGGGCGGTTTTTTTGTGACCTGGGAGGTTAAGTAATGGAATTTCAAGAAGCATGTAATCTCTATATGTCGGATCAGAATCGGATTAGGAACAGGAAGGGTATGCATCGGTTAAGAGATGGCCTTGGTGTCTCGGAAAGACGATTTCTTGAAGCCATATGGTGGTCAGCCTTTGGTCATTTTCGTCATTTGTTTTTGGAATATGAAGTAAGGGATTTTAAAGAGGGGACTCGGTATCTGGACTTTGCCTATATTCGCGGTCATTTCAAGGCTTGCTTCGAAATTGATGGATATGAGCCTCATTGTCGTAATGCATCAAGGGGCCAATTTACTGACAATTTGAGAAGGCAGAATGATCTCATTATAGATGGGTGGAAAATCATTAGATTTTCATATGATGATATTGTCCATAACCCGAGAATTTGTCAACGGACGATTCAACAATTATTGGGTCGTTGGTTAGGTGAAGGTTCGAATCCTCTCCGATTAACACCTGAAGAAAAAGAAATTATACGTTATGCGGCACGGACAACTGGAATCATTACACCATTTGAAATCAAGGACTTAATAGATGTAAGCAGTAAATATGCAAGAAAAATACTCCATCACATGGTAGAACGAGATATTCTTAAACCAATAGGTGGAAGAGAAAGGATTCGCGGTTATGAGCTGATGATGGATATGGGAAATTTGTTGTTATAGTGTGTACGTACTGCTTTGTCAGATAAATTATGAACAGTAAGAAGGAGATTTTCGAATGTAAGATGGAGAATTGCGATTGTAAGTTGGAGAATTGCGATTCTGATTAGAATAACGCCCTGCCAGGACTCTATTTACAAGTGAAACTTAATTTTATATACATATAAAGGACTGGGAGGGTCTTAGCCTATAGGAGATAGCTTTGACATCCCCGTATAGTGGGTTACCACTTCAATTAAGACCCCGTGGGTTCGTTATTATTTGTTGAATGGGTGTTATGTTAACTAATAGAGGCTTGTCAGTTCGTTAGCTAATTTATCAGTAAGGAGAGGTGAGTAAGAGAAGGGAAAGTGGAGGAGAGGTGAGTAAGAGAAGGGAAAGTGGAGGAGAAGTGAACAAGAGGAGGAAGAGGAGGAAGAGGAGGAGGAGGAGGAGGAGGAGGAGGTAAGAGAAGCAAGAGGAAAATGTAGGTCGGAAGAAAGAGGAACAAAAAGAAAAAGCTAGAGAAGGTTGAACCTTCTCCAGCTTTTTGATTACTTTCAGTTCGTTTCCTCGTCTACCTTCTACAGGAGTCAGGGTACTCACCTACTTATTGCACTGAGGTTAACTGCTCCATCTGTTCGATGAGGCTCTTGAACACTTCCATCGCTTGGCGAATCGGTTGTGGTGAAGACATGTCAACACCGGCTCGTTGTAGAATGTTGATTGAGAAATCACTACCACCACTATTCAGGAATCCCAGGTAGCGTTCTACTGCAGGCTGGCCCTCATCCATGATTTGCTTGGCGAAGCTCGTCGCGGCTGAGAAGCCTGTTGCATATTTGTACACATAGAAGCTGGTATAGAAATGAGGGATGCGCGCCCACTCCATCTCAATATCTTGATCGACCGTCATTTCAGGTCCATGATATTGCTTGGTAAGGTCATAGTATATTTTCGAAAGGTCCTGCGGTGTTAGTGATTCCCCACGCTCTACAGCTTCATGGATCAACTTCTCGAATTCTGCGAACATCGTTTGGCGGAACACGGTGGTTCGGAATTGATCCGCATAGTAAGTGAGCAGGTACATCTTTTCTTTAGGGTCCGTTGACTTCTTTAGCATGTAATCCATCAGGAGTGCTTCATTCAAGGTAGAGGCTACCTCAGCCAAGAAAATGGTATATTGAGCATCACGATATCCAAGAGCATGATCGGAATGATACGAATGCAATGCGTGACCCATCTCGTGTGTCAGCGTGAACATACTATTCAGATTATCCTTATGATTTAGCAATACATAGGGATGTGTGCCATATGCGCCCCAGCTATACGCACCACTACGTTTGCCTTCGTTCTCATAGACATCAATCCAACCATCCTCTAGCCCTTCATTCAGCACCTTCAAGTAAGAGTCACCTAGTGGCTTCAAGCTCTCCACAACGGTTTGCTTGGCTTGTTCATAAGAGATATCCATTTTGAACTCTTCAACGAGCGGGGTGAACAAGTCATACATATGGAGTTCATCGACTTTAAGCAGCTTTTTACGTAATTTCATATAACGGTGTAATAGAGGAAGATGCTCATGGATCGTATCAATTAGGTTGGAATAAACCTCGACTGGGATATTGTCACCAGATAGCGACATCTCAAGAACAGAAGGATATTTGCGTGCACGAGCATAGAAAATATTCTTCGTCACATTCGCTGATAGTGTAGCAGCAAGTGTATTCTTCTGCTTACTGTATGTAGCATACATGGCTTGGAAGGCGTTTCGTCTTACTTCACGGTCGCTGCTCTCTAGGAATTGAATGTATCGACCATGTGTTAATTCAATTTCTTCTCCATGCTCATCTTTAACGAAAGGAAACTTCATATCTGCATTATTCAGCATGCTGAAGATCGTATTCGGTGCTTGACTCAGATTGCCCACCTGTGCCATCAAAGCCTCTTCTGGTTTGGTCAATACATGCGGCTTCTGACGGAGCATCTCTGTTAGTGTGAATTTGTAAGCTTTGAGTTCAGGGTCAGCAATGAAAGACCTTAATTGCTCTTCGGTTAATGATAATATCTCAGGTGTGATGAAAGAGGTAGCTTCTCCAACCTGTACGCTTAGTTTCTTAGCCTTGTCTGATAGCGCCATATAAGTCGGAGCGGCCATATCTTCATGGTGTCGCATATTCGCATAAACATAAAGCCTTTCCGTATGTAGGGAGAGCGTATCATCTAACTCGAAGCAAGCTTTCACAGCTGCTGCATCAGTTAACTTGCCCTCATATTGAGCGATTTCTTGAACTAAATCATTGACTTGTTGATATTCCTTGTCCCAAGAAGCTTGCTTTAAGAATAGGTCCTCTAGCTTCCAACGTTGATCAGCTGGCACATCGGGACGTTTGGGTAACTGGCTCATCGAATCCCTCCTGATTTTAGGCTTAATCTTAGTAGACGCATGCACATCCGAGTTATAGAAGCAGCAGAACAATAAACAGATAATTAGAAAGCCTTGAATCATACGCATAGGTGGATTTCACACTCCATTCCTATTTAGTATGACCTGCCGACTCGATCATTATTATCAGGCTTCTTTCATATAAAAAAGCTGTAAACCATCAGACCAAATGAACATGCAACCATAAAGGCTGATAAGATTGCCAAAGGACGTAGCATACGCTTGGGTATACTATCTTTCTTCATTAGAATACTAAGTGCTAATGAAAATGAAAGAATTAAGAATATAAGAATGATTTCACTCTGGTTCATGCGACTCACCTCTTCCCCGAATCAATTCGGCAAGAACAGGCATAATTCCTTCTGAAGTTATGTCTATGCTTTTAAAAACATCTAGATGTCTCGGAATGCGGTAATAATCTGATTATATTCCTCTTCCTTGCCTATATAATCGGTTGAATTAAATCGTTGGCTTACCCAGTTCATCATCTCAGGTCGACTAACGAAGATGTGGCATTCTTCTCCCCACTGATCTGATATTTCCCTTAATGTCAATGTTCGACCCTTTACCTCGACCGTCATCATATTCCATTTATCCGTTTTGTAAATCAAATGTTTTTTCATATTACTCCTCCTTGTTCGTAAATCAGATATTGGTGACTAACAGGAATATTGATTTGCAGCCCAGAGTTATCTGGTGTAAGTCCGTTGCATTGTATGATTAAGTTCTACATTAGCCCAATCATTGATAGAAATCAAATAAGGCATTAGAGCATAAAAAATGTGAAAGGTATAATAATAAGAGTGAAAAATTATTAGGGGGTTAGTTACTTGAGAGGTAATGTAAAATGGTTCAACGCTGAGAAGGGTTTTGGTTTTATTCAGGTGGAAGGTGGAGATGATGTCTTTGTCCATTTTTCTGCAATAGAGGGTGAAGGGTTTAAATCTTTAGATGAAGGTCAGGAAGTCGAATTTAATGTTATAGATGGAGCACGAGGACCTCAAGCAGAGAAAGTGAATAAAGTGTAAATTCATGTCTGAAATAAGAGCCTGCGGAACGCCGCAGGCTCTTATTCTATTATTCATATAGATCTTGCTTTGACCAAACCTATGCACGAGTGGTAAACTAGAACGGTTTCAAACTAGTATTGGGGAGCGAACTTAAGATGCCTAAATTCAAGAATTTTGCGGCTCGTAAAGGAAAACTAGATCAAGCAAAGAATAATATGTTCGTTAAACTTGCACGTGAGATATTCGTTGAGGCCCGCCGAGGTGGTCCAAACCCAGATGCTAACTTCGGGTTGAAAACTGCGATATCGAATGCGCGTCAGATCAATATGCCTAACGATAATATAGAACGAGCAATCAAGAAGGCCGCTGGTGATACAGATCAGGCAGATTATGAAGAAATCTATTATGAAGGATATGGACCGGGTGGAGTTGCGATTATGGTCAAATGCTTGACAGACAATCGTAACCGCACAGCAGCTGATGTCAGATCAATCTTCAATAAACGGGGCGGCAACATGGGAGAAACGGGTTGCGTAACGTATATGTTCGACCAAAAAGGAATACTGACTATTGATAGGGAGAAGCATGAGATAGGCGAAGATGATCTGATGATGCTTGTACTTGATGCAGGTGCAGATGATGTTGTCGTCAGTGAAGAGAGCTACGAAATCCTGACGCATGCCCATGAACTAGAATCCATCAAGACAGCGCTAGAAACTCAGGGATTAAGCTTCGACAATGCAAGTGTACGTTGGATCCCTCAGAACACGATACAGGTCGAAGGTGAGAATGCCGAGAAACTGACCCGTATGATGGACGCATTCGACGATAATGATGATGTCCAAGATGTGTTCGTTAACTTTGAGATGGATGAAGAATAAGTTTACTATCTACACGCTTCCGATATCATGTTGTCCGACAATTAATTGAACAGGCTCAAGATAAGCCCATATCATAATAGGTGTGTCTACTAAACTGTATTCAATATCGATAATCTTGAAGCGCACGCTCTCGAAGCTTTTGCGAGTGTCATAGACAACATCAAACTCCTTTAGTCCAAGCGGGTGTGTAATTACTGTGCAACCAAGGGAAAAGCCAAATGCATTAAGCTGTCCATGGTCGAATTGTACTTCTCGAATAACCTCATCGTTCATATCAACAATTTGTACTAATTGTCGGATTCCGTAGTTCATCAAGTCATCTCCTAAATGTTTTGTGTAACAAAACTACTATAGTAAGTATAAACTTAGTTTTCTAACAGAGTCATTATAGCATTATTCGACAATTCAAGGAGAAATTATTAACCATGGAATCATATACTTTCGAATATAACGAACGACTGGATATAGAACTTCCACAACTACACATGGAATGGTCGGCTTACTCTAGATTGGAGAGAGAAGAGATTGTCACTCGGTGGGAGAATATTCGAGGTACAATTCCTGAACGGATAAAGCAATTCGAGCACATGATCAATATGAAACAGGATCAGTTGAATAAGGAGATTCACTTCCCGACAAGCTGTGCAATTAATTGGGAAATTGCTGAGCTGGCAAGTAGGATCAATGACCTTCATTTGTGGTTTCGTACAAATCAAGAAATTGACGATAATAAATCACATCGCTGATCATAGACGGATGTGATTTTTTACTACATCATCGAAGGATATCCATGCCGTATATTCTTGTTATGCAATTCATATGGAGATATATTATAATGTAGAGAATGTTTTGGGACGGAAAGGTGACAAGATGATGCTTGAATGTAGTGGAGGGCCGTTGTGCGATGAGTAGAATTCTGCCCAAGGGCGCTCCCCAAGGACCTGTATCTCTAGTGTATCGATTCTATCGTCATGTTCTGCCAGAAACTCGTGCCCAATTGGAGGCATGGCGAACACTGGCTACTCAAATTCCTGATGAAGAATTAAGTAAGCAGGCTTTAGCGAGTATTAACACCAAACAATTTCATTGTGAGGGTGGGTCTGTATACGCAACTGCTGATCTAGTAAATCGCCATGTGCTGATACCACTCATCGTTGCATTCCAAACGATAAGTGATTATCTTGATAATTTATGTGATCGTAGCACATCTATGGATGCTCAGGATTTCCGCCAACTTCACCAATCTATGCTTGATGCTGTTGATCCTTCAGCTGTGCCAGCATCTTATTATGAATATCATCCGGAGAACAATGACAATGGGTATTTGACATTATTGGTGCGAACGTGCCAAACCTGTATTTGTATGCTTCCATCCTATTATAAGGTACAGGAGCACCTCACATTACTAGTTGGACTCTATTGTGATCTTCAAGTTTACAAGCATATTGATCATAATCTACGCGAACAGGCATTGAATGATTGGTGGTCTATGCATAAAGAGAAGTTTCCAAACTTACAGTGGAATGAATTCTCTGCAGCAACCGGTTCAACACTCGGCGTATTCGCATTGTTCCTAGCTGCCGCTCAGAAAGAGTTACTCGTTGAAGAAGTAACAGAGCTTTATGAAGCTTATTTTCCATACATTGCTGGCGTTCATATCCTACTAGATTACTTAATCGATCAACAAGAAGATGTTGATGGTGGTGACTTGAATTTCTGTAGTTATTATCGGAGCTCTGAGGAGGCCGCTGAGCGAATTGGCTTTATAGCTGACGAAGCTAAGCGAAGATCTAGAGCACTGAGAGACTCACGCTTCCATGGGATGATCGTTGAGGGATTACAAGCGATGTACTTATCCGATCCGAAGGTGAACGGACAACACAATGTTCGTATGGCTAGAAAAATCATCATGAAGAATAGCCCGATCAGTCGATTGTTCTTCTGGATATTCAGCATGTGGGTTAGAAAGTCACATTAAGAAGATTAATATAAGAATAGGAGTAGATGAGAATGACAATTAAATCAATCGCAGTGCTTACAAGTGGGGGAGATTCACAAGGAATGAATGCAGCTGTTAGAGCTGTGGTTCGGAGTGGATTATTCTATGGGTTGAAAGTTTTTGCTGTGCAAAGAGGATTCCAAGGGTTACTTAATGATGATATTCGATCTATGGATTTACGTAGTGTTGGTGATATCATTCAGCGTGGCGGAACGATATTGCAGACTGCACGGTGTAAAGAATTCTTGACCCCTGAAGGACAACAATTAGGTGCAGATAATTTACGGAGGCACGGAATAGAAGGTCTTGTTGTGATTGGCGGAGATGGATCTTATCAAGGGGCGAACAAATTGAATAAGCTTGGGATTAAGACCATGGGTCTTCCAGGCACGATTGATAATGATATTCCATTTACGGATTTCACCATTGGGTTTGACACTGCGGTTAGTATTGCTGTTGATGCCATTAACAAGCTTCGTGACACGATGACTTCTCATGAACGGTCTTCAGTAGTTGAGGTCATGGGACGTCACTGTGGAGATATTGCTCTTTATGCAGGATTAGCAAGTGGCGCGGAGACGATACTGGTTCCGGAGGTTACTTTTGACTTGGATGTGATTGCCCGCCGGATGAAGGATAATTTCGATCATGGTAAGAGACACAGTATCATTGTTGTAGCTGAGGGTGCAGGTGGAGGAGAAGAGATTTCCAAATCGATTGCTGATCGTAATGGAATCGAATCTCGAGTAACCGTACTTGGTCATGTCCAAAGAGGAGGTACGCCAACTCATAATGATCGTAACTTAGCTAGTCGCTTGGGTGATTTTGCTGTTCGCAAATTGATTGAAGGCGAATCCGGTAAAGCATGTGGTGCTGTTGCAGGTCAATTGATTGGAACTGATTTTGATGTAGTTATCAATACCAAGAAGCCGTTTAATTTAGAAATGTACGATATCGCCTTACGCTTGTCCCAGTAAGTAATAGTACGAGGTTTGGGGACAAGCGTGTAATGACGATTGCGGCGAAGCCGTTTATCCTCGCTTACTGTAGTACAACGGTGTCGCCTTCAGCCAATCCTTCTAAAACCTCTGTTTTTTCTGCTGTTTCCAAGCCGATGCTGATGACTTTTCTTTCTACACCTGATGGTGTTGCGACATAGACGAAGTATTGTTCATCCTCATGCATAACAGCAAGAGTTGGTACGACAAGTGCTGCTTTCTTGCTGTCTGTAACAATTTTACCTGTCAAACTGAGGCCAGCAATTAATTCACTGTTCTGATCCAGAGATATTCTCACTTCGAATTGAGCTGCAGTTGTACCTTGATCCGTTCCAATCTTAGCGAACTTGGATACATGTTCAACGATTCCTTTAATCTTCATTTGTCTCTGGGCATCGATACGAATATCAACCTCCATACCTTCCTTTATTCGAAAAATATCATATTCTGTCACCGTACATAGAAGCTGTAAGGATGTTAACTCCACGATTTTACCTAGTGCGACATCCTGACTGACCGATTTTGGTTTTTGTTGCTCGGCAAATAGGAAGATCCCTGACTTAGGTGATGTGTAAGCCGATTGCTGGAGTCGGTTTTTCTTATCGTTCAGTTCCAATTCTGCTATTGTAAGCTGGATTTTATCCAATTGCAGTTGAAGTTTTGCTTCTTCTTTCTTTGCGAACCGTTCAAAGGCTTGCTGTGTTTCATTCGCGGATGTATCCATTGTGTTCTCTTTAGAGCTTACTTCATTAATTTTGCTAATTAATTGCTGCTTCAACAGTTGTTCTTCCGCTAAGGAGATTTCATTGTGAAGCTTTCCATTGTCGAGTTCGAATAACACCGTGTCCTTTGTTACACTCTGTCCTTCCTCTACATGCCATTGTTTGACCGTTGAACTGAAGGGAGCATAAATCCAAGTTTCTTCTGCGTAAGAGGTTTTCCCCTTGATTTCAATCGAATTAGAAATGTCCTTGCGTTCAACGGGAAAGCTCAATGTTTGGAGTGAGGATGAACCATCTGAGCTTTGATCACTAGAAGGTTTACTTTGTAAGAATAAGAAGACTGAGAATGCAGCAACTGCAGCAACAAGTATAATTAACCACCATTTTTTCTTCTTCATAATAATGCCAGAACCCCTATTCTATATTTTGATAATTCCCTTCACTATTCACGTTTAATTGCAGATAGTGCATCCGTACGAGATGCCTTGATCGCTGGGTATAGACCCGAGAGAACACCCGTCATTACAGCGAATAGTAGCCCGACCGGTAATATCCAGAAGGAGATGAACAGTACTTCGCTTTGTGCGCCATCACCAGAAAATCGGATGACAACAATATTGATTGTCCAAATGACCCAATAGGATAATAAGATACCGACTGCTCCTCCAAGGAAACCTAAGAGCATGGATTCAATCATAAACATGTTGCGAATTTGCCTTAGATTGGCACCAAGCACCTTCATGATGCCGATTTGTCTGCGTCGTTGATGCGTTGCCATAGTCATTGCAACTATAATGGATAACGATGCAACGAAGAGTACGAATAACCCTACTCCAACGAATATTAATCGAACGATAGCAAATTCCTGTTGTATCTCGTCTTTACGGTGCATATTTGAACTGGAGTTGAGATGAATCTTTGTTAACATAGCTTCAATAGAGGGTATAGACTTAACATCAACCACCTTGATAATCGTTTCCGCATATGAGTTACCGTTATTATTGTCGCTAACACCTAAGAATGCTTGCTTTAACAGCTCTGCAGTATGGTGAGAGATGTACGCTTTCTTATCATAGCGATAGTTATTCACCGGCGAGTCAGGCTTCTGCAGCACACCTACCACACGAAGTGGGAAGCTAGTAGCGCGGCTGATCCCATCACTGCTTTCTGATACTTGTGCAATCATTATTGTCTTCTGATAGAGTGGGAATGAAATAGGAGCTTGACCGTTGTTAAACCGATCAGATGAACCATTCAGCATCTTCTGGATTTTTGCAGTTCGTTCATCATAGAGATCAAAGGTTACTGCATAGTTAATAATAATCGTTTGATCTAATTCGGATAGGCTACCCTGCTGTAATTCATAGCCGAAGGGCTTTAAAGCTGTTAGATCGGTAGCAATTATCTCTACATCCCCATGTTTAGTTTCATCGACTGTAAAACTATAATAATTCAGTCTGTTGAATGAAGCTACGGATTGCACTCCTGGGAATGTTCGAATGACATCCAACAACTGATTAGTAACGGGTACATTAGTCCCTTCACCTTCACCAGATGGTGGCGGGATATAACCAGGATGAACGGTAACTTCATCCATTTTCAGAAAGCTGTTTAACTGTTCTGTGCTATAGTGGGCTAACGATTCTCCGAATGCTAGAGCAACAATGATGGATGAAGAGCCTATCGCAATTCCTATTGCGCAGAGGGCTGTTACTACTTTGCGTCGTGTGAGCTGATCCCAGCCGAGACGAATATAATCCTTCCATTTCAATTGGAGTCAATCCTCTCTTGGTCTAGGAGTTGTCCATCCTTCAGATGGAGAATGCGTTGCGTGCGTTTAGCAACGGACTGCTCATGTGTAACAATGATGAAAGTTATTCCATATGTAAGATTTAGTTCAACTAAGAGGTCTATGATCTCTTCTTCTGTTCTCGAATCAAGATTTCCAGTTGGCTCATCAGCGAACACAACCGTTGGATGAGTGACAAGGGAACGTGCGATACTGACTCTCTGCTGCTGCCCGCCAGACAATTGAGAGGGAAACATATTAGACTTCTCTCCAATACCGACTTGCTCTAATAGTTTTTGGGCTCGATCCTTGCGTTCAGAAGCCTTTACACTCTGGAATATCAAAGGTAGCTCTACATTCTCACGAATGGTCAGATGGGGGATCAATTCATAGGATTGAAAGATGAATCCAATATTCGTACGCCTGAATTCTGCAAGCTGATTCTCAGTCATCCGTTCAATCGCTTGTCCATTGATGAGAATGGAGCCCTCACTTGGCTTCATTAATCCGGCCATAAGATTTAGTAATGTTGATTTACCTGAACCCGAGCTTCCTAGTAAAGCAACCATTTCATTCTTCTTCACATTGAACTGTATATTCTGCAATACAGTCGTTGTCTCTCCACCATTCAGGAAATGGTGGGATAGTCGTTCCACTCTTAGCATACTTACCCCCCTTTCAATATAAGACGAGTGAATGAATAAAAAGTTTGCACTTCTAAGGATCTGAGAAGTGTATTCTAACATCAATAGGAGATCATTTCCTCGTATAATGGAAATGATCTCCTATTGATAAAAATGATTATTATTTATATTCCACCCCATTCGTATAACGATTTCCGGAATTCCAGAGCAGATATTCCTCGACTCCATTGTCATTCAATGCACGAATTTGCTCTTCCATCTCTTTCTTACCATATTTGATATGGCCTTTAATCCATGTGGCTGTAAAATCTTGAATCCACGGTCGAATGATCGGCTTCTGGCCGATGGCATGTAGTGGCTCCAGTTTCTTATGCGTATCGATCATGGCGCCTGCTATTGTCGTGTAGGGCTGTGCATCGGGAACTTTGGATCCGAACCAACCTGTGCTGTAATGACTTGGATAAATCATAGGAGCAATAACATCCGAATACTTAGATATTTTCTCGAAATCTTGACCTATTCCTTCTGCTGCAGGAACTGAAGCGGCATATCCGAATATATCTACAGATACTCTGACTCCAAGAGGATTTAACTGCTCTCGGGCATATTTGACGAAGTCAACGACAATATCTACACGCGAACGCTCATCGGTCGTATACTTCAGGTTATCGGCTTTCTTCTCGAACCCTTCTGGGAATCGAACGTAGTCAAATTGAATTTCTTTGAAGCCTAGCTTTGCCGCTTCTTTCGCAACCTCAATATTATAGTCCCACACTTCCTTGCGATAAGGATTAACGAAGCTTTCTGGTGTGGATTTGTTATTAGCCCATACCTTCCCATCACCTTTTAGAAAAGACCACTCGGGTTTCTTCTTAGCGAGCACGGTGTCTTTGAACACAACAATTCGAGCAATGGGATAAATGTCATTATCCTTTAGAGTGGTCATCAACTTATCCGTATCGGCAATGATTTTCTTGCTGGTACCTAACGAATTAATCATTTCATTGTCATTTAAGAAAGTGACATAACCCCAATCGTCTTTCACATCAATAACGACTGCATTTAACTCTGTTTCATTAATTAAGGTAACCAAATCATTCATTCTCTGCCCCCCAGCTGTATGAGCTGTGGCATAAACACCCTTGATGACTGGAGTGGCAGGAGCGGGGTCAACCTTGACATATCCATTAGCATCGGCAACAGGTTGTTGCTCTCCACTACCATCCGGATTCTGGGCAACAACAGGATGCTTTGCATCAAGTGAGGCTTGAACCATCTGTTCAAAAGTGACATCTGGATTTGAACCGGAGATATTACCCCAAATCATTAGTAACGCTGCTAATACAATATCCATTCTTCTCTCTCCCTCAGAATGTGTCTATCCATTATTATATGATATTCTTCGACAAGAACACAGAATTAATTGCATCCAGATATCGGATGTCGAACAGCATTTATCAGGCGATGTCTCTTTAACTTCTATTGCTGATCATGTATACTTACTTCCTGTATATTTATCGAAGGTTTATAAAACAGGAACAGGTGAGTCTATAAGCGACTATCCGATGGAATATCGGACGGATTAGAACACGAAGGAGACTATTTTCATTTCTAGGAGGCTGGCATGATGATATATCGCGATTTGGGGAAAACTGGATTAAAAGTTAGTGAGCTTAGCTTTGGGACTTGGGCAATTGGAGGATCATGGGGATCCGTTAAGGATGAAGAGTCTCTTCGTGCCTTGTCAAAAGCAATTGACGAGGGTGTTAACTTCTTCGATACCGCTGATGTGTACGGTGATGGTCATAGTGAGGAACTGTTAGCGAAGGCAACTGCTGGTCGAGAGGACCGTATTCATATTGCAACGAAATTCTGTCGTAACGGTGATATTCATGATCCGAACGTTACTATTCACAGCCGCATTTAATTTCCGTTATTTTCTGGGAAGTTCTTT
>JBBDIY010000050.1:0-18458 GCA_040880185.1 Paenibacillaceae bacterium
GTAACTTTTCCGCCACAGCCACTTTCCCAGTGAATTGTACGATTATTTCGAGTAATTCTTCCGCCACCACTGCCACTTTTCAACTATTCCCACCACAAAATACTACAAATTAATCTCAAATTTGATCCATGTTCATGCCTTGTGTAAGCCTTTACAATTAGTACACGGCTTACATGAAGGGGGAGAAATATGATTCGAATATGGAGAGGGATAAGAGCCGGGGCCTTGTTCGTTGACCGGATGGTCGAGAATTTTGCCATATATTCATTGATAGCCATGACGTTGATTGTGACGATGCAGGTGTTAACACGAAAACTATTAAATTTTGTGTTCTTCTGGTCGGAGGAGGTTACCATCTTACTTCTCATCTGGTTTGCCATTCTGGGAATCGCGATTGGCTTTCGTGAGAAGCTGCATTTGGCGATGGATTCGTTCACCAATCTATTCCCTGCATCGTGGAATAAAGTGTTGGACAAGATCATTGGAAGCTGTACGTTTATGTTCGGTGTTTACATGATCGTATATGGTTGGGACTTCACGGTACTGATGTACCCGAACACACTTGCGGCAACACAATGGTCGGTTAGTGTGATGTATATCGTCATGCCGATATCGGGTGTGTTAGTTTGTATCTACTCGTTCTTGGAATTGATTGGTGTGAACACGGTTCTTTATGAGGATTTAGGGGAGGCGGGGATCGAATGACAACAACGATGATTGCCGTGATTATCCTATCCGTAAGCTTCGTTGGTTTAATATTACTCCGTTTTCCAATTTCGATGGTTTTAGTCTTAGCTTCGTTGTTTACTGCACTCTATCTAGGCATTCCACTAGCTGTCATTGGTCAGAGAATGATTCAAGGTATGAATTCGTATACATTATTGGCTATTCCCTTCTTTATTCTAGCAGGACAGATCATGAGTGAGGGTGGATTGGCAGTAAGATTAATTAATCTAGCGCAGTTGACCGTGGGTGCTATTCGTGGCGGGTTGGCTTTAGTCAATTGTGTGGCGTGTATGTTGTTCGGGAATATTAGCGGATCAGCCGCAGCGGATGTTGCATCAATTGGGTCCATCATGATACCTATGATGAAGAAGAAAGGCTATGATGCTGATTACACGGTCGCAGTTACAACATCTGCAGCCATTCAAGGTGTAGTCATGCCGCCAAGCCACAATATGATTTTGTATGCAGTCGCTGCGGGAGGCGTGTCGATCTCTAGTCTGTTTCTTGCGGGGATTGTTCCTTGTCTTCTATTGTTGACCGGTTTAATGATAACATCGTATGTTATCGCTAGGAAGCGCAAATACGCGGTGGGTGAACCTGTCGTGCTTAAAGAAATCCCCAAGATCATAAAAGATGGATTTCTCTCCATGATGACGGGAGTTATTATTCTGGGTGGTATATTCAGCGGTTGGTTCACAGCGACGGAGTCTGGAGCGTTAGCTTGTGTGTATGCATTTATTCTAACCTTCTTCGTTTATCGGGACATCCCGTTATCGCATGTGAAGATCATATTCGTAAAGACCTTTCGGACGGTAGCGATGGTTCTATTCCTGATCGCATCGTCGAATGCATTTGCTTGGGTCTTGACCTATCTGAAGGTTCCACAGCTTATCACAGCGGGACTCCTAAGCATCTCTGATAATGTTTATGTTATCCTCTTAATTATTAACATCCTTCTACTTGTACTGGGAGCACCGCTTGATATGGCCCCACTGATCCTGATCATGACGCCTATCCTCTTCCCGGTCGTGACATCGCTTGGTATGGACCCTGTGCATTTCGGTGTTATACTGATTCTTAACTTGGGTATCGGGTTAATCACACCGCCTGTCGGCACGGTATTGTTCGTCGGTTGTGCAATTGGGAAGGTATCGATCGGTAAGGCCTCAAAGGCGCTCACTCCATTCTTCTTTGTGATGTGTGCGGTGTTGTTAATACTTACGTATATTCCGGGTATCACGATGTGGCTTCCGAATTTAATTAATGGGTGACGCAGGACAAAATAATACAAATCTACACAAAGATTATCCCATGTCACGATGAATGCGTTTTCATTATACTAAAGTAGTCAAATAAAAAGGAATAAAGGGGAGGCAATCAAAGATGTCGAAGAACAAAAAAATGATCGGTCTAGTTTGCATGATCATGATGATCGCATTGATTTTAGCTGCATGTGGAGGCAATAACAACGAGGCTAATAACAAGGCTAATAATAAAGCTAATAATAAAGCCGATGCTGTTAAAGACACACCTAAAGCAACAGAACCTGCTGCTAAGGAAGAAGGTCCTAAGTACAACTTCCGACTTGCTGAGACACATCCAGCTGATTACCCAACGACTAAAGGGGATATGAGATTTGCTGATCTCGTTAAGGAGAAATCTAACGGACGCATTACCATTGATGTGTTCCCTTCTGCACAGCTTGGTGAAGAGAAAGCGGCGATCGAGCAAGTACAGCTTGGAGCGATTGAATTTACCCGGATCAGCTCAGGACCGCTAGGAGAATTCAATAAGGATTTTGGAGTGTTCTCCTTACCTTATATCTTCGATAACGATGAGCATGTGTGGAAATTCTTAAAGAGTGATGCGGCAACAAAGCTACTTGATAGCTTGGAAACTTCTAGACTTAAGGGTTTGGCCTATTATAGCTCGGGCTCACGCAGCTTTTATTCCACTAAGCCGCTTACGTCGATTGAAGATTTAAAGGGTCTAAAAATCCGTGTGATCCAGAATAAGCTGAACATCGATATTATGGATGCTCTGGGTGCTAGTGCAACTCCAATGGATTATGGCGAAGTCTACAGTGCTTTACAAACAGGAGTTATTGATGCAGCAGAGAATAACTATCCTAGCTACTATTCCAGCAAACATTATGAAGTAGCTAAGAATTATATTGTAGATAGTCATCAACGAGTACCTGAGGTGCTTATGATGTCAAAGGATGTATGGGATAAATTGTCCGCAGAAGATCAAGCGATCATCAAGGAATCTGCTGTTGAATCGACTGACTTCCAACGTGATCAGTGGGCTGCATATGAGAAGGTATCTGAGGATGCAGTACGTGCTGCGGGAGTGACAATAACAGAGGTCACCGATGTCAAGCCTTGGCAGGATGCGGTTAAACCCGTTATCGAAGCCAACGCTGTAGAATTCAAAGAAGTGTTAGATGCGATTAATGCCGCTCGTTAATCATGTTTATGATAAACTATAGTAAGCAATGATAGACAAAAGGGGCTCTAACAGAGCCTCTTTTGCCAACTTTTCGTATGATTCAAAATGGACCACCAATGTTCTGGGCTGAAGGGGGTGCAACCATGTTGTGTTGGATACAACGTTATGAACGGATCATCCGGATCCTTGTTCTGCGTGATCGGCCTCTCATGACGAAGCTGTTAGTATTCTCCGCCTTACTAGTTGTGTTGCCGATGTTATTCGTGGGCCTTATCTCTTACCGACAATCCTCGGATGTATTAGAGGGGGAGGCGCGCGATTATAGCTTGCAGATTATTGATCAGGTTCAGCTTTATGTGGAGGATTATCTAAGAGATTTTGAAATTAATACACTTAAGATCATTAATCATCCGGATACCGTACAATTCCTCCGCATCGAAAGTCCAGAGCAACTAGAAGAAAGCGATATTGTGTATCGTATACGTAATGTGTTGAAGAATTCGGCCTATTCCCGTTCAGATGTGGTTAATATTACGATCATTCTTGATGATATTCAAGTGATTGATTCTGCAGATGAGGCCGATGAACAGTCTACGCTGAACCTGAAGAATGAATATTGGTATAATACCATTCCGTCAAGCGGAGAGCCGAAGATTATTAGCCGGCTGATTACGAGAAATCAAGAAGAGCAGCCGGTGATCTCCGTTTTTAAACGGATCGTTAATCCGCAGACGTTGAAGCCTTTTGGCATGCTGATCATTGATGTGAATTACAAGCGGCTACAAGAGGTAGCCTACATGGTTCAGCCTGGAGATACGGGCTACTTATATATGATCGACGAGCAAGGTTATTACGTGTATCACCCCGATTACAATTTAATTGGACAGAAGGCCAACGCCGTCGATGTGCAGGTGATGCAGAAGCATCAGAGCGGTTCAATGATGTCGATGGAAAAACCTAAGAGCCTTTTGACTTTCAGTCAAAGTGATATCTTGAAATGGCAAATCGTAACGTCTATTCTACATGACGAATTGATGAGGGGTACCGAATATATTGGGAGAACGATTCTGTTCACAACCGCTATATTCATGATTCTCGCTTATGTTATGGTGATCGGATTCGCAGCAAGCTTGGTAAAGCCGATTAAACAGCTGCATGAGAATATCAAACGTGTGGAAATTGGTGATTTCTCAGGTAGGGTTATCGTCAATTCTAAGGATGAGATCGGCATGTTGTCACATGGGTTCAATAAGATGGAGGCTCGACTTTCTAGATTGTTAGAAGAAATATATTTCTCAAAGCTGAAAGCGGCTGAACTTGGCTTAAGGCAGAAGGATACTGAACTGAAGATGCTACAAGCTCAGATCAATCCACATTTCCTCTACAATTCATTAGAAACGATTCGTGGTATGGCATTAGAGAATGATATGGACGAAATATCCGTGATGGCCGCTTCACTCGCTAGACTGCTTCGATATAACGTGAAGGAACAATCACCACAGGTGACGGTTCGTCAGGAAATTGAAATTGGTGAGATTTACTTGCGTATTCAGAAATTTCGCTTTGAAGAGAAGTTAGTGTACCAGTTCAATATTCCTGATTGGGCGATGGAACAGAAAATTGCTAAATTCACATTGCAGCCACTTATTGAGAATAGCATTGTTCATGGATTGGAGCCGCGAGCAGGCGTTACCCAAATCGTCATTTCTGCAGAGAAATCCGATCAGCCTAACATGTTCATTCTGCGGGTTTCAGATACGGGGCCGGGTATCTCGGCGGACAATATGGCAGAGCTTGTGTATGGATTAGAGCACCAGGATGAGCTGGAATTGACGAGTCAGCACATCGGCATCATGAATGTGCATCGGCGAGTCCGCTTTATATTCGGTGAGGATTACGGTTTGTTTATCGAAAGCCAAACAGGTGTAGGGACTACCGTCGGCATACGATTGCCATTGAAAGCGACATTCGATGAGGGGAGGTATCCATATGTTTGATATTCTGCTAGTCGAGGATGAACGATGGGTTCGAACGGCACTCAGAAAGACGATTGAGAGGACGGAACTTCCCTTCCGGGTTATTCATGAGACGACGAATGGTGTTGAGGCCTTGGATTGGTTAAATGATCATACGGCATCAATCGTACTTACTGACATTCGAATGCCTGTGATGGATGGACTTGCCTTAATGGAGGAAATTCGTCGCCGCAATAACGAGACAGCCGTAGTTATTATTAGCGGACATGACGATTTCACCTATGCGCAACGCGCGGTCCAATTAGGAGCCTCTGATTACCTGTTAAAGCCTGTGGAAGTGGACAATATGAAAGGGTGCTTGCAACTGTGGTTAAATCTGCAGGAGAAAGAGCTTCGTATGAAGACTGACGAACTTTCAGTGGATTTGAAAGAGATATCACCGATTGAACAGGTTACTCGCCATATCGAATCCATGCTCATTCCAGATATGTCATTAACCGAGGCTGCTGCGATGGTACACCTCAATCCCAGCTACTTCTGCAAATTATTCAAGCAACAAACCCATGTGAATTTCACCGATTATTTGACCAAGGTGCGAATGAAAGAGGCCACGAGGCTGCTGGAGAAAACATCCTTGCGTATATCCGAGATTGCTGAACGGCTGGGGTACGCGGATTTAGCTTATTTTAGCAATACATTCAAGAAAACGATGGGCACAACACCAAGTGACTTTAGGAAGAATAAAAAGTAGGAGATGTTTAAGATGACAATTGCTGTACAATGGGAAAATGCGGAGCCAGGCGTTAAACGGAGGATATTTGCTCCAGGAGAGCAACTGATGATGATGGAAGTTCACTTCGAGCAATATGCAGAAGGTTATGCGCATAGTCATCCTCATGAGCAAATGAGCTATTGCCTGCGAGGGCGTATTGAATTTACGGTGAGCGGGCAGAAGATTGTCGTCGCGGCTGGGGAAACGATTGTGATCCCTGGCGGAGCCATCCATGGGGCACGTGCGCTAGAGCCCTCAGCTTTGCTAGATACATTCACACCGCTGCGATTGGATTTGTTGAAGCGGGAATGATGAGTGGTGTAATTGTGCTCTGAAAAGAACTTGCAAGCAAGTGACCGGCTATATAAGGGTGCTTTATCAAATATGTTGCCAACCACGTTTATGTGTGCTATATTTATATTGCCGGCAACATAAAATGATAAAGGAGCTTTTATTATGACAAAGTTATGGAGTCCGACGATTGTCGGACGTTTGAAATTGAATCATCGTTTAGCTATGGCCCCGATGACTAGGTCCCGTGCTCTGCCTGACGGTACACCGGGCGAGCTTAGTTCAGAATATTATGCTCAGCGTGCCTCGCTTGGATTATTAATCAGTGAAGGTACACAGCCATCAGAGGACGGACAAGGATATCTGATGACTCCAGGTGTATACACCGATGCACACATAGCGGGATGGAAAAAGGTGGCTGACCGTGTGCATAATGCTGGTAGTTATTTATTCATCCAGTTGATGCATGTAGGACGCATGTCACATCCCGATAATACACCGCATCACCGCCAGCCGGTTGCGCCGTCTGCAATTGCACCAGGCGTTCAGATGTATACAGCGACAGGGTTGCAGGATATTCCAGTTCCGAGAGAGCTCAGTAATGAAGAGATCCAAGCAACTGTTGATGACTTCCGCAAGGCAGCTGCGGCTGCAATCCAGGCTGGAGCCGATGGGGTCGAGATTCACGGGGCGAACGGATACATTATTCATCAGTTTATTTCGGAGAATGCGAACAAGCGTATAGATAAGTACGGTGGTTCGATTGAGAACCGTGCCCGGTTTGCCATTGAAGTTGCGACCGCCATAGCGAAGGAAATCGGGGCAGACCGTACGGGATTCCGTATATCTCCAGGTATTCCGCTCGGTGGCATCGAAGAGGGGCAGAGTGGTCCTGACGTATACAGATATCTTGTATCGGAACTGGCGAAACTAAACTTGGCCTATATTCACGTGTTGCATGGCGGGAACGATGAGATGCTTCGGGACATTCGTTCCTCTTGGCCGACAACCTTACTAGTGAACCGTGCAGGCCGATCGAGAGAAGATATCTCTGTCGACATTGATGCAGGACTTGCTGACATCGCGCCTGTTGGTGCGTGGGCGTTGGCGAACCCCGATATTGTGGAACGTCTGAAGACAGGTGCACCACTAAATGCAGCAGATCAGTCCACATTCTACGGTGGTGATAGCCACGGCTATACGGATTACCCGAGAATGGATGAAATCATTTAAGAAGGAAAGTTGAGGATACCCCATGGAGAAGCAAAAGAATGCCTCGTTTACTGAGATGCCAAGTGAAGAGTTGAGTGCAACAAAACGATTTCCGATCAGTTTCGCTATCTTCGCTCTAGCGCGGTCGCATCGTGGTCTAGCCTCCAAGTTGCTCCGCGACGTGGACCTGTTCGCTGGGCAAGAAATCATGCTCTTGCAATTATGGGATCAGAATGACCAATCACAGAATAGCCTTGCTCACACCTTGCGACTGGATCATTCAACGGTTGCGAAATCAGTTCGACGTCTAGAAGAGTCGGGATTGGTTACTCGTCGCCGTTCGGAAGAAGACGGGCGCGTCACCATTGTGTCGCTTACACAAGCTGGGCGTAATCTTGAAGCCAAGGTTATAGAAATATGGAGTGAGTTAGAGCATATTACCACAGAAGATCTTTCGGAAGAAGAAAAAGAGCTTTTAGTGACGTTGTCACTAAAAATGGCGGCGAACATCGATACATTTATAAAGTAGAAAGGCGAGTTGTGAAATGTCTAAATCTATGATGCAAGCCGTGCATATACACGAGTATGGCAACTCAGATGTTTTGAAGCTTGAAGAAGTTGAACGTCCGCAGCCGCAAGCGGAAGAAGTTTTGGTACGGATTCTTTATGCAGCGTTAATCCCATTAGACTGGAAAATTCGCAATGGATGGTTACAGAATGTCTTCCCTAAGACATTCCCTTATATTCCGGGCTCGACCATTTCCGGTATTGTCGAATCCGTAGGAACAGGTGTAACTGAATTTCAAATAGGTAATCGTGTTTTTGGAAGTATATCTGGAGCGTATGCGGAATATGGCATTGCAGCAGCCAATGAGTTGGTCATGATGCCTGATCATCTGTCATTTGAAGATGCTGCAACGATTCGGGGAGGGGCGGACTCGGCCTGGAAAGCCCTGTTTACCGAAGGAGAATTGAAAGCAGGTCAAACGGTGCTCATTCATGCGGCAGCAGGCGGAGCTGGACAGTTTGCTGTTCAGCTAGCCAAGTGGAAGGGAGCCAAAGTCATCGGTACAGCCTCAACCGCTAATCTTGATTTTGTAAAGTCGCTGGGTGCGGATCAAGTAATCGATTATACCACAACCCCATTTGAGGAAGTAATCAAGGATGTTGATTTGGTTGTCGATGGTGTTGGTGGGGGTACAGTGGATCGATCATGGTCAGTTCTGAAACGAGGCGGGGTACTCGTCTCATTGACACAGCCACCATCACAAGAGAAAGCAGAAGAGTTTGGAGTCACTGCTAAGTTTAATACAAAATTTCCCACCTACGATGACCTTCAGACCATAGCTCAACTCATCGCCACTGGAACAATAAGAGCAGCGATCGATCACATTTATCCTTTAAGTGAAATAAAGGAGGCTCATAAGCAAAGCGAAGGCAGACACGGTCGTGGTAGGATTTTATTGCGTGTGAATTAGAACGAAAGTCCGTATAATGACTTGTTAGATATAAGGGCTGTCCCAATAAGTAGATCTACTTATTGGGACAGCCCTTACTTTTTTTTGCTCGGCTTATCGTAGGGGTAGTGGATGGGGATGAAACCATTTCCTGTTATGTCTCTCATAATAATGGCGAAGCTGATTCCTCTTGTGTATAATAAGAACAGATACAACCTTCCGGGGAGGATAATATGAGCGATAGGCTACGAATTTTCTCGGGATCGTCGAATCCTGGGCTAGCACAACGAATTTGCAATGAATTAGGTCAGCCTTTAGGTAGAATTAAGCTTTCACGATTTAAGAGTGGAGAAATCTATTGCTTATATGAAGAGTCAGTGCGAAATTGTGATGTATTCCTCGTTCAGACGTTCTCACATCCCATTAATGAGCACTTTATGGAGCTCTTGGTGATGATTGATGCAGCGAAGCGTGCTTCGGCACGTACGATTACGTTGGTCGTTCCTTACTATGGGTATTCGCGTCAAGAACGTAAGGCAGCTCCCCGTGAACCGATCTCGGCTAAGCTGGTAGCTGATTTGCTTACAACGGCTGGTGCGCATCGTGTAGTAACGATTGATTTGCATGCTCCCGCCATTCAGGGATTTTTCAACATCCCGGTTGATCACTTAACCGCCCTTGATCTGATCAGTGACTATATTATAAAGAAAAATGTCATTAATCCGCTTGTGGTATCTCCGGATGCGGGCCGAGCAACAACGGCTGAGCGGTTAGCGAGTAACCTGGATTCGCCTTTTGCGATTATGATTAAGAAGAGACCGGCACATAATGAATCGGTTATTACACATATTATCGGTGAAGTAGAGGGAATGACACCGATTATTATCGAAGATTTGATCGATACGGGAACAACGATTGTCAATGTTGTCGAAGGGCTGAAGGAACGGGGGGCTAGAGATGTGTACATTTGTGCAACCCATCCTGTATTCTCAGCTGGCGCATTGGAGCGGCTAGACCATCCTTCAATCAAAGAGGTTGTCGTTACGGACTCGATTGCATTACCTGAGACTCATGCGGATCGATTCAAGGTCATATCGATGGCACCTTTGTTGTCTGATGCCATTCGTATTATTGAAGAAGGCGGATCCATTAGCACCTTATTCAAATATGGTGGAGTATAGTCACCAACATCTGATTTACGAATAGGAGGTGCCTGAACCAATGGGAAAGAAGAAGCTGGTAACCACGTTACAGAAGCCTAAAGTCATATCGCTGCGAATGGATGCCACTTTCTTTTTTGAGAGGGCCGTTCAATCCTTAGACCGCCTCCATTATGAGAAGGCATTGAAGTACTTCCGTCGTGCGGTAGAATATGAGCCGAATAACCCTGTCAATCATTGTAATATGGCGGGGATTCTTAGTGAGCTTAGTCAATATGAGGAGTCCAATAAGATTCTAAAGCACATTGTGGAGAACATTGATGACACGATGACTGAATGCTACTTCTATATGGCGAACAATTATGCGAATATGGATGACTTTGAAGCAGCGGAAATTGTGTTGGTTCAATATCTAGAGCACGACACGGTCGGACAGTTTATGGATGAAGCTGAAGAGATGATTGAATTGCTCAGCTATGAGTTGGAACGACCCATCAAGCTGAAGAATATCAAAAGTCGTGAAGGTTTATTCGAGCACGATAAAGCTCGTACACTATTAGAAGACGGACAATTCTCAGAAGCAGCTCGTGTTCTAGAGAAATTAGTTAAGAAGCATCCTGACTTGTTGGCAGCGCGGAACAATTTGGCGTTAGCCTTCTATTATATTGGTGAGTTTGAACGTTCTCTGGACGAAATTCGCGAGGTACTGAGTATCGACCATGGTAATTTACATGCGCTGTGTAATCTGGCGATATTCTATCAACATTTCGGTAAGAAGGAAGAGCTTGAAGGTCTTATTGATAAGCTATCTCGAACGTATCCGTTCCACCAAGAGCATGTATTCAAGCTAGCGACAACGATGGGAATCCTGCACGAGCATGGAACAGCATTGCGCCACTTCCGTCGATTATTGAAGAGCGGGGAGGGCGAGCAGGATCCTTGTTTGTATCATTATACGGCTGTGGCCGCATATAATACGGGTCACCTCGAAGAAGCCAAGAGCCTATGGCGTAAGGCAGGTAAGATGGATCCGGAATCAGAAATTCCGAAATTCTACTTAAGCGAGCTTGCGAATGCGGAGCAGAACAATAAGCCATTACCGCTTAATTATCACTATCACCTGCCCTTCGAAGATCAAATTCGTTTGCCAGACAGAACGTCTGAAGGTCTTGGTGAACAGCTTGATCGTAATCCATTAGTGCGTTCCTCCTTCTTCTGGGCGCTGAAGCATGGCGACTTTGAAACGAAGTTGCAGGTGCTGCAAGCATTCGGCAAGGTGAAGGACCGCGAAGCAGAACATGCTCTACTGCAATTTCTACTTGAGCCTAATGAAGATGAATATTTGAAGAAAGTAGCCATATTCGTCCTGCGAACTATGGGTACCGCTGAGCCGATACACGCTCTGATGGAAGGCAAGCATATTCAGGTGGACCCTTCACGAATTGCCCCTAACTTGCCACTATGGGAGGAGAAATGGCAGAAGGTCATGGAGACAGCGATGCGTGCTATGGACAAGAGATATGACATGATCCAGCAGCATGATCTGCAAACATTGTGGGTTGAATTTCTCACACGCTCGTATCCATCAATACCGAATGTAAGCAAGGTAGAAGCTTGGGCTGCAGCACTGGAATACTTAACGGCTAAGATGCATCGTCGTGAAATTTCCTATAAGGAAGTTTCTATCCGTTATGGAGTTTCTGTACCGACTATAAGCAAGCATGTGAAGACCATTGATCTTGCTTGTGGGCTCAGAGAGAAGATGGAAGCGATCTTCCCGAGGTTTAATGGGAAGCTTTAAAACAATGCTTTTTAATAATCACACGTAGAGAAAGGAAGAGTAATATGTACCAAACGATAGTAATAGGAACTGGACCGGCTGGTTTGACTGCAGCGATCTACCTTGCGCGTGCAAATCTCAAACCGCTCATTATTGAAGGACCTGAACCGGGCGGGCAATTAACAACAACAACAGAGATAGAGAATTTCCCTGGGTTTCCTGATGGAATCATGGGACCTGAGCTCATGGACAATATGCGTAAGCAGGCCGAACGATTCGGCGCTGAATTCCGTACAGGTTGGGTTAACTCGATTGATTTATCGGAGCGCCCATTCAAGCTACAAGTCGAAGGACATGGTGAACTTGTCGCACAATCCATTATTATCTCTACAGGTGCCTCAGCTAAGCTGTTAGGCATCCCTAATGAGAAGGAGAATATGGGCCGTGGTGTGAGTACTTGTGCAACCTGTGATGGCTTTTTCTTCCGTGGTAAGAAAATAATCATAGTTGGTGGCGGGGATTCAGCCATGGAAGAAGCAAACTTCCTGACTCGATTTGCTACTGAGGTTCACGTTGTTCATCGTCGGGCCGATTTGCGCGCATCGAAGATTATGCAAGACCGTGCTCGTGAGAATAACAAGATCACTTGGGGTCTTGGTCAATCTCCGATTGAGGTCGTTTCTGGTGAGAAGGGCGTTACTGGCTTGAAGGTGAGGAATACCGAGACAGGTGCCGAACAGATTATTGAAACGAATGGCATCTTCGTTGCTATTGGACACACTCCGAATACTGGATTCCTGAACGGACAGCTAGAAACCGATGAGATTGGTTATCTCAAGGTGAAGCCAGGCACATCGGAGACGAATGTTGCAGGTGTGTTCGCTTGTGGAGATGTACAGGATCATAAGTATCGCCAGGCGATTACAGCTGCAGGAAGCGGATGCATGGCCGCATTAGATTGCGAGAAATTCTTAGAAGGCAGTGCAGTCCATGACTGGAGTGTATCACTTTCTTAAATGGCAGTGCAGTCCGAGACTGGAGTGTATCACTTTAGAGCGGAAGTTCGATATTAAACGCGAGGTGAACTATGTCAGGGCAAATATATATAGGCGTCGATTTAGGTGGTACAACGATTAAGACCGGGATATGTGACCAAGATGGTCAATTGTTGAAGGTTATCGAAACGCCTACACAAACTGAATTAGGTACGGAAGCGGTATTGAATAATATCGCAGCGAGCACACGCCTAATTATTGAGGATTCCGCCTTTTCGTGGGATCAGGTGATGGGTATAGGAACGGGTATACCAGGTTTTATGGATTTTGAAGAAGGGTTTATGCACCTTTCTCCGAATTTGCCACTAACCAATGTACCGATTAAGAAGATTTTAGAAGAGAAGCTAGGGAAGATGGTTTTCATTAATAACGATGCGAACGTCGCAGCACTTGGTGAAGCTTGGAGTGGAGCGGGTAAGGGTGTTAAGATCCTTGTCCTCTACACACTAGGTACTGGTGTTGGTGGGGGAATTGTGATTAACGGTCAAATACTTACGGGTTCATCTGGAATGGGCGGGGAGCTTGGTCATATGGCTATTGTTCCTGACCTAGAAGCTATTCAATGTGGTTGTGGTCAGATGGGTTGTCTGGAGACTGTTGCCTCAGCTACAGGAATTATCCGGATGGCTAACGATGCTGTGAAGCGTGGCGACCGAACAATGCTCGTTGATGTTCTTCACATTACAGCTAAGGATGTATTCGACGCTGCGAAAGCAGGCGACGAAACTGCGGATCGTATCGTGAAGCGTGCTGCCTTCTATCTGGGTAAATCAATGGCAGTCCTATCCGTAACCATTAATCCGAATCGATTCGTCATTGGCGGAGGCGTATCGAATGCGGGGGATATTATTTTAAAGCCTGTTCAAGAGGTATTCAGTAAGTTTGCACCAGCAAAAGCGCAAGAGAACGTCGATATCGTTATTGCGAAGCTAGGTAACAATGCGGGTGTCATTGGAGCAGCTAGCTTGTGCTTGCGTTAATAGAGACAAGTTGAACAAGCTCCAGAAGGGAACGGAAAGGAAGGAACCTAAGATGACAGAAGAAGCACGTATCGCAGAGCTCGTAATTATAACCGGAATGTCGGGAGCTGGTAAAACGATTGCCGTGCAGAGTCTTGAAGATCTCGGGTTTTTCTGCGTCGATAATCTTCCACCTGCTTTGATCCCAAAGTTTGCTGAATTAATTGAACAATCAAGCGGGAAGATTGGAAAGGTAGCACTAGTTATTGATCTGAGAGGTCGTGAATTCTTCACGTCCTTATCGGAATCACTAGGTTTTCTGAAGGACAATCACACGATTAACTATGAAATTCTGTTCCTAGAATCGAAGGACAGCATTCTTGTGAACCGTTACAAGGAAAGTCGACGTCGACATCCGCTAGCACCCGAAGGCTTGCCGCTTGAGGGTATCGTGTTAGAGCGTAAGCTGTTAGAAGAATTAAAGGGTCTAGCTACACAGGTTATCGATACAAGTGATATTAAACCTAACAAGCTCAAGGAATTGATAGCTTCTCGATTTAACAACCGACAGGTCAGGGGAATCACCGTGAATGTGACCTCCTTCGGCTTCAAGTATGGTGTGCCCATCGATGCGGATCTCATATTCGACGTGAGATTTCTACCCAATCCCCATTATATTGATCAGCTCCGTCCTCATACCGGAATGGATAAGGATGTTTATGATTATGTGATGAAGTGGCCGGAAACGGAAGTTTTCCTAACTAAACTGTTAGACATGCTGAATTTTCTGATCCCGCAATATAATAAAGAAGGCAAGAGTCAGGTTGTCATTGGAATAGGCTGTACAGGGGGCAAACACCGTTCTGTGGCTATCGCAGAGTTCCTAGGTATGCGACTGAAGACGGGGGATTCGGAAACGGTAAGAGTCAGTCATCGTGATGCAGAGCGTGACCGAGGATAATAGGTAGTAGGCTGTGGTATGGGTTATAGGTAAGGGGATGAACGGATGAAATTAGATATAGGGGAGGACAGCTTCCCCCGTATTGTCGTGATTGGCGGAGGAACGGGTCTCTCGGTCATGTTACGTGGACTTAAGCAGATGCCTCTCGATATAACGGCTATTGTTACAGTAGCTGATGATGGCGGAAGCTCAGGCATCCTAAGATCAGAATTGAATATCCCTCCTCCGGGAGACATTCGCAATGTGTTAGTGGCATTGGCAGATGTAGAGCCGATGCTCGAGAAGGTGCTGGAATATCGCTTTCTCACGGGTAATGGATTAGCTGGGCATAGTTTGGGTAACCTGATTCTAGCTGCGATGAAAGATATTACAGGGGACTTTGTCACAGGAGTGAAGGAATTGAGCAAGGTGCTTGCGGTTAGAGGCCGAGTGCTACCTGCATCAGGCCAAGCGATCGTACTTAAGGCTGAGCTAGACAACGGTGAGATCATCGTAGGCGAATCGCAGATTCCTAAGGCGAAGCACCCCATTAAGCGCGTATTCCTTGAGCCAGCGAATGCAACACCGCTTGAAGAAGCATTGGATGCTCTCCGTGAAGCTGATGCGATATTAGTCGGACCGGGCAGCTTATTCACGAGTATTCTACCCAATCTGCTAGTTCCGCAGATGGCTAAGACGATTGAACAATCTTCTGCGCTCAAGATGTTTGTATGTAATGTAATGACACAGCCAGGTGAGACGGATGGGTATAGTGTAAGCGATCATTTACAAGCGATTGAGAATCATGTAGGATGCAAGCTCTTCGATTATGTAATTGTCAATAATGGTGACATCCCAGCAGATGTCATAGAGCGTTATGCAGAGCAAGGCGCTACCCCGGTGAGATTGGATTTAGATAAGGTCTCTGCCAAAGGCTATCAGGTGATTGCTGATCAGTTAGTATTATTCCGAACCTATTTACGCCATGACGCTGACAGGCTAAGCGGACATATTAACCGGTTGGTGAAAGACTGGCTAAGCGAAGAAGAGGTGAAGCGGCATGTCATTCGCAGCCCAAACGAAGAAAGAGTTAACCCTAGTTGAAGCAAATCCTTGCTGTGAGAAGGCAGAACTATCCGCATTGATCAGGATGAATGGGACAGTTCAGCTTTCACGTCAGCGTATGATGCTGGATATCTCTACGGAGAATGCGGCTATTGCTAGACGGATTTATACATTGATTAAGAAACAATATCAGATTCATGTAGAATTACTCGTCCGCAAGAAAATGCGATTGAAGAAGAATAATGTGTATATTGTTCGGATTCCTGACGGTGTTCAATCGCTATTATCTGATCTCCAAATTGTGTCAGAGGGCTTTCAATTCACACCGGGCATTAAATCGACCATTGTGAAGAATGCTTGTTGTCGAAGGGCATATCTGAGAGGTGCGTTTCTTGCTGGGGGCTCAGTGAATAACCCGGAGGGGTCATCATACCATCTTGAGATCGCCTCGATGTATGAGGAGCATTGCAAAGCGTTATGCACATTAGCTAATAAATTTGATTTGAATGCTCGGTGTATAGAACGAAAGAAAGGCTTTGTGTTCTATATTAAGGAAGGTGAGAAAATCATTGAATTCCTTAATATTATCGGTGCCCATCAAGCATTGTTCAAGTTCGAGGATGTCCGTATCATGCGAGATATGCGGAATTCGGTTAACCGAATTGTGAATTGCGAGACTGCGAATCTGAACAAAACCATTGGCGCCGCGGTACGGCAAATTGAGAATATACGATTAATTGAGAAAGAAGTAGGACTTCATACACTTCCTGATCGACTGCGTGAGGTAGCAGAGGTACGAATTCAACACCCGGATATGAATCTAACTGAAGTGGGCGAGATGCTTCGTGGCAAGGTTAGTAAATCAGGTGTTAATCATAGATTAAGGAAAATTGATGAGATAGCAGAAAAAATCCGTGACCAGCGGTAGTGTGTTTAGTTGAATAATGATATAATGAATGTTAAAAGAGTTATGATGGATATCAGCTTATGCTGTTATAAATGTATGGGGGGTTTTGAAGAATGGCAAGACGGCCCGTTGTCGTCAAATTAAAGACTGGATTACATGCTAGACCTGCAGCTTTATTCGTTCAAGAAGCTAATAAGTTTTCTTCCGAGGTTTTCGTGGAGAAAGACGATAAAAAGGTGAATGCCAAAAGTATTATGGGTATCATGAGCCTAGCTATTAGTACGAATACAGAGGTGTATATCAGTGCAGAGGGATCTGATGCTGATCAGGCTGTAAACGCTTTAGTTGGACTCGTAAGTAAGGAAGAATTAGAGAATCAATAATTAGGATTACATACAAGGGACTGGCTCTATTCTGAGCGGTCTCTTTTTGACGTGATATTATGGAAACTTCTTGCGGTGATAGCCTTGACCTCCATAGAATAAGTGCGGAAATGCACCTAGATCTAGGCTGAAAGGCAGGAATGTAGTTTCTAAGTGCACGAATGCACCTAATTCATGAATCTAGAGTAATTGGGTAGAAATTAGGTGCAGTTATGCACTTGCCCAGCCTTTCACTCTACAATACAAAAGCTCGATAAGGGAGTCAACCAATCAAGCTTACAATCAAAGAAGCTCTCTTCAAGTCGTTTCTTGAGGAGAGCTTCTTTGAGTTATATGTGAGTTAAAGTTTCTCAAGCACTTTATCGACGATACCATATTCTGTAGCTTCTTTGGCAGTCATGAAGTAATCGCGATCCGTATCCTTCTCAATCCGTTTCAGGGTTTGACCTGAGCGTTCAGCTAGAATCGTATTCAGCTTATCACGCAGCTTGAGAATGCGTTTGGCACGAATCTCGATATCACTTGCTTGCCCTTCGGCTCCACCCAGTGGTTGATGAATCATGACCTCACTATTCGGTAGGGCGAATCGTTTGCCCTTCTGACCAGCGGTCAAAAGGAATGCGCCCATGGAAGCAGCCATACCAATGCATATGGTGGATACATCTGGTTTGATGAATTGCATGGTGTCATATATCGCCATACCAGAAGTAATCGAGCCACCTGGACTATTAATGTAGAGGTGAATGTCTTTCTCTGGGTCATCGGCGGCTAGGAACAATAGTTGTGCAATGATGGTATTCGCAACAACGTCATTGATCGGTGTACCCAAGAAGATAATACGGTCCTTCAATAGCCGAGAATAAATATCGTAAGAACGCTCGCCTCGGTTCGTTTGCTCAATAACCATAGGTATTAAACTCATGGATGTCGCCCCCTAATTGTTATTCTTTTTATTATCATAATTCATCCTAGATCAAAGGTCAAGAAAGGTCAAACATTATTTGTGAAAAATGGCGCGCTCGCGAGGAATCGAACCTCGATCTCAGGCTTCGGAGGCCTACGTTATATCCGTTTAACTACGAGCGCACAATGCAATGCTATCATTAGATAGCAAGAGCAATTATATGTGATGGAGCGTTAAAAATCAAGTGCGGTACGGGATACACGCTTGGTGCAACGAGGAGACTTCACGTAGAAGATACTATAACTATACATTTATGCTACGAGCGCATATTTTGGACAGTTGGACGGTAAAATTACCATATAATCGCAGACCTGACGCACGAACATGAGAATATAAATCCCATAAGGGATATCTAGGCAG
>JBBDIY010000051.1:0-7379 GCA_040880185.1 Paenibacillaceae bacterium
ATTAAACTGTCGTGACTAACAAGGGAGTTTAATTGGAAGTCGATCCGTATCGAGATGTCCTCCTGAAAATATTGTTTTACGCGATTACCGCTTTAGCCGCACCAATCTTGTGCAAATATTCCTTGGCATACGCTAAATTCACAACGTCCGCATACTTCTGATGCATATCATATAAATTCATCCAGTGGGATGATTCTGTGCGATCGAATACCCCTTCCTCTACAACACCCATCTTGAATCTTTGGGTTGCTCCGTCTACTACCGAAGCTCTCACACATCCGCTTGTCGTTTCCCCACATACAATGACGGTATCAATTCCGAGGCTGACTAATTGAAAGGATAATGCAGTTCCTTGGAACGCGCTTGGTGCTGACTTCTCAAGGACGATCTCACCAGCAATGGGTTTAACCTCATCAACAATCTCCATACCTTTCTTCCTCATCTCAGCTGACATTGTAGAAGGTCCACGCTTGCGATGGATCCAAGGCTGAATAATTGACTCCATTCCCTTCACATGAATAACAGGGATGCCATTCTCACGGGCAACTGCTAATAATTCTGCAGCTGCATCCACCGCTTTCCATCCTTCAAGTCCTGTGCTACCTGGCCAAGTTTCCATCGACTTGAAGAGTTCTTCCCGCTCTACGCCAAGCACACTGTAATAAATGTCGATCAAAACCAGTGCGGGCTTCGTTCCGAAACCTGCAAGCTCTTGTTTCCCCCGGAGCTGATCATGCTCTTTATCTCTCTCAGAGAAATATAATTCCCAACCTCTTGTCGTCATCCAAACTCCTCCTCTAATTTTATGTCATATTACATAACTCGTAATCCAAATATATATATCATATAGCTATCATATTCCCGCAGAAACATTTAGTAAATCACCAATAATGAATGATTTCATTGATATTTTGAATGAAAGCGAACTCATTCGTTGCATTTTCGCGAATTGTCTGTATAACACATGTTATGTTACATAACATGTATTATTAACTTAAACTTTTAGGGGGAATTTCTAATGAACCTCGAACAAATTACTACCTTTCTCAAGGTATACCAAATTGGCAGCTTTCAAGAAGCAGCGAATCAAATGTACTTGCCTCAACCGACCATATCTCATCGAATTACACAATTAGAGAAGGAGCTTGGGAATACCTTATTGATTAGAGGTAGAGGAAAGGTGCGACTTACGGAGGAGGGTAAGGCATTCTTACCCTATGCGCGGCAGATCATCAACGCCATACAAGAAGGTCGAGATGCGATAAGCAGCTTAGAGCAGGGAGCCATTGGCAAGCTAGCCATCGGCTGTAACAATTCCTTTGCCTACAGTGTACTGCCTGGTGTTCTGGACACATTCATAGCGGATTATCCGAAGGTTGCACTTAAATTGCATTGCTACTCCCCTAACATCCTCGTTAGGTTAATGAAGCAACGCGAAATCCAACTTGCGATTACACGCTATTCCAGCAATGATCGAGGAATTGTGTATAAGCCCGTCTACAAGGAACCCATTCATCTGATTGTGTCTCCTGAGCATCGATTTGCCGAACTCAGCGAAATTTCACTAGATGAGATATTGGAGGAACCCTTCATTACGTATCAGAAGGATTCACAGTATCGAGATATTCTTGACCTTACCATCAACCAAATCAATGGCACTTATACTACCAAATATGAAACGAATAATGTAGGTTTGATCAAGCATCTCATCGCCAAGAATTTAGGTGTACATCTGTCGAGCAGTATATATATGCGGAATGAAATAGCAAGAAAAGAGCTGGTTCAAATTAAGATTGAACCGAACCCTTTTCCGATTAGCCAAATATTCATTGCACATCTAAAGGATGAATTAAACAGCATCGATCAATTATTCATTAAACACTTCGAGAAACAAATCAATCGACAATTATTACCGTCAGCTTAGTCTTGTTCGTACATTTATCTTGATTCTACTAGCTGACGGGCTTCTAGATGCTGTAGCACTTCATCAATGTGCATAACATCTGCATACTTGTGATGAAGATCGAACAAGCTGATTTTGTGAGATAAAGGACTGCGATCATATACACATTCTTCTACCACAACGGTGTGGTAGCCATGAGAGTATGCATCGACTACACTTGCACGGACACAGCCGCTAGTCGATTCACCTAGCACAATTAAGCTATCTATTCCCATCTTTGTTAAATAAGAAGTAAGCGGTGTGCCTTGGAATGCGCTAGCCCGAGTTTTGTAGATGAGTAGATCTTCTAGCTCCGGTGTGAATTCGTGGAATAGCTCGAAGGCGTCAGCAGATCTGGTTGGGCCTTTGCGATTGGTAGCCGATACCTTCACACCACGAGCACGGGTAAGTTGATCCGAGGTCAGGTAGATGACAGGCATCCCTATCGATCGTGCTTTAGCTAACAACCGTTTAGTAGGCTCTATCGCTTCCCACGCGTAAATTCCACAGGAGCTTGGAAATTCATCTTGTAAATCAATAGGGAGCTTCGCCCCGCCCTCATAGGCCATATTATACATATCGATAAGCAAGAGAGCCGGCGATTTCCCGACGAAGGTTTCTCGTTCGTAAGCTTTATATATGTGGAGCACGTCTTCATCTACTACGTCTTTCCAACAATGATCCTCGAAATCATAGCTCATCGCGTCTTCTCATCTCCTCTCATCGACAATTATGCTTCTACCTTCACTTTCTTAGCTGCACCAATCTGGTCAAAATAGTCCATGGCATAATCCAGTCCTACCACATCGGCATACTTCTGGTGCATATCGTATAAATTCATATAATGAGAGGATTGTGTTCGATCATACACACACTCCTCTACGACACCCATCTGAAATCGGAAGGTAGCTCCATCGACAACTGACGCACGTACACAACCGCTGGTCGTTTCACCTGCACAGATAACGGTATCTGCATTCAAGCTGATTAATTGGAATAGAAGTGGTGTTCCATGAAATGCACTTGCTGCCGCCTTCTCAATAATAATCTCACCCGCAATAGGTTTTACTTCATCAACGATCTGGCGACCTCTCTCGATCATCTCATCGGTCAGACTACTCTGGCCCTTCCTTCTACTACCCTTAGTCCAATGGTTAATGCCGCTATTCATCCCTTTTACATGAATAACGGGTATGCCGTTCTTCCTAGCGGAAGCTAACAATTCAACAGTCTTATCAATGGCTACCCATCCTTCTAATCCCGTACTCATCGGCCAGAGCTTCATAGATTCGAAGATGTCTTCACGCTTTAGGCCGACCACACTGTAATACATATCGATCAACACCAACACTGGCTTCTCGCCAAATCCATTCAAGCTCGTCTTGCCCCAAAGCTGATCATGTTGTTTGTCCTGCTCGGTAAAAAAGTCGCTCCACTTCCGCTTCTCCATCCTAATCCCTCCGCTTCTGATAATTTCATCTTCAGTGTACGTTAGGTATTCTGACGTGTAAATTAGCGAATATGCATGTTAACTCTCATAATTTGAATGTAAACGCTATATCTTAGTGTGGTTCATTGTAGTAGTAGATTTAGAGTTGAAAAACATTGTCAATCCCGCACACAGCAGTAGTAGTCCGGCCGTGACGAATATCCAGCTAATATTAAGAAAGTATCCCATCGCTCCACCGAATAGTGGACCAATCATGGCTCCGATCTGATTAGCACTCGTGGTAAGACCAAAGGATCTTCCGTGGAAGTTTTCATCTGTACTACGCACCATCAGTGTGTTGACCGAAGGCACAACGCCCGCGAGGAACAGTCCGAAGGTGAACTGTACGATTGTGAATAACCATAGTGAATGGACGAAATACTGCATACTTACAATAATCCCAGCACATATCAAACATAAAGATAGTATAGCACCATAACTATTCCTTTCACCTGCTCGTCCCCATAACGGAGAAGCAATGATTCCCGCAATACCGATCAGAGAGAAAATAATACCTGATGATAGAACAGCATTATCCAGGCTGCCCTGTAAATCCGCGATATGCAGAGTGAGAAGCGGTTGAATCATATTAATGCTCAATTGGAATACTACGAGCAGGAATAATAGGTTCACTAATGAACGCGTGTGGAAAGCTTCACGTAAACCCTGCCACATCCCAATTCTCTTGTTCGGAGCGGCCGCCTTACCTTCTCTAACCCAGATGATAACTGCTAGAGTGGCAACGAAGATAATACATCCTGCAACGATGAACGACATTCTCTGACCGAACCATACAGCGAGCAATCCACCGAATAAGGGACCAAGAATACCACCGGTCATCGTACCTGCTTGCATCATCCCAAGGCTTGAGCCTAGCTTGTGCTGCGGGACCACAGATGCAACAATCGCCATCGATGCCGGAACGAATCCACCAACAAATCCATGCAGCATACGAACTGCAATCAGTTCCCAAGGATTACGTACAAAGGCGATCAACGCATAGATAACAGCCAAGCTGAGACCGGCACGAATGACCATTTTGCGCTTACCATATTTGTCTGCAATCGAACCCCATAGCGGAGCCATAACTGCTCCCACGAGGAATGCCGAGGAATGTACAACGCCAGCCCATAAGTTAACAGAGCTCTTATCTACACCTAGATCGAACAAGAATAGCGGTAGGAATGGAACCGCCATCGTATAGCTGGAGCTACACAATAGTACGCCTACCCATAAAATCCACATCGTTCGTTTCCAAGGTTCCAAAGCCCTCACATCTTTCTAATTTTACTTAACCACATTCTATCAGAAATACAGCTAAACACAAACAATTAAACAAAATCATAAATTCCTCACCTATTCAGTAACAAAGCCTTTTGATATATTAAGTTGGTAGAGGTTTCTTTAGAAAAAAGGGATTGAAGGTTGAGGCCTTGGAATTAGATTTTACCGGGAAGACAGTCGTAGTCACGGGCGCAGCTAGTGGGATTGGACGCGCGATCGCTATCGGATTTGCTCGAAGGGGTGCATTGGTACTGGCATCTGACATCAATGAAGCCAATTTGCTGCTACTGCAACAACAATTGGAGCTTGAGAAGCTTCGGGTAGAGATTAATGCATGTAATGTGAGTGTTCAACAAGAAGTAACCGCATTGTTCAACAGCAGTATGCTAAACAATGGTGTTGATGTACTTGTTCATTCTGCTGGGTTAACCTACTACAAGAAATTCACAGAAACCTTAGCAGAGGAATACCGAACTCTAATCGAAACCAATTTATCCGGAACTTACTACTGCTTGCAAGAAACCGTTAGTAAGATGAAGGAGCACCAGACCCCTGGTTCGATCGTTGTCATTAGCTCTATTAACGCACATCGTCCGTTACCTGGGCAGGCCGTTTACACAAGTACCAAGGCAGCTATTGAGTCTCTATGTCAGTCATTAGCTGTTGAAGTTGCACCGTTACACATTAGAGTGAATTGTTTAGCTCCTGGTGCGGTTAACACTAATTTATCGAAGGTGCCCATGACAGAGGAAAGTAAATTATCAGCAGGCAGGAACATTCCTTATGGACGAATCGGGGAGCCTGAGGATATGGTTGGAACTGCTCTATTCTTAGCTTCATCCTTGTCAGAATATATGACCGGCGCTAGCTTAATTATTGACGGCGGACTTATTCTCAAGAGGTAATCATATTCATACACATTGGAGGTTAACTACCGTGAAATTAGCAGAAGCGTTAGGTACTCACGAGAATCGATTGTGGACACTATGTAAACAGATGGGTGTTGAATATGCAGTAGCTGGCTTACCACAAACGAAGGACGGTTCGAAGCCTTGGGACTTCATGAACCTATTACACATGAAAACTAGATATGAGAACTTCGGACTCAAGATTGAAGTTATTGAATCCCGACCACCAGCTAATAAAATTAAGCTCGGCTTGCCTGGACGAGATGAAGAAATTGCCGAAATTAAAGAGCTCATTATCAATATGGGTAAATTGGGTATTCCGGTATGGTGCTACGACTACATGGCTGAATTTAACTGGTTCCGTACTTCAACAACCACAGTAACACGAGGTGGAGCATTAGTATCCTCTTACGATCATTCGCTTCTGACAGATGCTCCATATACGGAGAATGCACCGATTAGTGAAGATGCATTGTGGACGAATCTTAAATATTATCTTGACGCAATTGTACCTGTAGCCGAGAAAGCCAAAGTAAAACTAGCTTTACACCCGGATGATCCACCGATCACACCCATTCGCGGAGTCTCACGTATTATTACGAGCGCAGACGCACTACAACAAGTTGTTGATCTAGTACCTAGTGAGTATAATGGAATCACATTATGCCAAGGTGTTCTATCCTGTGCTGGAGAAGATATTCCTGCAACGGTTCGCCGCTTTGCGAAACAAGACAAATTATTCTTCGTCCACTTCCGTGATACACGTGGAACTGCTGACAAATTTGAAGAAGCATTCCACGATGATGGACAAACGGATATGGTTGCAGCGATGAAAGCTTATGCTGAAGTTGGCTACGATGGGCCTGCTCGTCCTGACCATGTTCCTACCATGGCTGGCGAAGGTAACGACACACCAGGCTACGAAACACTTGGACGCTTGTACGGTGTTGGTTATATTAAGGGATTAATTGAATCCGCTTATTATAAGAAGTAATTTATTCTTGCCCCCCCAGGCAATTATAAAAATAACCGTCAGATTTCTGACGGTTTTATTCGTGTTAAGCAACTAGAGACTAGTTTAATTAATCTTTGGTGGCTTTGGTGGCTCAAGACCCACGACTCTGATACTGCGACACTCTGGCAATTTTCAAATAACTCCTAAATAAAATAACTGGATAAATCCAGTTATTTTAAATCCAATTAGCCATTCCGGGAGGAATAACTGGATAAATACAGCTATTATCGTAAAGTTATCCTCATATCTCCAATAACCTTAAAAATAACTGGATTTATCCAGTTAAATGTTGAAAATCCTCAGATACTCATTGAAATAACTGGATAAATCCAGTTATTCAAGCAACCTAAAGTTCGACTTTCCCCTAAAATCATCAACACTGAGCCGCCTATGATAAATGGTTCCCCTTCAGCTTCATGTTCTGACACGGGATCCCAGATGCCGATAGAACAGCAGCACTCGGCATGTGCAGTGATTTAATCTCATATGCATGGCAGCCTCTAGGAAATTTTGGATCCCAGGTGACATAGAAGAATGCACATTTCAAACAATTAATCCGTTTGTTATCCGTCATATATTCACCTTTCTCATTTGGTTAGTAGATCGGTATTCCCCTTCGACATTCCTAGTATTTATCAGATTTCCATCCAAGGTTCATGAACATCCCTGATCAAGTCCTTAGGCTACTGGAACTCTGGAACTCTGGAACTCTGGAACTCTGGAACTCTGGAACTCTGGAAC
>JBBDIY010000051.1:7479-18129 GCA_040880185.1 Paenibacillaceae bacterium
GAACTCTGGAACTCTGGAACTCTGGAACTCTGGAACTCTGGAACTCTGGAACTCTAGCAATTTTGAAAGAACTCCTACGGAATAACTGGATTAATCCAGCTATTTCATATACATTTAGCCCTTCTGGTAGGAATAACTGGATAAATCCAGTTATTATCGCAAATTTATCCTCATTTCATCCGATAACTCAAAAATAGATGGATTTATCCAGTTAAAGGTTGAAAATCCTCAGATATCATTGGAATAAATGGATTAATCCATTTATTCATACAACAAAGGGTTCGACATCCCGCTAAGAAGCATCAAAACTGTGCTTAAGATGATGGGTTTTCCTTCAGTTTCATATTCTGACATGGGATCCCTTGATCACCCTTCTTACTTTAAACAGATGCGCTAACCTCTTGCTCCTATTCAATCTGTGCCACCCTATCGCCACTTCTAGAATCATCATCACCGTGAATCTGATACATGACTCTAATCTGCTCATAATATCGCTACTGCACATTATAATATCTAAGCAAATATATGAAAAGAGCTTTCTCCATAGCAATTATCCGCTTAGGAGAAAACCCTCTTCATATTATAATTTAGAAGCCTGGTGTAGATTCTATCTCTCTAATAATTGCTCGCTACTGTCTGGCTTTCTAGTTACTTCATGGCTTCTTGTGCTTTCCTCGACATCTCCGAATGCCCAATGTCCGTTGGCTAATGCTTCGTCATCGGCATGTGGCCGACTCGCCACCATGCAGTGCCAAAACGCGCGCGTGCGAAACAATTATAGCTCTCATGATTGTACTTCTTGTAATAAATCCATATGGAGTATTTATCGGATTATCATCCAATCCAAGCTTCATCAATATCCGCAA
Source organism: Paenibacillaceae bacterium (assembly GCA_040880185.1). GTDB lineage: Bacteria > Bacillota > Bacilli > Paenibacillales > UBA4045 > UBA4045. The sequence continues at coordinate 8,346 of JBBDIY010000051.1, forward strand.
TCAAATCCTCCGGACTTTCCAAGCCGATATATAGTCGAATCAAGCTACGTGAGCTCTTGTCTTGCTTAGCTTCAAGCGCTCTAACCGTGACCAAGCTTTCGAAACCACCCCAGCTAACACCAATTCGGAAGTAACGCAAACCGTCCGCCCATTCCTTCATTCGTTCAACCGGCTCTTCTGTTTCGAAGGAGAGTAGGCTACTAAACCCCGACATCTGGCGAAGGGCAAGCTCATGCTGCGGGTGTGAGACCAGACCCGGATAATTAACCTGCGTCACGAAAGGCAGCTTACAGAGATGCTCGGCTACCTTCAGAGCAGTGCTCTCATGCCTTTGCATTCGCAAAGGTAATGTGCGAAGCCCCCTGGTCACAAGCGCTGCAGTCTGAGGTGTCATAATTCCACCGAACAGCATGTATTCGTTATGGCATAGTGGATCCATCCGCTTCTTCGAACCAATAACCACACCACCAACGCAATCGCTATGACCACCCATATACTTCGATATCGAGTGTACGACTAGATCCACACCCAATGTCAACGGTTGTTGGTAGCATGGCGTTGCCCAAGTATTATCGATTATGGTTATTGCACCAATACTACGTGCAAGCTCCGTGCATGCCCGAAGGTCCTGTAGCTCGAAGAACATCGTTGTCGGGCTTTCCAAATATAATAATTTGGTATTCGTGCGAATCGCGGCCTTCCATTGCTCTAATGAACTACCATCAACGAAGGTAGTCTCAATACCGAATCGCTTCAAATAAGTACCAAGAAACCCCATGGTGGGACCGTATACTTGATTTACACATATAATATGATCACCTAGTTGAACCTGGGAAAGAATAGCCGCAGTGATCGCTGCCATTCCAGAGGCGAAGCACTTTGCTTGCTCGCCCTCCTCCAATTCCGCGATCTTCTGTTCCAAATATTCTACGGTAGGGTTATTACCGCGAGAGTAAACGTGATGCGCTAGATCATCTTGTGTAGCTAGCTCGAATTGCTCATAGCGATCAAAGGTGAATAAGCTATTCTGATATATCGGCACTGTTACCGCACCGTGATGTCTATCATCATAACGATCGTAAGATACCTTCGTAAATTGCGACTCTATTTTCTCTTTATTGTTCATCCTACTCGTCCCTCTCTAACATGATGACCTTAGCCTTTCTCTGCACCTTGGGTCAATCCTTCTACAATAAATCTCTGTGCCATAGCAAACAGTATAATGGTCGGAATTACCGACAATACGGTTCCCGCCGACATCGCTCCCCAATCCACATCGAACTTAAGAATAAAAGAATTCATAGCAACCGGTAACGTTTTTAATGCTTCATTATCAATAAACATGACCGCAAGGAACAATTCGTTCCAATTCTGGACGAAGGCGAATATAAACGTTGAAGCTATGCCTGGCAGCATAACCGGAATAATAACCCGCGTGAGTGCACTTAATCTAGAGCAACCATCGATCATCGCAGCTTCCTCTAAGCTATTAGGGATTCTTTGAAAAAAACCACGCAGCATTATCGTAGAGAATGGGATCAGCATGACCGTATACATAATAACGAGAGACAATCGGTTATTGATCAAATTCATCTGACTCATCATTAAATATAAGGGCGCTAGAGCAATAAATCCTGGAAGCATCTGCGTCGCAAAGAAAGCGAGCATGATTTGCCGGTGACCACGAAATTGATAACGAGCCATTACATAAGCACTGAGTACAGCAATGACGATAACAATCGACGCAGCAACAATGGAGATGACTAAGCTGTTTACGATATAAATATGAAATTTAGAAATCTTAAAGATATTCACGTAATTGTCTAAGGTAAATGTATCAGGCCAATATTTGATCGGGAATGTGAAAATTTCCTTCTGCGGCTTCAGCGAGGTAATAACGATCCAGTATAATGGGAACACCATCAGCAGTAAGTGAACAGTTAGGAATAATACCTTGAGGCTAGTGAATATTCTGAATTTCATTAGAAATCCCCCATCTTCTCTGCCTTGGTCACCATCAAGTAGAACATCGTATACAGCAGCAGAATGACGATCATAATGATTCCAATTGCTGATGCGGCACCATAATCACCGGCATAGATGATTTTGTCTAACATCAGGGAAGAGAGAATATGTGTAGTCCCCGCCGGCCCACCATTCGTCAAACCATAAATGATTGTAGGGTCGTTAAAGATCCATATGGCCCTGAGCAGGGTTGTCGCAATAATCGTCGGCATAATATAAGGCAAGGTAACACTGACCAACTTGCGATATCCACTCGCACCGTCCATACCTGCAGCTTCATATAATTCCGATGGGACGGATTGGAGAGCCGCAAGTAGCATAATTGCGAAGAAGGCGATACCGTACCAAACATTAGCGATAATAACGGAAGTCATCGCCCAACTTGGTTCGGAGAGAAATCCAATTCGATCATCAATGATTCCGATTCGAAGCAATAGATCATTGATTACTCCAATTTGCGAGTTAAACATCCACTTCCAAATCATCCCGATCAGAAAACCGGATAACGCCCATGAATAGAAAATAAAGCCTTGATATACCCCTCTACCCCAGAATTTCTTCTTGAGGACCAATGCTAGAGTTAATCCTATTGAGAATTGGAAGAACAGCGAGAAGAACACCCAGTACCCTGTATTGGATAAGGCGATTATAAATTTGGGATCCCGAAATGCATCGATAAAGTTACTGATTCCGACAAAGTGAACATTGCGCAAATCGAATAATTTGTATTCTTGAAAAGCCATAATGATTCCCTTGAGGAACGGATAATACGTGAACATAAGGACCAGCAGCAGAGCAGGGAGCAAACTTATCATAATGAACGACTGCCGATTCTTCATAGAAGGCACCACCTTAGACAGAAAAATGGTGATGGGTAGCATAAGTGCTACCCATCACTGCTACTTCGAATAACTATTTCTTTAACTGAGCTTTCTGGTCCACCCAATAGGCATCCCATTTCTTCAGTGTTTCATCTAACGTAGCATTACCTAGCACTAAAGCTTGCTGGCTTTCCATACTCACTTGGCCCCATTGTCCTAAGCCCGGATATTGGAAAGGCGCTTTGTAGCTCACGAATGTGTCAGGTTGATTCGACATGTCAAGCATTGTCTTGTATGGACCTGTCTTGAAGAATTCATCCTCTGTAGCAGATGAGTGAATCGGTACCAAGCCATAATCTTTAGAGAACTGCGTATTCTGTTCTGGACTAGAGAGGAAAGCAATAAGCTTCCATGCTTCGTCCTTATGCTCAGAGTAGGAGGTAATTCCCCAACCCGCTCCGCCTGGTGCGAATAAAGCCTTACCTGTAGGACCTGTAGGCATTGGGGCTGTATCCCATGTTCCCTTTTCCATCTTCTCCTGAACGACTTGAATGACATCTGGATCTTGCAAAAGAATCGCAGTCACACCCGATGTGAATGCTTGTACTTGCTCCTGGAATCCCCAGTTAATTGAATCCGATGGAGATGCATCCTTGTAGATATTCAAGTATAGCTCCATAGCTGCTTTTGCTTCTGGTGTCGAGAATATGCTCGTGCCCTCTTTGGTAAACATGGAATTGTCCAGATCGACTTTATCTCCATTGTACGAGAGGATCATCGTATCCGTGTTCCCATTAGAGCCAGGACCTCCACGAAACGAGAAACCATAGCGGTTATTAGCAGGATCGGTTAATGCTTTACCTGTTTCATAAAGCTCCTCCCATGTCGTAGGTGCTTTCAAACCTTTCTCTGCAAACCAATCTGTACGATAGAACATCTGACGCTGGTATAAACCATTTGGAACAAAGTAAAGCTTATCGCCTACCGTCCCAACGGACTTCGCAGCCGATCCCATCGTCTTAAAGTTAGTCCAATTATCTGTATATGAATTAATCGGTTCAACATAGCTGTTATTCACGAACTCAGCTACATTCAAATCTCTTACTTCTAGAATATCTAATTGCTCTTCAGCGCCTAGCATCGTTCTAATCTTGTTATCTGCTTGGTCGAAAGGAGGAGAAATTAGCTCTACCTTAATATTCGGATTCTGATCCTCGAATTCCGCTAACATCGCTTTAAGAAGCTCTGTTCTATTCGGACTCGTCAAGCTTTCGATCATGCGAAGTGTTACCTTATCATCACCTTCACTATTGTTGCTGCATGCTGCTAATATCCCAAGTAATAAAACAATAGTAAGTAAAATACCCACAAGCCTGCGCGTTCGCATAACCCCCATATTTACCTTCCCCCTCACATCAAGTGTCAGACTATCATGCTGTCTGATAGGTAGAGTATAAATGCACGCACTTTATACTGTCAATATATATATGCTTGCTTCATATTTAATATGTCTTGATCAGATCCTCAACACAATCCATTAGCTTGTTGAATTCAACCAATGCATTCTTCACATCATGCTTGGCAATAGCTTGAAACATTGTATTATGAAACGGATACGTCTCATCGAATAGACGTTTCTCACCAAGTGGTTCATTAAAGAACTTCACATATAGACCAGAGATGGATTGTAGAACGCTCTCTAGAATGGGGTTAGACGATGATTTAATAATTAGACGATGGAAGGAAAGATCGATCATCGATGTATCTTGATCACTTTCTTTCAACCTGCTATATTCCTCCAAACAATGCTCCAGATCAATAATTTCCTTCTGTGTAATTCGCTTAGCTGCCAGTTCTACAGCTTTTCCCTCGAGGGCTCTGCGTACTTCCAGAATTGATAAAAGGAACTTCTTCTCATTATCAACTTTGACCTTTCCCGTGAATCGAAAGGTATCAATCTCACGCACAAAAATTCCCTTCCCGTTCTCTACTCGGACGATTTCTACGGTTTCCAAATATCTTAAAGCCTCCCGTAAGGAGGAGCGTCCAACACCGAACATCCGAGTCATCTCTTCGACGGATGGGAGCCTGTCTCCCTCTTGCAAATTGAATTCCCGTATATAATTCTGAATTTCTTGAGAAACCTGCTCGTGCACATGTATTTTCTGAATTTTCTTCATCAAAAGTTTGATTCTCCTTTACCTTGCCACCTATCAGACTGGTGAATCATATTCGATATTCCACATCCTGTCAAGGGTCGCCAAAATTGAAGTCGATAGATCGAATAGGCATCCGTTTCATACAGAATTCTCAACTCCTTATCGAATAACAATGTCTGTTCGACTATACCCTTCCTTCGTCTTCCTCACCTCAAGTGATGCTGGGAAAGCCTGCTTCAGCTCACGTACGTGTGAGATTACACCAATCATGCGGCCAGACTTCTGTAGATCGATCATCGTATCAATCGCCTTGCTCAGAGATTCCTCATCTAAGGAGCCGAAGCCCTCGTCGATGAACATCATCTCAATCGAGACTCCGCCTTGACTAGCTTGGATTACGTCCGACATCCCTAGTGCCAGACATAATGATGCATTAAACTTCTCGCCACCGGATAGTGTCTTCACATCACGGTTCTGGCCTGTATAGGCATCATGCACATCGAGACCAAGTCCGCTCTGCCGATTATGCTTCTCAACTCGGTCACTGCGATCTAGGTGGAATTGTCCATTCGAGAGCTTAGTTAGTCGTTCGTTCGCTGCTTGTAAAATTTGCTCCAGAAACTCTATGAGGATATAACGCTCGAAGGATATCTTCAGCGGATTATCACCCTTCATAGCCTGATACACATCTTGAATTTCTTCCAATTCGGTTTCCATCTTCTTCACACTCTCAGCTGAATCATGGATCGCTGCCAGTAAGCGAATCGCATCTTCATGATAACGTGAAACGAGTTGAATCGTATGGTCAGCTTCATCCACTTGCTGCTTTGTTAGTGCACGCTTCTCCTCCAGAATCTGCAAAGCTGTACGTTCCTTACCTGCAAGTTCCTTCTGTAAATCCGCCAATTGTCCCGTAACTACATCCCATTGCTTGCGGAATTCATCGATTTCCTGCCGCAGATTGTTAAGTGATGGCTCATCAAGCTTGGCAATACGGAACGCTTCTACATCCATAAATTCCGATCCTGCTAACGCTCTCGCCCATTGTTCCCCAACGTTCCGTGCATGCTCAGTCGCTTCCTTCTCCTGCGACTGTAGCTGCTTCAAAGCCGAGGCTTCCTCTGTTACTCTAGATTGTACGGCTTGCAGACGTTGTTGTACCTGCTTCCAGCTTAACTCTAGCTGCCCGAGCACAGCACGTCGCTCTATGATTCGCTGTTCGAGCGTTTCGGGAGAGCTCCATTCCTGCGGAATTTGTTCCCGTTCACTTAGCAATACCGACCGCCCCGTATGATATTGCAGATGAATGACTTGGTGTTGCTGGGTTAGCTGATCTTTATCTCGGCTAGCTTGCTCCCAATGTCCCTCGATGGATTCTGTTTCCTTCTGCACAACCGTGCGTAATTCCAATTGCTTCTTCATGCTCTGAAGTTCACCTTCAAGCTGGTCTCCGAGCTGCTTCAATTGTATGTATTGAGCATGCCAATCCTGATCAATCAGACCGGCTGCTATGAGCTTGGAGTGGCTGCTATCAAGTTCCGATCGCCCTGCTGCTGCTTGGATTCGTGCTTCGCTAAAGAGCTGCTCGTATTGCTGTAATTCATCCTTCTCCTGCTGTAATTGTTCCTTGCTCGGTAATACGTCTGTCGAATGCGCTTTCTGTGGATGCTCTTCACTGCCACATACCGGACAAGGCATACCATCATACAGATGAGCAGCCAATAAACTTGCTTGACCTTCAAGCCAGAGCGATTCAAGCTGCTCATACTTGAGCTTCCTTTGTTGATAAGCCTGTTCAGCGACCGCTACCGATTCCATCGCCTTCGTCATATGCTGATTTAATTCCAGCATATCCTTTACTTGGCGCTCCTGATTCCTAAGCGAGACATAGCTTTCATTCTTCTGTGGATAGTCCATCGTTTCTAAATCGATTTGTTTGATTTGCAATTGGTTGTTCTGTCTCTTCACACTAAGCTCCGTTAGTTTCTCCGTGGTTATGACCAGCTGCTGAGCTAATCCCTTCTCCCGCAACTCCAAAGCTAGGACTTCCGCTTGCTTGGCTTCAAGTGATAACACTAATGGTTGTAGTAACGTTAGCTGATGAATATCGCGATCGATTTGCTTGCGCTCTGCCTCCTTCGAGGCTTCTTGCTCATATTGCCGCTGTGCGTATATGAGCTCTTGGTTTGCCGCATCGACAAGCTGCAATCGCTGAACCACTTGTTCCTCTCTCTCCGTCTTCTTCGCTAATGCTTCTTGCCAGCGTAGCTCATGGGGGATCAGATAAGCCGCCCTCTCAGCTCTTCGTGCTTGCTCTTCCTTCAATACGATACTAGGCTGTCGTAAATCCAATTCCGCTCGAATTGCCTGCTTCTGTTCTAACTCTATAAACCGATCGTTCAATGCTTTCGTAATATGATAGAGGTTATCTTGTAAGGTTAACTCGTTACTCAAGATTGCTCTGCGCTCTTGCACAGCTTTCAATAAACCCGAATAATAAGCAATCTCTAGCGTTAGTCCTTCTGACAATTGCCCGACATTCCGATATTCCTGCGCTAGGGTCTGGAACAAAGAGCTTTCTAGTCGATTGGGTAGGTTTGCAGATATTTGGTGTATGTATATATCCTGTTCGGTTTGCTTCGATTTGAGGTTTTCTCTCAACTCGCGAATCTTTAATTGGAATCGCCCTTCTAGACGCTGATAGAGCTCCGTACGGAATATACGACGCAGAATTTCTTCCTTATTCTCTGTCTCCGACGTCAACAGTTTACGGAATTCACCCTGAGGTAACATCACGATCTGGCTGAATTGATCCTTGTTCAGACCGAATAAACTCTCTATTTTGCGATCCACATCCGAAACCATAAACCGATCTACAGCAGGCACAGCTTGTCCACTGGTGGTTTCGTACAACTCAACTCGGCCACCTGTTTCCGATTTGTTCCCTGCCTTTCGATGCCCCATCTGACGCAACACCTGGAAGCTTCGCTGCCCAATCTGAAAATCCAATTCGACCGAGGTGTGCATATCATCATCTGCAAAGTGACTGCGTAGCATCCGCACATCATCGCGATCTTCCCCAATAGCCGTTCCATAAAGTGCATAGCAAATCGCATCGAAAATCGTTGTCTTGCCCGCACCAGTCGGACCCGATATGACGAACAACCGATGCTCATGGAATTTAGTAAAATCTATTGATTCCCGACCCTTGTAGGGACCAAACGCAGTTATCGACAATCGGATGGGTTTCATATGGAATGACCCTCCTCTAGCCGTACAACCTCATAAATTTCCGCAAAAAGACGCTTTTTCTCCTCCGTTAGCACCACACCTTGTACCTCTTGATAGAATGCAGCGAATAACGCAGTCGGATCCATCTGATTGCGGCTTTGTCCTCGGGTTTGCGAATTGGGGTCATTGCTATTACTGTAAGCTAACTTGCGTTCCACATGCATGGCATTCGGGTAAGCAGAACGAACCTTTTCCATCGGGAATAACACTGGGTTCTCGTTCAGCAGCGTAACGAATACGTAATCCTCACATCGGGGATGCGTCATAATCTCTTCTATGGTCGCTTCGATTCTTCGCATGTCGTGGAGGGGCTGTAGCAGTCTTCGCTCAATTTTGACGTTACCTTTACTATCGATGTGAATCATGCTGAAGCCTTTGCGGTGATGTTCTTCGGAGATCGAATACTTCAGCGGCGATCCCGCATAACGAATGTTCTCCCGCTTCACGTAATGATCCTGATGGAGATGGCCCAAAGCTGTATAATGGAAAGGTGCATAGTATTCCGCACTCACATATTCCGCCCCACCAATCGATAACGTACGCTCCGATTCACTCGTATTATCTTCTCGCTCACCGCTTGGCGTGACGAAGGCATGCCCGATAAAGATGTGACGTGCATTCGGGTCCATTGTGGATTGAATTCCAGCTGTAATCGCCTTCATAGCATCGTCATGTGTACGAACGGATTCATCCTCAAGAATGAATCGAACCTGTGATGGATCAGCGAAAGGAACAAGGTGAAAGTGGACTTCGCCATACTCGTCACTTAGGATAACTGTACGACGCTCCTTCTTCAGCTGACCAACCAAGTGCAAACCCTGATCTTCCATCATCTTCGAACCGAATTCAATCCGATCTGGACTATCGTGATTGCCGGATATCGCTAGCACAGGTGTCTTTAATCCGATCACGATTCGCTCAAGCACGTTGTTCAGCAATTCTACCGCTTCCGTTGGTGGAATCGCCCGATCATAAAGATCACCGGCAATGACTACTGCATCCGGCTTCTCCTGTTCGATCACCTCGATCAGTTGATCAAGGACATATCGTTGATCTTCGGTCATATATACGCCTTGAACTAGCTTTCCTAGATGCCAGTCGGCGGTGTGGATGAATTTCATGGGGGTTGTCCTCTCTTACGTCAGGTATTACTCTATTATATCTTTCTCCACTTCAATAACTTCATTATTCTGGATGACTTCTTCCCCGAACAAATCCTTTAATTTATCTTTGGCCTTCTGCTTAACTGTATTGTCAATACTCATGGCGACTTGTGCCAGAGCGAATCCTAGCACACCTAAGTCATCGACAAAGCCTATCACAGGCAGAATATCGGTCACAACATCTAATGGGAAGATCAAATAACCAAGTGCCCCGATAATAATGGCCTTGGCTTTCTTCGGGGTATTCGGACTCTCGAACGCATAATACAATCCTAAATTCCCGACCAAATTATACCTACACGGGCTCCTTGACGGAAAAAGCTTT
>JBBDIY010000052.1:0-89527 GCA_040880185.1 Paenibacillaceae bacterium
AAGACATGGAAGTTGCACCACCAACCACGTTATAATTTTGACGGGGATTCAGGATATATAGTCTTACGATGGAGTCATCTTTTTGTGATTGGCGGTGGTCTATTCTCTAAAAACCGATGAACACTAAGAGTTGCGGATATAGGATTTACTGGCATGAGGTATGCCCTGATTCTTGTATGAGCTTCTAGTGTGTAATAGATGATATGGTGAGTTCTAGCCTTGTCCTCGCCATATACAACGCAAAAGTGCAATAACTTCACCATTTCTCTCGGCCATGCTAGGTTCATTCCTAACGTGCATTTTACTGGCTTAGTGATAAACACATTTCGTATGTAGGTAAGATCATCTTTACTTTTTCAAATCAGGTTATAGTCACGATATTTCAAGCATCGATTAAGCAGATCTTTCTCACGCCATAACTATGACTGTAGCAGTCAAATAGGGTGAGCGATGATAACTGATTGTCGCAAATGTCACTGTCATCCAAAAAAATCAATACATTATCGGAATACTGTATTAAATGCATTCAATCACAAAACACTTACTTAACTCATGTACAAAATCACTTTTGATTTCATCGGAATAGATCTCACAAATTAGTTCTCCCTTATTAATTTCATCCCCTAAGGCCTTACAAACTAATATACCTTTTTGAGGACAGAACTCACCTCCGAATTCATTTCCGCCTGCACCTAAATAAAAATTAACTAGGAACCCTAACCTTTTTTGATCAATTGAGACAAGCCTCCCGGTAGAATTGGCATATAAATCAGATGGTTTATAAGGACAAATTACATCCCATGCAGATCCATTTAAAGACTGAATAGTGTCTAATGAGACACTATGGGCTTTTAAAATCTTGTTGAATGCTTCTAAAACCTTGCCTTCTTTAAAAAGTAATAGTCCATGACTAAACCACTCTTGCTTTTTTTTATCTGGATAAATAGCGTGCATTAACTCAGAAAAGAATCCCAAAACCAATTCCTTTTGCCATATTAGTTTACGTTCGTCCCATTTGCTCTTATCACTATGCGGTCTCATTACTTCAATTGCTTCAAGAACTTCAAGTGCATTCCCTATTGAAGAACCATTGGGTTCAGGAGTATCGATTAATAAATATGAACACGAAACTCCACCTAATTCAATAACTTCACATAGAGATATAGCAAAAATTTTAGCCTCCTCATATGTTTCAAAAAAAGCCCCATTACCATAACGTACATCCATGAGTAAGAAATCAGCAGGCATAACCAGTTGTTTACTAGCAATACTAGAAATTATAAGAGAGGACGACTCAATTGTGCCAGTTAAACTCCGAAATTGGTACATCTTTCGATCAGCAGGGTTTGCATCACCGTGAGTGACCGACATTGCCACAGAGCAGTTCTTCAGGACGCTCATGGTCTCATTACCAGGTTGGGGCATTCGGAATCCTGGAATAGAATTCAACTTATCCCAGGTTCCTCCAGTAAATCCAAGTGATCGCGCTACTAAAAAAGGTGAGCAAATTTTATAATCTTTAGAAACAGCAGCTAGCAAGCTAGGCAATATTAATGCAGTTTTTTCAGATAAAGCACCCGTTGGATATCTCCTTATCACTTTGGCAAATGCTAATTCTCTATTATTTCGATAATCAAATATTGCCCCAGAATTTTTCATTGCATCAGTTAAGTAAACTAGGTCCTCCTTAGATATATCTCTTATACATACGGTCATTAACCAATATGCTAAAAAATCCAGATCTAATCTATCCGCAACAAAATCGTCAATAATTTTTTCAATCACTATTTTACCAATAGATCCATATTTATATGTATTAGAAAAAACATGTGTATAATCTAATTCCATCTTCCTCCACTGAATATCTTTAATCATAAGTATCTCATGATTGGGGTGGGTGAGATGTATAAAATTTATTATTATAGGAAATTCGCAAATAATGTTCTTTAATAAACAAAGTTCTTCTTCATTTAATTCTGCATGTACTAGTTGGCAAACCAATGAAGCATACTGATATGAGTGAAGTTTATTCCCAAGCATAAGTAATGAGCAATCAAGCTCACTTAGATGTTTTTTTTTCCGAAGAGTCTCATAACAAGTCATTATTTGAAACATTTGTATCTCCCCTAAATAAACTTTTAAGCACAAAAAAATTTAGTTGACTATATAACCTTTGAGTGCAGTCAGGTCGTAAACGTTAGTATGTTGATTATTCTCCATTATTGCTAGACTACCTATAACTGTAAGAAGGTTGCCGGTAAGAACAGTGTAATTAGAATGTGATGAGTATTCAATACAATCCGGTTTTGAATCGAAGATATCGAACTCAAAGCTTAATTGCCTGTTAGTGGAACGAGCGTATTCCTTTATTATTAGGAATTCCTTAAAGTTACTATATACTTGCCCTTCTTGAAAATACGAACCAAATAAATTATTGAGTTGCTTCAACACATTCGTATAACAATTTTTGAGAATGGAAATTATCTCATTTTCAGTAATATCGACAATTATATTTTTCATCTTATAAGATCGGTTAATACGAGAACGGTAATCAAGTTCTTGTTGTATTTTCGATTCAATTCTCCGAACAACCTTACCATTTCCCTCTGCGATAAAAAGTCCAATAACTGCCCCTTGTTCTGTTATTCTTTCTTCTTTTCTATATAATGATGTAGTACCGACCTTAATTATTCCACCCGGAAAATAAGCGAGATACACAGTATGGCTTGTCGCACAGTATTGTAACGCTTTATTATCACTTGTTAGACAATATTCCCCTGTGCACCTTACACACATTGTAAATCCAGTTAAATTCTCGCATGTTTTGCATCGCAACCCCTTCATTCCGGACATATCTACTCCGAGTCTGCATGGGAATTCTTTCATCAATTTCAAATTGTATGAACCAATACAAATCCGAGGACCTCTTTTATTAATGTGTAACCTTGTCCCTTTTACATGTGTGAACTCATAATCTCTAGTACTTAGGTTGAACAATGTTAATTGTTCCGAAGTCAATCGAACAAATTGTCGCTCTATCACTTTTTAAATCACCCTGTTTCATGAATAAGTCAGCACTGTTTTGCGAAAAACCAATTTATGAAAGATATGCATTTATGCAACTGCATTCTCCTTTGAGCTAAATAAACTCGCGTACAATATTAACTATGATACGATGCAACTCGTCTTCTGGTAATGACCCGTCAAGAATCTTTACTCGCCCAGGTTCCTGATTTGATATACAGATAAAACCTTGACGTACTCTTCTACGGAAATCTAATTCTTGGACATCGAATTGATCCTCTTCAATAATTTCTCGTTTAACAATTCTATTTATTGCAATATCTGGATCAATGTCTAGCAATATAGTTAGATCCGGCTTATATCGATCATTAACTACCTCTGTTAAATTATTGATCCATCCTGTATTAAGTCCCCTTCCATATCCTTGATACGCTGTTGTACTATCCATGCCACGGTCACTTATAACAACTTTTCCGGAATTTAAACTAGGTATAACAATTTTTTTCATGGATTCGTGCCTTGCAGCCTGGAACAGAAGAAGTTCAGTAATTAATTCAATCTCTGGATCCTGTTTAGACTTTAATAATGTCCTCAATAATTGACCAGTATTCGTTCCACCTGGCTCAGCTGTTATCAAGGTAGGTACATTTTTTGATGCTAACCATTCAAAGAGTCTCTGAACCTGGTTTGTTTTCCCCGACCCGTCTAACCCTTCAAATGAAATCCAGTATCCTCGCATTTGATTTGATCACTACCTTCATGACAATATTGTATATCTACATTCCAATTACTTTATAGAAATACAAAGAATTAGTTAATCGATATATTAATAATATATAATAACAAATGAAATATTAGCTTGTCTTACTAAAGATTTTATCTTTTACTACATTCTTCGTTTTTAAAATTTTCAATAACTCCACTGCTTGTTCCTTAGCTGAGGACAATTTTGGATGGAAATGAATATGTTCAACACCAAACTGCTCTGCTAAACGGATACCAGCATCTATAAAATAATTCTGAGTATGAAAACTCTTTAGAAACGCTTCATTCTTATCCAATTGTCGATTCCGTTTTTTTAGTAAGGTTAACCAAATATCATAATCTATCTCAAAAGTAATAACGCATGTCGGGAGAGGTAGACTTAGCCAATCCAATTCAGCTATTTGCTTAGCTACTTCAAAGAACTTATCTTTAGGGTCTATAAGCCACTCCATACCCGGTTTTCCAATATAATGATGTAATACTTTATCATAATAAGTATCTGTAATAACACTTTTTCCACTTTTCACTAACTGTTGAGCCTGATACAGCATTGGCACACGAACTGATCTGAACCACATAAGACCAGTAAAGTGACCACATATATCCCTTTCCATTACTGCTTGTCCCCACTCCGGTTCCTCGGGTTCAAGGAATACATCAATCCCTATGAGTTTCCCTAATTCCGACATAACTGTTGATTTTCCACAGCATGGTAATCCTAGAGATACTAAAAATAATCCCGATTCCCCCATTTTATCCTCCATTAATTGAAATAATATCGCTAGTTTATTAGAGTATATATGTTACTTGTTTAATATAATATCAATAAACCCATTATTTTACTACAGATAATTTTCCATTATTTTGATACCTTTTGAAATGTTTTTGATATAATATGTATATCAATGGAGAAAAATAATATGAGGTGAAAATATGAAAGGTAAATTTATTAGTTTTTGTGGGTTAGATGGTTCTGGAAAAACGAGTCAGTGTGAACTTCTCAAAAAATACATTGAAGATGTATTTCATATTAAAACGACTATTGTCCCTGGATACAAACCTTCAAGACATGTTGCTAATTTAAAAAATGTTGCAGAAAGATTGGATGAACATTATCAAGAATTATTCAGTTGTGACAATCTATCATTAAGTCTGTTATGTGATCTATGGGAGAATACTCATAACATAATAATTCCCGCACTGAACCGTGGAGAAGTAGTATTGACAGAACGATATTGGGAGAGTTCTCTAATTTACGCACCGATACTTGGAGCAAACAAAAACTTAATTGAGGGAGTCGTTTCATTATTTCCTAAACCAGATATGTTTATTTATCTTGAAATAAGCCCAGACATCTCACATAAACGTGTAATTAACAGAGCTAAAGAGACTAATATACCTGTAATGCCTAAAGAGAGACTTGAAATAATGGAACTTGCAAACAAAAGCTATCTTGAGTTTGCGAAAAAATGTGATTGTAAAGTTATAAACACAGAAAATCTATCCTTTGATGATGTTCATCAAAAAGTTAAACAACATGTGAATACACTATTAAATGACATGGTCCTCATGGGTAATGATGCGTGAGTCTTTAAAATAGATTGTGTAAAACCTAAAATGTACCATCGAAAAAAAGATCTTGCGGTCTCCCGTTTTTCATAAGCGGAGATGTCAAGGTCTATTTACCGTAATAGGGTGCGTTTCAAGCTTGATCCAGACTTATTGGACAGGAATTTCGTTGAAAAAGGCAACATCTTCTACCGGCAGGCGCGTCGAAGGGTGGCCTGGCTTGGCAGCTTTACCTAGCGCGATTAAGATAATTGGTATATAACGGTCGCCGAGGCCAAACACTTCCTTCAGTCCGCATCGCAGCCACCCATTGGGACGGTGTCGTAGCCGTGAGCGCGGGCGACATGTAATGTACCGGCTTGTCTAGACACCAAAATCAAAAGTTTAAGATAAACCTCTCTTTCTGATTTTGATGTTACCAACTTTAAATCATAGTTACCAACTTTAATCAACAGTTACTAACAATAATGCTCAGTTACCAACTCTAATATCACTCAACATAGAAACAATATAGTTGTTAAAATCTTAAAAAACAACACCCTTACTTCATTCTTATACTTTTCTAGTTCAGAATAAATATTATTAAGTAACGTGTTTAACATCTCGCTATCATCTGCAAATATAGTTATTTTACAATTATTCTTTATGAGATAGAGGGTTGTATATGTTAAGTGAATCCCCGACTGATTGCCGACTGATGCCATATCAATCTCAATTATAGAACTAGAATTAATAATTTCAGAATAAAACTCTTCAAAGTTATCAGTTCGAATACGATACTTCTCATTGAACAATTGATAAATTGGTTTTCCTTCATTATCTCTTCCGTCATCCATTTGATTGTTTAAATATTTAATAAATTCCGCAAATTCTAATTTATTTCGAAAATCAGATTTCTTTAATCTTAATGTTTTTCGAAACTTGTACATATTATCAATTTCCATTTCGTCAACCCTTTCGGTAATTTCTGCTAGTCGATTAAAAAGGAGCCTCTTCTAATATCGATCTATTTTCAAACCTATTATATCTATAATCTCTTCCTGATCCTTTGTTTTTAATTTTCTATATGTTGAAATTAACTTAGCTTCTTTTTCATTTATTCTCACATCAAAATTATTGTGTACACCTTGTTGGTTTTCCGAGCCGAATAATAGCCAATTTGAATCTGTATTAAATTGTTTAATAATGGCCATAACCGTTTCAATGGATGGTTTATATTTATTCAGTTCAAGTTCACTAAGTGTCCCTTGCGAAACGCCTAAGATATTCGAGAAATCAACCTGACTTAATTTGTTTATTTTCCTGATCTTTTTGATTCTTTCTCCCAATGTAGACAATGTAATCCTCCTCCATAAACAGAAAGTCCCGATGATTTTTTATTGCATCATCAGGACTGTTCTCAGCGGTTCCACACTTTTAAAATTGGTTCCATACATTTTTTATTGGTTCCACACTTTTTAAACTGGTTCCACACTTTTATTGCACCGGACAAAGTCTCAGTCAACTCTATCCCACCTACTCCACAGTAACACTCTTAGCCAGATTCCGCGGCTTATCAACATCATTCCCGCGAGCAAGCGAAGCGTAGTAAGCGAGCAGCTGCAGCGGAACAACCGACAACGCCGGCGTTAACAGCGGCAATGTCAACGGAATATGGAACACCTCATCCACCGACTTACTTAACTCTTGATTACCCTCATTAGCTAACCCCAATATATAAGCGCCACGTGAGCTTACCTCAATTATGTTGCTAACCATCTTCTCGAATAGATCCTCTTGTGTAGCCAACGCGATAACAGGAACGCCTTCCTCGATCAGCGCCAATGTGCCATGCTTCAGCTCACCGGCAGGGTAGGCCTCGGAGTGAATGTAGGAAATTTCCTTCAGCTTCAATGAGCCTTCGAGCGATACCGCATAATCCAACCCACGTCCGATGAAGAACAGGTTGTCATGCCCAGATATCGACTCAGCAATTACCTTCAGCTTCTCAGACTGCTGCAGGATATGGTTCACCTGTTCAGGCAGCTCCTGCATCGCATGAATCACCTCACGCACGTAAGCGGCATCCTGAGTTTCCAACACTTGTGCCATATACAATCCCAACAAATAAAATGCAATCAGCTGCGAGGAATACGCCTTCGTCGACGCCACCGCAATTTCCGGTCCCGCCCATGTCACGATCACATCATCGGCTTCACGAGCAACCGAGCTACCAACTACGTTAGTAATCGCCAGCACCTTCGCGCCACAACGCTGAGCTTCACGCAGTGCGGCTAATGTATCCGCAGTCTCACCCGATTGGCTAACGACAATGACTAATGTCTCCTTCATAATAATCGGTGAGCGATAACGATATTCGGAAGCAACATCCCACTCAACCGGAATGCGCGCTAATCCCTCAATAATCTGCTTACCAACCATCCCTGCATAGGAAGCCGTTCCACACGCCACGACATGAATGTTGCGAATGCCACGAATGACATCGTCAGTCAGCTTCACCAGCTCCGGCAGCACAACCCGCTCCCCGCTCACATCAATGCGACTGCCCATCGTATCCTGGTACGCCTTCGGCTGCTCGAAAATCTCCTTCAACATAAAATGGTCAAAGCCCGCCTTCTCAGCAGTCGTAATATCCCAATCCACATAGAACGATTCACGGGCGATCGGATTGCCCTCGAGGGTCATCAAGTCCACGCCCCCGCGTGTCAGCACAGCCATCTCACCATCGTTCAAGATGAACACATCACGTGTATATTCCAGAATCGCCGGGATATCTGATCCGATGAAGTTCTCTCCATCTCCCAGACCAATAATCAACGGACTCGCTAATCTCACTGCTACTAATTTCTCCGGCTCATCCTCGCACAACACGGCTATCGCATAGGCACCACGCATTCTCTTCACCGCACGCTGAACCGCCTTAACAATATCTCCTTCATATAAGGAAGCGATCAGATGAGAGATCACCTCTGTGTCCGTCTCCGATACGAAGACGTTCCCTTGCGCCTGCAATTCCTCTCTCAACTCGCGAAAATTCTCAATAATCCCATTGTGCACCACAGAGATTTTCAACGAATTATCCGTATGCGGATGCGAATTAACATCAGACGGTCGACCATGTGTGGCCCAACGTGTGTGACCAATGCCAACCGTTCCCGCGAGCGGAACCTCCGTCAGTAGAGACTCCAAAATCGCGATGCGACCCTTTGACTTCTTAACCTCTAATCCTTTATTCGTGAACACAGCAATCCCCGCAGAATCATAACCACGGTACTCTAGCTTCTTAAGACCCTCTAATAATATAGGCTGGGAATCACGCTTCCCAATATATCCAACAATTCCACACATGTATAGTTAACCTCCTGTAAATTAAACTGTCGTGACTAACAAGGGAGTTTAATTGCAAGTCGATCCATATCGAGAAGCTCCCTGAATAATATGATCTATAAGAATAACTCCAAAAATTTGCATACAAAAACAAACATCCCATCAGAGCCTTGTCGGACCAGTCACCTAGTCGTTTTGCACTCTGATTCACGGTAAGGATGATCTTACCGGGAGGCCCCCGCCGAATAAATCCGAACACCTCCACCTCGTCAACTTGTCATGACATTCATACAACGACACATGATCCACACGCTCTGGATTCTCATAAGCTCGTCGCACAACCCCACTCCAAGTTCTGGCGCTTATTAAGCGTAACCACAACCCTACCCTTCCATTCCTGAATAAAATGCTTGAAAATTCGCTGTGAGCCTATAGCTCACACGCTTCAAGATTACGTCCACAGCATGCCGGCTTTTCAACAACTAATTGAAAAACGGTCATGTGCGTAATCTCATCATATTCATTTTCATCAGATAACGCAACTGATACCAATGATTACTCGCCACATATCACTGGTACAACAAAGGATCGTCTGGAGTAGTATAAATAGCCTCTGCCTTTTTGAAATCCTTAACATTATAAGTAATAACCGTCGTTCCATCTTTAGATCTCGATTTGGCGGCTAGATACGCATCTACATAATCAATATTGTATCGATTATAAACATGCAATGCCTCGATTATAATATTCTTATCCAGTGCGTGAATACCCGAGAAATCCAGGAGCTTCAGCAATTTATCAACTACATCATGTTTAGTGAATGAATACACCTTATGAAGTACAAATACACATTCCGCTATTACCAATGAATCAATTTGCAATATTATTTTTTCTTGGATCGCTTCCTTTATCAATGTTAAAGATTGTGGAGAGTGCACAGGATGGTCACCTGTCAAAAATCTAATAATCACATTTGTATCCAAATCGTAGAAGCTAATGATTACTCCTCCCCCTTACGTAGATAATCGTCCAATTTCATTTTCTGTGACTGCTCTCTAATTTCAGAGAAGTCCCGTAAGTCAGACTTTTCCGGTTTTAATGATCCATATAGATCAAGGATTGCGTTTCTCTTTACAATATCGAGCTTCAAATCGCCATTGTCACTCATGATGAATTTGGCATCATCGCCTTCTTCAATATTTAATAAACTTCTAATCTCAAACGGAATTACCACTTGGCCCTTGCTTGAAATTTTACTTCTTGCTTCGATCATCTTAATCACATCTCCTTCAAGATACTATTCAACGTATTCAATTCTTACTTTTAAGTATACTCTTACTCGGTCATATGTTACAACTATAGTTGGCGGTACATACGTGTTATTTTTCTCCCTAGAACATCGAAAATTTCCTCTTAAACAGCTGATCATTAATCATATACGTCCACGTCGATGAAGGCCGCTTCAGCCCCTCTTGCTCCAAATTAAGATTCTCCTTCGTCACATCGACCCTGCGGAATGTGCTCACAATCTTGTCCTCGATCGTCTTCAGAATGTGCTCATAGGCATCAATAATCTGGTTGTGAAACGAGTGCAATGGATTCCCGTTACTAATACTCTCTAGATGAATCCCTTCCCGAATATACGCCACATGCTCGAGATAATCGGCCCAGCACTGATCAATCTGGAACAACGCAATCCGCCGCTCAATCGCCGCCAACCGCTCCTCACCCATCTGCCCAACCAAGCGCTCATACAACTGCGGCTCTCTACTCAATAACACTCCATAAGACTTCCCATCCACCAAAATATCTCTTCTCTTCCGATACAATATCAACCGCTGCTGCTCCACTAAATCCGCATACTTCGTTAGCGTGCTGCGGGTATCTACATTCTGACCGTCGATGACACGTTGAATGTGTGCAAGCGCCTTCGGAAACTTGTCACTCGTCAGTGGAGTAGCTTGCTTGTCCGGCTTCAGATAAGCAGGAATGGCCTTCTTAATCCCGTATCGCACCATCAAGTCATCCTCGAGACTAACCCAGAACTTGGACGACCCGGGATCACCCTGCCGACCTGCCCGTCCTCTTAACTGGTTATCAATCCGTACACATTCGTGCAAATTCGTCCCGATCACATATAACCCGCCAAGCTTGGCTACTTGATCCGCTTCAGCTTTATCCCCTGCACCAAGCGCGATATCCACACCTCGACCAGCCATATTCGTCGAGACGGTAACCGCACCAAGGCATCCTGCCCTAGCGATAATGTCAGCCTCCATCACATCGTTCTTCGCATTCAGCACGTGACATGGAATACCGACTTCTAATAACTGGACAGCTAGCATGTCGGATTCCTCTACACTTGCAGTCCCGATCAGCATAGGTCGACCCATGAGATGTACCCTACGGATCTCATCGATGACCGCCTGCTGCTTCGCTTCCTTATGCGTGAACACAACATGATCCTCATCGATGCGACGACAAGGGCGGTTCGGTGGAATGGTGATCACACTCAGATTATACGTGTCTCGCAGCTCGGCAGCGGAGCTCCGAGCCGTCGCCGTCATTCCACACAAGTGCGGGTAATAGCTCAAGTAGTGCTGCAATGTAATCGTTCCGAGAATTCTCCCGCTAGCTTGTCGGGATAAGCCCTCCTTCTCCTCGACTGCAGCCTGTATCCCATCCGGCCAATGACGATTGTCGGCAACTCGACCAGTGAATTCATCGATAATCTCGACTTTACCATCTCGCACAATGTAATCCACATCTCGCTTGAGCAGAGCTTCTGCATGCAATGCACAATTCAGCCGAGTCAACAAGGCTGCATTCCGCTCACTATACAGAGAACCACATCCAAGTGCCGCCTCGGCTTTGTCCATCCCACTTTCCGTAAGATACACATTCCGCTGATTCTCGTCTAGATCGTAATCTGCCTCACGGACCAAGCTCTTAACGAGCTCCGTAGTCGCAACCATATCTACCTTGGATTCCAATCGCTCTCCAGCAATAACGAGCGGTATTCTAGCCTCATCGATCAGAATCGAGTCCGCCTCATCAACAATGACCATCTGGAACGGTCTATGAACCAAATCCGCCACATCTTCACATATGGAATCCTTGAGATAATCAAAACCCGCTTCTTTTGCCGTCACATAGGTAACATCAGCTGCATATGCAGCTCGTCGCTCCGTCGTACTCATCCCCTCCTGCACCGCACCTACTGTCAGCCCCATGAACTCATAAACCGGTCTCATCCATTCCGCATCTCTCTCAGCTAGGTAATCGTTGAAGGTCAGGATATGCATCCCTTTCCCTTGCATCCCATGGAGGTAAGCAGGCATCACAGCGGCTAACGTCTTCCCCTCACCTGTCTGCATCTCGATCAACTTACCATGATGCAGCGCCATTCCCGCAATCATCTGCACATCATAAGGGCGCATCCCGAGCACCCTCCACGCCGCTTCACTCGCTATTGCGTAAGCTTCAACCAATAAGCTATCGGCGGAAGATCCCTCTCTAGCACGTCGAATCAGCTGAAGAGAAGCCTCTCTCAGCTGTTCATCCGTTAGTTGCCCAACCTGCTGATTACGTATATTCTTAAGCACCTCTTCATACGGCCTCAGCTGACGATTCATCATCGCCTCACTCATTTTATGCTTCAATCCACTCACAATTTGCAACATATCCATACCGCCCACCGATCCTGAAATCAACTTATCTACTTAGTACGTAACAAACAATGAATCGTTGCTAAGCGGAGACTTGTTAACTTGAATAACCGCTTTTCGAGTGGGAATCGAACGAAATAGCAACTCTATATAATTTATTATTGACCATCCTATAGAAAAACATGGCAAAGAGCCAACCACAAACAGCGGTCGGCTCGTTTAACCTATCTCTGTGAACGCAGCATTCAACTATAGGTCAAGCTGTTCAGAATGCTCTCAAGACTGAGCTCCGCACAAGCCATGGATGTATCGGCGACACCGTAATACATTCTCACCACATCTCCATCAACAAGGGCACCACAGGAGAATACAACATCGCCAAAGAAACCATTCTTCTCATATTCCGCTGCCGGCTCAAGGATTGGCTTGTCTGAACGCGCGATGACTTTGGTCGGGTCATTCAGGTCAAGTAAAATCGCTCCCATGCAGTAACGATGTTCCTTCGTTGCCCCGTGGTACAGCTCTAACCATCCAATGTCCGTCCGGAACGGGACGACTCCACCACCGATCCTACCAGCATCCCACATACCTTCGCGCAGACCAGCAAGATGCTTATGGTTTCCCCAGTGAATCAGGTTTTCCGATTCGGCAATCCAGATTTCCGGCGAACCAATACTGCTCAGTGTTGGTCGGTGCAGTGCATAATATTTGCCATTCACCTTCTCTGGGAAAATCAACACATCCTTGTTGTCGGGACAGAAAATCATGCCGTGATACGTAATGCTCACAAAATCCTTCGTCGAAACCATCGATTCCCCAATGCCTACCGGAGAGATGGCGGAATAATACACATAGTATGTATCACCAATTTGCGTGACACGTGAGTCTTCGATCCCGAACGTTTCCAGTCGGTTGGACGGATACACGAAGGGTTTGTCGTCAATGGTGAATCGACGTCCATCCTTACTTCGGGCAATACGAATATATGATATCGAAGTCAAATAGGCAAATCCTGTGTCTCGAGTTACATCCCTGACGACACGGGGATCGGAAAAATCATACCGCTCATCGTCCATCCTCAATTCAACCAAATCAATTTCATTCGTTTCCGGTCTGTAAATTGGCGCCTTAACGATCCTCGGATCTTCACTGATTGGGCGCTCTGCAACGCGAAGTAGCATCAATACCTCATCCTTGTATTTAGCAATTCCCGCATTGAACGCCCCAATCACTTCGAATCCATCATGAAATGGCTTTACATCAGCTGGTGTAATGAGCGGATTCTCTTCGTACCGATAACAATTCATCGTTTAGACTCCTAGGCTTTCAAATTTGATGAAGGGGTCGGGTATCGTAATCCGGTGCGCTTCCGCATCGCTAATCCCGGCGTATAGATCTGCGGTTCCGTCCGCCTTACGGACCAAGCCGCCGCTGAAGACGACGTCGATTAATTCGCTTTTTTTGGCTCCTCCCGGCAAAAAACAGTTCCGCAAAGCTATCAGTTCTATATCGGAATGCCACCCCATTTCTGGATCTAGCGCGAAGGACATCGGATAATAATGGCGGCCTTTGTGTTCATCATAACAAGCAATATGACCTAGAACGCCAACCCATCCATTGGATAGGAGAAGAAGCTCGTTCGCGCCGCCCCATTCTTCATCCGTAAACTGGCCTTCCAATAAAGGCGCATCTTCAATGATCTTCAGTGTCAACTCGCCAAGGGATCTAATTTGAGTAACTCCGATTTTCCCCCTTCCGCCTTTCTCACCCTGCGGTCTGGTAAACACACCAATGCTACCGTCCTTCAGCTCTACGAGCCGAAGATCTTTCATGCCGTCAGGTCCGTTGAAGAATGGCTGCAGATCGATGATTCGATCCCCTTTATATAACATTGTACGCCATGCAAACATACCCACCAGTTCTGGGTGCGGATAAATCTGCACCCCTCCCACAACGAGTTGGCCCCCAATACGGGTATAGAATGGATCCTGAAGATTAAAGACCGGAGAACCTTCACGTGGCGTCCATGCTCCATCCTTTTGAACGAAGAATACGATCATTGACTGCTCGCTGTCTCTGGATTCCATACGCCCGGCTATGACAAGCTCGCCCTCATCTTCAAAAGGGGCGGTAATATTATAAACATCATGATTCCCAACACCCTGAAACGCCAACTTTAACGGATCTGTGGCTGTCTTTTGATCCATTTCATATTCTTGGAGAAGCATACTGCAAGTTTTTACTGTGGTTTTCATGAGAGTTTCCAAGATACATGCTCCATTTCTGTCCCAAAATTTGCGAACCCACCTTTTCTTATATCTAAGGCGGGTTCGCCTTCCATAGCCTATCGAGTATAATTTTTAATGTGACCCGGTCACGGTAATCCAAGACGTTCCTTCACGCCCGTACATGTTTGCAGAAAGGCAAGGCCCCTAATTTCTAGGGGCCTACCTCATGCTGCCGCTTACTTCAATGTAGCCTTATAAGCGTCCAATTGTCTTTGGTATTCGGCAATGACTTTTTCAATGCCTGCCGCTTTCAATTTGTCTTGTGCCGATTTGATATATTTGTCATAATCCAGCACGCCGCGATAAACTGGCGTGACGTCAGACGTAATGACCGCCTGTACATTGCCCATCTCCGCTTTAACCGATGCCGGATCGAAGAAGAAATCAGCGGCGAAGAAGTTTTTCGCTTCAGGATTCTCGATGTATAGCTGCTTCGTGGCGGATAGTAGACTCTGATCGACGCGGATGAAGTTCAGATTCCCGATCATCCAGTCATCCTGCAAATACAGAGGCGTATTCGTCTTCGGATCGATAACCGTTTCAAGTCCCTTGTCACCTACTTTAGTATACGTTGTCCCTTCGATCCCGTACATGAACAGATCATAATTGTCCTGATTGTCATACAACCAGTTCAAGAACTTGACTGCTTCGGCGGGATGCTTGCTGCTTGCAGCGACTACGTTGATGTTCTTAGCATTGACCATTCTGTAGCTTGGCTTTTCGGGATTGAATTGGAATAGTTCAAAATCTTCATCCTTTGCATCTGGATACGTTTTTTGGACATCTACGAATTTATTGCCCGTACCGAACGTGAACACATATTGGCCGGATTTGATCTGCTGCTCGACTTGCTCCTGTTTGACGGTAAGCACGTCGGGATGGATCAATTTCGCCTCATAAGCTTGACGGAACCACGCTGCATCTTGCTTGAACTCATCTGTTTCCACCCAGTTCTTCACAACACCATCTCCGGAGATGTACGCAATGTTATCCCTTACAGTGAAAGGGTAGCTGTCGTAAGTGCGTTGGAAAATATCAGCTGGACCAGCAGTACCACCGCGGATCGGAATGTTCAGTTTCATGTCCAGGTTTTTGTTGACTTGTGCCATTGCATCTAACATTTCCTGACGATTGCTAAAGCTGGTCGCAGCGCCCGCTTTATTCAATAAGTGCTTGTTGATCGTAATGGAACCATCCACCGCTGCTTCATACCAGTAAGCTGGAACACCGTAAATTTTGCCTTCTTTATTCACGCTACTCCAAACGGATTCCGGAATGACCTTCTTCAAATTCGGGCCGTATTGTTCGATCTCTGCGCTAATATCCTTCAAGGCACCGCGTCCTGCATAATTGGCAAGCTGGATCCAATCGTTCATGACATGGAACATATCGAAATCTTCATTCGTCGAAAGCTTAAGATTGATTTTCTGTTCCCACGCGCCCCAATCGATATACTCTTTCTCGATTTGAACGTTTACTCCGTCCGCTAGCAGCTTCTTGTTAACGGCTTCTTTAACCGCCGGCCATTCGTTCGGCTCCGTTCCCGGAATGACATATTTGATTGTGATGACTTCCTCTTTGGGTTCTGTTACCGCATTGTTGTCCGTATTGTCTTTTGCTGACGAATCCGGTTCTTTCGCCGTATTGACCGGCTCATTATTGTTGCTGCAGGCTGCCAATAGCAATGTTAACATCACTAAGGACACAATGACCATGGATACCTTTTTCAACTTTACCCTCTCCTTTAGATGATTTCTATATATACACCTCTTGCGAAGGATATATCAACCTTTCACGGAACCAACAATCAAGCCTTTGACAAAATAACGCTGCAGATAGGGATAAAGGAATACAATTGGACCTATCGTTAGAATGACCGTCGCCATCTTGGTAGATTCGGCTGGTAGTGTGTATCCCGAATTCGCTCCCGTCGGCAGCATTTCCAGCATCTGAATATTGGAACGAAGCTGGAACAGAATATATTGCATCGGGTACAACTGTTTGTTGTCTACAAGCATGATGGCGTTATACCAATCGTTCCAATAATTGAGTGCGTAGAAAAGTGAAACGGTTGCCAGAACCGGCATACATAATGGCATATAAATTTGGAACGCAATCCTAATATCATTGACCCCGTCGATATAAGCTGATTCCCGAAGCGCGCTCGGCAAGCTCTCCATGAAATTCTTCACTAAGAACATGTTGAAGGCGCTGAACATCAGCGTTGGAACAATGAGTGCAAAGATGTTATTAGTAAGCCCCAATTTGATATTCATCAAGTACCAGGGAACGAGACCACCTTGAAAAAGAATCGTAATAAAGAAGTAGAGCGCAATCGCATTCCGATATTTCACATTCGGATTGGACATCGGGTACGCTGCCAATGCTGTAATGATTACAGCCAATATGGATCCAACTACCGTAACCGTGATAGAAACCAAGTATCCTCTAAATATGAGTCCCCAATTGACGAATATCGTTCGATATCCATCCAAAGAAAACTTTTCTGGAAACAGACTGTAACCATTTCTGATAATACTGTCCTCATCTGTGAAGGAAACCATTAAAGTCAGGAGTATGGGCAGCAAGCAGGCAATAGAGAAAAGTGCCAAAACGGTATAAACGGTAATCGTGCCGAGAGTGATACGTCTTGTTATTCTCACTAGTACAGCGCCCCTTCCTTGAAGAATCTACGTGTGAGCCAGTTCGCAACGAATACGAGCAGCAATCCGACCGTCGATTGGAACAACCCTATCGCAGCGGCGTTGGAAGGATCTCCAATCTGGCGTAAGGCGCGGAAAACATACGTGTCGATTACATCGGTTGTCGAATATAACACACCGTTGTCCCCGATAATGGCATAGATCATAACGAAATCGCCATAGAAGATCTTCCCCAAATTGAGCAGTGTCAGGATAGCGATCGTAGAAGCGATTAGCGGCAGTGTAATTCGAGTCATCTTCTGCCACCTTGAGGCTCCATCGATATCGGCCGACTCATAGAGCGACTGATCGATTCCCGAAATCGCTGCGAGATAAATAATCGAAGCCATTCCCGCATCCTTCCATACTTTCATGCCAACCAAGATCCATGGCCAAGCTTCGGCTTTCGAATACCAGTTCACGGGTTCTCCGCCGAAGAACTCAATGACTTGGTTAATGATTCCGTAGTCCATTGTAAACATGCTGTACATCATATAACTGACGATAATCCAGGAGAGAAAACTAGGAAAAATCATCGCAGTTTGAGCTAACTTGATGAAAATCCGATTCTTGATTTCATTGAACAATAAGGCCAATGCTACCGCGAAAAAAGTGACAAAAACAAGAAACAGGACATTCAGCTTAATGGTGTTCAATGTTACAGTTAAAGCATCGTTAGAAATTAAGAAAAATCTGAAATTTTCAAGTCCGATCCATTCACTGTTAGACAGACCCTTTTGATAATTAAACCTTTGAAAAGCGATAAGCAAATACGGATAAGTTGCATAAGAGAAAAGAAAAACATAAATCATGGCAGGAAGGAGAAGCAGATACGAATAACGGTTTATTGCAATCTCGTAGAAGAAACCCTTTCTTTTGTTCATGTTAACACCCCTTAACTTGCTCGATGAATGAATCATACAGGGGCTTCGGTTGCATTGTAAATTTCAACAATCGGTTATGCTTTCACAATTAAGGAATTAGACTTTCAAAATAGCGCACTCACTATTAAAAAAAGCGATTATGCTGCGGTAGTCCGCCCATAATCGCTTAGATGTTATCCTCTTAAAGCCTGTTCCCTGAACTGGGATGGGGTGATACCGTATTTCTTCTTGAATAGCGTTGTAAAGTACGGCACATTGTAAACGCCTACCCTTTCCCCGATTTGTGCAATGGTATCGTTCGTCGTAGTTAGGAATAGCTTCGCTTGTTCCATGCGGATATGTGTTACATAGTCGTTGAACGAGGTGCCGGTCATATGCTTAAACAGCTTTCCAATATAGCCTGATGAGTAACCGACTTTATCCGCTACCGCATCTAGCGAGAGACTGTGTTCTGCGTATTGTTCGCTAACGAATAGTTGAATCTCCTCTACAATCTTATCGTTTTTGATAACGCCCGTATTTTTCTTGTTCTCTTCGAGCGTTTCTTCGATCCTGAAGCAAAGTCCCGTTATCATCTTCTCAATATCAGCAAGAGTCTCGACATCGCGGATTTCATCCATGGTCCGATACATCTGATCAGAATCGGCGATCCACCATTCAGCCATATATTCGAATTCTTTAATAATCCCTAGAACTAGGAAGTTCGTATATTGAATCGCACTAGGATACCTACATCCCGATAAAAAAGTGCTAAAGTCATCGATTTCCTTTCGTATCGTTTTCTGATGGCACAATTTGATCGCTTCGATCAACCGCTTTTCAATCGAAACGGGGTAATGAGTCGGCAGCTCCTGTATTTCGTTCACTTTTGCTGCATCTACCAAACAACCGTGCCCCATAAACAATCGGGAGGTCATGTACGCTTGAGCGGATTTGTAGGACTCCCTTATTTCACTGAGTGAAGCACACGGATCTCCAATACTGACCGACAAACTGATTTTATAGTAATCACGTATCGTATCCTGTATCTCGCCAATTAACAGGTACAGACTATCGTCAAGTAACTCGATGTCCGATTGGAGGATCAGGGCAATTTCGTCATCTTCTATGTTCGCCACATCATTAGCATAGGATTTACCTAATAATTCATACGCAATGTTACTGATTGCAAAGCGGATAAGTCCCCGGTCAAAGGCGCTATAATGTTGTTTAAAAGCCCTGTAGTTGTCGATTTTGAATACAATAACCGTCAAATAAGATTCATTTATTCGACTCTCCCACTCGCGTTTCATTTCGGCGGAAACTGCAATTTTATTAGCGTTTCCTTTCAGCAGATGGGAGATGTAACTGTCTTTGAGCACCTGTGACGACCGGTTGAGGTTGGATTCCATTGACTTAGCGGTTTCAATCGTCTGAGTGAATGCATCCGTCAATAATTTGTATTCGTCAAACCGCAATAAAGCTGATTTTCCCACTCCGTCCGTCGAATTGACTTTTTCCAATAAAGCCTTGATCGGATTGTATATGTTCCCCGTTAACAGCAGCGAGATCGCCGCACCCACAATAACCAGTAAGATGACGACAAGTATCGTCCAATTTCGAAGCTCGGTAATATTGGAGATGAGCTCCGCGTAAGGCCTGACACTGACAAAGCACCAATCTAAATCCGTTGATTTCACATACGTGACGAGGTGCTTTTGCCGATCGATATAATGGATGAAGCTTCCTTGACTATGGCTGTCGCTTAATATTCGCTGAACGTAATCTTCTTTTGAAAAATCCTCCATAAAATATTGGGGCTCCGAATGCGATAAAACCGTTCCCGTTGCATCCATAACAAATGTAAGTGATTCATGGGAGGAGGCGCTGATGCTTCGCATGTAATTCCGTATATATGCTTCGTCCAAATCCACCACAATGCCAGATCTCGGCACTTCGGTGAGGGAACGATCTGGAATAATTTTAAAAGTCAATAATCGCAAGGTGGGTTTGCCTGCGGTTTCTACCTTTCGCGGAAAAAAACCATAGTAACTCGCTTCGTCTTTTTTTATCATATCCGGATTAGGAGGCAACCCAAGTGAATCGATATATGCACCGGTCGTAAGATTATATAAGCTTAAATTTTTAATAAAAGGGTACACACTTTGAATTCGAGTTAGAAACAAGTTGGCAATATAATTAACCCTCTTACTTTCTTCCTTTGCGTACAAGAACGACATAATCTCATTATCAATTAGCAATTGACCCGTTACACCTTGTACTTGTCCTAAGACAACATTAGCCGTATAACTGACTTGCGACAGCATCTGTTTGGACGAACGATCGATTTCCTGAACCGCTCTAGCGGAGAACATCGCATATAGGATGAATGACAGCAAGATAATGGTGACCACAGAATGCAGCAAATAAGACAGCACTAATCTTCGGTAAACCCGATATTGCCTGATCCGCCTCAAGAACATCATATAGCAGCATCCCTTGTGAGTCATATTGTAACGTTACAAATAAATAACTTTATTTATTCTTAAATATAGGTTCATTATTGATGACCGTACATAAAAAGTCAATTAAATCCATGAAATCAACAATACACACCTCATATCAGTTCCTTTTTCACACACAATACGATATAATTTGTAACGTTACAATAATAATCAGAGTAGTAATCTCGTTTAATCGGAAGGAGAAGGTACCTTTGAAACAGAAAAAAGTTACCATGCAAGTGATTGCAAACACTTTACATATTTCTAAGAATACTGTTTCTCAAGCTCTTACGGGCAAGGATGGCGTTAGCAACACTACGCGGCAATTGGTCGTCGAAACAGCAGAGCGGCTTGGCTATATGTATTCTGAAACAAGGAAAAAACTGCAGTCGGGGCAAAACGGCATTATCGCTTTGATTGCCTCAGACTTCGCTTTCTCACAGAGAAATTTTTTTGGAGAGATTTATTTATCTTTAGAGCAGGAGTGTTCGAAGCGCGGAATGACGTTGCAAATCCAATCCATATATCCACAAGCAAGAGACGGGCTGATTTTGCCTTCCTTCCTGCAAAACCAAACCGTCGACGGTGTACTGATTCTCTCTCATATTAGTACGGAATATATAAATGCAGTCCTATCCACCGGAATTCCAACAGTCCTCATTGATCACCACCATCCACATATACATGCTGATTGCATAGTAACCAACAATCGTTTTGGCGGTTATGAAGCCGTTCATCACTTAATCAAGCTTGGACATAAACATATTGGGTTCATCGGAAATGTCACTTTCTCACCTAGCTATTACGAACGGCTGGAGGGATATTACTTGGCCATGAATGAAGCTGATCTCGCAATTAATCCTGATTGGGTGGTGAAAGACGCCTCTGAAGCGGCACCTGATTTGACCGACAAGCTATCAAGAATGGCTTCATTCCCGACAGCCTGGTTTTGCGTTAATGACGGGTTAGGTTTTATGCTGATATCGTCCTTACAGCAAATGGGGTACAGGGTTCCTGACGATTTCTCCGTATGCAGCTTCGACAACGGTCAACTATCACGAATTAATACGCCAACGACAACTACGATGGACGTGGATTTAAGCAAATATGGCCAAAAGGCCTTTCAGCAGTTACTCTGGAGAATGGATAACCTTTCTGAACCATACATCGAGATTCAACTTCCTACAACATTGATCGAGAGAGAATCTACACGTAAGCTGGTTGAAGATATTATAGAATAACGCTAATCTATATCATTACACCAATTCCGCTCTAACTACTTCCGCAATATCCTCGGCATATTGCTCAATCTCAGCTTTATCCGGTCCTTCGACCATTACACGAATGAGCGATTCTGTACCAGAGGGACGCACGAGAACACGACCATTATCACCTAACACTGTCTCAACACGGTCAATCGAAGCCTGCAAGGCAATGTTACCCTTCAGCTTACTCTTATCCGCAACTTTTACATTCAATAGTACCTGAGGAAATTTCCGCATCATACTCTTCAGCTCACTCAAGCTCTTCCCCGTGCTCTTCACGGTGCCAGCCAATTGGATCGCCGATAAGATGCCATCGCCAGTTGTATTATGATCGAGGAATATCACATGTCCAGACTGTTCGCCACCTAGGTTATAGCCGCCTGCCCGCATCTCTTCCATCACATAACGGTCGCCCACCGCTGTCTTCACGGACTGTATGCCATTCTCATCCAGCGCTTTATATAAGCCGATGTTACTCATCACGGTGGTCACAATCGTCGATTTGTTCAATCGACCCGCTTGCTTCATGGCATCACCTAGAATGTACAGAATGTAATCGCCGTCCACTTCCTCACCAAGCTCATCAATGGCTATAAGCCGATCGGCATCACCATCGAAGGACAAGCCTAAATCCGCTTGCTCGGCCAATACAACTTCCTTCAATCGCTCCGGATGTGTCGAACCACACAGCTCATTAATATTCAGTCCATTCGGCTCAGCTGCAATCGTAATGACCTCAGCACCGAGCTCACGGAACGCCTCAGGCGCTAATTCATATGCCGCTCCATGGGCGCAATCGAGCACAATTCGCATCCCTGCTAATGAAACATCCATCGTTGACTTCAAGAAATCCACATAGAGGTGCCCCGCTTGATCATCATCTCGAACGGTTCCAATTTCACCACCAATTGGTCTTGGTAGATCATCCCCAGCCGCATCCATCAAGTCTTCGATCGTAAGCTCAGTTTCATCCGACAGCTTAAAGCCATCCCGACCGAAGAATTTAATGCCATTATCCTCTACCGGATTATGTGACGCCGAGATCATGACACCTGCATCCATTCCGAGTATACGGGTTAGATAGGCAACCGCCGGAGTCGTGACAACACCGAGACGTACGACATTGGCACCAATTGATAATAATCCAGCAATCAACGCCGCTTCAAGCATGGGTCCTGAAATCCGAGTATCTAAACCAATACATATCGTTGGTTTCTTCACATCGCCTGCTAGTACATACCCACCACAACGCCCTATTCGAAAGGCAAGCTCTGGAGTTAAATCGGTGTTAGCAACACCGCGTACACCGTCTGTCCCGAAATATTTTCCCATAATCCTCTATGTCTCTCCCTTGTATACAACGTAATCGTAGCTGATCCTTACTGAACAGTCTCAGCCACAACTTCTTTAATGTCCACGATAACGGTATCTCTCACCCCTGGGACGATCTTTACGAATGATGGAAAGTTATACACAATAGGAACCTCATGCTTCCCAACAGGTAAATTCGTTACATCAATTATCGCATCGATATTGTCTACAATAATACCCGCTACGACCTCTGGTGCTCCCTCGACGGTTACATCAACCATGCCACTCGTTGGGTCAGTGAACTCGGCTACATTCTGCTCGCCTAATCCGGTTATGACCACCTTCATCTGTTCAAAGGTTTTCTGTTCGGATGGCACAATCGTAAGCTTTACTTCAACCTTGTTCGGCTCTACCCGAGACACGCCAGGGCGTAACGGAATATCTAATGTGACTGTTTGATTAGCGTTAAATTCGGATACATTAATCTGTAATCCATCGTAAAACTCCAATTGATCTAGTAATTCTTGCTTTCCATAAATCGTAATTTCCTGAGGATTCTGCTCTGTCTTGACGAGACTGAAGCCATCAGCTGGTGTACCTATTAACTGCACCTGTACGGTTACCTTCTTGGAAGGCTCAGTAATTGGCACCTCAATATTAACTACAGAAGGCTCAATCTCCACATCAACCTTCACGCCATTCTTATCATATGCAGCCAGCTTAATCTGTTTACTAACCGTTGTTATTGCGTCCGTTATATCCATTTCTCCTCTAATCGCTTGCACGGTTTCCATCTTACTCTCAGGTATCGTGACGAATACACGGTTTGGTTGGATAATCGGCGTTCCTGCTACATAACCTTGTTTAGGACTACCCTTCAAGACGGTCTCAACTACCATTTCTTTCTTCAATTTCTCTTCGATTCTAACAATGACGCTACCCGGAATGATTTCAACACTGAGTCCAGATGGGAATCCAACAGCGGATAATTTGACCGCTTGATCACCCGACTTCACGGTAGATAGATCCAGTCGCACCTTAGATTCTGAGTTAATCTTCTTGATCGCAGATGAACTGCCACGAACTCTTATGCGTACATTACTCGGCTCTACAGATAATAAGACATACTTACTTTCGTTCAAGCCTACCGTCTCTATACTTACATTCTCAATTTCATCGCTCGTACTCGTATTCGTTGCTAGGGGTGCAGGCTTATTCTGTTGCTCATCCAGATGGACAACACCCCAGAGCAGAATGCCGAGCGTTAGTGAAATGACCCAGACGACTTTCGGATTCCTCAACCACTTATCCATTGCTCTTCGGCCTCCATTTCCAGAAGGACGCTCTTTCTTTGACCTTACTCTTCTCAGGGCGAAGCTCATCGAACAGCTTGGATATCAAGGATTCTTCCTTGATATCACGCACAATTTGGCCATGAAGAGCCAAGGAAACTTGTCCGGTTTCTTCAGAAACCGCCACACACACCGCATCAGAAACCTCACTCATGCCAATCGCAGCACGATGTCGTGTACCCAACTCCTTGCTGATAAAAGGGTTCTCCGACAGTGGCAAGTAACAGCCAGCAGCGAGTAGTGTATCTTTACGGATCATCACCGCACCATCGTGTAGCGGCGTATTCGGAATGAAGATATTGGTTAGAATTTCGGAGCTGATCTTAGAACCAATCTGAATGCCTGACTCCACATAATCGTTTAATCCTGTCTCTCGCTCGAATACGATCAACGCCCCAATCTTCCGACGGGAGAGATAATTAACAGCTTTAATAACCTCGCCAATCCGCAAATTGAAATCTCCTTCTTCCTCAGCAGACGAACGCATGAATAGCTTACCACGACCTAATTGCTCCAGTGCTCGACGTAGCTCCGGTTGGAATATAATAATAATCGCCAGTACACCAAAGGTGAACATCTGATTCATTAACCATTGCAGGGTATATAGATTGAATACCGCACTCAGACCCCAGGCTAATAGAACAACGAATATGCCCTTCAACAATTGAACTGCTCGCGTTCCTCGCACGAGTAAGATCATCTTGTAGATGACATAACTAACAATCAATATATCTATCACATCGGTAAAATTGATTTGGCTTAGAAATTCCACATACACTTCCCCCAAAACCCATATTATCTCTCTACTATGTATGGATCTTTTCCTGTAATTCTCTTCATATAATCATATCATAAATGCTTGTCCGATAGTAAGCTTCTACTACCGATATGTAGAAAAAAGCGTCCCCAAACGGGGAGCGCTTCTTCGCAGTAAAGCCCATTCATCTTGAGAACCCCGACATAAATTCCTTGACCTTGTACCAGAAATGATCGATTGTCTCATTCACGCTTGTAACCTGTCCAGCAATGTTCGCTGTTGAAGCTGTGAAGATGCTTCCGTCCACGACAACCAAGTTACCCTGGATGCTACCGAATACTTGCAGTTTGCCATTCTCTACAAGGAGGTCTCCGTTCACCGTCTGGCCTTCAGGGATGATAACTAAATCCCCTTGGATAACGACATTCTCTAAATCATTGCCTTGAACCATAAGGTCATGCTCATTATCCCACAGGGAGAGAAAGCTGCTCATCATGACCATCACGAACACAGCAGCAACAGATACCGCAGGGTGACGCTTGATCCACCGTTTGAATACGGTGGCTCTACTCTGTTTGGGTAAAGCAGACATAATCCTTTCAGTAAAACCATCGCTAATTGTCGGCTGCGGCACAACGCGCAAACATGCATCGGCTTGCTCCAAGCTACTGAGAAACTCGCGACACGCCGGACAATCAAGGAGATGTTGCTTCAGTTCGGTCAGATCAGGACCCTCTAATGCGGCGTCCAAATATTCGTGAATCAAAGGGTTTGCTTGTTTGCAATTCATGACCGAACGGCTCCTTTCACAGCTTTAGATTTAGTACTCTACGTTTGGGAACGGATATCGTTTCATATTACGAATAATTTCTATGTTAACCATTCCTTGTCCTTCTCTAGTCGTCTACGCAAGTAATCGCGCCCGCGATGGATCCGCGTCTTCACAGTAGAGACCGGAATGTCGAGAATATCACTAATCTCTTGAAGGGATAAATCCTGATAATATTTCAATGCCATAGCCGATTTATATTTCACAGGCAGTGCATCCATCGCTCGACGTACGACCTGTTGCCGTTCGCTTAGGATAAGCTCTTGCTCTGGTGAGGGATCCTTGGAATGCAGAACTGAATAACCGTCCAATCCATCCCCATCTGACACATCAGCGTCCAGAGAGTAGGTCACCTTCTTCCGGCGAAGACGATCAATACACAGATTGGTAGCGATTCGATAAATCCATGTTGAGAATTTATGGGCGGCATCATAGCGCTCTAGATGCTCATACGCTCGCATGAACGTATCTTGTACCACATCCTCCGCTTCCTGACGGTTGCTCAGCATACGATAGGCAAGATGGAACAACTTCCCTTTATATATATTGACCAACTCTGCGAACGCTTCACGTTCTCCGTCTTTGGCTAAGGACACTAGCCGTGCTTCCATCATATTCAAGCTGATACCTCCAGCGTCCACCCATGGTTAATCTTCCATTCATCAGCCCGTATTCCTAAGCCCAGCAGCGATCCCATTGATGGTCAACAGAACTTCACGTAATAAGTCTGTGTCGTCCCCATCCTGCTCGCGTAGCTCTCGCAATTCCGTCAGTAGCTGCACCTGCAAATAGCTGAGCGGATCGACATAGGGGTTACGCAAGCGAATCGATTCTTGAATAACAGGAACGTTGTCTAGTATTTCCTGCTGCCCCGTAATCTTGAGCAGTAAGGATGCTGTTAGATTAAATTCATCATTGATACATCCGAATATACGCTCCGATATGGTCTTATCTGGATTCATATCGGCATATTCGCTTGCGATGAGCAAGTCAGCCTTAGCCATCGCCATCTGCAGACTGTCAATCATTGAAGTGAAGAACGACCACTTCTGATACATCGTCTTCAATATGTTCAAATTCTCTTCTTTATCCTGATAGAAGGATTGCAGCCCTGATCCCGCAGCGTACCATGCTGGGAACAGATAGCGGCTTTGTGTCCAAGCGAACACCCAAGGAATGGCGCGAAGATCTTCAAACTTATCGCTTCCCTTCCGCTTAGATGGTCGTGAGCCAATATTCAGCTCGCCAATTTCCGGTAGCGGTGTTGATTCCCTGAAGAACTCCAAGAAGCCAGGATCACGGAATACCAAATCCTGATATTTGGTTTGTGCGTTCGCAGAAATTTCGCGGAATATATTGTCCCACTCTACTTCATTATGTTCATTCTCTGGATATTTAGCATTCTTCTCAGCTGTAAGGAGTGCCGAGGTTGCTTGTTCTAAGCTGCGATATGCAATACCACGTAACGAATAGCGCGAGGATAATACTTCACCTTGCTCGGTGATCTTAATACCCCCACCTAATGTGTGCGGAGGCTGTGCTAGAATGCTACGGTTCAGCGGCATACCGCCACGACCCAATGCACCGCCGCGACCATGGAAGAACTTCAGTCTTACACCTGCTTCATTCGCTGCCTGTGTAATCTGATCAAGTGCCACTCGCAACTCCCAGTTCGCCGTTAGCATGCCGCCATCCTTGTTGCTATCGGAATAGCCTAACATGATCTCCTGCAGGTTGTTATGTGAGGAAATCAGGCTTTCGCGATAAACAGGTAAGGCCAGAATAGTTCGCATAATCTGTGGTGCCTCATGCAGATCATCGATGGTTTCGAATAACGGAACCGATTGTATAGTAGATCTAACCACACCGTTCGTATCTCTAACGAATAACCCTGCCTCTTTGCCGAACACCATAACCTCCAGCAGATCCGAAGCACCTTCAGTCATGCTGATCAGATAACTGTTAATGCAATTACGACCAAACTCCTGCTGACAACGCAGCACCGTACGATAAACGTCCAAGCATTCCTTGGTGGAATCGGAGTAATTCGTATGCGGCGATGTGAGCGGCCTTGGATCCGTTAGTTGCTTATACAGAATATCGATCTTATCTGTTTCGCTAAGCGCACTATAATCCGCAGTAATCCCTGCTAATGCAAGGACTTCCTTCATTGCGTTCTCATGCTCCTGACTATGTTGGCGAATATCTAATTGTGCGAGATGGAATCCGAACAATTCTGCTTGACGAATGAGCTTCTTCACGTAGGTGTTCGAAGCATATTCCGCATAATGTCCACGCAAGCTGCGATCTATAACCTTCAGATCTGCGATGAATTCCTCGGGTGCATTATATCGAAAATTATTGTTCTTGGATGCTAATGAGCCGGTGTTGTTAATCTTCTCCATCATGTAAGATAACTTAATACGATAGGGCTCCTTCTCATTCCGCCAAGTTGATTCTGACTTAAGCATATCGCGATCTGCTTGAATGGATTCGAATAATTCATCCCCGATTTGGACGATATTCTTGCTGAAGCTGAGTAGAGCCATAAGCTCACGCAGCGCTTTCGTATACTTCACCAGCACGAGCTGACGTTGAAGCACAAGAGTCTCCCACGTTACATCAGAAGTTACAGATGGATTACCATCGCGGTCTCCACCAATCCATGAACCGAATTTCAAGTAGGTCGGAACATGCCAGTCTTCATTCGGGTAATACTTATCCAAGCAACGCTCCAGCTCTGCATAAACCTCAGGCAGTACCTCGAACAACGTTTCGTCCAAATAATACATCCCATTGCGCACTTCATCGATAACTGTGGGTTTACGATCTCGAAGTTCATCCGTCTGCCAGAGAATCATAACCTCATTGAGCAGCTTATCTCTGAGCTGTAATCTCTCCCGATGAGTCAATGTGGGATTGTCCAATTCCATCACTTCATAAGCAATTCGCTTATGGATATCTAATACCGCACGACGAGTAGCTTCTGTTGGATGAGCCGTCATAACGAGCTCTAATGAAATATTATCAAGCATCTCTTTTACTTCTTCTACAGGAATGTTCTTATACTTCAACTCAAGCACAGAGCTCTCAATGGAGCCCGGCTGAATGGATTCACCAGTCGTCCGCTCATAATCACGCTTGCGTCTGATCCGATGATTCTGTTCTGCAATATTCACAAGTTGGAAGTAGATCGCGAAAGCCCGAATCACTTGATGGCGAATAACCGGATCTAGCGATTTAATCGTTGTATGAAATTCATCGAACAGTTGAGCATCCTTGTTCATTCTCAGTGATTTACTCATCTCACGGATTTTCTCTACCATCTCCAAAAGGCCATTCCCTCCCTGATGGACGAGCACCTCACCAAGAATATTACCTAAGAAACGCACATCCCGTCGCAACGGATTGCTGTTATTTGCCATTGTTTGTTGATTATCCACCGTAAAATCTGACATTTCTCTCACCCCAGCACTTAATTTACGGAACGCTTGTTCCAAACCCGATAAAACCTCACTACATCATACTATAAAAAGAATGCTACGTCCCCTGTTTCACGACATTTTTTCGCAACTAGCACCTATGAACGAATCAGTAATGCCAAAAAAAGGTCAATCATCAGTCGGGGGTAACCCCAACTGAGATCGACCTTCTTATGTAACCATACCATAATTGGATGGAATCAACGCTCTAGTATGTTAAATTCAGCTTCGGGATCCCATTATTCTCACAATATTCATGATAAAGCTTCAGCTTTGTGAATACATCATCTTGATAGAACATCTTATCCTCGTCATCCAAATATTGTACAGAGCCCTCTAAGATGAATAATGTAATCATTTCCTCTTCACCATCCACCATTAAGGTGTGAATATCACCAGGTGGCTCATAGACGAAGGTGCCTGGCTTTGCTACCCATTCTCGCTCGAGATAATGCCATTGCCCTTGAATCGTATAAGCCATCACTTGGCCACCTGTATGACGATGACGATTCACCTTACCTCCTGGAGTTACCTTCAAGAAATTAATCCATTGCCCTGAGGCTAGGTCAAAGCGCACCGGTTTAAACCATACTCGGTCAGACTGAGGAATCCATGGTACCTGATCGAA
This sequence comes from Paenibacillaceae bacterium, assembly GCA_040880185.1. Classification (GTDB taxonomy): domain Bacteria; phylum Bacillota; class Bacilli; order Paenibacillales; family UBA4045; genus UBA4045. Next base: position 30,335 of record JBBDIY010000052.1, read on the forward strand.
ATCGATGGCCTGATCGGGCAAGCCCACCATCTCCGTAAATTTATTCAAATCGTTCGACATTATGATCTCCTCCTATTCGTGATACCCTATCGGGCTTAAACTGATTACTTAACTAACTTATCTACTTAACTACTTAACTACTTAACTACTTAACTAACTTTTGCTACTTTTGCTACTTTTGCTACTTTTGCTACTTTTGCTACTTTACCTACTTTGACTACTTTACCTACTTTACCTACTTTACCTAACGGTCCACCAGGGCCTTATTTTCAATGATAGCTGGCTATTATCCCCTGTTAAGGGTTTGAGAGGACGTTAATATAAAGTTTACCTCCCCATTCATCATAGATTTGGATGTCAAGTCCGATCTAAAGGCCTCAAAGTCCGTTATTTCAAGAAAATTAGGTGTTATGTTAACTAATAACGGTCCCAAAGACCGTTAGCGTCACCACTTGGCTATCTCAACAATTTTGCACATGAGTTCATTAAGCAGGCGGGAATAAGGATGGGTCTCCTGCAAGCAATCCACCGTCAATCGGTAACACGACACCCGTAATAAAGCTTGCATCATCCGAGCATAGAAAATCAATAACAGCAGCCACTTCATCCGGGGTGCCAAATCGTCGCTGCGGTGTTCTGGACAGTATTCTTTCACGGAATACAGGATCCTTGGTCGCGCCAGCTGATAACGCAGTCTCGATGTAACCGGGACTGACCGCATTCACTCGAATGCCGAATTCGGCCCAGTCCACGGCCAGACACTTCGTAATCGTGACAACTCCACCCTTGGAAGCTGCATAAGCCAACAAATTCTTACTTCCATAATGAGCGAGCATGGAGGCGAAATTCACGATAGCTCCTCCTCCACTCTGAACCATAAAGGGCTGAACCGCTTGGCACATGTATACCGTTCCATTCAGATTAATATCCAACACGTTGTCGAGCTCTCTGTCTGTAACATTCACGTGCGGGGAGCGCCGAATAATTCCGGCGGCATTCACCAATATATCAATCATCTGATAGCGGTCAAAGATCATCTGAGCAACAGCCTTGGCGTTTTCCTGCTTCGTCAAATCTGCATAGTAATAATGAACGTCCAGTCCTTCATTACGTAATCGGGTCTGTACGGCTTCCCCATTCTCAGAGGAGATATCAATCATCGCCACTGTCAAGCCCTTCCTAGCCAATCGCTCGACGACAGCTAGTCCTAATCCTGATGCACCGCCCGTAATCACAGCTGCTTGATTCAATTCATCACTCTCCCAATATGCACAAGATCAATTCATATCCATTCGATCAATTCTTATCCTTTCGCATCCATGATCAAGAAGTGCTCCACCTGCTCCGCGGGCAGTGGATGACTAATTAAGAATCCTTGCAGGTAATCGCACTTGAGCTCCTTCAATATCTGATACTGCTCCTGCTGTTCAATACCTTCTGCAACTACGCGAAGTTGTAAGCTCTTCGAGATGAAGATGATCGCTTTAGTAATATCCTGATTACTTTGATCCAAGTTGATTTCACCGATGAAGGACTTGTCGATTTTCAACATATTAATAGGTAGCTTCTTCAACATAGACAGGGAGGAATATCCTGTCCCGAAGTCATCGAGTGAAAGCTTTATACCTAAGTCAGCAAATTCGCGGAACATCCTAATCGTTGCTTCTAGATCATCAATAATTGTACTCTCCGTCATCTCGAAACATAGGTATTGCGGGTCTATATTCGTCTGCTTGATAATCGACTTTATTCTATCAACAAAGCCCCTTTGTTTCAACTGATGACCCGATATGTTAACTGACACGAGAACAGGCTTATAGCCTTTCTCTCGCCATCTCTTTATTTGTCTACACGCCTCTAATATGACCCATTCACCAATCGGTACGATGAGGCCAGTCTCCTCGGCGAGTCCAATAAATTCTCCAGGAGCAACTAAGCCGTCTAGCGGTGAGTTCCACCTTAATAATGCTTCCATTCCAAAAAGCTGGTCTGTAAGCAGATCTATCTGTGGTTGATAATACAGTGTGAATTCTTCATTCGCTAAGGCGTCCTGAAGCTTATTCTCCGTATTAATGCGCCACATCGTTTGTTCGATCATATCTGCCGAGAAGATCTCGTACTTGTTCTTCCCACTCTGCTTCGCTTTGAACATAGCAATATCTGCCTTCTTGATTAACGTTTCTGCGTCCGCTCCATCCTTCGGGTATGTGCTTATGCCTATGCTTGTAGTAATCACGATATGAACCCCATTCTGAATCATGGGAAGGGATAGATGATTTGCGATCTTACCGGCAAACTCCTCCACTTCAATACGAAGATTGAACGGATGCATCAACACAAATTCATCGCCACCGAAACGGGCTATATGGTCTTTCTTTTGCACCAAATCACCAATTTTATTCGTCACATACTTGAGCACAAGATCACCCATATCATGCCCATAACTATCGTTTATTTTCTTGAATTGATCCAGGTCAAAAACCATAATCGCAAAATCCTGCTCAGGTGCATATTGAATAGCTTCGACAATCATTTCCGAGAATTTTACCCGATTCGATAAGCCTGTTAGACTATCGTGGTAGGCCATATAACGCATAATCTCTTCCGATTGCTTGCGTTCAGATATATTACTAACTGAGCCAATGATTCGGATAGGCAGCCCTTCTTGATTACGTAACGCTTCTCCCGATGCAATAACCCATACATAAGAACCATCACTCTTGCATAAACGGAATTCCATCTCGAATGGTATATCTTCTAATAAGTGAGCATTCATAGCGACCTTATAACTATGTAAGTCATCCGAATGGATTAATAATTCAAATCCTTGCGCCTCTGCAGTTACTAATAATTGATGTAACCGTTGATTCCAAACCATGGATCCTGTTTGTAAATCCCAATCCCATATCCCATCATTCGATGTTCGTGAGACAACCTCAAGCTGCTCAGCAGTGTACTTGAATTGTTGGCCTTGCTCCTTCAATTCATTCAGTAAGGCTTGATGCTCTAACGCACTCGCCATCAAGTCCAAATACTGAATAATGGACGTATGGTTGTGGTGGTGATTAGACTCAGCAAGCGATGCCCCCATCGCCAGCACGCTCCAGTTATTCTCGCTCCCACGGAAGGGGATCAAGTAAATCATGTCACTGGGTTCCTTACTTTTCCCCCGTAACGATAATTCCAGAGGGGGGAATTTCTCAACATCAACCATCATTGTATTCTTTAATTCATAATCATCCTGATAATGGTAAAACTGACTTACATCCAGCTTGGCAATGGATTGATCATCTCGCGTCCACAGGCCTAAACACCCCCATTGGAAGTGAGACGATAAAATCCACGATAAATCCTTAATCTCATCCAGCTTATACTTCATAATAAATTTATTGAATTCATAATTAACACCAAGCTGATGTTCAAAGTATTCCTTCGTAATAAAGATGCTCGATGAATCATCACTAGGATGTTCCTGCTTTATACCCTCTACACATCCACAAGATCCTCGAATCACAAGTCTACTCTGCACGGTGACATTATGCTCAGCAATCGGAATTTGTGTTAATTGTTTAAATAATAGCTCTACAGCTTGAGATCCTAAGTCCTTTACGTTCTGTTCAACGCTTGAAAGTCCTGGCTTACTATATCTGGTAGTAATGGAGTTGTCGAATCCAATCATAGCGAAATCCTCAGGAACTCTATATCCTAACTCTGTTAGTCTCTCCAGCATTCCCAGTGCATTCAAATCCGTACAAACAACAGCCGCCCTGAACGGGAAGCCTGTATTCACCAGATGATCCGCGGCTTTATGACCGCCAAGAATACTAATCTCACCCGGGTCGATCACATGATCCGGATTGAATGGAATATGATGCTTCTCCAGTGCTTCATGGTAACCCTGTAAACGTTGTTTCAGATCATAACTAGTGGGTCTAATATGACCAACAAAACCAATAGATCGATGACCATGCTGTGCGAGATGATCAATGGCCTTATGGATACCACCAATATTATCGCACACAACTGAATATCCACCTGGAACGATTGCATTTATATCTCGGGAGATGGCAACAAACGGTTTCTTACGTACGAGTTGCAAATATTGAATATATGCATCCGTTACAGAATCATTAACAATGATCCAACCATCTACATGGTCCACTGCCATAGGTATATCAAATTTCATGCCAGCTGTTCGAATGGCTATTAATCTCCCACCATTCCTATTGACCGTATCTTGGATCGAGTTTGTCACTTCTCCCAGATAGTTACCACCAAGGAATGATGATAACATGCCAATCGTGTATTGGGGCACGGTGACCATCTCCCTATTTACATTCTATGTAAAGAATAATAACATTCTAGCATTGAAAGCGCTATCCCGAATTCGACATGTTACGTCAAGATAACAGCTTGAAAACCATTCGTCACCTAAGCGAACTCCTATTAGCTAGCTCTACACTTGGAGTTACTATGTCATACAAATCCGCAAAAACCCACTCCCATATGAGAATATCCCCCAACAGCGCAAGTATCAGCGTTATAGCGTAGTCCAGAGTGAACTGTAGCGCCGATACTTGCGCTGTAAGCCCCATAAGTTACTATTCATCAAAGGTTAATACACAAAGGAGGTACTCTTGCGCCAATTACTGCGCTAATCACATCCAATAGATAGAAGCCTTGCTAAAAGCACATCATATATCACAAAGAAAAACCCTTACGACTGTAAGGGTTTCGAATTTACAATATGGAGCGGGTAAGGGGAATCGAACCCCTGCTATCAGCTTGGAAGGCTGACGCTTTGGCTGGGCTGGAGTTTGTTTTGGAGCGAAATTGCCCGTTGTAATGGGGTTTCTCAGGGGTCGCAGTGTGTTCCTTTAGAACGGTTTTGGCTGCCTGTTGACGAAGTTCGTCAACAATCCGTCAACAAGTTATTCAACCTAAAATAATCCACTGCTCAGTCTGGAAAATGGGCTTCAGCGTTTATAACATCATATATGGAAATGGAATAAGTAGAATGTCACCTTGTCTATAAACCATTCCATACCTCATCGTCTATTGTATTACGCAAAAATTCCATACTTGTCATATTAGTTTGCTCAAGGTTCCTTAGTGTATCACGTTCTCTTCTCATATTTAAATATCCAATAAAATCAAGCACCTCTGTAAGATCCTGATCGGCTATATGGTCAATCATTCGTTTTAAGTCTTCTCGGCTCACACTCATGATTTACACCACCTTTTTATAACTATTCTATTTCTAAGGTTTTTTATTTACACCTTATTAGAATTGGATAAACCTTGTCAATTCAGGCTTTAACCGTAGTTCATAACTAATTTCATTTCTTAATTCTCAACTTCTTATTTCTTATTCATCAACACCCATTTTGAGTAATATTAATATGGAGAGATCAGTTGTTAAATCTAGAAGATTAGGACATTCCTTTCCCTACAGCTTATTTTATAACTATTGATTTAAATATTCCTCTGAATTAGTTATAGCCGCACCCTTGACAATTCAGGGATTAGCTCGTGTCGGTATCCTTCCTACAACTAATACTACAACTTTCTATGACTTATTATTCAATATCCACTTGTGATATCGACTTGAACCACTGTTACAAACAGTCTCGTCTTTCTTGGACATTTCAAAAAGCAAATTGCCAATTCATTTTCTTTTTTGTTCAATGTCTAGTGCATCAGATATTTCCGTCAATATTAAATCATCAATAGACTTCCTTATAGCCCAATTATATTGCTTAGAACAAACCATCTTGAAATTCCGGCGAAAGAAATGATTCTAGATTCATAACTCGTATTTTGCCGAACGGATCAATAAAATCTTTGAGATTGTATGTTACAATGATATTCGCATTATGTATAATTGCTGCAGCCATAACTGGATAATCATCGGAATCCTTTAACGGTTTCTTTCGACCTCTTTCCTTTGTTGCTTCTTCCTGAAGCGAAACAATCGACCTTCCCAAGTATTGTTCGATTACATCCTGTCCCTTATGGGACCAACCGTATTCCCTTTGCAATATTCCCTCAACGGTCTGTTTATACTTGTCAGAATCTATGGGCCAAGTCAGATCCTTTAGTGAATCTAAAAACTCAAGATTGAAGATTCCACGGAACATCATAAATAGTTTCATGAGCTCAATGTGTGTAAATGCTCTAGGGAGCATGGGTTCATCTGGTTCATTTCGGATCGCTATGCCTCCAGAACGTAGCAATCCGTAAAATTCTGTTTGAATCGCTTTAGGTAAGCAAAATTCAACAAGTCCATTCAAGTGCATATCGTACAATCGGTCGAATTCTTCACGAACTCGCCGATTGCGATAGATAAACCGATCGGCAAGTATGCACCCATCCCATATAATAATTTTATTCACAGCTATTCCTCTTCACGATAAAGGTCTTTAACGCGTACGAGCTCAGCCTGGGCAGTTTCTTTGAACAATTCATGTTCCATCCGATCAACCGATTCCTTAGATGGAGGGTTCGTGAACTGAGCCTTCGAGATCCGGATATCTCGACTGCTTTCATTTGATCTCACATACAGGATTTTTTTCTGATCAATCCATTTATAAACAGCCTTATCCGAAACTTGAAACCGTTCAGCCACTTCCTGAACCGTATAAAAATCTTTGGATTGCGAATTGTAACTTGTCGGTAATTGGTAAGAAAGGATCCGACGTCTAACTCGAACATGAGGCTTGCCCTTGCGCAATTCGCTTCGTGGTGAAAGAATGATTGACGAATCCAGAATGGACTGTGCTGTTTGGATGTCTTCATTCGTCACATTTCCTAGTTCTACCTTATTTAAGATATTCCTTAAGGTATCTTTTACCTTTGTCATATACGATGCGCCTCCCTTTGCTTTAGTATACCATACAATTCATTAATTCAACCATAATTCAACTGATTAATTGTGCGGATTTTGCATTTATCTGTTCCTTAAAACTTCATCAATCTGTTCACGTTCAATATCTCGTCGCCATCCTTCAATTGATCGTTGAATTCTTTGCTTGTGCTTTAAATATGCTAATCCTGTTAAAGCTGGAAGCAACGATTCTAAGAATGATATTCTTGCCTCCATATATAGAATCATGCTTCCCCATCCACCAAAACTTCTTGGTTCTATTTGGATTTCCCCAAATATAACCGGGTCTGCATTTAATTGAATGAAATGTAGGAGATGTTTTTTCAGGCGTTCAGATGAAAACTCGGCATCAGCAATAGATGCGAATATTGTTTTCATAAACTCTGAGTTATTAAAGTTGACATTGATGAAATGGGACAGCCATTCGTCTCGACGAATGATTCGGGTTTCAGTGTTCTTCCTAATCTTGAAAAGGTTAGCTATATAATACGAAACTTCCCGCGGATATATGTTTTCTGCATTAAAATAAGATACAAAAATATGATCCGCAAGTTGAATATAGTTTTCACAATCCCAAATGGCAGATAACCGATTTTGATCTTCATGTCTCCGTGTAGCTTTATCTTTTAATGTATATTGAATAAATTCATCAATAAATAAATAATCTCTTTGAATAAATTGAATTAGATATTGGCCATCACTGTCTATATGACTTTCGCAAGAAGTGAGCTTTAAGTATATTTCTGTCAGCAAGCCTAAGTCATTCTTGAATCGGTCAAATAACATGTCCAGATTAGTACCGTCACCATAAGAACTAAACATCAATGGGAAATATAATGAAAACATGAACGGTGAATAGTCATATTTTCTCGCAATAATTCTGCCTGCTTTTATAAATACATCGTCATCAAGATGTTTATATTTTTCCAAAAATTCTATTCCTCTGTATGGTGATGAAGTCATATTATCCTCTTTCAAGGATAAGAAGTCATACATGCTTCGAACATATTGGTTTGAAATGGCTTCAAATGGCAGGTTCTTAAAGAAAGAAAACTGCCAGGCATTTCTTTGGTCGAATTCATATTTATTAATAATTTCATTGGTTCGTTCTGCTCCAATAGCATCAAATAACTGGCTAACTATAGGATCAGGATGCATCCTTAGTGGCGTATTATAAGCTAAGTAGACATCAACAGCATATAGAAAGAGTTCTTTATTAATTGCAAGATGACTAAATGCATACTGCAACCCCACTCCAATATCCCAGGTATTTTCAGGATCAAATTTTTGATAGTTTACGCATGTTCGAATTATATCCAGAATCGTTTCTTTGGAACAATCCTGTAATAACGCTCTGATATCAGATTCCTTCAACTCCTTTTCTTTCTGCCAATCGAATTCTTCTAAGTGACGTTCACCCTTTAAAATCTTATAGATAACGAAATCTGAACTATGAAAATATTCCGATAAATATGGTTGCATATCGATACCAAGACGTTTAAATTGATCTGCTACTGTTTTTGCAATAATACAATGAGATAGCTTGAGCGGGGAAAATAAATCACTGAAAAAGCGGACGATAAACTGGCAATCAAGCTGAACCAATCCTTCCTCTATCTCATCTCTATGGGAGTGACCATATTCTGTAATTATTGATTCGATTTCGAGTTGATATTCTTCATATTGATATAATTCAAACAAGCCATTCCAGAGCAATCCCCGATATTTCCTGGATCCATCATTTAGTTGGACAGGTATTTGATAAATTGTAATTGTATGCCCTCTCTCTGCTTTCGTAGGTGAAAAACTCAGTTTCAGGAACTGAGCAGCAACTCTAATAAACAGGATGTTTACATTTTCAACCTTCCAATTATTAGCATGCTCAATAAATTTGTTGATCAGTTGAATCTGCGTCCAATATACATAACGATGTGAATCTTTTTGAACACCAAACGAGTTGTTAATGGCGTGATAAAAATCCATAAAAATTTGCGGCATTTTTATATAGTAATCGAATAATAAATCCAAAGCTTCTGGCAGCTCATTTCTCCCATGAAAACCACCGATCATGTCTAGGATGTCGTCATTTACGCTATTATTACGACACTCGTTCTTAAAGTTGATTGAAGAAATGTCAAAAGTATTCAGAGGAAGTGAATCAATTCTTTCTTTTAGTATCAATAACGTTTCAGTTGGTCTAATATTATGAAATACTTTTACAAAATCAAAAAACAGAGGATTCTTTGATTCCTCAAATTCATCCCACACAATACAGATCTCTTTTTCAAGTTGTTGATGTATACCCTTAGATGCAAAGATATTGGCAAGAGTATTACTCGCATTGATTACACGTGGCTTATAGATTCCAAAACAAACTTTAAGCATTTCTGATAACGGAATAACTTGCTTCTTCATAAATACATAAAAAAGAAGAAAATTACCAAGACTTTGATCGGATATTTTAGCAGCTTTATCGTTATAGATATCCACTATTTCCAAATCATGTAATCGATATGCACATTTTGAAAATGAATCATTAGATATTCCTGTCATTTCTAGTACAGGTATCAAGTATTCTAGACGCTCAAGGTTTATTGCTGTCAGAAACGCAATTATTCCTGCTGTTGCACACAAATCTCTATCTTGATCGAAAATACTATTTTCAATAAAATTACCATAATACCCTTCGTACAATTGAGTTGCATCTTCTACACTAGATAATGACTGTGTTTCAACAGCAAGCTTTCCCGCTATGATGGCAAGCCTCGCATTTCCCTCAGCAATTCTGACAATCTTGTCAAGATACTCTGAGTTTAATATTTGTAAATTAACCTCTAGAAGTTTCTTAATTTCTTCGTCTGAAAATATGCTGATTGTGCAAATTTCGGGAATTGTAAAATTGCGAATATCTTGAATGGTTGTTTCTCTTGCATAGTCTCTCACAGTGATCACAATTTTCACGTCATAACCTAGTTCATGCTTTGTAAGATACCGTAGGGCGTGTTGCAATCCTGTAATTTGATTTGCATCGTCGATTAGGAGCAGGTATTTGTTGGGGGTATCTAAAAATATTTTTAAATCATCATATATTGGCAGGTGATTGCTTTGAATGCACAACAGTCTAAATTCATTTTCAAATGCATATTTTCGACAGCACTCCAAAGCCAATCGCGTTTTCCCAACACCAGCAGGTCCCGTTATGAGTGTAACCCTTTCATTTTCTATCTTGTTTAGCACTTCTGTAAACTCTTTTTCTCTAAACTGGAAAGTGGTTGACAATGGAGCTGCCATTCCATTCGAATCATAAACAGAAATGAATTCTCCAGCATCAAAGATTTGTTCGGTGCTTATCGGTATTCCTAAGAAATCCCGTGATATTCCATGAAATCGATTATAAAGGTTGCTAGCTATCTCATCTATACCGTTTAACCGAAGTAATACTCCTTGGGATGAACAATGATCACGTAACTCTTTGCATTTCCCTGCAGACAAATTCGCTGAGGTATGACAACATATGATTTCGGAAATATCCGATACCTCTACCCCTGTCTTTCCGGGATTAAAACAATCGCAAATATCTTCATAAATTTTTTCATATACATTTGATTGCTGGGTAGTGTACATGACAAAAACATACTTTCCCCTTTGATCCAGAAAATATGTGTCCGGGATTCCCTTTGTAGTTTTCATTGTTCCAGGTTTCATCCCTAATGATAAACTATTTTCATATCCTAATTTGCTTATATAAATATCACACAGCTCTTGAAATGCACCACCCTCGAGCTGTAATATCTTTTGTTTTATATCTGTTAGCTTAGACATTAATGAAACCTCCCAATGTTTAAAGTGGGCACGTAGCAACTGCAAAGCCTCGTGTATGGTAATGCTGTTATCCATTAATTTGCTCAATCTCGCGCCTCAAATTCTTAATTACAAAAACTCGATTCGCCTTTACAGATCCTTAATTACATATCATAGTTCAACTCATATTTCGACAAATTTCTTCAATCCCCTTCCATTTCCTGATTATCTTTTACTATTGCCTCTACAGTGTGTGCACATAAGGAAGGCCCAAGCGTTGACTCCGCTTAGGCCCTACAGTTTATTAAAAGTTAAATTCGACTTTGAAATATTATTTCCTTACGAACAACACACAGCACTCCACATGTGTCGTATGTTCTTCACTACTTTTTAGAGCGACGATTGGCTAGTTTGGTCGTCGCTCTGACTTATTTAGAATTTAAGCAATAAAAGGGTTGGTAAATCGATAATGGATAATTACTTCTTGTTTTTCTTTTACTTCAATTTTATCAATTAGTCGATGTAGAATTTCCTCATCAAGATCATTGAAGCTTAGAATACGTTCAAGCTCAACTGATAGTTTATTGATCAGATCCTTTTGTTTGTGGAATTGCTCTCTAGTTGCATTCTGTTCATCGGCTAGTTGCTGAATTTGTTTAATTCTTATTCGATTACTATTAGAAGTCTCTTGAAAATCTTCATCAGTAATTTTATTGTCCATCAGGTACTTTACAAGCTTGACATTCTCAGACTTTAGCTTATCCATCTCATATTCAAAATTCTTAATTTTTTGCTTATTTCCATGTTCATTCTTTAACATTGTGGCTTCCATATTTTTCAAGATCTGCTCTTTATTTATTGAAGCCGCTGCCATCTCCCGAAACTCGTCCAATATTAACTTCTTTAGATATTCTTCTTTAATGGAATGGCTTTTACAAGCCTTTATGCTGTGTTTTCTATATCTTCCGCAAATATATCCATTACGATTCCCCATATACCATAGAGAAGTTCCACATTTAGAGCAAAAGATTAGATTAGTGAATAGGTGCTTTTTACACTTGGGACGAACAACTCTTCTGCTCTCCATAAGTCTTTGTACTGCTTCAAAATTATCACGAGTAATGATTGATTCGTGAGCATCCTTCTTGATTATCCATTCTTCCATAGGGATTTCATCCCTAATTTTAGTTGTTACACTATGGACTCTGCTTCGTCCTTGAACTAAGTCACCGACATAATGAGGATTTTTAAGGATTAACTTTACAGATGAGCCTTGCCAGTACAATCCCCGATTAAGTTTCTCAGCTAATGTAGCCGGAGTTGGATAGCCTCTATTATCCAATTCTTTGGCAATCGCTTCATGTCCTTTTCCTTGCAGGTACAATTGGAAGATAAGCTTTATTGCATCTACTGATGAATCTCCACGAACAATCAGTTTCTTATTATCTACTAAATACCCATAAGGTGGATTAGAGCCTGTAAACTCTCCTCTTTCCGCTTTTGTCTTAAAGGTGCTTTTTATTCTTATGGATGTACGAGCACTCTCTTGTTCGTATAACCACGCAAATAAACCAAACCTGCTTGTATCGCCTGTGGTAGTATCAATAGCCCCATCTAATGTAATCAAGTGGATATTAAACTGATCTAGTAACCTTTTGATTATATAAGATAGCTCTCCATTTCTAGCTAAACGAGATAATTCTTTAGCAAGTATACAATCAAACTTTCGACTTTCCGCATCCGAAATTAAACGCTTATAGGCAGCTCGATTGTCTGTGGTCCCTGTCTCTACATCAACATAAAATTCGTAAATGTCCCATCCTCGTTTTACTACATAATCCTTAAACAAATCCTGTTGGTTTCCAATACTAGATTTTTGCTCCTCCTTATCTGTGGACACTCGTACATATATTGCGCATCTCATGATTGATTCAACTCCTTCACGAGATGTAACGGTGTGTTACTATCAATTATACTATCCTCACGCTCATTCTGTCTGCCATTTTTTGGTAGGTTCTCAAGAATGTATGACGATAAGATTTCTGAAAATTGAACATTCTGTTGTTTAAATTGACGAGTTACCATTAATAAAACTCCCTTTGGAAGTTATAACTAATGATTGTGTTCTGGCTGCGAAAATAGTTATACTTTAATTTGATTTTGATCAGAATCATTATTATGTGTACCATTTGACAATAAAGTGCTCAATCACATCCTCTTGATAAAATCGCATAAGCTAATGAATTTGTGTTTCCCACCTCTATAATTTCACATACTTTCACAGGAACTGGACGATCCAGATATCAAATTTTCTCGTCCTAGTATTAGTATACCGACCGCTTCACCTGATGTTACACTCCTTTTTATCCGATTCCCAAAATAATTATATTATAGAATGGCTCTTCATCTGTATCGCAAGACGATCTTGTTATACGCTGTGACAGTTGCTTAATGGAGGATGAATATCAACTGTCATGATGCTTGTATAATCCAATATGCCCCGGTTTCTGAGCGTTATAGAGGTGGTTCTGATTGTAGTTTCTTAAAGTGATAATAAAGCGAGATTGAAAGAGGAATTAGGACAACAGATACACTTGCTCCACACATAGCGTTTTGATGTCCTAACTTACATCCTCCTATATTGGCACCTAGATTTTCAACATTTATTTATACATTACTTGTTAGGCATTAATTATGAGATTGAAACTGTTTCCGAAGAATACCAGTTAGCATCACGGTGACTTTTCCCTACCAATTCGAGAACTTTACATTGACCTTTAATACGATCTACAATCCGATCCCCTAAATAATCATCCTTTGTTAGAGTCCCTAGGCTAATATTGGAGGTGAATATCTGCATCTTATCATTTGCTTCTCGATGATTTATAAACTTGTACAGCGTCTGTCTTACCCACTTAGAAGGAGTCTCCGTCCCTATATCATCCCATATCACAATATCAGCTGACTTAATATGATCCTGAGTCTCCAGTAACTCCTCTGGAGTCTTGTCCAGATCCATTGCACTCCTAAGTTGATCTAGAAACTCTGGAACGTTGATAAATAATCCCCGACATCGTAAGTTGTTATCTAACACTACTTTTTTGAAATACTCATTCATAATCTTGCAGGCCCAAGCTGTCTTTCCATTTCCCTTAATTTTACTATGAATGAATAATCCATGACCTTCCTGAGCATGATTTAAGATGTTGTCCTTAAAGTCTCGCAGGAACATAAAAGTGTCTTTATCTCTAACATCCGCAAACATTGGAAGATCATGTTGATAGCGGACAGGAATATTACTCATGCTATAGATATTCTGTAGTTGAACATATCCTATGCAGTATTCATGACAGTTTGATCTATGTTCGTTGAATCGTCTGCAATACTTCTCAGCCCAACATTTTTCCAATACTTCATCCCCCTAACTTCTTAGCACACTTATTTTCACAAGAATGATAAGATTCTTTAATGCTAACTAATACACCATCGAATCTTGGCCAACAACATGCTTTCCATCATAATTTTCTAAATGTTTAAAGTATTGGACAAGCTGTTCTATCTTCCATCCCTGATAAAATGTAGCTAGATCAAAACAATCACTGTATTTACCACTAGACTCTGATTTTTTGTAACTTACTAATATCTTATCTATCCATGCACAAGTGTCCTCAGGCCTCAAACTATATTTAAATATAAAATTTCTCTTGAATACACCTACTAACTGATTCCCCTCTTTGCTTTTAACCCTAGATATCTTCGTTGGAAATAACTTGTTATGCTCTGCTATAAAGTACTCTACAAAATCTGTAGTAGTTACAGTTTCCCATTTCCCATCTAAGTTAGCCTGATCTATCTTACTAAGCAGTGCTATTTCTTGTTTCTTAGGAATATTGAATAGAGTTCCTTGCTTGTAAACAGCTTTAGCTGATATCTCTTGAACTTTATTGTTTATATCTATCTGTTTATTAATATGTTCTTTATTACTTGAGAATAATTCTACTTGATTCGAAGCATTAGATTTTATCTGTTCGGACATGTAATCATTGATTAGAACTGGGCTTTCCGATTCCATATTTAGTTCACAAAGTTTATTTACAACGCATTCATCGACTGGGTGAAGAACATAGGTTTTGTAAGTTTTCTTGAATGAATGTTCGACTTTTTCCCTGTGAATCAACTCATGTTCCTCCAATGTATTGTATGATTTAGATACAGTGCTTACAGACAGATTTATGTACGAAGCCATTTCCTGTATCGAATAATACACAAATATTCTGCCTTCTACATCCAAGTATTTGTCCAAATTCTGACTTGATAACTGCATTCTTCTGTTAAGTAATGAGTATATTATCCGATCGTTAGATGTGAGTTCTCGGTAAAGGCTTACCTCAATTAGCTCAATAGGAAATTGTACAAATGCTTTAAATTTCGATACATTTTCAATTGTCATAAATCTAAGGTTTTTCAATAAAACTCTCTCCCTTCAAATTAGGTAAAATATTGAGATTATCCAGTTTGCAAATTATCAATTCCTAAATATTACTTTTCACATGTTCATTCACCTCAAGTCTTCGAATTTTATCCTTCACACTAATATATTGCGATTTCGCCAGTTTTTTTAAGTGAAATAGAAATATTTTTTTCAAACTCCAATATTATCTACTCAGCCTAAACTATCTAGACGACATCGTTTGAATCAATTAGATCATTTGTATGTAAGGATTCCCTATCACTGAAAACAAAACAGGCTAGCAGATAGTATTTCTGCTAGCCTGTTTTGTTTTACTTAGTCTAATTGGATTTACTGTTCATCATCTGTAGGTGTATTTCTAGCCTGTCGCTTCTCAATCATCGCTCTTAGTGTGGCGTCTGCAAGTTCTTCGTTGTATTGACCAGCTCCTGTATAATATGAATCTAATTTGAATGTGCTATAGCTCCGCTATGATCGACACTAGCTTCTACCTTTACTATATCAGCTTGTCTATATCCTGCTCTATCAAGGATGTCCTGAGCAACTCTGAGACGCACTGAACTCGTCACTTTTAGATCGTCCCTCAACTCAATAATTGTTTCTATGGCTTTCTTTACTTGGACTTTAAATTTTCTTCAATGGTTAGCATAATAAGCTCAATATGCTGGATAACCTTAGCATTTGTTAACAATCTAGAAGCATGTTGTGATGCCGACGAAGTTGAGTATCCTTCTTTTATTGCAGATTCTGTAGCATTGTTTGACTGGCAAATAGTCACAAAATAACTTTTGCCTATCCGTTAACTTCATATTGATCATCTCTTGCATTAATATATTCACCCGAAAAGAGTTTACTCTACACGGATTTAGAAAGTGTACAAATTGGCTTTCTTATGGGATGTGTGGAGAGGAATTATTGATTCCTAAACAGGAAATAACCCCCATTTGTCGAACACGATATCTCGGAGGTATTTTTATGGATGATAAAGTGTCAAAATCGTCGAAAATAACTGACATTACATTGACATCGTTCAAGCTATGACAGTGTCATGAATAGTTATGAAGATCATTTCGGACCATCGGAAACACAATCCAAAGTGTTATCTGATGTCGGATTCTTCATTAAAGTTACTTACATTATTCCTTCCTTACTTTCTTTGTTAGTTTTGCAATGTCAATATTCATCTCTGTACATACTGCTTCAAAACAATCGTACCACTCAGTCTGAACATAAATTGATTTATCAATATTTTCTAATGTCCTAAGCTTATTTGTTGATACTGACACTTTCTTTAACGCTTCTTGTGTCTTCTTTGATGCAACTAGCCTTGCAGAATTAAACGCTTTTAAGTAATCTTGGTAATCCTGTCCATCCCTACCTGAGACATAAACATAGTTCGAGGCAGTTGTAATAAACTTCTCATATATATCAATTCTCTTTCTTAGTAATATATCAAGTTCAAGATTTTCTCTTTGTGATTTTGTCTCTATTTTTTTTGAAAGAACTGCTGAGAAAATAGCAGCTAGTGAAGTTATTCCAGCAATTAATATTGCAATGATTTGAGTCAAATTGTTTTCCATTTTTTCTCCTTTAATTCGATTTCATATAATGCTTTTATGTTCACGACGTCCTTTCATCTTAAACTGTCTGAGACATGCGACTAGCATGTCCTAACTGGCCGCGATGTGGTTGGGTGTACGGATGTGTCATGCTGCCATTCGGTTGGAACCTTCCGACCGAATGCCATGCACAAGGGGATGCTCCGAAGCGCGAATATGGTGTTAGTCGATATTCCCGGCTCCTTGATATAACTTTCACATTATATTTCCATAGAAACTATAAAAAAATTAAACAACCAAGTTCATGTCTACATTATATCCTGAGTTTCTTAATTCCTTAGCTACTGCAACATGCCATGCCCTACTATTGTCCATTGGTATATAGACAACTCCAGAAATATCGTTGGGTATTTCAACATCGCCTTTCACTAATGCACAAACATTAGCACGCCCGATCTTACCAATGAGAAAACCGTGTTCAAATATTACATTCTGTCTAGCTCTGGCTTTCAAATTAGTTTGATCTTTGTGAATTGCTCCTACGTCACAAGGAGTATATAATACAACACCAAAACCGACATTTGAATATGCTTCAATCTTCTCGATAATTGTTTTCCCTGAATTTGCCTGTTCATGAAGGATTATCGATTCAAAACCCAATTGTTCAATAAATCTTGCAGCCTCTACTTTAGCTAAATCATCATGACCATGTACAATGAATACTTTAGTCTTATCCAACTCTACATTCTCCTCCGCATCGAGTTTAATGTCACCCCGCTTGATGTTCTCATTTGCGAGCTCAAATATCTTCTTGGTTACATCTTCAGTGTGTTTGTCATAATCTAGAATATCCTTAGGAGAAACATACATAATTAAACCAGTCGGCATATGATCATTTTCGTAATCTGATAATTCCCTTACAGACTTTTTTGTTGCCTTTACGACAATACGAATAATATTGCTTGGATTCAAAAAATACCCATCAAATTGAAAGTCCTTCTTCAACAGAAATGGTATCACTATATCATCCAATATCTCTTCTTGGCTTTCTTTATCTAATTCAAAATACTTTAAATTACTGCCCTTAGGATTTTTCACTTCTATTATTACTTGATAATACATTATTTCACTCCTATTTCATAATTGATATACTTCTTTAGCTTTTCTGGGAATTTCGTATTACGTTTCCGTGTTCACGACGCCACCACCCTAAAGGAACGAAGTGACTGGACGCGATGCGGTTGGGTGGTGCGGATCTGTCCCGGCAATCACTTCATCGACATTACTTCAGGGACCGAGGCGGCTTGTCCGCCGATGCGTGAACACATTGTTGAGATGTCCCGCCTTCTTGAGCCTACTACATATTATCTTGTCTAAATTCCCATGTCGAAAACAAAA
Source organism: Paenibacillaceae bacterium (assembly GCA_040880185.1). Taxonomy (GTDB): domain Bacteria; phylum Bacillota; class Bacilli; order Paenibacillales; family UBA4045; genus UBA4045. The sequence continues at coordinate 48,450 of JBBDIY010000052.1, forward strand.
AATCCGCCATAGTTCCTGCTAAGTTTACTGCAAGTTGAGCATGTCTTTTAGAAGGTTTTATCATTTTTGGACTTCTTCCATGTGCATCACTAAGCTTGTTTCTGACCGCACCCAATCCAGTTATTATTGAAGTACAGCCACCTAGTATTTGTTTAAAGATATCTTCGGTATGATCATCTGGTGAAAGTTTTAAACACTTTTGAACCCCCTTATATAGCTGGGGAAGTTCAGATTTGTCATCATATTCTATACCATAATCATCTAGTATATATTTGCAAACAGATTCCAGTAAGGTTCTAGCACTTGTAATAGCACCTTCGGGGTCTAATTCCCTTCTTTCCAGCGCCTTTGTCCATGCATCCTTAATATAGATTGCATTAACCTTGCCAACAAGTGAATTAGTAATTAAATCATCAGAAGGAGTATCCGGTTCGTTTTCCAGATATGTAAGTACGTCATGAAACCCTTCACGCAAAAAATCTCTTCGTCCTTGATAAGAAGGTGATTGCTGTTTTATGTATCCCCAAAACTCATCCAAATTTCTACAACTCATAAAAAACCTTGGTAATAATTTCTTTATTTTTTCAACTTTAACTATCCTATCTCTTAACAATCGATAGTTTTTATTGTCAGATGCACCACCGGTTGCGCAAGACAGTAAAATATTTTTTAATGTTTCAACATCCACTAATAAGTCAGACATAGAGGCTCCTTTCAACTATTTTTATACACTTGCAGGAATTTCTCATAAAATCTTATTTGTGAACTTCTTATAAAAAAGAGCTAGATTTACAAATATTTATCTTCACCCATATTACCATAATGTAGAAGCTTATATTATGATTGGACAAAAAAAATAACTAGTAAATTTTCTACTAATCATACTTTCTCCTTATCCTTAATTTTCCGGCACCCGATACAAAGCTTTGGAATGTCTAGCTCATCTATATCCTTATCATATATGAGCCAAGCTTTACATCTTTCACACACAGTCACTAAAGTATTATCCATAATTATTCACTCCTATTCCAACCACCATGTCTCTAAGACACTACACGTTGTTTTAAAGCTCTATAAAGTGTTGCTTTCTTAATCCCTGTCATTGTTTCGATATCAGCAACAGAGTGGTCCTTAGCATCGTACAGCTTAATTGCACGTTCTATTTTCTTTATATCTGTCTTTGGCCGTCCTCCTTTCTTCCCCCTTGCTCTAGCTGCTTCTAAACCGTCCTTAGTTCTCTGCACGATTAAATCTCTCTCAAACTCCGCAAATACTGCAAGCATCCCAAACATTGCTTTTCCTGCTGGAGTGGTCGTGTCGATATCTCCATTTAAGCAAACAAATTCTGCGCCTTTTGCTTGCACCTCTTTAAGTGTTTGGATCAGCTTTACAGTTGAACGGGCAAGTCGATCCAATTTATATACTACAAATATATCCCCTTTTCTAAGATCATTTAAAGCTCTTTGCAACTCCACCCTGTCATCTTTCGATCCGCTCTTTTTCTCCCTGTAAATTTTTTCTTCACTACATCCTGCTTTCGTTAATGCATCAATTTGAAGATCAAGAGATTGATCGGTCGTTGAAACTCTCGCATAGCCTATTTCCATGGATGTTACCTCCTTATATGGGTTATATATCCATTATAACACATACAGTTCCAATAGATAGAGTACTGAGGATTTATGAACTGTTGATTTTGGGAAAAGTATTGGAACAATTATTACCCTCATTCTAATCAATTAAGCTGACTACTATTTCCGTCTCAAATACGAAGATATTTGATACTCATCGGTTAAATACAGAATAGACAAGCTAAAGGCTACGGAATGTCAACGGATATATTCGAGCGAGGAAAACGAAGCTAGATCGCACGATGAGGGTTGCTTCTAACGTAGTACTATTTAATCGAAGTTTCTGAATTTATCCATGCGTTGTGGATCGAAACAATACAATGACCACACCATTCAAATATCGTTATTGTTATTCATCATCTAACAGGAGATTGTTTTTTTTAATAAATTCTATGTAGTTTGCAGTATTCAATATCTTAGTGTAAACACTCTCATTGTCTATTTTTTTATTATGCGCAGTAAAATATTTACTAATATCACTTTGTACTACACTTTCATTTACCCAATTAATCACATATTCATTTTTCGACAAATTGTTCTTGACTGGCTTGAATGAAGTGTCGTACTTCACTATATATTTATCCTTTATCAACTTTTGTGAGACAACATTATATCTAAAAGTATCATTTTCAATCGCACAACCTGACATATTTAGTGTGCTTTCCAATAAGTAAGCATTAATTAGACCTATTCCAAATATATTAGTTTGGTGTTTCTTTTGTATTACACTAAGAGAACCTCTAGTTAATGCCCCTCTTAGAGGTGTGCCGTTATAAAAACTATGTCTTAAGATTTCCGAAACGGCTATTGTTATAAGTGCGAAACTTTCTTGGCTATCGTCATCAGTCCAAATAATTATACTATCGGAAACAGTCAGTACCTCAATTTTTTGGGGTAACGGTATTTCATCACCAATCGAAGTAAATATCCCATTTAAATTTTCAATTATAGCAGAAAAATCTCTTAACTTCCTCTCCAACATCTCATGCTTATTATTACTCACAATATCTTTAAATCCTAAGATATCAAGGAATGCTATAAACTTTGGATCTTTGTAATAAGCCAAATCTTCACCTCTTTATCTTCTTTCGAACATAATCCATCTTTGCAACATTAATAATTAATAGAATATTACAAATCCGACTGATTCAACATTCATTCGACAACGTAACTCCCTTACGCATCTTGTCATGTTCTGGGGACCATTCTCGGATATCAAACTTCGGTTCACGATCATTCCAACTTATCAGATTCAGTTCCTTGCTCCAGCCTTTTGTAGATTCGGAGAGAACTCCTAAGTGCTGTGTTATTTCAAATTTTAGCTCTGTCATTGTATTAAGCTCCTTTTAATTGAATGGAATCCTTACTACTGATTGTAAGTCGCTTTTCCATCAGCAGCCATTGAGTGATTATAGGTATCAGTAGAATAGAAATGGTTCTTCATTTGCAGTTCCGCTTGCCTGATAACCAGTTCAGTAGCATTTGGGATTTCATCAGGTGGATATTTGTATATCTTGAGCAATCGTCTAATCAACGATCTCATATTAGCTCTTGCATCGTTTCTCTTCCACCAGCCTGGTGTATTATTCTCGTTTATCAACTGAATCAGTTTCTTCGCCATTTCTCTAAGAACGTCCGATTTATAATGGGATTTGATCAAATCTGGTTTCGCCAATGCATCATAGAATGCTTGTTCTTCTGGAGATAGTTGTAGGTCAATACCTTCATTGATAGCGGATTCGATCTCTTTGGCAATATCGATCATCTCGGTTATGAGTACATTGATATCTTCAATCTGGTTATACCGTTCTACAATGACTTTTAACTTATCAGAAAAATAACCTGAGCGTACAATGTTCGTTTGCTCAAACCACTTAATCTTATCATCAAGTAACTTCTTCAAGATGCTTGCTGCCACATTCTTACGTTTCATCGCCATAATCTTCTGGAGATTCTCAACGGATAAAAGGCTTTTCTCTTGTTTGGCAGTAATTGATACTACTTCATCACCATCTCTGATTATCGCTTGTTCGATCATTTCAGATATCTTACGTTTGAATGCTTCTACATCTGGCATTCCATCTCTCTCCACCTTGACGATGAATGATTTGACAGCTACGAAGAAACTAACCCGAACACGCACTTCAAAGTCTAGAGCTGTTGCACAGATCGTATATGCACTTTGAAGTCTGACTACATGCTTGAGAAACACTTCCTTCGCCCGTTCCTTCAGCACATGCTCTACACCATCTTGAATCAGTTCGAATCGTTCTTTGGGAGTAGCGTTTAAATATCTACTAAAATCAAAACCATGAAACATCCCTTCTAGGATCTCCACTTCCGTCATCAGGATTTCCTTAGCTTTCTCGATATCTGGGACACTGTTCTTATCTCGACTTGTATATGTATTTAGTGCTTCTTTCAGGTACTTACTTAAACCTATATAATCTACGATTAGCCCTGATTTTTTCTCTTTATATACACGATTTACCCTTGCTATGGCTTGCATTAAGTTATGTTCTTTCATTATCTTATCTATGTACATCGTATCTAAGCAGGGAATATCGAAGCCAGTTAGCCACATATCGACTACAATAACGATTTTAAGATCACTGTCTTCTTTTTTGAACAGGTTAGCTAGTGTCTGACGATATTGTTTTGTACCTATGACATCTCGCATCTCTTGTTCATCTTTGTTACTGTCCGTCATAACCAATCGAACTTGATCAGTTAACTCTGGTGCTTTAGCTAGAATGAGCTGATACATACGAAATGCAATTTTGCGAGAATAGGCGACAATCATGGCTTTACCTTTAAGCATATTTTTACGAATCTCATAGTGCTTCAAGATATCATCCACGACAAGATTCAGACGATCCTCATCGCCTATAACGGCTTCCATCGTAACTAGATCTCTTTTCAATTGCTCAATCTTTTCAAGAGAAAGTCCTTGAGTTTGGATCTGAGCGACTTCATCATCGATCTTATCGAGAATCCCCTCATCCAGATGAACTTTAGCTAATCGATTTTCATAATGGATATCGACTGTCGCTTCGTCCAACTTGGATTGCGTCATATCATAAACATCAATCAGTTCACCAAACACTCCGATCGTTGATTTATCATTCATATCAATCGGTGTACCTGTAAATCCTATGAAAGTAGCATTCGGTAGTGCATCACGTAAATATTTAGCATAGCCATAGACTAATTCAGCTTCTAATGTTTGTTTATCAATTCTAATATCAGGATCTATTCCGTATTGGGATCGATGTGCTTCATCAGCAATAACAATAATGTCATGGCGCTTAGACAGCTCCCCAGTATGTTCAGTGAATTTCTGTATCGTTGTAAATATCACTCCACCTTTAGAGCGGTGTTCTAATAACTCGATAAGCCCCTCTCTGGAGTCAGCACGGACAGGGGATTGACGAAGATATTCCGTAGCGCTGCTGAATGTTCCATGAATTTGTTCATCTAGATCGTTACGATCCGTTACTACAACTAAAGTTGGATTGTTAAGCTTCTGAATAAGACCCGCTGATAGGAACACCATGGAGTAAGACTTACCAGAACCTTGTGTATGCCAAACAACTCCGCCTCGCTTATCTCCGTCCACTGCATGAACGACACTCTGAATGGCCTTCTTCATCCCATAATATTGATGATAAGCTGAGATAATCTTGGACTTTCCTCCAGCAAAGAATGTGAAGTTCTGAATGACATCGAGCAATCTCTCCTTGTGTAAAAGACCTTTCACCAACGTACCAATTTGTGCAATATGCAATTCATCTATGATTGGTGAATCCTGATCTATTTTCTTCCACTGCATAAAGTAATCGTAGTCAGAAGTGATCGATCCAAAACGAGCATTAACGCCGTCACTAATAATACTAAAAGCATTATAGTGAAATAGAGGTTTAATGATGTCCTGATAGGTTTTTATTTGTAGATAACCATCTTTAATGTTTGCTTCCTCACGTGCAACTGATTTTAACTCGATGACAACGAGAGGCATTCCATTAACGAAAAGCACAATATCAGGACGTTTCTCAGCTTTGTGAATGACAGTGAATTGATTAATCGCTTTGAATGTATTGTTGTAAGGATGTTCGAAGTCTATCACTTTGACGATTTGAGCAGGATTGTCCTCCCCTTGCACTTCAATTCTAACGCCTTCAATGAGATAGCGATGAAATAGCTGATTAGCTGTAGTTAGGCTAGCATCATCAATGTATAGAATCTTACGAATGGCGTCTTCTATGATTTCCGAAGTGAGGAATGGATTGAGAATGTAAAGTGCATCACTTAGTTCATCCTCTAATACGACCTTCTGATAGTCACGAATAAGATCGTAGCCATTAAGAATAGTGTAGTTAAGCTCGTCTTCTAATAGTTCAAGGACTAATTTTTCAAGACTATCTTCGGTAAATAACATCTCATCACCGCCTTGTTAAAGTTCTACTTGTGAAACATCTATTTCTCCTGACATGAGCTTGGGGAGTATGGTATCACGTAGATTTGTTAAAGTATGATTTAATAGCGAATTACTATTAATTCTACTTATTAAGCAATTTACTGTACATTTAAAATTAATTAATAGTTCATCGTGTGGAATTATTACTGGAATTTTTCTAAGTTCACCTAAACTAATATATTGTTGTGTGCTCCCAGCTAATCTTTCATTGATATGATTTGTAACAAATTCAGATTTCAAGTGAAGATATACATATTCATATATCGATTCTTTTTCTGAAGTTTTGAATAATCCTATATTTTTAATAGCAAAATCTATTATTCTGTCTTGAACTAAATATAGTGTGCCGATCGTTCCTATCATACTTATTAATATATCAAAACGGTCTACTTTGCTTCTTTCATTTATCTTTATATAGTCCTGTTCGTTTATTAAATTAGCATCAGAAAAATCAATCCGATTTAGTTTCAAATGCTTTGAAGTTATTAAAGGAAAGCCTATTTCCGATTTCTTAGGAGAATCATGTGTTCCATCTTTAACTGCAATGATCTCAGATAACTGGGTGATTTTCCAACCTCTTGGAATATTTCTCTCCAACTCTTCACACCATTCCATCGCACCACCGCTAGACTTATAGGGATCACCGTTATCATCTGGAAACTCAAAATCAACAAACCACTGCTTGAAGATCGCCTGAGCTATTTGCTCTAGTACTTTGTTCATAAGATTGTTGAGTTCTATTTTGTCGTCGAGAGCGGAAAGGATGGACGAGATGGATTTTTGTTCTCGAATTGGAGGCAATGATACCATTGTGTTTTGAATGATATCAATTTGCGCACGTTGTCTACCAGTTGTACCAGTCATTGATTTTATTGAGATATTTCTAATTTCTGGTGAGATACTTAAGTAGTATATAAAATCATTAATCGTCAGTCCAAGTACTTCTCTCAGAACAACAAATTCTGTGGAACCGAATCCCACCTCGTCTTTATTAAGAATTGATACTTGAGCTGTCTTTCCATTTTCTAAGCATGGTGTGATTCTAGCAAGCAAAGTATCTCCATTTCTAAATTTCATACCACCATTAAATTCAATTAACTCAAAACCCTCAATCTTTCTTTGAAATGTATTTAATTTCTCCATTCCAATCTTTTTTGAAATCTCGCCCTTTTTTATTGATTCTTTCGGGTTAAACTGAATAACTTCCTTTAATTGAACTTCTCTCCATCTATTAGAACTCATACCCAATAGCCCCCAGACTTTTCTTGATCTTCTCATCCAGCACAGAAGACTCCGACATCAAATCTGCAAGCTCCGATACAAGCTTCTCCATCTTATCTTCAAACGGTTCATCATCCACAATCTCTTTCACACCGACATAACGCCCTGGAGTGAGCACATAATCATGTTTCTGAATTTCCTCAAGACTAGCCGACTTACAGAAGCCAACTTCATCTTGATACTCATCACTTTTCAACCATTTATGATATGTATCTGAGATCAACTCAATGTCTTCATCCCTTAATTCTCGCGATTTACGACTAATCATGACCCCCATATCTCGGGCATCGATAAATAGAACTTCACCTTTGCGCTTTTTTCCTCGTCTGAGAAACCATAAGCAAACTGGTATCCCTGTGGTATAGAAAAGTTTATCTGGCATTGCAACGATACAATCAACTAAGTCTTCTTCAATAAATTTAGTTCGAATCGTACCTTCTCCAGCAGTTTGCGAAGCCAATGAACCATTTGCCAGAACAATTCCAGCAACACCTTTGGATGGTTTCAATTTATTCAGCATATGAGAGAGCCAAGCATAGTTGGCATTATTCTTAGCAGGTATGCCCCACTTCCAACGTTGATCATCTAGTAAACTGTCTTGCCCCCAATCACTAATGTTAAATGGAGGATTGGCAAGAACATAGTCAAACTTTTCATCTCTGAATTGATCTGAATGGAATGTATCTTCATGTGTTTTCCCTAAGTTTGATTCGATGCCACGAATGGCGAGATTCATCATTGCCAATCTTCTAGTCTCAGCATTTAGTTCCTGTCCATACACAGATAACTTGAATGTACTTCCTCCATGTGCTTTGACGAATTTCTGTGCTTGAACAAACATTCCGCCAGATCCACAACAAGGATCATAAATAGTACCCTCATAAGGTTCGATCATATCTACTAATAACTTTACAACACTACTAGGTGTATAGTACTCGCCACCACCCGCACCTAATATAAAGGCAAATTTCCCTAGAAAGTATTCATACACTCGACCGAGTGCATCCTCTTCGATCAATAACGTATTAGAGTTTTCAAATACCATGATAACTTCGCCAATTCTACGTTGATCAATATCAGATCCTGAGTATATCTTAGGTAGAACTCCCGCAAGATTCTTGTTCTCTTTTTCAATAGCAATAAAAGCTTCATCAATCATTTGACCTATAGTAGGCTTAGTCGCATGTTCTATGATGGACTTCCAACGTGCTTTTTCAGGAACAAAGAACACATTAAAGCGTTCATATTCATCACGATCATCCTCAAATCCATCACCTTCAGATATTAGTTCGTTATATCTTTGCTCAAATCGATCTGATATGTATTTAAGAAATACGATGCCTAAGACTATATTCTTATATTTTGAAGCATCAATACTACCTCTTAATTTGTCCGCAGCTGCCCATAGTTTATCCTCTATACTCGATACTAATTTTTCATTTGCCATTTGTATGTATGCTCCTGTCATGTTTAATAGTTCTTAAGACTTATTCCACAATTCAACTGGAAATTCCTTTATCCGACATATGTAAATGTTACCGCAATTATATACAATATAATCGGCAATAGTATGTCAGTGAATATATGTTCGCATAAAAAAACTCCTATCTATTAAGGAGCCTTCTATATAAACTATTATTATTTTCATTAATGCCTACTTAAAATCTTCAACTTAATCTGAGTAGTCACTTGTAACCGCCTCTCAGAATACTTGATCTTCATTCTAAGCGACTCTCTGACACTGACAATAGAATGTGTCCAACTATCGTCAGATCCTTTATAATGCCCCTTCTGCTAAAGTATTTACGATATCTGGATAGGACTTATCCTTTAATCAATCTATCCGTTTCTTATTTATTCAAACTTCTCCAAACATGCTAATTCTTGCTCATAACGATCTATTTGATGCTGCCACATATTTCGCTCTTCCTTAGCTTGCTCGATTTGATATCTAAATCGATCCTTAAGATCACCATTCATTATAGCAGAGTGCTCATCAGAAATTACCAATTTCACATCCGTGCTAAACAATTGATCAAACTCATATATCAACTCATTTAACAGAATTGTGGGGACAAATGACAGGCTTTTTAACAAATTCCTATAGTACCATTCCTGATCTATCCTTCCACACTGAAATCTACTCCATAAATCTTCACCAAGCTGTCGATAATCTTCATTCATGCAACGTAGATTATGTAATTTATCAGCACTAGCTACCATTTTAACTTCATCATGCGCTGTCTTAAGATACAGTATTGTGTGCTTTTTTCTTTCTTCCCATGTAAGCTCTTTATTGGGTTCGCTACAACCCTCAACGATGAGAGCCACATTAGATCCAAACTCTCTTGCTATATAGTGAATATCTATCTCTGTGTCTTCGATTGTATCATGAAGAATGCCCGCCACAATAACCTCTTCATTACAGCCAGCTTGCGCAAGGATCATGCCTACAGCATAAGGATGAGTAATATATGGGATCTCAGTGCCTTTGCGTTTCTGATTCTTGTGGGCGATTGCCGCTACTTTTATTGCTTTCTCTATCATTCTCATATTGATTCCACCTTTTTCGACTATACTGACTTCACTGATCGCATCTGTACGCCTCACAAATGACATCTATAAATGCTCTTGATTTCTGCATTCCATAGTTCGACTACAAACAATGCTACAACCACCTCTCAGAACTCTAATTCTCCACTCTAAGCGACATTACAACTTTGACAATAGGATGAGTCATATTGAATTTATCGTTGAATAGAGGACGCATTATTGAGCTAATGCATCCATTCTTGAAATTAAATTCGTTTTAATACTTGTCTTTTTTTTCATTGTCACATCAGATTTGACAAGTCCATAATACGGGTAATAAAAATCTGTTCGTATCGAATTTAAATTCTTATCATTCGGGACAATACGTATTGTTTGTACAACCAGACAATCTTCAAAATTACCCATCTGAGTTGTTACATTTGCAAATCCGATGATCTCAGATTTTTCAAATTGAGTTCCTCCATCTAAATACCAACTTAAACCTACAGTAAGATTCTTAGGCAGTACGATATCAGTAGAATAAATAATACTTTCAGAGAAATTATCATTATCAATCCAGATTCCTGATTTTGCAATTACTATATCCCCATATATTGATAATTCATAAAGTGTATATTTCGTCCAGATCATAGAGTTATCGATTAAAAGTCCGCTAATTTCTTCTAATGTATTATCTATATTAAGAAAATTATCCTTTTTAATAATTCCTTCTTTACCAGTGTCCCCTAGCATCATATAACCATTTAGACGGGGCACATTAAAAGCAAAGTAATCTGTATTTTTATAGATTTGATCTGGCTTGTCTATCATTTCAACATTTGGATCTTCTAATTGACCAATCTCCGATATAATGTTTGGATCAAATATTCGTTCCCATTCCTGTTGATCTAAGAGAGTCGCAGTTTCAGTTGATGTGGCTTCAATATTAGGACTTAATGATGTTTGTGACTCGTTCCAGTAATTCCAAAAAAATAGTGAGGCTATAAATAAGATGGAAATTGCTATGTACATTCTTCTTTTGGATGGGAATGGAAAATTAGATCGATAAAGTTCTTTGGCAAATTTATTCTTAGGATCTAAATTCAAGGCATTAACTAAATATGATTTAGCATCCTCTTTATTATTATGTTTTAAGTGTAATAATCCCACTAGAGTGAGAACATCTGGATTGCTAGAATATAATTCTTTAAGCTTAAATAATAACACATCGGCTTCTTGGATCTGATCTGTCATCAGAAGTTCTGTTGCTTCCTTAATCTTTTGGTCTAGTATGTACTTACTCTTATCCACTCCACACTCATCACAGAATTTCTTATAATTAGTTTCATAACCGCATTTGGGACATATCATTTTTTATGAACCTCCAACTAAGTATTTAAGAATCTTCCATCACAATATATCACATACATTTGGTAATTTACACCAAAATGAATAATATATCACGTGGTGTCGAAGACATATCGATACGGATAATGATTCTAAAAGAGGAGCTTCTGCCTTGAACATAGAATCCGTCATTGGCAAAGTGATAAAATCCCAGCGAATAAGACTTGAAATTAATCAAGAGGAACTTGCATTTAGAAGTCATAGTGAGCGGACATATATATCAATGATTGAAAGAGGATTAAGCCAGCCAACAGTTGGTAAAATGTTTGATATCTCTAAAGCGTTAAAAATTAGACCTTCTGACTTTATTAGAATGGTCGAGGTCGAATATGACAAAGCTCTAAACGAAAAGGATAAATAATAGAATCCTCCAGATATTAAAATAAGCCAGCATCCTTGAATGTGGACAACTGGCTCTATTTCTATTCTGATTCAATTTAGAGGGATTTGATGACAAAAGATACCACCATCCAGAACGCATAGAATCGTTTCTAAGCACAGCTTTCTATTGTAAGAAAGTTCAGAAGCAACTGTTCTGTTTCTTAGTCTAAACATATGTAGTTAAGCTTAGACTGAGATGGATGCGGCAACCTCTATAATTATTAGTGAGAAAGTTGGAAGTGAGCGAGGTTAAGAAGTTATAAAATAAAAAATAAAAATATACATTGAAAAGTTGCTGTCGTTTGCTCAATACAAGAATTGATTACGAAATTTATTGATATATAACTTGATTTTTGCTATGGTATTGGTGTATTGCGATAGGCTTGCTTTGGAATGGCAAAGGGCTTTAACATTTCAAAGGAGAGTGATACACATGAAAATAAGTATTAATTTAAGTGTGAGCATTATAGGTATTGTTATACTTTTTATTTTTTCCTTTCTATTCCGACTACTTTTATAAACACTAAAGAGGCTCAGGAGGAAGGAAAGCAACAAAAGAAACGAATAACAATTCTCATAAGACGCTTGTTAAGAAGAGATTCTCACTTCTAATATTAAATCAAAGCACAGTCCTATCGCCATATACCAATGAGAAATTGGTAAGTGGCGATAGAAACAAAATATATAAAAATTTCAAAAAAAAAGCGTCATCCTAGATAGTTGAAACGGTGGCGCTTTTTTAGGTTCACAATATTTTTTATTCCTTTGAAGATGATATGATATAAGTATCTTATATTGCCAGTCCATATACACCACTAACGCATCGTTAAATATTCGGGTCACAGTGAACATAATTCTATGTTAACAGACAAGGAGATAAATAAATGATAAATGAAAGCACTATTAAGAGATTAGCGTTTGTAAAATATTTATATGAACTAGCAATTAATCAGTCTAGACAACAGGAGCCGTTGAGTTCTGCTTCTATTCTTATGTTCCACGATAGTATAGAATTGTTTTTGTATATTGCTTGCGAGTATAAAAATGCACGAAATAACAATCCTAATTTCTTAGATTATTGGGATATTTTAAATCCGAAATTAAACACAGAATTATCTCAGAAAGAATCAATGAAAAGACTTAACAAATCAAGGGTATCTCTAAAACATCACGGAACAATGCCATCAAGAATAGATATTGAGGCAATTCGAGCAAGTGTCACTAACTTTTTTGATGAAAATTGTCCCATCATATTTGAAATAGAATTTAATAAGATATCGTTAATTAATCTAATTGAATGTATCCAGACGAAGGAATGTCTGGAAGAAGCTTCTAGTATGATGATTAACAATAAATATTCTGATGCAATTATACAAATCGGATTGTCTTTCCAATATTTAATAGATGATTACGAAAGTAAACAACATAAAGTGTATGGTAAATCACCTTTCTTTTTTGGTCAAGATTTTACTTTTGAAGACAGTTTTAATATGCATTTACAAGAGGAAAAGTTGTCGCAATTCGTTGATAAAGTGCAAGAATCAATCCAATCAATTCAATCAGCAATAAAAATAGTTAGTCTTGGTATAGATTATAGAAGGTACATTAAGTTTCGGCTCTTGACTCCGAAAGTAACTAAACTTTTCAGTGGAAAATACGTCTCTGATATAATAACTAACCGAGGTGAACTAGGATATTCTGAAGAAGATCAGTGTAAGTATTGTATCAATTTTGTAATTGATTCTGCTTTAAAGCTTCAAGAAGATGTCGGTATTCCAGAAAAGTAAATCATCACATTATTCATTAACATCTTAATAGACAATTACAATAATAAAAGATCTCTACCACAAGGGAGAGACCTTTACGCACCGTTACATCTCTTATTTTTTAATCTTTCCTTACGAGTAGTGAACAGCACTCCACATGTACCGTATGCGGGATAAGACCTCTTAAGGATCGTATCTGTTGCAATCCGCTGGAACCTTGGTATGACGGGCTTTTCGTAATGTTACTTTCGTACAATTTGGCTGGTCTCTGGCCGTTTCTGCTGATGTTTTACATCAATATTACATCAACAATAAGTCAAAGCAAAATTCATTAAAGCGTGGCACCCATCAAGAATACCGATAATGTGGCAAGCCCATGGGACGAGTTAAATAACTTGCTCCCATTGGTCTCACTTCCCATCCCTATGCACTTTATGTCGCTGTTCAATTTGTTTAGCCGTCTTTGACTATTTTGGTCGCTGAACACGGCTTCCATCCTTTTAATCAGCTCATCAATGATGACCGTATGATCGCGGCATACCAATTTGTACGATTTCACAAAAGCGTACTCGATTATTTTCTCATCCAATCCCTTGAATTTCTGGCTTTTTGAGTGATTACTATTATGTAAACGACTGTATTTTTGTAAGTTCTGCATTGACTTTTCCAAGCAACTGTTTTGTTTCTGACTCAACTCCGCAGGTACACAACCCTTTTACGATGGAATAAAACTCTTGTTTAATATTGAGATAATCATATCCAGTATTAACAACCTCTTCCAACCTGCTTAATACATATTCCCAAAACGCTTTGCTAAGAAGACTTTCCCTTAATTCTAGCAGGTCTATCTTATCCTCCACTGTCTCATATATTTTTTCATATGTTGGATTAAGAATCCAATATACAATTTGTAACGGTCTATAACGTTCTATTGCACCACAATTAGTAGTTATTTTGTTCCCAATCAGATCGTTTAATAATGCACCGAAATGTTGATGTCCTGTCTCGCTTTTAATTACTTTCCTATAGTACTTTATATATCCATGAATGAATCTTCTCATCTTCTCAGTTTCGCTGTTTCTAGATATGACATGCATTATGTACAACATATCCATCAATGTCTCTGCAGAAAAGATTTTTGCTTGCCTGTCATCATGGTAAAGATTCTCGAAAGCACCATGAGCAATGTTATTTCTTATGACATTGTTGAATGAATAATAAAAATATAGTACTGCATCAGTAGGGACATTACTTCCATGGTTTTCAAGAAAAGTGATCTTTTCACGCAAAACCGCCTTAGGATAAATATTTAAATCTGTAAATCTGCGGAATGTCATTTCGTCATATAGATAATCAGTTATTATTCCCTCAATCTGTACCGGGGCAATATTGGCAAACAATTCAAACTCATCATTTTTGTATAATGCCAGCGTCTTTTCTAGTATATTTCTCCGATTATAAAGACTAGGACTAGAACTTATAATGTCAGCGATTCTATTTACAACATTATAACTAGAAATCAACGATAGCAATTGATGCAGATATTCATCTGAATCTCTCTGTTTTAATTGATATAGATCATCAATTTGGGGCAGTACTTCACATTTAGCTTTGAAATCTTTAACAGCCTTATTCTCATCTCTATAAGACGCAATCCAGTATTCTTCAGTAAATTCATCTACAAAGGGGATAAATTTCACTTTATAAAACAAAGCGAATGGACGTAGTACGTTATCCTCTATTGCTTCAAGCAACATGCGATAAGGCAAAAACACAAACTCTGCATCATTTGGTGAACCATCTCGCTCTTTGGCTAAGTATAGTGCAGTTTTTCTCAAAGCTTGTTCAATAGCTGCTGGGTCTTGTATGTCACAGTACTCCAAAAAGCGTTTGTCCAATAGGTCACCATTTTTTACAACTAATTCTCTATCGGTTTCAAGTACTCTCAAATCAAATGCAAGTTGCTTGATAGTCGCATAGTCAGCATCAATATTCTTAACAAAGGCACCTCTGCATACAGATTCTGCCATTGCTTTTATTTGCGCGTTACGATTATTATTGTCCACAATCTGCTGATCCAAATTTAATCGAGTGGTTTCAATTTTAGCCTTTACTCGGTTATATGATGTTACAAAAATATCATTATACTTCTTTTGAACAACAGTAAGGATCAATCCTGGAACCTTATATATGAATACCATATTACATATTGCATTGTAATATGCATTGACTCCTTGCGGTTCATTCCTCTTGAATTTTATAGACTTAATAAGATCTTTAAGTAATTCATCAGTTAATCCATCGACGTTTTGCAGAGTTTTTTGATAATAATATTTTCCTAATTCTTCTAAAGTGGTCGCCTGGAATACTTGGTCATCTGTACATTCACACAAATTAAAAATAAACTGACGGGCTTCTTGTACAATTATTTCAAAAGTTCTGTTCATACCTCAAACCCTCCACACCATCTTGACAGAAGTATCTCTGGATACTGTCTGATTATTTTTTCGACTGAAAATAATTTTTTCATAAGTAACGGGATGCTCTTATCACTACGCAGCATATACTCCTGCACGACGCATTTGATCTCCTGAATCTCAATATTCTGTCATCTGCGATGCGTTTTAGAGTATAAACACTCGCACGAATATCCGTTGGGTGATCGCTTCGATAACACCTTTAGATTTATATAGGTATAATTCTGAAAGTGATTGTAAATAAATCTCTCTTAGCCTATCTCCTATTTCTTATTCTATGTTACCTCTAATATTATGAGGTACGTATTGTATATTACTTAATTCAGTGCCGATTCAGTGCCGTCAATCGTATTTATCCAGTAACATCTACTTTTAATGCGCCTCTTCGGCTGAACAATATCAAAGTCTGTTCAAGCTCATATTTGTTGCAAGTTATCGTATCACCAATCTCGTCAATTTTACCCTCATACACATACAGCTTCTGCAAGCAAAATAATCATGATCAAACCAAATATCATAGCTGTCGATCATTATGTCTTGATTATTGTAGATGGAAACATTAATCGTAGCATATTTCTCCCGATCTATTGCCTGTGTTATTTCATCAATAAGGGCCATACGTTCACCTTCCAGTCACATTAAGCAAAGCTAATGTTACCTACCAATTTATTTTTAAAGTCGGTATAACTATTCGCCCAGTGGAAATCCAAATCATTGGAAACTGCTTCGAAATGCAACTCGCCACATCTAATCTTCCGTCTCTCGACAGTCGTAAGGTCCTTATCTTCCTTGTCGATCTTCGTTTCTATACTGAAGTAAGGCATCGCGATGTTGTTCTCTCCACGGTACAGTACGGCCCAATCAGGAGAATATTCACCAGCGTTACAGCCTCGGCCGCATCCGCCACTCTTGGCAAGAAAAAACTGTCCGTTTTCCGTCAGGGAAAGTGAGCGGCAACACCTTTGCACACCCTTGAAGGTGTGCATTGTTCTGTAAATCGATAAATTCTGAAACCCTTAAGCCATATCGCTAAAATCACATAGAGGGACGAGGTCCTTTATTACATAATCCTGCAAGTGCCAATAAACTCAGACAAGCGAGCTATTACAAATTAAAACGGTAGCAGTCTGTCCTGCAATTCAATAATGTTCTTGTTTGGAAAAGCATAGCTATTGTAAATAGAAGCGATTATGATTTGGTGGCCAGCATAATCCTCAGCAAGAATCGCCATCATTTCATTAATGTTCTCCATGCTCACCTCGCGCCCGCTCGGCGAATCTAAAATAAAAGGCAAGTACACGCCTGTATGTTGCTGAATCAACTTGACATACGAAATCTTAAAAGCAAAAACAACTTTATGGTAAATCGCTCCTGATAACGATTTCAAATCGTTGGTGAAAATGTAGTCGTTCCTCGCACTAACATATCTTTCATCCAATCCGAGCCGTGCTGCGTACGACGAAATTAGTTGATGCAGTTCACCGATGAGCGGATTATTTTGCTTCACGCTATTGATTACTCTTTCTTCTAAGATCTTTCTTTCCTTCTCCAATTTCACGATTATCTTTTGGGTAGCCATAGCATCAACATTGATTTTGGCAATTTCGGAATCAAACTGCTGAAGGCTTGTTTTTACATCAATTAACGTCGCCTCATCGTCTTGCTGTGCTTTTAACAAGGCTATTTTTCTATCGATAGCCGCAAGTTGCTCATAATTGATCTTCTGCTTTGCCACAAGCAAATCGGCGGTATCTCCATAACCGATTAGAGTATCCTTATTAACCGGCACTTCGTCACCGTTAGATGCTTTTACCCTGAGCTTAAAAGAGGTGATGAATTTCTCGAAGTTAGTATTCTTGCGGATTACGCTTTTAATTCTACTGAGTTCCTCCTCTAAAGGTTTTCGCTCGCAATACAATACTTCAAGTGCGTTTTCAATATCATCTGCCGGAGAGTTGATAAAGGAGGTCTCGCCCAGGCGGTTGATTTCAGCCTTATATGCCGCAATATCAAGCATGTGCTTATATTTCTGTATTTCTCGCTTGACGACAGCAAGCCGCTGCGCCAATTCGTTGTTTGTTCTGTTTGACAAGCCGCGAAGCAAAGATTCAATCGAGAAGTGGATATTTCCTATCGCTTTACCTCGGTTTAACAGAGTCCAACCTTTTTCTTGGTCTACGAAAAAAGCACCAAGCAGATTGTCGACCGCTTCAAGGTTGGTTATGCCATATATCGAAGAGTGCAACTCATTCTGCTCTACGGGAAGTGAATAACCCTTTTCCTCCTTGTTGTGCAGTACTTCTATGTAGTCCCTGTTCCTTGTCAACACAAAAATCTCATCGTTTGCGCCAACCACCGTTAGAATGGTTTCGTAATCAGAAAAGCGTATCCCACGGGTACTTGGGATTGGATAACCCAAAGAGTACATCAGTAAACGCAACAGTGTTGTTTTTCCGACGCTGTTTTTTGTACTGAAAACTATATTGACGTTTTCTTCGAACAAGAACACCTTTTGATTTTCACCTAAGAGGGTTAGCTGATTAGCGTTAACCTTCAATGAAACTATTCTCATAATTTCACCTTTCCTTTAATTTCCGCAATGACTTTACGACTCCTAAGGACATTGGTTACGGTTAGTTGGATGACCATCTCTATAGTGGTAGAGTCTGCGCTTTTCAAATCGAAGAAATCCTTATAGTTTTCCCAGTTGTCCTCAATGAATTTTTTGGTTCGTTCTTTTGATTTCATTTCTGGGTGGAACTCATTATTGTCGCTGAGAACGCGAGAAATGAATTCAAAATTTTCACTGTTATTGTTGATAACACTCCTGTACTTTTGCAAAATTTCGACAACATCGCTCTCGTCATAATCTACAAGTTCCGCATCGTCTTCACCCACCTCGCAGAGAATTGCTATTACCGGCCACACCATTCGTTTCTTTGTGATTGAGGTCGTTAGTTGCGAGGCATTGACAGCAAATGAATGTTGCCAAAGAGTAAGCAACTGATTGGTAGAAATTTTATGGACACCAAGATTATTGAGAAATTCGGTCGTTAATGTCGATAAAACCTTGTAACGCTCGTCCTCATTTTCGCCGTGGAACTGCATCACGCACACTGTAAGCAATGCGGTATCAAAATCATATTCTTTCGAGGTGCAAATGTCGCTTATAGTTTGTTGGCAAGCGGTGGGCAGCTCCGAAAAAGGCACTATGTTAAGCGGACTACTAAACTTAAACATAGTTGTCGTGTCGTTGAAGGGATTCGGAGAGTTTGTAACGAAAACAAGTTGTTTAACGTCAGCTAGCTTCGAGGCATTAGTAAGCGTTCGCAGTCCCGCTTCCAATTTCTCTTTGACATGGCTGTAATCGTCAGGCTTCACGACCGCCTTCACCTGTGACAAAAGCATTTTCCCGTCTGTAAAGGTAATCTCAACATCTTCGGATTGACCTTCAACTTTGACTTTGGAGGCTTTCACAATATTCTTAAGCATCAGCATAATTGCCGCATTGCTTTGAAAATCCCATCCAAAGGCAGACGGCATTGCATTGGATGACTTCATAAGATTCTCCTCCTTTCGTCAGTTTCTACAACTTTACCATCATCGAAAGTAAGCTCGTAGAGCTATCCTTGTCATGGTTTTCGAGACCATAGAAGCGGTCGTCATCAAGTACTCACTCCACGCCCAAAGCCTTAAACACGGCTTCCTGCGGGGTTGAGTAAAATATCAGGCTGAACGCGCCTATGAGGTCTGCTGGGACTGTTCCGAGTTCGGCGGCGGACGTTATAGGTATCAGCACTTTCTTTGCGCCGCTGTCAAGGCAGACTTGCAGGACGCTCGCCAGTTCCTCAACCTTTTGTATCGTACCGCTTATACTTATTTCGCCAAGTACCGCAAGGCTCGAAAGCGTCGGTTTGCTCAGGGCGCAAGAGGCAAGCGCAATTACGCTCGGCAGTGTGAGGTGCTTTGTCATACCGATTCCGTTTAAGTCTTGGAAGTTAATGATGTAGTCCTTCGTGGTCGTGCTAATAGAGCCGCTTATCTGCGATCCGCTCGCTTTCAGGAAGTTGAACGCCGTGTTAGTGGCTTCCTTTGCATCTCGGTCGGAGCCTAAGCCTGTCCGCTCGAACTTGCCATTACCGGGAAGCATTTGTGTTTCAAGGCGGTAAACACCTATCATTCCAGTCTTACCTTGCGAAATGGTATAGACGTTGCCCGGATTGGTCAGCCCCTCTGGGATTATTTTTCCACCACCTTGCTCTGGCACGGAAACATAGTGTTCTTCGAACGACTCGTTATCAACATAGGAAAAATTGACGTCATAGAACTCCATACCACCAATTTTCTTCAGTTGCTCTTTAACACGTCTGCGCATCTCAAGGGCGAATGTTAGGATTTCTTCGATGTCCTCTTTGCTAAATTCGCCGTTAGGATAGAGGAGTTTGGTTAAACCAGAAACCATCTTCCTGACAGCGATGACATCCCGTTGATTTAGGTTGCTTCCAAAGCGGAAGAACTTGTCGCAGACATCCCCAAATGGTTCTTTCCGCATCTGGCGCATAAACTCGGCGAGATAGTCCGTGATGAAACCATAATCGTTAGTGAATGATTCAGGGCGATACTTCGGTATCTCCCACCCTGGAATATAGCAGTGCATACGATCGAGAAATGCCATGTCATATGCCATTGCTTCAGGGAATGGATCGAACAAGTGTGAGGTCTTGAGCAGCACATCAACGCTCTGATTGATGTTACCAACAAAGACCATCGAGGCAGATGCTGCTTTTTCCTCTTTCCCCCTGGCAAATGAACCGGAAGCCATATAATCTTTCATGATCTGAATGCCGTCTTTGTCTTTGAATGTGATTCCAGCGACTTCGTCAAAAGCCACGCAGTCCCACAATCCGACAAGCCCGACTGTCTTGCTTGACATATTATAGAACAGATTCGCTACTGTGGACTGCCCCCCTGAAACGAGGATACTGTTCGGCGAAATTTCTTTATAAAGGTGCGACTTGCCCGTGCTGCGGGGACCAAGTTCGCACAGATTGAAGTTGTTCTCTATCAACGGAAGCATACGAGCGAGTTGCAGCCACTTTTCACGGGTCGAGAATCTATCGGATTCCATTCCTGTGGAACGGAGCAGAACAGTTATCCACTCGTCCTTTGTAAAAGCCCGACGGCCGTCCTTTATCTCATCCATGTCAATGTGCGGCATCTGTATAGGAGTGATCTTTACGATACGAATAGGTGTAGACTTCTTATCTTCCTCGATGTATTCATATTCAAGCCCGACGATGCACCAGATACCACCGCATAATAGGCGGTCGTATTTAGACACATAGTCTGAAGATATGGGAATATTACGAACGCCAAGATTCGAAAAGTCCGCTTCATAACGGTCTAGCTTGATGTTCAGGCTCACTGTTATGCGATCGATGACCGTATAACTGCCGCGCTCGCGCAGTGAGGACAGCACCTTTTGCGCTTCGTCTGGGCGTACGAAGTTCTCAGAGAGTATTCGCTTGACGTTCTTCACGCCGTCTTCGATTATGTTCGGGTCGTCGGAGCCACAATACTGTCCGAGCAAAAACTCCAAGACGTAAACAGGAACGTTCGCACCCTCTTTGATGGCCTTGGTCAGGTCTTTGCGGACAATTTTACCGTCGAAATGCTTACGTAGTTTCTGATGGATAACCGCGTTCGCATCGTCCGTTTCCGGCGTATACTGGTTCGCTTCTAATTCCATTTCGAATTCCTCCTATAGGTCAAATCCGAAATCATCGGCAAACGCTATGTCAATGCGAAACTCGGCCTCTTCCGGCACGTCCGTGTCGTTTGCGATGACAAGACGGTATATTTTATTTCGGTCAAATTGCATTTGTTTTAGGGTAAACCTCACTCGGAATACACGCTCGGAAGCGTTGTCGCTTGTCCTGTCAGCGATTACTGTCTGCGAGTCGCTAACGGGAACGCCCATGTCGTCGGTGAAATACAGGCTGTAGATGCATACCTGCACCTTGTCGCCAATCCGCTGTTTTTGCAGAAAGTCGAGAGAGAACATCAGGTTCGACACTTTACGGCTTTCACTGATAAGTGATAGTCTCGGATTCTGAACTTCAACATACTTCTTATAACCCGACCGCATACCTTTATAGACAATGACAGGCACGACCATTTCCTGTAAGCTGATGCCACCGTGGACATAGTTCTCGCCACCGCCTTGAACCTTAATGCGGACCGTGTCATGCGGGGCATAGCCTTTCATCGGAATACCGCCGAGTTCGCGCTCCGTTCTTACAGGTAGGAGGTAGTCGGCAGTGGTTTCAGGCGGCACAAGAGCGTAACGCCGCCCGAGTTCATAAATCTCGCCATTAAATGTCTGACGACTGATTTTTTGGCTTTCCTCAAGAGGTTTGTAGGTGTATAGGAAGCCGTGGTCGGCAGTGATTAATACTTTAGTACCACTTAGGTCATTTACGATTATCTTAACGATTGCGTTCAGTTCTGAGATTGCCGAAACGCAAGCCTCGAATACCTTAGTTTCGGTGGCGGGCTTGTCGCCGAGCGCGTCAATCGTGTTGTGGTAGATATAGACGATTTCCTTGCCCTGCACCAATGTGCGGCGTTCTGCTTGCTTCATCTGGAGCAGGTCTTTATAGGTAACGGCCACGCTGTCGGGGTTGGCGATGCTCAGGATTGCGCCGCGCCCTGCGGTACTACCCGTTGGGTTGTCGTCAACTGACACTTCCATCTTGTCATTTACGGACAGCTCTTTCCCCGAAAGCAATGCCGCCATACCGAATTTGGTGATGCTCGGGAACACGGCTTGCACCGCCTCAAGCGTTGCCATTCCTTTGGTGGTGTGTCCTAGGGTTTCGGAAAGTTCGGCAGCGACCTCATAGCGCAAGGCATCGGAAATCACAACGAACACACGGTTGCCCTTGCTCACGTTCGGTGAAACGTATCTGCGGTAAAATTCCCGCTGTTTATTTATTTCTGAAACATAGCCGAGCGCGTCTAAATCGCCCGCTATGGCACTTGTCCAATTTAAAGTGAGTTCTTTCAAAAACCACTCGCGGTATAAGCCCTCTACCACATCGGAGCACTTCTTCAAGGCGTCCTCCAAGAAGGCGTGCGGGAATTTCAGCGTTTTGCCGAAAAAGTAATGGAAGTGACGATAATAGCTGTCCATCTTATAAGTATCAGTCGTGTAGAGTTTCCATACTTTCGCAGGCTCGACGAGGTGGAAACCTTCGATATGAGCCAGATAAAATTCCTGCATCTTGGCGATAAAGTAAAGGCTTTCGAGGTAATCCACAGATAAGCTGTACCAGCCCGAGGTGCGGCGGTTCTCCACCGCTTCAAGGATAGCGTCTACCCTAATAACACGCTCGCCGATTTCGGCATAGAAGCGTTTCAAGATGCTCTCGTTTATAGCGGGGAACGAGTCGCTTTTCAGGAGCACGTTTACCTCTATCTTGTCAAAGCGATCAGAAAGGCGAAGTTCATGCTCCACAAAGCGGCAAATCTCAATTAAATCCATACTACCTTCGCTGCGTTGCCATTCGTGAACAAGCTGATAGCAGTATGCGTTGCACGAATCTGAAACAAACCGCTCTAAGCCTCGCATAGCGGAAGCGGGCATCGTCTGTGACAGGACAGTTATCAGAATATGTGCGGCAAGGTCGGAAAGCGGGCGGTTGTTGGCATCGACGTATCCCGTATACTTCTGAATTATCTGCCAGAATGCCTCGATGTTTCCGAACTTCTCGATATTGACAAGTGAAGCGTTGCTTTCTTTTTCCAAGCCAGCCGACAATACGGCGATGATAACTTCTTGTGCCGAGCCACCGTTAAGACCACATAGCACCGCCATTATGTCGATATGTAACTGAAGCGGTGCCTGGTACGTCCTCCCGATTTTGCGGAGTTTAGCCTTACGGTCTTTGTTATCAAGGAATTTAGCGTATAGTTTCATCGTCTTACGCATTGCGGAAGAAGGCTCGATGAGCAGTTCCTCCATTTGGAGGGACACAAGGTCGGCACGGAACTCTTCGCTGTACAGCTTGATGTCAAGCAGCCAGTCGTCCTTTTGGTCTTTCTCGTAAGAAAGCGGGTCGTAGACAAGATAGTCGCCCGTCAGGTCGTCCGCCGCAAGCAATTTCTTAACGGCAAAGTTGTTCTTGCCGTTAAGTTTCACGAGCGTCACACCACTAAGAGATAGTTCATCGACTGCCTCTGTGAATTCACCGTCCTCGTCGTGCCAGAAGACGATGCGGCGTTTATGAAATTCCGGCAAGGGAGCTGCAAACCGCTCCGCAAGCCTTGATTTTATCGTATCTGACAGCATAGTATCCTCCATTAAAACTTCGCCAAGACATCAGCGAAAATCTCATAATTTTTCATCACACCATCGTCAAGGTCAATCGTGATGTTTTGGTCAGCGAGGTGGTGAACCTTTTCTTCAAAGGCGGTGATTTCCCGTAACTGCTCGGTCAGTTTATCTTGCTGTTTCAGAAGCCGCGCACGTTCTGCACCAGTTGCGGTGTTCAGCGCGCCTATAATATGTGAAAGCTGGGTGCGGTATCGCTCCTGCTGTTCGTGGACATAATCCGTCCGCAGCTTGGCGAGTAGGTCGCTTGAATAGCGGTGCATATAGATGAGTGCCTTGAAGCCGTTTTTCTTGCCACTGTCGAACAGCCAGTAAATCGGGCGTTTCTGATAGATTTTCAGGTGGTCCTTGTAGAAGTCGTTCAGGAAGTAGTTCCGAATAACCTCACGCGGCGTACCCTTGCCACCGAGGGCATCGGCGATAAAGCGCAGGTTTTCCTCCAAGGTGTCCACGCCGTAAACCGTCTTGACAAAGTCCACAAACCGCCCCAGTATATCGTCATCAAAATACTCGTCGTCGCAAAGGGGGAGGATATTATCCTTGTCAGCTGGGAAAGTCTGATATTTGCCCGCGTCCCAGTCGCCGCCCGCGTAGGCAAGTCCATTAACATCGAGAGAATACCTACCAAGCATACAACCCACGGCATAGCTGATGAGGCTGCGAATCTCGCGCCCCAAATCGGCGCGGCGCACGGTCACGTCCTTGTCCTCGACCGTGGCGTCAAGTTCGTCCTGTAAGCCGTAGATGTTGATGAAAATGCGGTTGAGTTCTTCCTCGTTGGCTTTCAGGGTGTCAAACCGCTCCGCCGCCTCGCTTTCCCATTTAGCAAATGCTGCCGTTACCGTCTGCTTACCAGTGACAAACGGGTGGCGGGTGAAGTCCCACGATGTTTCAAAGCTATCCCAATCTGAACGGGATAGGGATATAGTTGCTGTAGCAAGGGTGTTTACACCGTCTTCATTTTCAATTATTATAGGCAGTCTTGCTATATCGCCTTGATTGTAGTTTAAGGTTTCACTGAAAATCCTCAAATAGTATTGGCATAGCTTTGTATTCAGCATTGCAACTAAATACAAAAGCCTTTCGTGTTCACCAAACATCGCCATACCTGCATTTGAAAACAGGTAGCCCTCTGGAAAATATCTCACGGAAAATGCGCCACTTGATATAGCAGTCCAAGTACCGCCTTCATTGAAGTAGAATTGCTGGTTCTGTGGTCTTGACCGTTGTTTTCCCTTATCATCAACGAAGTTCCTTATTTCAAACCCATTGTTTTCCCAGTTAACTACATCAGCATTATTCCCGTACCACTTTCTGTACTCGCCGCCGTTGTTGTAAGGAAACCACTTAGCAGTTTCAGTTTCAGAATTAAATCCTATCTTAGGGAGCGCACATTCCCACCAGATACGGACAAAGCGATTAACATCGCCACTAATCAAGCCTTGACGTGGGTTTGCAACATCTGAAAGGACTCGTGCTTTTGAAAAGTTGTTAATCCCATTGCTTCCCACCCAATACGCTGAAACTGGACTACCGGGTATATTAGCGAAGTTGTCGGCTGCGGCGGCTTTGTAGCGCTCGTTAACAGTCGGAAAAGCAAACGGTACTCCTTCTTCGTCTGTTTCATAGTAACGAACGCACATATATTGCCCTTGAAAATTTGGCAGATGCCCTTTTTGAAGCACAAACATAGACGTGCCAAAATTGATACCAAGGCTAGTACCACCCTTACCAAGATATGGCATATGGACAAGATTTACTATAGTTTTTGTTGCAAACAGTCTTAAGCGCAATTTTTCGAAGCTCGATAAAAACATCCAACTTTCCATCGTGATCATCGACTGCATACCGCGAGGAGTAAGGAATGTATCGCACCGCTCAATAAATGCGGCGAAGAGGTCGCTCTTGCTTTCAGTGTAGTTCTTCTTCACAAAGTCCGAAAGCTTTGCATTAACATCAGCAATTCCACGATAAGGCGGATTGGTCACAACCACGTCATACTTCTGCGCGAGCAGCCTGCGGAAATTCCAAGCGTTCAGCTTTGTGTCGTAACTGTCTTCAAACAGCGCGAGCTGGCCTTTCGGTTGCTCTGGCATAGGTTCGCTTGTCCACGAGCACAAGTGAACCGTATTCCATGCCGTCTGCATAGCCCGTCGGCTCATACACCTGCGGGCGCACGCCCTGCGTAAGGATACGGCGGTTATACTGCCTTGCTTTCATCATCAGCGCGAAGTACGCAAGTTGATAGGCACGGCGGTCTATCTCCAAACCGTAAAGGTTCTTTTCGAGTATCAACATCGCCGCATCGCGCTCGGAATAGCCCTCAGACGTGTAAATCTGCATCAGCACATCAAAGGCATATACCAAAATATGACCGCTCCCCATACAGCAGTCCATAACTTTTATATCTTCCGGTGACTTGATGGCGTTTTCGCTACGCAAATCGCGCAGACGCTCCGCGACTTCCGGCGTTTGCTCCGCCTCGTCAAGGTAGTATTTCCAGTTTGCCCGCAAAGGGCTGCCCGGGTGCGATTCAAGCCACAACCTGCCGAGCGAGTTCTCCACCATATACCGCACAATCCAGTCCGGCGTAAACAGTTGCGTGGCGGCGGGGATATTCTCTTTCGTGATTTTGATGTTCTTCTTGAGTCCGTCATACACCGCCTGTTTCGGTTCGGTGTTGTAATACTGGTACAGCCAGCCGATGATCTGCACTGCGTCGCGGAAATCTTCTTCCGGAATATCTTTCACGAGTCGCCCGATAACGCCCTCCGGCTTTAAGATGTTGTTCGGCAGGAGCATTTCGGTGTACGCGCCCATACGCTCGAACATCTCCGGCAGCAGCGCATTCAAGGCGTTGCACTGCGTCAGCAAGAGATAGCGGTAGAGTTCCTCGGTTTTGTTGGCGTTCAGAAGTTCAGACACTTTCGCCTTGTCCAGCCCCTCAAGGTCGAGGTGCAGAACATCTTTTAGAATTTCCGGGTTAAAGTCTCCGCTCGCGTCTGAAAACACGCGAACGTGAGACGGCAGGAAGTCATTCACTTCCATATAGCGCAGGGCGACAAAGCGGTTGAACCAAGTGTACGCTACTTCCTCAACAGCTTGCTTGAAGCCGTTCATTTTTATTAACTCGACAAAAGACTGACGCTGACGCTTCTCGTCAGGGGACAGTACACGCCCAGCGATGATGGCGGCGTTCTCGTAGCCGTAGCCCTTGTCGGTGATTGCGTATTGGTAGGCGCGCTGCTTCACCTGTTCGATGAGTTCGCTACGCGCCCAGATAGCGTATTTTTGAATGGCGTTCTTATTCATATTTTCACCTTCGCTTAGTTAATTTGTATGCCGTCGTTTGCTTCAAGTGTGTCGTACAGCTTTTTGCGGATGCTTTCGAGGTAACCGTCAACATCTTCTCGAGAAGCTAATCGTTTTACGGGGAAAACGTCATAACGGCGTACCTGTGCGATTTTCTGCGGCTTCGGAGGCGCCATGCCGCCCGATGTAGCCGGCTGGTCGTGGAGTATAGATTCAATCCGCTTGCAAACTTGGTCTTTATAGTTCAGTAATTGCGTAATCATCGCATCAAGCACAGTCAGGCTCGTCGCGTCGGCAACTTTTCGTTTATACTCGACAAAGCGGTCGTCGGACTTTTTCACTTCGTCATTTGCACGGTTGCCAACGCCCGCCAGCGTGTGGACGTCGCCCATACACTGCGTGATGATGCCTTGTACTTCCTCTTTCTTCTGTACGAGCAATGTGCCGTAGGCTTCTTTGATGCCCTGCATAAGGTCGGAGAGGTCTTTAATCCTGCCATAGGGCTTCGGCATCGCAAGGATAGACGAAATCTCGCCTATCTTTTCATTCGCATCCGTATTCGTAGCGAAGTAGTCCCGTTCGTTTTGCAGGTCGTGCTGTAACTGCCGCGCCGCATCAAAGATAGTCCTCTGCGACTTGAAGAAGGTTTCGACTTCCTCCATATCCTCGGAGCAGTCGCGAAGGTCATCCTGCTTGGCAATCAGGCGAGTGAGGAGTGCGACATTGTCACGTTTCTGCGATAAGATATCGTTCATCAGGTCGCGGGCGGAGGTGACCACTTCTTTTTGCGGATAGCGATCGCGGTTGTATTCGTCTATGAGTTTCTCATAGTGGGCAAGTTTCGGTTCGAGTGTGTCATTCACAAAGGTGATAAGCCCGTCCTCGTCTTCGGGGATTCCCATTTGACCGAGCCAGTCGCGCAGGAAGGTAATGCTTTTACGCATCAGTTCTTCGCTCGGCGCAATTCGACGGCTTACATTCGCTTTGTCTATCTCGGACTTTTTGCGGAGGTAGCCGACAAGGTTTCTGTCGTCCCTGCCGACGACTGCACCGCCATAGCGAATTTCAATCTTCTGCGAAACAATAAGCCTTGCGACAAGCGCAGCGATGTCCACCTCGCGCCAACCGTAGGGTATCGCCTGATAACGCCTCTGGACGTCGCCCATTGAAACGGGGACGCGGCTTAAATAGCGGTCTTCGAGCCATTGGCTCACTTCGTTTAAGGCAAACTCGTTATTTGCCCCTTGCCCCGCAAAGCCACCCTGTTCCGGCTCACCGTTAAGGATTTGCAGAATGTCAGCGTCGCTTTCCCTGAACACGTTTACGAGGTTCAGCTTGGAGTAGACGCTCTCTATGAGTTGCTTTAAGGCTTCGTCAAGTTTGCCCCTTGCCTCGCCATACTTTATCTCGACCTTTTCACCGTAGATGTAAAATATGCCGTCAACGATAGACTTTTCAATCTGCTTCTTGGCGTTCTCTTCAAGCGTCCGTGCCTGCGCCTGACGCTTGCGAATAATGTCTTGAATGCTCTCAGGCAGTTGTGACACGTTCTTCTGTTTGATATATTTCTTAATCTTCGCAGTGGTTTCCAGTTCCTCGAAATATTGCACTGCGCTTGAAAGCAGCACGATTGCCTCGTTGTTGACCTGTGAGTCCATTATCAGTTTTGTTTCCGGGGCGTTGTAGTAGTCGCTTGCCACGGTGACAAAACGCAAGCGAACCCCGCCGGTCGCAGCTCCAACGAGGGTTTCGTCGATATACTGATCGTAGGCGAAGTCATATTTATTGTACTTATATTTCTTTGACGGGTAGATTTCGCTGAATATGGTCTGCCCGATACTCTGGACTATTGTCGCGCTGTCCACGGTCGTATTGCGGATGTCGATAGCGATGTCCTGTTCCTCATCGGTCAGGAACGAGTAGTTATCTCCATTGCGGGCAACGTAGTTCTGCGCTTCCAGACGCTCCAACGATGCGGCGATTTCACGGCGAAGGTTTATTTTGTCTGTGCGAATGTCGTCAACCATTAGAATAGCGATATTATCGATGTTAGCCTTGATGTCGTCGATATAGCGAACAAGGTAAAGTAGTTTCAGGGCGCTTACATCACGCTGTTCTAAACCGTCGTGCCTGTCGGCTGCGGTCTGGCAGCGGTCAATCACGCGGCGTATCGGGCTTTCAAGGAAAGTATGCACCGTATCATAAAACTGCGAGAAAGGCACGAGGGCGTTTTCGTCTTTACCCTGTACATTTTGAGCAGCCTCTTGGAAACCGGAAAGCATAGAACGCTCGCCACCCGAGAGGTGCTTGCCAGAGTTACCGTGCTTGCGTATCTCGGCTAGGACTTTTTGAATGATGATGAACTGATAAGGCACGAACGGGTATGTTGCAGAAAACTCCGCTCCGTCCGTATAGCCCTTGATGTCCAATACCGCATTGTTAAACGTGAATAAATTCTTCAGCACGGCACGTTCTTTGTCGTAAACAAGTCGCAGAAGCTGGTCGGCATCTTGGGACTTTTCGAGAATACGCTTTTTGATAACCTCGTCTACCGAAGCAGAGGACAGTGACAAGCGGGTATTGAAACGCCCCTGAATCTTGGAGAAGTCGTCGCCGCTGATTTTTACGACGGAGTCGATAGCTTCTTGGCTCGTGACCATTACCCATACCTTGCCCCGGCACTTGCTTCCTACTTCCTCAACAATAGACTGAAGGTTTATCATCAGGTCGCTGTCGTCGCCGATGTACTGACCGACCTCGTCCACGCAGAACAGAAGATGAAAGTCTTTGCCTTTTCCATCGACATATGTCTTAATTTCCTCAACCAACTGCTTTATGCTCATATCCGTGTTTTCCTCGCCGTTGAACCAGTTGCGGGCGGCGATTTCGCTTATGCCGAGAACACTTTGCAGGACAGACACGATGTCGTCCTCAAAGAAGGCGTAGGAGGCACGGCTCTCTAACCAAGGTGCACCATTGACCTCTTCAAAGACTTGCTTGAACATCTCGGTCTTGCCTAGCATATCTACGAAGCGTTCGAGTTTTGCTATCTTCAAATCCTCTCCGTAGAAGCCCAGGTGATTGTAGAACACCTTGGTAAAAACGCGCAGGACTGCCGTTTTATCTTTGTTAATAGGTCCCTCGATGTCTATGTTGAAGAGGATAGACTCTGTGGGGAGATTCGTACAGCGGACGACCGTCGCGTACATCAGCGGATCGTCAAGTTTATCTTTAAAGAAGTCCACGGCCTTTCTGTCACCGATCTCACGGTTCGCCAGAAGATAAGATAACATTTTTAGGAAGTGTGATTTACCGCTTCCAAAGAAGCCCGAAATCCATACACCGATTTTATCGGTAGGGTGGTCGATGGCTTTCGAGTAGTTATCGAAAAAAGTGCCAAAGTGACGGCGAAGTTCCTTGGTAATGATGTATTCGTCAAGTTCCTGAATAATGGCTCCACCATCATCTTGTCCTACCTTGATAACACCGTTTATCGGTCGGTTGATGTCTTTTTGGAACATGCCCTGAATCTTCATGTGCTTCCCTCCGGTTAAAGTAGATTAAATGCCCGGTAATAGTTCCCATCATGGAACTTCTCGAACAGGATTAAGCTTTGCCCGTTAAACTCTCCCGGATAGAACATCACAATGGGTATATCCGAAAATGCCTGCTGCATGCTTTCAAGCATCTTATGTGACCTCATAAAGGGGTGCACTTTCCCAATGCCCGTCAAAAACAGTACATCACCGCGTTTGTGCGGCTCATATTTCATCTTCGCTAGGAATGCCTCCTGCGTGGCGATTTTCTGTAACTGAGCAAGGAGATAGTCCTTGCCTTTTTTCTCTTCCAGTCCCGATGCGGCGCCAAGCACACGCTGCTCATCCAATATTTCTAACAGAATCTTGTACATATCCCTCTCAATAACGCGAAAGTCATTGGACGGAGTGTTGACAAGCCGTTCAATGTAATCCAGGACGATTAACTCATGCTGCGGTGCGTATTTAAATACGTGTATCCCGACCTCGTTCGATAACCCCTTGTTGGCGAGAAAATTCGCATCGGAGATTCGCGATTTGATTCTATCCAATTCTTGTTTAATGTCAGCCATATTCACACTCCTACCTAAAACAGTTAAATGCTGTAAGGGCGGTCAAATCGTT
This sequence comes from Paenibacillaceae bacterium, assembly GCA_040880185.1. Taxonomy (GTDB): domain Bacteria; phylum Bacillota; class Bacilli; order Paenibacillales; family UBA4045; genus UBA4045. The sequence goes on from JBBDIY010000052.1 coordinate 80,269, forward strand.
ATTTTCGCGGATTCCGCTCTCCAGTTCCGCACTGATGAAGATGGGGTTCAGCGTCGTGTCGCGTACGCTGTCAAGCATCTCTGTTTCATTCAGGCATTTGGTCAGCACCTGTTTCAACTTCGTTATCGTTTGCTCACTCCAAGCGGCAACATCGTCGTTTTGTTCCCTCAACCGTGAGAAGAAGACGTTGATGTCTTTCTTGGTGTAAGAGAAATCATGCTGGCGATACTTCTCGCCGATGAGGTCGGTCATAAACTCGCGGACAAGGCGGTTGTATCGCATCATTGCATATAGATTTATTTGCTTTGCCACTTCGATGGATGCGTTTGCCAATTCGTAGACCAGTTTCTCGTTTCCGAGGGCGACAATTCTCCTTTGGCAGGCTCGAGCTAGTTTTGATATCTTCCGCTCGGTCGGGTACTGGAACAGGTTATCGCGTGTTATATATTTAATTATTTCGTCAATCGACTTTCCCTCAAGGTACTGCTTAGAAACAATCCTCATTTCGTAGAAAAGGAACTGCTCGGCAGTCAGGCTACCGTTGTACGGCATATTTACATCCATATTGTTCACTCACCCACTTACACGCCCTATTGACCTGTTGTCAAAGGCTGCTTATTCAATCTCGGCACTCTTGCCGCTGTCTACCCAAGCGTCTACTTCTGAAATCTTGAACTTGTACTGTTTGCCAATCCGTCGGTGCGGAATGACATCTTTCTTAATCCAATTTCGGATGGTGTCCTTGCTAACGCCTAGATGTTCGGCAATTTCTTCAAGGCTTGACCACTTTTCAGGTTCGTTGGTCATTTGCTTTTCCTCCTAACGTTGCCCTTCGAATAAGACTCAATAATTATAACATTCCCAACGTCGAATTAAAACGATCTCTTTAGATCTAATACGAATTAGTATGAACTGGTGGAAGCCATTTTATTAAGAATCTATAGCCAGTCCAGCAGGCTGTCATCCTCGGTCTTTTGATTCGCCGCCAGTTCATTCATATACTAATGTGCGGCATGATACTACTTCTTAAAGACGAACTTGTCATCGTTTAGTTCGTCCAACAGTTCTTTGAAATCTTCCGACTTGCGAACTTCCGAGACAACAAATCTACATACATATCCAGCTTCTTCATCTTCAACCTCTTAAACATCTATCGGCTTGCCGCGCCTGTTAAAGATTGTCTTCTGTCGCATATGAGAGAGGCGTTCAATTTCGAGTACATTATAATACGGAAGTCCGTTAAGTGAGTTACCCCATTCCTTGAAGCCGCTTATATCAAGAACTGCGTTGAAGATAAAGGAACGCGACTCAAGCAACTTTGTATGTAAATAACGATACTCATCATCAGACGAGTATGTGATATGAGGATACATTTCTTCAAGGAAAGTCCAGTATCCGTTAGCCCTCTCGTATTTGTCGAATAGCGAAGACAAAAACGGAAGGACAATGTACTCCTCTACTTTTTCTGTAATCATATCGTACAGCATATAAAATGTGCGGTCGCCGTACATACGTCGTTGATGCCGCTCGAAAAAGTCACCGAGTTTAGCAATAAACTTGTCCTTCTGCTTTGAGAAGAACAGCGCACAGAAATACTCTTGGAAAAACCTATGAATGAAGTGATATCGGTCGCCATCGAAATACATCAGACACAAGTTCGAGCATAGGTCTTCAAGGAAGTGGCTTGCCGTAGTCTTTTTATACGCTGTGTAATTGACAATAATCTGTCAGCGAGTACATGTTCGTATCGATTTCCTTACGATCACATCGATATGGAAGAGAGCAAATTCTCATTTACTTCGCTGAATCCTCTATTTTGAGTTCATTCGTATTTTGGGGAAGCTATATTTGATCTCACCTAGCCGGCGACCCGCTTCATTATTATACAACCAGGGTCTGACAGCTATCTGTCAGCGAGTACACGTTCGCATTATCTTATTCGAAAATTCGTCATCACTTCAATTTCGCTTGACCCGTTCTATATGTTGCGCCCTTAAGGCAGGATCTGTGATATTAGCTTCTTGTATCATCCGATGAATATTTAACATGTCTGTTACTTTCAATGTAAGTTGTTCCGCTGTCGTCTTCATTCGCAGGATTTTCCTTGAGATAAATTCCGATAGCTCGACATCATAAACAACCAATTCATTGGATCCAATCTCGCGTAAAGCAGGCTCAATACTGAATCGGCAGCGCATAGTGAAAGACACCATGGAGACGTATACTAAATCAGGATATCCTTTGATTAACGTCTCCAGTGCTCGGATGTGTCCGTAATTTTGCTTTAAAGGATTGTACAATTTAAAGCGTTTATTTACCCACCAGTATGAATCGGTTCGGTTGCCTTTGATCTCCCCGTTATAGTTTTTTGTCTCAATTACAAAGAGACCATATGGGGAGATGACGATGTGATCAATTTGAGAAAAACCTGATCGTGACTTCGGGTTTCTAACCATGATATCACTGGCATACTTACATTCTTTCGGGAGCTGATCTAATTGAATATTGATCTTATATTCACCCAATTCACCTATTCTTGTTGCTTCTGGTCCTTTTCGTTTTTTGGGTGTAAACGTAGATTTAGCAGAGTTGGTGACCGGTTTTCTTCTAAACAATGTAATGATTTTTTCGAACATATATCCTCCGCAGACAAATTCGTTGCTTTTTTTGGCATTACTGATTCAACAAATCTTATCTCTCATATGAGATGATTATTCGACAAGATATCCCAAATCCCTTGTTGAAAAAGTCATCACTAAAAATACCCTATTCAAATTAGTAATGAATAGGGCGGATGTACGAGATTATCAAGATAGTTAAATCCTAGAGGTTAACTGTTTTTCAAATACAATCTGATCCTTATTGAGGTAATTGGCATGTTCGTATGCCTTATGTGCTGATTCATTATTTCTTCCTGTGAGAATTTTCACATCTTTGACACCGCGGACTTGAAGCTCTTGCTCCAGGAATAATAGTAGCATTGAGCCTAATCCCTTCCTCCGTGCTGCTTCTTGAATATACATTTCGGTAATTTCACGCTGAAGATCACGATAGCAGAATGATTTATTAAACTGTGCACATGCAAATCCAACAGGCACATCCTCCATGATTGCTAAAGCAACGAGTTCGTTTGTATTTCTTAAACTATGTTTGATCTCGCTTACTTTGAGACCCGCTCCATTGAATTCAGCATTGAGGGTGACCAAAGATTCCGCATCATCTTCATTCGCCCATCTTATATATTTGCCCATTTGACGTTCCTTTCTCCTTAAGGAATTTCTGAATAATCGGAATATCTGGAGGACTTAAATCAAGTGGAATTTCATCGAATCCAAAGAAACGCAATTCTTGTACTTCCACACCATCTGCTTTCAAAAACCCGTTATAATCGTTGCAGATAAAGGCAGTTACCATATTATATACTTCATCCCCATTGGGATATTCATAATACAATTGTTCGCCTGAGAATACATCCAATAGCGTAAGTTCATTGGCCACTAAACCCGTTTCCTCATACAGCTCTCTCTTAGCTACCTCTTCTAATGATTCTCCTGGCTCCAAAGACCCACCAGCCAAACCCCATAATCCATTATCTGTTCTACGTTGTAGCAACAACCGTTGATGATCACAGAGAAGAACGCAAGCTCCTACCATAATAAGCGGCCTTGTACCTACTAACTTTCTAAGATCCATGATGTATCCCATTGACTCTACTCCTTTTGGTTACAAATCTGGGTATCTTCTATTTGAGTTAGCGAATTAGCTTTCCCATTGAAAATCCTTCGAATAATCGCCCACCATGAGGATCCAGCAAGTCATCAACGAATTCAGTGAAAGGCTGTTTGTTGCCATCTTGATAATAAGATTGAAGTGAATCCATAAATCTATCACAAAGTGATTCATCAAATTGTCTCAACTCTCTAACTAGACCCTTCCCTCTACCTATCCATTTTCTATTTGAACGCAAAATAAACTCAGCAACCTGTAAAGATAGGGTATTCAATGTGATCAGTGCTTCATCTGTTTTGTCCGTATCGATAAAATCATCCAATAAATCCGTTAGGAAGTATCTTGAGGCGCTAATATCTTCAGGGGTTAATGTTTCAGGACCATCTTCTAACAATTGTTGAGCTTCCTTTTTTAATGATTGAGCTGTGCCGTCATCCTTCAGAATGAGCCCGCTAAAGATCATATTGGGCAATGTTGGACGCCATCTTCTCTTATCACTCTCGAAATAGGGTCTATACGAATCCTTCGTATGAATAAACGCTTCTATTCTCCAGCCAAATTTAAAGAAACTTTCCCGATATGCATTAGGCTGCGTTTCATCTATAACCACAATATCTAAATCTGAGCTTGGTTTATGCTCTCCCCTTGACGCGCTTCCAGCAAGAAAAGCAATTCTACAATTCGGGAAATATAAATCAATAAACTGATTAGCAACATCGATTGGCTGCAATCTCATAGCATACCCCTCCAGCATGAATAGCATTTCTTCTCTGATGATCCATAACTAATTATTATTATGAACCCAGTTCGGTATATGATGTCCAAAGTATTTACCGATCTTTTCAACTTCCGTCATGATCCTTTTAATACCGTCCTCAGTAAGATACCAATTGTCCTTACTTATACCTGTCTTATCGATTACGGGAGCCAGGTAGAATTGCGTTTCCTTCGGAAAAACCGTTTTGTATGTAAGTAGTGCTCGACATGCGTGCCCCGCTTTACAGACCAGAATCACCCTGTTAGCTGTAATACGATACTCTTGAATGATTTCCCACGAGAATTTGGCATTCTCAAAAGTATTTGTCGCTTTATCCTCTTTCAGTATAGCTGCTTGTGGAATCCCAAGTGATAGTCCAATTTCATTCAAATAATTCCACTCCGTTTTCTCTACATGTTTGGTCGCACCACCTGAAGGAAGAATCAAAGGCGCTAGTCCTTCGTGATACAAATCAGCTGCCCTTTCCATCAATTGAGGGTGACTTCCCCCTGGGATTAATATAAGATCCACATGGTTTAGTTCGTCGGTTTCTAAAAAAATAAATTTTGTAATGGGATCAAATGGGTATGACATGCTCCACCTGCCTTCTCCATAATATCAAAGTACTATCCCTCAAAATTCTTTTGCTGTGTAAGCACATTATACATTAGTAAATAATACAACTGTCAAAAAATAGCCAATTAACCACCATTCAAAGCTATACGCTTTTGTACGTGTTATCAATTGTTAACACTGTTAACACGTTGATATTACTGAACTATTTTATTAACATCCTCAAAAGTCTAAGAAGCATCGTGTCCACATAATCCTCCACTGACGCACCGAATCCACTAATTCAAAACCCAGCCACAATTAACCCTCCTTCAAAATTGTTTAATCCTATTCCCACTGCTACGCTATTTATAGCACCATCAGTTAGGAGGGATCATATGAAACGAATCAGCTTGTATTCATTAAAGTTAGTCAAAGAAAAATCCAGACTTTACAACGTAGATACAGTCACCATCAAACAGCCGGAGGATATGTATACCATTGTATCAACCGTATTGAATCTGCAATTTGAATCCGTTGAACATTTTGGCATTCTAGCATTAAACGCTAAGAACCTAGTAGTTGGGTTGCATGTCCTTGCCATTGGCACCATTGACGCTGCCATTATCAATCAACGAGAAATATTTAAAGCTGCTCTACTCAATAATGCTTCTTATGTCATCATGTTCCATAATCATCCCAGCGGCGACCCGACGCCAAGCCAAGATGATATAACCGTAACGAAGCAAATGGAGCTTGCAGGGCAGATCATGGGCATCCCGATCTTGGACCATATTATCATCGGTGAAAGTAGCTTCGTTAGCTTAAGAGAGACACATGCTATCTAAACAGGCTGTTTTGAGCGATCCGAAATGAATTCGAGCAGAAGAGAGGAGTTACAAAGTAGCAAAAGAAAATCATGACACATTAGTTTAGTTTCTTAGAATGGGAGGAACCCGAAAATGAAATCGAATAAAAACAATACTATACTCATGTCATTCATAATTTCTAGATTAACCTTGTTGCTCGGAATGGCTTGTAATGCTTCACCAAAGGAGCGGGTACAAGCCCAGGTACTTATCCAAAAGGAGCTATCCTACGTACAATCACAGCTTGAATACCAGCACATTCACAACATATGTAGTTGGCTTGATTTGTTCGAATGCTTAGACAGTATTTCTAGTACCGCTCCTTCATTACCTAGTCATTTACTTCATCTTCATGAACTGTACGAGGAGTTTCGTACTTCGGAAAGCCCTGCATTCAACCATCCCGATCGCTCTGCTGCGGAAATATTAACAGAATTATTTCTATACGGCCATGCTATTTCGATCGCAAATCCATCCATTCGAAAGCGATGCAGGATTGCCTCCAATTATTATATCGATCATTGCGGGGCTCATCCTCTGATTTTCAGACAGGCACGTGTGTCACTCTCGATTAGTGTGCCTGATGTCAATCGTTGGTATGCCCATAAAAGCTGGGTGTGGCTAATGGATGATCCTCTGCCTTATAAGATAGAGTAAAGTACTTCGATTGGAGGAATTAATATGGTTGAATTCTTAACTATCGGTTGGAAGCTAGCCGCTTTCTATTTCGGAATGGTTATATATTTGTTCATACTTACATTCATGTATTCACCAACCCCAAAGACCGAGCAGTTCTTCTATGGGTTATATAGCAAGATCGTATGGCTACTTACGATCATTCTACTCATCTATCCTACCTTTTGGTTTATTCATCTAAACATAGATGGAGGCTTCGAGTTTTATTCGTTGTTCACCGAGAATTTTCTTACAATCTGGGATCGTTTCTTCCAACATTGGCAGTGGATCGTTGTCATCTTATTGATCCCTTTATTTTGTCGCGGTGCCCTCTACCTATATGCAGAGATCTCCGTTGAAGCACAGCTCAACAAGCTTGAAAATGAGATGAGCAGATGGTCGAGTATACCCTATATCCCCCCGTTGCTATATATGTATGTCCTTTACCCGCCAAAACCACTAATATGGGATCGATACGCAAACATGAATCGATTGTATTACTACGCCATTGATGCCTTTCGGGAGAGTGTCGATTTCAACTTTGAAATAAAATTCATTAAACCTACTAAGAAGCCGGTACCCTGGTTTAGACTCCTTCCCGCGAAGGCATGGTACAAGTTTTCACTTAATTTAGTGATGTTTGCTGGTATAACCCTATACTTTATTCATTACAGTCCCCATAACCTATTTTCCGATGGATACTACTATTTCATACCCCTGTTATGTGGAATTGCTGCTAGATTATTAGCCATTGTGTTCGCTTCTGCATCACATACGTCTTGGAGAAGAATCTATCGTGACATGATCAAAAAATTCAACACCAAAGAGCCCCTTATCCCTTGGACCGACCTTCGAATTGATCAAGAGATGTCCAAACAGATTATTCGTGCGTGGGAACAAGTAAGAGAGATTGAAGAAAAGAATGCTCCTAAAAGCTATTCAAGATTACCCTATGGATCGGTGCAGTCAATGTGGGATTCGAGTGTACGCTTGGGCGCAGCATACGAAGGTCTTAATGGATATGATTTCACGAAAAAAGGCGGAAGGTAGCCCTATACCAGAACGAGTATCTTTTCAAGAATGGCTTTTCGATGATCAAATTCGTGGGGACATAGACAAGGATATCATTATCCTTAACAGATCAAAACTAGCAAACCTCGTTCTCTCTTTTGGACAATTGCTAGATGTAGCTGAAAACAAGAATGATCAGATCTCAATTTTAGCCAAGATGGAGCTATTGAATCAGCTCATTCATTCTGAAGGAGCGATCTAATTTGGCCCAATTTCCCGCTTCTTTAATTTATACGATCTACTACAGGAAGGAAAATAAAATTTACCGTATGGGCGAGGGAAGGAACCGGATAGAGATTACTTTGAATCAACTAGAAAAAGAAGTAAAGACGTTTACGTTAAATGCCGAAAAATATATGATTATTTACGATCAGCAATTGTTAAATAAGATGGATTATTGGGCGGAATTCCCAGATAAGATCAGTACCGATGAGTTGAAGTTTTGGCATTTAATCGATTTGTTGTCTGAAGAGGACTATCTTTGTTTTTTCCACATGGCCTCGGAATAAATAACAATTCCACTGTCAAAATCCTGTTAATTGGTTTCTAGATATATTAACAATGTATATACATTGTATTGTTATTATATATGCAATTTCATCACTCAAAACCTAGGAGGTCGTTGCTACAATGAATCACATGCCAAAAAATATCACAATTTTATTGGAAGCCAACGAAATGCTGAATAAAGAATTTCTGGTAGCGCAGCAAGAATTAAAGGCGATTGAACTAAACAATTTAATAATGAACATGGAAATTGGGATGAACGACAAAGAACATATCATCCGTTATTTAGAAAGATATGGCTGATTGTTACTTTTTGAAGCACCTTTATTGCCACTCCTTATCCGAATAAACCCACGTCTTAAGCAGTTCATCTTCCTCCAGAATGGCTTCATATACAGGCTGCAAAAAGGTGCGAATATGATTCATAATCGTTTCAAATGGAATACTGTCCAGTCTAGTTCGATTCAGAAATGCCACCCATTGAGAACCTCGACTTGGATCTTGAGCAAAGGCATGTGTAAACATGACATGACTTCGTTCGATAATGGTTCCCCTTCTTGACAATGTCTCGAATACACCTTCTTGGAGAACCCGTCCATCAAAGTTATGTCTGGTTGATAATATGTAGATATCATAAAAATCCTTCATCCGACTATTTACGATCGACAACGTAATCATGGCCTCAAACTTTTCAGCAATTACCGACTCAATGGAATAAGCTTTCAGAATAGGAATATCCATATTCAGCAAGACAGGATAATCAATGGTCCTGGGCTTAGGTACGATAACATCGCCGAATCCAATATCGAATTGAAGCTGCTTTCTCATTCTTCCTAAGGATGCTCTTATCTTGATCCTTACGCCTTGATAATCTGCATCTTCTGTAATGCGTTCGGCAGTTATATTTTCTTCATCAAATATGACCCCATCCATTGAATTTGAAATCTGAGAAACCTGTTTAAAAGCATCCTTTAGATGATCCATATCATTCGATATTTGTCGAGCTAAAAAATCGATATCTTTCGTTGGCCTTGTTTGAAAATTGTGACTATTCAGGTACCTCAAATTATTAACGCCCAGTAAAAAATCAGCAAGAAAA
>JBBDIY010000053.1:0-17500 GCA_040880185.1 Paenibacillaceae bacterium
CAGCAATGCATGCAGCTGACGAATACTAATCGGTCGAGGGCTTATCCTAAATGCTGGTCTGTTGGTTGCGCAAGCAAACACAGAACAGTCGGCGTAAGTGCAATCCTTGGATTGCACGGGCCGGAAGCAGTAAGAACTTCAATGCTCTCAGCGGGCACAAACCTTTCGTTTCGCATCTAGTTTTGAGGGAATGAGACATCTTCGGATGGCTGATCCTTTCAAATGTCGGTTATGATTCTGAAGCCATTCAGGGAGTAACTCGACCAAATAAAACCTGTTTGGTGACGACGGCGGAGGGGAACCACGCGTTCCCATCCCGAACACGACCGTTAAGCCCTCCAGCGCCGATGGTACTTGGACCGCAGGGTCCTGGGAGAGTAGGACGTTGCCAAGCAGAATGAACAGCAGAGTAGGCGATTCGTCGTTCTTGATGTTCCTTAAGAAACACCTTCGACTTTTGTCGAGGGTGTTTTTTGGTATCTTGATTAGCGCGGACGTGCAACTAAATTCTATAAAAAGAAGGTGTTTGGCAGAATTAGTAACGATGAGCACTTATTTCATTGATATTCCTAGGAATGAGTTAAATAATGTAACTTTAGTTGTAATCTCGCACCTATCCAGAGCTTTGAGACAGTTGGGAATGGACTAGTTGTAAGTACGTTCTTATTTTTCCCTCCAAGCACGTCTGGTTTCAGCGGTAATCGTAAATATATAAGTAGTTACTGTCAATGTGGAGCTTTGTTGCTACTTAATAAATATCCACGCTTGGATGTAGAAGTGAAAATTAATGAAGCGAAAATTCAGGAAGATAACTCCTTATGTAAGATAGGTATAATGAAGTATTGCGAATATTGTATGAACGTTAGGTTCACTTAACTTAGTACATGTTAGAACACGTACAGTTCTCCTTGACATGAAAATTACGACTCTGCTAATATAAGCAATAATATATGCGCGTGAGGATCTATAAAAAGGGTGATAAAAGGAGGAACAAGTGTTGTGTGGGAAGACAAGTTTGGCAAAGAAGGTTTGACGTTCGATGATGTTCTATTAGTTCCGAGAAAGTCGGAGGTATTCGGACGGGAGATTAATGTTACCACGTCACTCGGATCAGGATTAGGATTAACGATTCCATTCTTAAGCTCGGCGATGGATACGGTCACTGAGTCAGCATTAGCCATTGCTATTGCTCGAGAGGGTGGAATTGGCGTTATTCACAAGAATATGTCGATAGCTGAACAAGCGCAGGAAGTGGATCGGGTGAAACGTTCGGAGAGTGGAGTAATAACCAATCCATTCTCGCTTACACCCGATCATCATGTTTATCATGCCGAAGAATTAATGGCGAAGTATCGAATCTCAGGTGTGCCTATTGTAGACGAACACAATAAGTTAGTCGGCATATTAACGAATCGTGATTTACGTTTTGTTCATGATTACTCAATGAAGATTAACGATGTGATGACGAAGGAGCATTTAGTTACGGCTCCGGTCGGAACGACTTTACAGCAAGCCGAAGGCTTATTACAGAAGCATAAGATTGAGAAGTTGCCACTCGTCGATGCTAATAATGAATTAAAAGGATTAATTACGATCAAGGATATTGAGAAGGCCATTCAATTCCCAAGCTCCGCTAAGGATAAGCATGGGCGTTTACTTGTTGCTGCAGCGGTTGGTGTGTCTAAAGATGTGAAAGAACGAGCAGCAGCACTAGTCGAGGCAGGTATTGACCTGATTGTAGTGGATTCTGCACACGGTCATCACATCAATATTCTGCACACGGTGCGTATGCTTCGTAATGAATACCCAGCGTTACCGATTTGCGCAGGTAATGTTGCTACAGGCGCAGCAACGAAAGATTTGATTGAAGCGGGTGCTACTATTGTTAAGGTAGGTATTGGACCAGGCTCGATTTGTACAACGAGGGTCATTGCCGGTATCGGTGTTCCTCAAGTAACCGCTATTTATGATTGTGCGACTGTGGCAAGGGAATATAATGTGCCAATTATTGCTGATGGTGGTATTAAGTACTCTGGTGATGTGGTCAAGGCAATTGCGGCTGGTGCAAGTGCTGTGATGATCGGTAGCTTGTTCGCTGGTACGGAGGAAAGCCCAGGCGAAACGGAGATATTCCAAGGAAGAAGATTTAAGGTATACCGTGGCATGGGTTCCATCAGTGCGATGAAGGATGGCAGTAAGGATCGTTATTTTCAAGAGGATGAAAGTAAGCTTGTTCCTGAGGGTATTGAGGGAAGAGTTCCTTATAAAGGTCCAATATCAGATATCATCTACCAGCTCGTCGGTGGCTTACGTTCAGGTATGGGTTATTGCGGGACGGAGAGTATTGTCCAATTAATGAATGACACTGAGTTTATTCGTATTACAGGTGCGGGTCTTCGTGAAAGTCATCCACATGATGTACAGATTACGAAAGAATCCCCTAATTATTCGCTATAAGATTGCAAGGGACTTCGTCTGCAAATGTAGAAAGGCAGGAGATCTTACTCCTGTCTTTTATTGTTAGTACGTAAATGTCTTTCTAAATTATTCATCAGCAATCGACATGTGTTACAATACAACAAGTGAGTTTTCTTATAGAGCTTGTTCGAAAGTCAAAAAATTAATGTAGCAAGCAGCCCGATTGGGAGAGAGGGAGTGGATTTTTTGTTATTACAGTCAAGAAAGGGTAAGAAGTTTACCTCATTGACCGCGATTATGTTGAGTTGTGCACTATTCCTTGGACTTATTCTTACGGTTTCTCCGAATGCAGTGAAAGCAGCAGATGTACCTGCTCTTGCCCTCGAGGTTCAATCTGCTGTTCTGATTGAGATTGAAACTGGACAAATCCTATATGAATTGAATAAAGATGAATTAAAACCACCGGCAAGTATGGCTAAGATGATGAGTGAGTATGTCATATTAGAGACGATTAAAGAAGGTAAGTTGAATTGGACTGATACGGCAACTGTCAGCGAGTATGCAGCGAAGACCGCTGGGTCTGGTGCTTTATTAGCTGAAGGTGAAGTATATACTGTGGAAGAGCTATTCAAGAATATGTCCATCTTCTCAGGCAATGATGCTGCGGTCACGCTTGCCGAGCGTATTGCTAGTTCAGAGGAAGCGTTCGCGGTTATGCTGAATGCCAAAGCGAAAGAAATGGGATTATCCGATCAAGCATACTTTATTAATGCAACAGGCTTGGATCGTGGTGATTTGGAGGACTTAGGTATGGCACCGGAATCCTTACCAGGTGAGACGGCGATTACGGCATATGATGCAGCCAAAATTGCACAACGAATGATTCTGGATTTTCCCAATATATTGGAAATATCCCGACAAACGGAAGCCAATTCGCGCGCTGATAATTCAGGCGTTGTCATGCAAAACTGGAACTGGATGCTAGAAGGTTGGAAGCCGTATAACAATGATTTCGCCAAGATGTTCTCCTATGAGGGATTGGACGGGATGAAGACGGGGCATACACCAAGAGCCTTATATTGCTTTACAAGTACCGCTAAACGTGGCGATATACGAGTGATCGGTGTTGTTATGGCGGCTCCTACAATGAATAAACGATTCTACGAAACGAAGAAGCTGTTGGATTATGGGTTCGATAATTTCGAGAAAATGATTGCGATTCAACCGAAAACGGAAATAGAACAATTGACGAAGGTAGATATTAAGAAAGGCACTGCCAAAGAGGTCGAGGTTGTAACCGAGAATAGTGCGCAATTCTTAGTCAAAAAAGGAACGAAGCTAGAGGATTTTCAGATTACGGCTAAAGCGGCTGATGAGAAGCTGCTAGTTGCACCTATTAAGAAAGGCCAAGTATTAGGTGAGCTTACGGTGATGTTGCCTACAACAGACGGCAGTGTGCTGGAGCAAAAGGTTAATTTAGTAGCCGCACAAGATGTGGAGAAAGCAAGCTGGCTTCGTTTGTTCTTCCGTGCTATAGGCGACTTCTTCAAATCATTAGTTGGCGGAATTAAGAATTTATTCTGAATGAACGGCTAATCGATTATTAATTCCGAGTTGCTGGGTTGTATATTTAGATATCATGCTGTAAAATATTTTCTCAAGGAATTCTTTCCAATCGAAATGTAGTTATAAGAAGGTATATAGCTTGTCATAAGAATCAGGAGGCGCTTAAATCATGGAAACAGGAACTTCTCGGGTAAAAAGAGGCATGGCAGAGATGCAAAAGGGTGGCGTGATCATGGACGTCATGAATGCAGAGCAAGCGAAGATTGCCGAGGCTGCAGGAGCTTCAGCAGTTATGGCATTAGAACGTGTACCTTCTGATATTCGTGCTGCTGGCGGAGTTGCTCGTATGTGCGACCCATCGATGGTTGAGTCTGTAATGAAGGTAGTTACCATACCTGTTATGGCTAAAGCTCGAATCGGACATTATGTAGAAGCAAGGGTTCTTGAATCGCTTGGCGTTGATTATATCGATGAGTCCGAGGTGCTTACACCAGCGGATGATGTATTCCATCTAACTAAAAGCGAATTTACAATACCTTTCGTATGTGGCTGCCGAGATTTAGGTGAAGCACTTCGACGTATAGGTGAAGGTGCATCTATGTTACGCACGAAGGGTGAGCCTGGCACAGGAAACATCGTGGAAGCCGTTCGTCATATGAGAATGGTTCTAGGTCAAATCCGTAAAGTGCAAGGTATGTCCAAAGATGAGCTAATGGTTGAAGCGAAAAATTTAGGTGCTCCTTATGAGCTTCTATTACAAATTCATGAAACTGGTAAATTACCTGTTGTTAATTTCGCTGCTGGAGGTATTGCTACACCTGCAGATGCTGCTCTTATGATGCACTTGGGCGCTGATGGCGTATTCGTGGGCTCCGGTATTTTTAAATCCGACAACCCTGAGAAGTTTGCTAAAGCGATTGTTGAAGCAACAACACATTATACCGATTATAAGCTGATTGCCGAAGTTTCGAAAAATTTGGGTGCTCCGATGAAGGGCATTGAAATTTCTAAGCTGCAACCACAAGATCGGATGCAAGATCGCGGAATTTAACATACAAGATAATGTTATGAATGATACAAAGATGATGGATTGTAAAAGGAAGGGTTTAACATGATTATTGGCGTTCTTGCTCTACAAGGAGCGGTTGCCGAGCATATTCGGATGTTAGAGATGGCGGGATCAGAAGGTGTGCCGGTCAAGAAGATTTCTGAACTCGAACAATTGGATGGCTTGATCATTCCCGGAGGGGAAAGCACAACCATTGGTCGACTGATGGTGGAATATGGTTTTATCGAAGCCATTCGCGAATTTGCCGCTGAAGGAAAGCCAGTATTCGGCACCTGCGCAGGTTTGATTATCATAGCTGATGAGATTGTGGGACAAACGAATGCTCATTTGAAGCTCATGGATATGAAGGTGTCTAGGAATGCATTCGGTCGCCAACGAGAAAGCTTCGAGACGGACCTCCCGGTTATCGGAATTACAGAGCCAGTAAGAGCTGTCTTCATTCGTGCTCCATTAATTACGGAGGTTGGCCCTGATGTAGAGGTATTGGCTGTTTACAACGATCAGATCGTTGCAGCAAGACAGGGTCACCTATTAGCCTGCTCCTTCCATCCCGAGCTTACGAATGATTATCATCTTCATGCTTATTTCGTGGCGATGGCTGAGCAACACAAGCTGGCTACAACGGGCGGAGAATAACACGGAAGCTTGAAGCTTGTGAAGTAGTCTTATCGACCACTCGGGTGGTCATCTACCTTTAAGGAGGCACACTTCAAGTGTTGGATGCCAAAGTATTCCGTAACGAACTAGAACGTGTAGAAGCGTCAATGATGAAGAGAGGCGGATCGATTGACGAGGTTCGTAAGTTTCCTGAGCTTGATCAACGCCGCCGACTCATCTTGCAAGAGACGGATCAATTGAAAAATCATCGCAATGTGGTTTCGCAGGAAGTCGCCAAGAAGAAGAAGGCAGGCGAGGATGCTGAGGCTCAGATTGTCGAGATGAGAGAAGTCGGAGATCGGATCAAATCCTTGGATGAGGAAATCCGTTCATTAGAAGTGAGCATCAACGACTTAGTGATGTCTATCCCAAACTTTCCCCACGCTAGTGTTCCGATCGGCAAGTCAGAAGATGATAACCAGGAAATTCGCCGATGGGGCGAACCCCGGGAATTCAACTTCGAACCGCGCGCACACTGGGACATAGGACAAGACCTTGGCATTCTAGATTTTGAAGCCGCTGCGAAGGTAACTGGGTCACGGTTTGTTTTCTATAAGGGGCTAGGGGCTAGGCTTGAGCGTGCACTTATGAGCTTCATGATGGATCTACATAGCGAACAGCACGGTTACACAGAGATGCTACCACCACTTATGGTGAATAAGGATAGCTTACTTGGAACCGGTCAGTTGCCGAAATTTGCAGAGGATCTATTCAAGCTTGCCGATTCGGAATATTACTTGATCCCTACAGCTGAAGTGCCTGTAACTAATTATCATCGCGATGAAATTCTGAATCTGGATGCATTGCCGAAGTATTATGTAGCCTATAGCCCATGCTTCCGATCAGAAGCAGGTTCAGCTGGTCGCGATACAAGAGGTATTATTAGACAGCATCAATTCAACAAGGTAGAGATGGTTAAGCTAGTGACACCTGAGCAGTCCTATGAAGAGCTAGAAGCATTGACACATAATGCAGAGACCGTCTTACAGCTCCTGAAGCTGCCCTACAGGGTTCTAAGTCTATGTACGGGTGATCTAGGCTTCACCTCAGCCAAGACGTATGACCTTGAGGTGTGGCTGCCAAGCAGTGGTGTGTATCGCGAGATATCGTCATGCAGTAACTTTGAGGATTTCCAAGCGCGTCGTGCGAATATCCGATATCGTAAAGAAGCTGGATCTAAACCGGAATTCGTTCACACCTTGAACGGTTCAGGATTAGCAATAGGTCGTACTGTAGCTGCGATTCTCGAGAATGGACAGCAGGAAGACGGCTCGGTTATCATTCCCGATGTCCTACGTACCTACATGAACAACCGCATGAAAATCGAGAACAATTGAGGGCTTTTCTGTACGGAAATTCGATTAACCATGATATACAGAAAATAACGGTTGAATTTAGGTTTTTGAATGTGTTACAATTCAACATGTTCGCTAGTAGAGAATGTACAATAGGATGAAGTTTATTGTAGTTCAAGCTCCTAGTAGGCGGTTAGTACGTTTGTGCCGTCTCACCTGTGGAGAGGTGGTCGAGTGGTTTAAGGCAGCGGTCTTGAAAACCGCCGTGTTCGTGAGGGCACCGTGGGTTCGAATCCCACCCTCTCTGCCATACATATCAAGTTAAACGTCATGCATGCATCAGGCATGGCGTTTTTTTCTATGAATAAACTTGGAGCTCTACAGGCACCTTATGAAGATAAAGATGGAGGTGGCCAATGAGCATGAATACAACAATTACAATTAAGCCTGCCGAGCTGATTACAGCGTGGAAGGCTACATTGCCGCAGACATTGAATAAAGGCGATTCTGTAGACATTCAATTGGATGAAGCCAATAGTACAGGGCTATACATTCACTTCGATACTGCTGGGCATAGTGAATATTCATTTGATTTTAGTATGCACTATGTGGATGACCGAGAGGTGAAAGTGGAATTGCTCGATGTAGAGAAGTCAGGTGAGCATGTGGATGAACATACGGAGATCATTCAGGCGCTCATTGAGGATTATGTTCGTCATATTCATGAATGTGCTCAGATCCTGCAAAGCATTAACCATGACTAAAGTTTATGCAACATGCTACGTAGACTGAAAACTTTCAGGAGGTATACTTGTGCCCAAGAACATTCCCCAGCCGGTACCAGAGGCGGAAGAGCAACATGAGAAAAAAGATGAGCACGATACGATGCAGGAACCTTTATCTGGATCGAAGACGGTAAAGAATCGCAATCACTCTCGTCAGAATAAGGGCGGCGGAAGTTCGATGTAGAGGTCTTCGATTTGATTGATTATGGACTGTTTGAGGATTTCTCTATCGAGGTTGGAACGGATCAGATGTAACAGGCAGCTCAAGAGGTCTCTCAATGGACGTGAATATTTGTAAAGTCTGTTGGAGGTCTTCGTCATCGACGTGAACATAAGGGTATTTCCAGTAACCAGGGTAAGGAACGGAAATAACGGTGTCGCTGCTCAGATGGCCGTAGAAATCCTTGACGAGTGAGATCATGGTGCTTCTGCTCATGTCTGTTTTCACATTAGTAGTCACGATATCGAGTAGATCGAGGGTCTTCGTAAGATTACCCCAGCTTGACATCTTCTTGACGAGTGCAGAGATCACTTCCTGCTGCCGACGACCACGATCGAAATCACTTGATTCATAATTAACACCTCGATCATCCAAACGATGTCGGGCATAATTCAAGGCATTGCGACCATCGAGAATCTGCAAACCCTTCTGCAAATCAATATGAGTCCCATCAAATTCAGCGGTATATTGCATGGAACGATCAACATTAATTTCAATACCGCCAACTTCATCAACCAATCCAACGACGGTCTCGAAATTCACTAGGAATGTATGATCTACAGAGATATGTAGAAAGTCCTCGAATGTCTCGCGAAGTGCAACCATACCTGAGCTTATGTATTCTTCGTGTACTCGTAGCTTACCAATACTAACCCTCCGACCGGATAGTAAGCTAGGATCCTTCTTAGCCTCATTCAATGCATGGCTATAACCTTCGGCGAAGATGGCATTAATCTTTTTGTAATCACCAGGATCATCGGGGTTAGCGACCATCTGATCGCGAGGCATGGATATCAGTTTGACGAGATGACTTTGCGGAATAATGTGAGCAACAATCAGAGAGTCCGTGTTCAGCATAAGAGCTTTACCACGTTGATCCAAGCCAATCATTAGTACATAGAAGTCTTCAGGATCTTCCTCAGCAATAGTAGTTGAAGGATCTGGCGATGCCTGTTGAGATGGTGGATGCTTCAAGATGACTTTGTCGGTATCAATGGTCATTTCGTCTAATTTGCGATCCAAGCTGAAGATAAACACAATCGTACCTATGATAAGGACACCTAGTGAGATCCATAAAATTTTCTTATACAAGTCGTACACCTCTATTTCTCGTGATTACACCTACTTGAGAAAATATGAACATTCTCAATCATTAGACGGATCGAAAAATGGAAAGTTTCACTAGGCTCCACATTTATCCAAAATTAAAAGCCACAACCCGTGAAGGCTGCGGCTAGATGTCTATAGTGGTCGGGACGACACGATTTGAACATGCGACCCCCTGGTCCCAAACCAGGTGCTCTACCAAGCTGAGCTACGTCCCGAAATTCTAATGCTGAACCTTTATTATGGGGCAGCAAAAGTCATTATAACACAAAAGAAACGCGGAATAAAGCACTCTTTTGCGATTGATCCACCCGAAATAATTCCTTTTGGCTCTCGGAAGGGTTTATGATATAATGTTGCTTGCTGCGACTCCGTAGCTCAGCGGATAGAGCAAACGTTTCCTAAACGTTAGGTCGGAGGTTCAAGTCCTCTCGGGGTCGCCATTATTAATTTTCTAATTCAACAAATTAACTAATTAATCATCTACACGTGAGACGTTAAATCGAATCAAGGAAGCTGATCGAGAGGTTAAACAATTGATGGAATAGTACGAAGTATGCTTATTATGAATGAAGTCACCATACGAATTGATGACAAAACCTTTGTTTCTGCGAAGGTTTTGTCTTTTTTTGTGGTAAAACACACACTTTTTATGTATGCCCATTCACTGAAATAACGGTGCAACATGATCATAATAAGTAGTATAGCAGGGGATTGTTTAGCACTTGCTGTAATATAAATGATCAAGGATGATAATAATGAGATTGATTTCTATGGCGGAATGTAAACCAGGGATGAGGTTAGGCAAACCGATTTATTCGAATACAGGTCAGACTTTAATCAATTTCCGGACAGAACTGACAGACTCTATGATTTCTCGATTGTCCCGCATGGGTTATGAATATGTGTACATTGATGATCCGAATACGGAGGGCATCTTCATTGAGGATACAATCAAGATGGAAACGAGAATGGCATTAAGAATGACAATGGAGAAGTTACTCAGCGAAACCGTTCAGAATCCCATGGCCATTAATGAAGGTAGAGTACCGATGTGGAGCATGTGCTGGAACAGTGTCTCCATGGTTGTTAATGACCTAAGGGACGCACGGAATGACTCCATCATGCTCATTCATGCCAATTCCCCGAAGAATGTAGTTGGGCACTTTATGCAGAATGCGATTAACGTATGTGTATATGCAACGAAAATCGGTATTCTAGAAGGTTTACAGGGCAAAGAATTGATAGGATTCAGCTTGGGGGCATTGCTGCATGATGTTGGTAATCTGCAAATTCCGTTGAATATTCTGGAGAAACCAGCCCAGCTGACTGGTACCGAATTTGATAGGGTGAAGAAGCACTGTGTCATCGGTTATGACATGTTGAAGAAGGAACCGGGTATGCCATTAATAGCCGCTTATTGTGCGCTAATGCACCATGAGCGCATGGATGGAAGTGGGTATCCATTCGGTCTGAAGGGTTTAGAAACTCATCCATATGCGCGTTGGATTGGGATTATTGATGCATACGATGCGATGACGAATCCGAGACCTTACAAGAAGGCATTGCTACCTCATGAAGCTATGGAGATTTTGTATGCTGGTTCCGGTAGTTTGTATGATCATGAGAAAGTGGAATTATTTCGTAATAAAGTTGCTATTTTCCCAGTTGGACTTAGTGTATTATTGAATACAGGAGAAAGTGGTATTGTATCGAAGGTGAACATCCATTGTATGCAACGTCCGGTTATTCGAATATTGAATGATGCGGACGGATTTGTGCTTAAGCAGTCTTATGAAATTGATCTCTCATCACAATTACATGTCATGATAACAGGCATCGGGGAAAAAGAGAATACGGCAGTTTAAGGAAGTTTGGAAAGTGTGGTTAAATGAATGAGTAAGGGTACGATTACAGCATTGCTGAAAAATGTGCCGCTGTTCGAGGATTTCAGTGAAGAAGAGTTGGACTCGATTGCGCCATTGTTTCATGAACGGACTTACAAGAAGGGGGCATTCCTCTTCTTCGAGGGTGATGTAGGCAATGAATTTTATCTAATCGAATCTGGTTTTGTGAAAATTTCCAAGCTGGAGGATGAGAAGGAGATCACATTGGCGTTATTTCGCGATGGTGATTTTTTTGGTGAGATGGCATTGGTTCAGAAGGGGTTTACCCGCTCGGCCACTGCGGAAACTTTGGAACGGAGTAAGATATATAAGCTAAATCGCAACGACTTCCACGAGTTCATGCTGAGCAGTCCGAAGCTGTGCTTGAATTTACTAGAGGTTTCCATGGGAAGACTGCGCAAAGCCAATGAACAAATTCATGACCTAACCTTTCTGGATGTCCGTTCACGCATTCTGAAGAATATTCATCGGTTATCGGAGGATTATGGAAAGCCTGTACAAGGTGGCCTCTTGATCGACTTGAAGTTGACGCATCAACAGCTTGCGAATATTGTCGGTACTGTCCGTGAAACGGTCACGAAGGTACTTCAAGAGCTGCAAGATCGTAAGGTTATTGTGATTGAGAATAAACGTATCATTGTAACGAATTTAGAGAAGCTGAAGCAATATTAAGCGCTGTGAAATAATGTACATTCACAGAGAACGCTGCATATGATATAGTAATAATTATAGAAGATTTGAAACCGTTGCCAAAGTTAGTGACTTTTTTCACAAACTTTGGCAACGTGCGATGTTGATTAGAACAGGGAGGGTTTAGCATGTTGCATCTTGTGGTGTGTATTAAGCAGGTACCAGACAGTAGAGAGATTCGCATTGATCCGAAGAATAATACGCTCATTCGACAGGGTGTGCCTAGTATCGTGAATTTCTACGATCTACATGGTCTTGAGGAAGCGTTGCGGATTAAAGACGAGCAAGGCGCTCGGGTGACTGTAGTGACTATGGGCCCACCGCCGGCAGAGAAAAGTTTGAAGGAGTGCATCTCGCTTGGTGCGGATGAAGCAGTATTGGTAACCGATCGCGGGTTCGCTGGGGCGGATACATTGGCAACCTCTTATGTTGTAGCGAGTACGATTAGTAAGATCGCTGAGACTTGGGGTCCTGTAGATATGGTGTTCTGTGGCAAACAAACGTTAGATGGCGATACAGGACAAGTTGGTCCCGGTGTTGCGTGCCGACTGGATCTTGAACAATTGACGTATGTGACCAAGGTTGTGAAGGTTGATGAAGAGCAACGTAGAGTAACGGTTCATCGCCATCTTGAAGATGGTATCGAGGTTGTGGAGACGAGCATGCCGCTACTAATCACCGCTTTGAAGGAGCTTAATAAGGTTCGTCGTGCTTCTTTACCTGGCATGATTCGAGCAGCAAGATATAAACCGACGGTATGGACAACCGCTGATTTCCCTGATCTGGACAAGGCGCAGATTGGGCTGAAGGGTTCACCAACGATCGTTGCTAAGACCTGGGTGCCGGAAATTCGTAGCATCAACGGTGAACGTATTGAGGGTGAGAATGAACAGTCCACAGCAGAGCAACTCATAGCTAAGCTATGGGAAGGCGAACTTCCTACAAGAATGGGTTGGACTGGGTAATAAGAATAGTTGCTGCATTCAATAATTTATGCAAGCTCATCATAGTGCGGAGGCGATAGTAGATGGCAGAGGAACAAGTAGAAGCCGAAGATATAATGCCCGATTGGTCAGCGTTCCGAGGCGTTCTTATCGTTGTTGAACAACGAGATGGTATAGCTAAACAGGTGTCATGGCAGTTACTGGGAGAAGGTAAGAAGCTAGCCAATAAGCTGGAAACCAAGCTGATGGCGCTTGTCATTGGTCACGAAGTTGAGCATCTAGCTCAAGAAGCAATTTCTTATGGAGCGGACGAGGTTTATCTCTGTGACGCTGCTGAATTGAAGACTTATCGGACGAGACCTTACAGCAGAGTTTGTCTGAAAATGATTCATGAGTTCAAACCGGAAATTGTATTATTCGGAGCTACTGCGACAGGAAGAGATCTGGCTGGTGCGATTGCCACCCATCTTCCAACAGGTTTGACGGCTGATACGACTCAGCTAGATGTAGAGGAACACCCATCGAGACTGTTGCTAGCAAGCCGACCTGCTTTCTCGGAGAAGATGATGGCGACGATTCTTTGTAAGCAATATCGTCCACAGATGGCAACTGCTCGTGCCGGTGTATTCCAGGCTCTGCCTCGGGATACGACTCGTCAGGCGCCGATCAAACGGATTGACAATGAGATGCGCGAGGAGGAAATCGCCACTCGTGTCATGGATTTTATTAGAGAAACGGGAACGATTAACCTCGAAGAGGTTGAAGTGATCGTTGCTGGTGGACGTGGTCTTGGTGGCGCAGAGCCATTCAAGATGCTGCAGGAGCTGGCCGATGCGCTAGGCGGCGTCGTTGGAGCATCCCGTGCTGCTGTAGATGCAGGCTGGATCGGACATGATCATCAGGTCGGTCAGACCGGTCAGACGGTGCGGCCGCGGTTATATTTTGCCATAGGAATTTCAGGGGCGGTACAACATACAGTTGGAATGAGCAGCTCAGACGTAATCGTAGCGATTAATAAAGATGAGAACGCTCCGATCTTCCAATTTGCGCACTACGGTATTGTGGGGGATTTGTTCAAGATCGTGCCCGCGATCACGGAGGCAGTGAAGAGCAAGAGAGGATTATTCGCGAGCGTGGGGGGTCAGGCACATGAATGAGAAATTTGATGCGATTGTTGTAGGCGGTGGGCCTGCAGGCGCTGCGGCTGCATTAACGATGGCTAGAGCTGGACTGAGTGTCGTGTTATTGGAGCGGGGAGAATTTCCAGGGGCCAAGAACCTGTTCGGTGGTGTATTGTATCGCAAGCAGATCGAAGAGCTGGTACCGGAATTCTGGTTAGAGCGCAATGCACCCGTTGAACGGCATATCGTTGAGAACCGCATCTGGATGATGGGCAAGCAATCGATGGTAACCTTAGGACATCGGAATGAAGCATTTAAAGAGCCCTTTAACTCTTTTACAGGTCTTCGTGTGAAATTCGATCAGTGGTTTGCGCAGAAGGCCGTAGATGCTGGAGCGATTCCTGTGTATGAGACGGTAGCACTCGATGTTATTCGTGAAGGGGATAAGGTTGTAGGTGTCAAGACGGATCGTGAGGATGGCGATCTGTATGCAGATGTAGTGGTTATCGCAGACGGTGTTAACTCATTGATAGGTAAGGCGATGGGCGTTCATAAGGAATGGAATCCAGATGAAGTCTCGCTCGTCGTGAAGGAAGTTATTGCGTTACCAAGAGAGAAAATCGAAGATCGTTTCAATCTTGAGGGTGACGAAGGGGTTACGATTGAATTCATGGGTGAAACCTCACTTGGTATGGCGGGAATGGGTTTCTGTTATACGAATAAAGATACATTATCCCTAGGCATCGGCGTAATGGTCAATCACTTGCGCGAGAAGCGAATTAAGCCATATGAATTGCTTGAATCCGTGAAGCAGCATCCGATGATCCGTAAGCTGATCCAGGGTGGCGAGACGAAGGAATATTCGGGTCACTTGATTCCAGAGGGCGGCTATCATTCCATACCGACGTTATCGGGTAGCGGTTGGATGATGGCTGGCGATGCGGCACAGCTCGTTAACTTCGTTCACCGTGAGGGGACGAATCTGGCGATGACGTCGGGCCGTCTGGCAGCAGAAGCGATCATTGAAGCGAAGCAGAAGGGTGACTACTCAGCGGCTTCGTTGAAGCGATATGACGAATTGATTCGCGAATCTTTTGTGATCAAGGATTTGAAGAAGTACAAAGGCATGCATCAGTTCTTGAAGGAGAACGATCCGGATATGCTGTTTAATAAACTGCCTAAAGCCGCGAACGAGGCGATGTATAATATGTTCCTAGTTGATGGGATCTCCAAAGCGGATAAGCAGAAGATGGCAATTCGCATACTGAAGGAAGCTGCTGGTGGGACGGTCAATTTAATGAAACTGGGCTATAAAGGATGGAGGTCGATGAACGGATGAGCACTTCAACGATATCAGACAAATTGTTCATGATCCGCTACAAATGTGATGATAAATCGCATCTCGTTATTAAGGAGACACAAAGCTGTATCGATTGTGTTAACAAGGATTGTACCTTCTTCGGCCCAGCGGATGTGTATGATTGGAAAGCGAAGATCAATATCACAACGGTTGCGTTTGAGAACTGTATCGAGTGCGGCACATGTCGGATCGCCTGCCCATCGAACAATATTGAATGGGTATATCCGAAGGGCGGACATGGGATGACGTATAAGTTCGGTTGATGGTGGGATGGATGTAAAGAACGAGAAGAGACTACCCTCCAGGGTCTGAACCCATAGAGTGAGACAGGAAAAGAACCTCCCTGAATCGAATGTAATTATTCGATCTAGAGGAGGTTTTTTGTGCCCAACAGGAGTACACACCTTCAATAAGGTAAACGCACTTTACAACGCAGAACAAATACTTGAAATGAATGATGTATCGCATGAGAGACAACACTTGGAAATGGATGATTATGGTGAGTTTCTCAACGAACTTGGACAAGGTAACTTTATTGAAGGAATTCTTGATTTGGACGAGGGATTATCGACTTTGGAAATATTCGCTGTAGGAGTTACACATGCCAACACCCTTTAGTTCTGGGTTAGTTATAGGTGCGATACAATATAGGGGATTTGATTTGGCAGACGTTGCCGTCAATTTTCCGCGACCTCGATAAATTACTACCCTCCAAATCAAAGCATCACGGACTTTCTTTATATTACTGTAAATTAATTATCATCTGCTCTACAGTATCCAAATGGGATGGGATACAGAATAAATATGATTTAGCTAGTATAGCAAGTGCGTTAAATTCAAATAATTGCATAAAGATCTTAATATATGCAACCGATATATCTATAAGGGTGCTAACTGCTGTGTTGAAGGGAGGTGAAATTGTGTCATTTGCTGCTGTGGATACGAATCGAAGATTTACGCCAGAATTTGCCGCTTATACAAAAGCAACTCTAGTTAATCGTTTTAAAGCTTATGGTGGGGATATGGGAATTACTACACACGGTAATCGTGATAGAGTTTCCTTTGATACTTTTATGAAAGCAATTCAAAAGGATCAGGTAATTAATCAGAAGTATTCCCGTGATATACCGAATTACGAAATTCAAAGTTCTGGAATTAATGCTAAACTCAATGGCAATTACGAATTTGAGAATAAAAAAATGAGTATAGTAGAAAGAGCATATGAATTGGGCATGATTGGTTATGACGGTGTGTTGATACCATCCTTTATGGAAAAGGCTTAGTCCAAATTTGATTTGAATAATGAATTCAATGATTGTTAGCTGGTTCCATCTATTCATGAAGAGTTCTTCTCATCTGATAGGACACTTACTCCGCAGCTTGTGGAAGAAATCGGTGGTTGAATCGATTCTCCTGCAGCAAATTCATTAGCGATCCAGCACAGCCGGCCTTCGGGTCGGCTGTTCCATTTACAACCCGATCAATCCGGGATTGCACGATAGCACCAGCGCACATCGAACATGGCTCCAGTGTGACGTAGAGTGTACAGTTGGATAACCGCCAGCGCCAAGCCGCTGGATGAATTGATTCGCGAATCTTTTGTGATCAAGGATTTGAAGAAGTATAAGGGCATGCATCAGTTCTTGAAGGAGAACGATCCAGATATGCTGTTTAATAAGCTGCTTAAAGCTGTGAATGATGCCATGTACAATATGTTCCTGGTTGACGGGATTTCCAAAGCGGAGAAGCAGAAGATGGCGATACGCTTGTTGAAGGAAGCTGCCGGGGGAACGATGAACATGCTGAAGCTAGGCTATAAGGGATGGAGGTCGATGAACGGATGAGTACTTCAACGATATCAGACAAATTGTTCATGATTCGTTACAGATGTGATGATAAATCGCATCTCGTTATTAAGGAGACACAAAGCTGTATCGATTGTGTTAACAAGGATTGTACCTTCTTCGGCCCAGCGGATGTGTATGATTGGAAAGCGAAGATCAATATCACAACGGTTGCGTTTGAGAACTGTATCGAGTGCGGCACATGTCGGATCGCCTGCCCATCGAACAATATTGAATGGGTATATCCGAAGGGCGGACATGGGATGACGTATAAGTTCGGTTGATGGTGGGTTAAGGTGAGGAAGATGCAGATGGGAAGAGACTCTTAGTGATGAGGGTCTCTTCTTATGTCACAAATACTCATATTACCCCTCAATCAGCACACTAACGGAAGAAAGTTCCGCTACTGCTCTTAAGTA
Organism: Paenibacillaceae bacterium; assembly: GCA_040880185.1. Lineage (GTDB taxonomy): Bacteria > Bacillota > Bacilli > Paenibacillales > UBA4045 > UBA4045. Next base: position 17,403 of record JBBDIY010000053.1, read on the forward strand.
ACCAGATTTCTGGGGGTTAACGGAAGTTTCTTCCGCAAACCATTCACAATTACTCCATATTACCCCTCAACCAGCACACTAACGGAAGAAAGTTCCGC